>CAYWZW010000047.1:0-42955 GCA_964462945.1 uncultured Pirellulales bacterium
TGACTCCCCATCCACTGTTACCCAAAGTGAGGCGTTTTTGAACCAAGCCGAAAAAACAGTAATTGCAAGTCTCATTGTCGCTATGGTCTTGAGTCTCGGCGTGGCGTTCGCAACCGGCAACGGCGCTCCCAGCGGTCCGCACTATAACCTGAACCTCATTGGCATGAGTAAGGAAAAGGGCGACATCGGCTGTGGGGAAGGGCGCCGCATCTTCGTACAACTCGGCGAGCCCAAGAGCAAGAATCCCCTTCCGGCTACGACGAGAATCTACCTGACCGAGGCTCCGGACGACGTGACTTTCGACGTGATAGATTGTGACGGCACTGACGGTTCAGCAGCCTTCATGCTACCTAACCCGGACCCGGGCCAGGAAAACTGCACGAAGTATTCGGTGTATATCCGGGCGCTGGGCACTCCCAAGGGTTCGGCTGTCATGACAACATGTGCGACTGACCCGCTGACCGGCGAAGAGGTCTGCTCCGTGGAGACTGTGCAGCTTCAGCACACCAAGGGAACATCGCCGAAGTTCGTGAACGTCAGCAAAGAGCTGCTCACGATGTGCGTGCAGATCTGCACTGCGGTTGATGCCGAGGGCAATTGCACTGACGTGGAATGGGCGCGAGTTTATCTGTTTGATCCTGAGCTCGAGAATTATCTCTGGAAGTACGACAACAACGGCCTGAGGATAGCACAGATGCGCTTCTATCTTGAGCCGACGTGCGACATGGATTTGACCTGCCCCCCAACGCCCCCAGCACTGTAATGAAGGTGAAGTAGAAGTCCTAAAGGGCTGGTGTTTTTCGTCGCCAGCCCTTTCCTTTTCTTTGGAGCTGGCTGCGTTTTTCCCTTGCGAGAAGGCGGCGGTGAAGGTATCATTATGGATTAGTTCTATTTATCCAGTTAGGAGTTATGTACATGAAACGCTATCGCCTGACTTGGTTATCTCTTGTTCTTGGTGTGACCACGGTGCTGCACACTGGCTGCCAGGAGCAAACCAAGCCACCAGATCAGACAGAAGCCGCAACGGCGGCAGCGGCGAAGCTCGCCAGCGAGAAAGCCCGGGTTGACCAGCCGGCACCGCAAATCACGTTTGAAAAGACCGTTTACGATTTCGGCGAAGTGTCGTCCAGCAAAAAGTGCACGGGGCAGTTCAAGTTCACCAACACTGGCAACGCCCCGCTGCGAATCACAGAGGTCAAAAAGTGCTGCGGTGCCGTCGTCACGCTGGACAAGAAGGAGCTGGCGCCGGGTGAGAGCGGCGCGCTCAAGGTCGAGTACAATACGGGCCGGGGTGCCGGGGCGATGATGCGCCAGCTCCACGTCAGCAGCAACGACCAAACGAACCCGGATGTTACGCTGACCATTAAGGCGCGGATCGCGCCGAAGGTTGACTATGAGCCGAGGAGAATAAACCTGGTGCTCAACAAGGAGAACGCCGGCTGCCCCAACATTACGCTGACCAGCCTTGACGGCCAGCCGTTCTCGATAAAGACCTTTCAAGCGACCGGCGACAGCATCAGCGCCGACGTGGATCCCTCGGTGGAAGCGACGAAATTTGTGCTCCAGCCAAAGGTCGATTTAGAGAAGCTCCAGAAGCGTTCGGCTGGGTTTGTCGCCATCAATCTGACTCATCCGGAGCTTGACAGGGTCACTATTTATTTCAGCACGCAGCAGCGATTTCAAATGACGCCGGCGTCTATCATCCTTTTCAATCCCGAGCCGCAGAAGCCAACGGTCAAGAAAATCTCTGTGGTGAGCAACTACGGCCAGAATTTCGAGGTAGAGTCCACATCATCGGATAAGGGCCTTGCAAAGGTTCTAAGCCAGCAGGAGATTGCGAACGGCTATCAGTTCGAGGTGGAAATCATGCCGCCCCTGCCCGACGGGACGGGCAAATTTACGGATGTGCTGAACATTCAGCTCAAAGGTGGAGAAAAACTGGCAATCAAGTGCTACGGGCGCTACATGGACCTGAAAGAGTGAAGGGCCTGCAAGTTGCAAGCTGCCGATTTTTTTGCAGCTTTTATCGACGGGGGTATGGCACAAAAGTGGAGCACGGTAATGTGATGCGGCGAGACGTCGCCAAGTTCGAATTTCCTGTGGCAATTTTCCCCGAACAAAGTCGCAAAAGAAATCTGAAAGCTTGACTTTCCGAGCCAGGTCTGCTATCATCTCTGCCAATGAGGCTCGGTCCCAAGGCTGGGCCGGTACGGAGGCAAGGTCCCAGATGAAAATGGCCGCTGAAGAAAATATTGACCATCGTGGTGATGAAAGCCTCGTTCGCAGTGATATCGACGTCATGCCGGTAACGAAAAGGAGCTACATCATGAGCCACTATCCACAGATTATCTATCAGAAACACACGTTCTTCTCAGCCCTTGCCATGGGGTTGAGCGCCCTTGGAGTTGCGTTTATCTTTAGCTGCACGGCGGTCGTCATCTATGGGATGTATCTTGCCGGTGAGAAACCGGGCAGGTTTGTTTCCCTGGCCGAGGATGCCATCCGCTTTCTGCCCGCCCTGCAAAAGTCGCTGCCGCCGGTTCTGGCCGACACCCTTAATGACTATCGCCGGCCGGACTATGGCAGGCACCTTGAGATCGCTGCCGAGACAAAACCACTGCCGGAGAGCAACGGCAGGCTGCGCTCAACAGTCAAGGTTGTCAACCATGGCCAGGAGACGGTCTCGCTTCTTTCGCTGCGGATCGTTGTTCTTGATTCGCAGGGCCAGATTCTGGCCGAATCAAACGAATGGGCCGCGACGCCAGTAACCGCCGAACCCCACTGGCAGGGTCCTCTGATGCCCGGCTTCCAGCGCCATCTTGCCTTCTCGTGCAGCGGAACATTTCCTGTTTCTTCCCTGAGAGGCTTGAAGACAGAGGTCGAAATCACAGACATTCGAATCTGGAGCGGCCAGAAGGAAACATGGCTGGCCGACAGCCAGCCGCCGCCACACGTGAAATGACCTGATTCTTATCAAACACCTTCAAGTCAGAAATTCCTTGACTTTGAATGGCCGAGGATGTATAATAGATATGTAAATGGGGGTAAAAACAATGAGCGGGCTAAACTACTTCTATCTGAATCTTATCGCTTTATCTGTGCTGATATTGATGTGCCTCGTTTGCAGGCTGTCCTAAACCGGCGCGGGCCTGCGCTGAGAGACAAAAAAGGGCTGCCTATCAGCGGTCATCGAAAGCTGTTTTCCGCACACCTGCACTGTTCCTGTGTCGCATCCTGGCTGCGAAAGCACCTTTCCTTAATCTTGCATCGGAGCCATTTCGAGGCTATATTCTTGGCAGGCGATTACTTGTGCGGCGTGTTTGTTGTCCTCCCGAGTCGTACACCGAAAAAGAAACTTGAGGTGTTCTTATGACGGTACTTGAAGCGATTCGTAAACGGTACTCCTGCCGGGCGTACCAGGAAAGAAGCATCGAGCAGGAGAAGCTCGACATCATTTTTGAGGCGGCCCGCCTGGCGCCCTCGGCGAAGAATACGCAGGATTGGCGCTTTGTAGTGGCAACCAGCAAAGAAACCAAGCGGCGGGTTGCCGAGACCACGAACAGGCCGGAGGTATTCCAGAAGGCCGCGGCGATCATCGCCGCGTGCAGCAACAGCGATTATGTCATGCGGTGCGGCCAAGCCATCGGGCCCATCGATGTGGCCATCGCGCTTGAACATATCTGTTTGCAGGCCACAGAGTTAGGATTGGGCACGTGCTGGATCGGGTCGTTTGACCCGGAAAAAGTCAGGCGAATCTTGGGCATTCCGGACGATACAGTAGTCGTAGAGTTGATGGCTGTCGGCTACCCGGCGGACAGCAGGCCGGAGCCAAAGCGTGAGCCGATGGAAAGGATCGTCTGCTACGAGAAGTGGAAATTCTAACGTTTTCGCGTTAGCCGACTTGAAAACACTTTACAGCCTGAATTTGCGGCTATAGAATTGCGTTAGAGAATCACATGTGCTGTCGGGGACGTGGTGTAACGGGAGCACGCCGCGGTCGCATCGCGGAAATGAGGGTTCGATTCCCTTCGTCTCCATTGTCAACACGATGTAGAATCCTTCTGAAGCTTATATTCGACGCTGTCCACGAGGGCCTGCCAGGAAGCTTCAATGATGTTCTCAGAGACGCCGACGGTGCCCCACATCGAGTTCTTGTCCATAGATTCAATAATGACCCGGACCCGGGCTGCCGTGCCGGCCCTTGCGTTGACCACGCGAACTTTATAATCGATCAGATGCACGTCTCTGATAGACGGATAAAAACTCTCCAGCGATTTTCGCAAAGCGCCGTCCAGCGCATTGACCGGCCCGTCGCCCTCCCCGACGACATGCTCGGTTTTATCGCCGACCTTCAGTTTGACAGTCGCCTCGGTAACAAAATCGCCCGCCGCGCGTTTCTCCACGTTCACGTGATATTTGACAAGTTCAAAAAACGGCTTGTACGTGCCCATGATCTTCTTTACGAGCAGCTCGAAGCTGGCATCCGCGGCCTCGAATTGATAGCCCTCGTTCTCAAGCTCCTGGACGCGGGTCAGGATTTTCCGGGCCAGTTTCTTGTCTTCGGCAATCTTCGCCTTTTCCAGCTCGGCCAGGACGGTGGACTTGCCGCTCAGCTCGGAGATAAGAAACCGCCGCTCATTGCCGACAAGCTCGGGCGGGATATGCTCATAGCTGCGTTTGCTCTTTCGCAGGCCGTCCACGTGCAAGCCCCCTTTGTGGGCAAACGCGCTTTCGCCGACGTAGGGCATGTTCATCACCGGCGTCAGATTGCCTATCTCAAAGATATAACGAGAGACTTCCGTGATGGTCTTGAGCTTTTCGGGGCTGAGGACTTCAAAGCCCATCTTGAGTGCAAGATTGGGTATGACCGTGCACAGATTGGCATTGCCGCACCGCTCGCCCAGGCCGTTGATCGTCCCCTGGACGTGTCTGGCTCCGGCTCGAACCGCCGCCAGGCTATTCGCGGTCGCACAGTCCGTGTCATTGTGGGTGTGGATTCCCACAAGCATCCGGCTGAATTGCCCACAGACGGCTTTGGTAATCTCGTACACTTGCTCAGGCATACAGCCGCCGTTCGTGTCACACAAAACGAGGGCGTCCACCCCGGCCTCGGCAACAGCCGCAAGGACTCTCATCGCGTATTCAGGATTCTTCTTGTAGCCATCGTAGAAATGCTCAGCGTCGAAAATCGTCTCCAGGCCATGCTTCTTGATATAGCGCACCGACTCGGCGCACATGGCCAGGTTCTCATCAAGCGAGCAGCCCAGCACCTGCGTCACATGGAGATCCCAGCTCTTGCCGACCAGCGTCGCGGCACGCGTTTTACAGGCAAGGACGGCGTTCAAGCCGGCGTCATCTGAGACGGTCGAATCGGCTCTGCGGGTGCTGCCGAACGCCACGACTCTCGAATTCTCCAGGCCCAGTTTTGCGACCTCCTCGAAGAACCTCATCTCCTTGGGGTTGGAGGCGGCGTATCCGCCCTCAATGTAGTCAAGGCCGAGCACGTCGAGGCGCTTGGCGACCGCGAGCTTATCTTCAAGCGAGAAACTCACACCTTCGGCCTGCATGCCGTCACGAAGAGTCGTATCGTAAATCTTTATTTTTTCCATAGCTGCTGTTATTGTATTCGGGCATCGCGGATGTGTAAAGCTGAAAAAACCCGGCGATAAGAGGGCAGACCCAAACCATGACACAAGAAAAAGACGCTCATTTCCTGGAAAAGACGTTGCGATGCGGCCCATCACCATATAAGATAAGGGTTTGTTCAAGTGTTGATGGGAAGTACGGTATATTGGACGTAAGTTAACATGATTCTGACACAAATATTGCAGCCAAGCTGTGTCAAGGTTCCGGTGGAAAGCCGAGACAAGGAAGCCGTTGTAGCCGAGCTTATTGACTTGCTGGACGCCAACGGGCTGTTGTCAAACCGGAACGCCGCTCTGCAAGCAGTCTTGACACGCGAACGGATACAAAGCACGGGAACGGGGGCTGGAATAGCTATCCCTCACGGCAAGTGCAATGCCGTTAAGGAGCTTGTGATGGCCGTTGGAATAGCCCGTGAGCCGATAGAGTTTCAGAGCATTGATGGGAAACCTGCAACGATCCTTATCTTGCTGGTTTCGCCGACCGACCAAACCGGACCTCATATTCGGGCCCTGGCCAGGATAAGCAGGCTGATGCTGAACGAGGATTTCAAGCAGAAACTTGAGAAGGCCGCGTCCGCGGAGGAAGCTTATAAGCTTCTGAGTGATCAGGAGCGTGGATGGGCGTCGGACAACAATTCGTAGTCCTTCGGCTACTGACCGGTGGCAATCTACTACTTCGTTGTTTCCCAGAGGATCAGGCCCATTTCGTAGGGGTTGACCAGATCCGGGTGTCGGGGCAAAACTCGTACCGCCACGCCGTGCTGACCTGTTTTTCTGCAAGGCATTGAGCCGACAAACCAATGCTCGTTTCCCTGCTCGGCCGCCCGCTCATAAGCCATTCTCACAGCCGAGCCATCCCGAATGTTTTCCCACGTATCCACAGGCCCATAATAAAGCTCAACGGAAACGTCGTTAGGGTTGGCTTTGCCCAGCTTAACCAACGCCCTAACCGACAACTGAGAACCAACTTTGAGTTCGGGTTGTTTGGGGTTGAGCTGCTTGTTGCCGTCCCCGTTGTGAACTTCCATGATCACATCCTTGACGGCGAACTCGGTCCATGCCTCCCTGACGCTGGATTTCCAGCTCGAAAACGCCCTGGCTCTGGCGCAGGCCTCTGCCGTCAGAAATCGCCATTTTGACGCTGCCAGGTTGTAGAACCTTCGCGTGTATTCCGCCACCATTCTGTGCGTGTTGAATCGCGGTGCTATCCACTTGACTGAGTTCTTTACTCTGCGTATCCACGCCCGCGGCAGATTGTCCGCGGATCGCGTATAAAACAGCGGAATGACTTCGTTTTCCAGCATATCGTAGATGGCCTGGGATTCCACCACATCCTGATAGTCGCTGTCCTCGTAGATCTCGCCGGCGCCGATCACCCAGCCGCCGCCGCGCGTATATCCCTCGCACCACCAGCCATCTGATGTGCTCATATTCAAGACGCCGTTGACCGCCGCCTTCATACCGCTTGTGCCGCTGGCCTCCATCGGTCTGCGAGGATTATTAAGCCAGACATCTACACCGCGGACCATGACCCGCGCGATATCGATGTCGTAGTCTTCCAGAAATACGATGCGCCGTCTGATACCCTGCTGACTGGCAAAATGAACAATCTGACGTATGATATCCTTGCCTTCGGTGTCTCTTGGATGCGCCTTGCCGGCGAAAATCACCTGCATGGGCCTGTCTTTGTCGGTGAGCAGCTTGGCGAGCCGCTGCGGATCTTTGAGCAGCAACTGACCCCTCTTATAGCTGGCGAACCTCCTGGCAAAACCGATGGTCAGGGCCTCGGGATCGAGAACTTCCTCGGCGTGATTCAGCTCGGTATGATACGTGCCTCGACGCTGCATCTGCGCCTTCAGGCGGTTGCGAGCGAAGACGATCAATTGTTCCTTACACCGTTGATGGATCCGCCAGAGTTCTTCGTCGGGGATTTGATCCATCGCCTCCCAAAGGGGCTTTTGCATGGCCTCATCAGCCCAGCTCGGGCCAAGATACTTCTCGTACAAGGAATCAATTTCGTCCGAGACCCAGTTCTTGATGTGGATGCCGTTCGTGATGGATATGATGGGTATCTCATCATGTGGGACCCCGGGCCACAGGCTTCCCCATATCCCTCGTGAAATCCGGCCATGTAACTTGCTGACGCCGTTCGTACAACTACTCAGCCGCAAGGCCAGCACCGGCATCTTGAATGGCTCGCTGTCGTCATCCGGAAGTATTCTGCCCAACGCCAGGAATCGCTTCCTGTTGATACCCAGCTTGGGAAAGTAACTGCCGAAATACTTGTCCATCAGCTCGACGCGAAATTCGTCAAGTCCTGCTTTCACCGGGGTATGTATCGTAAAAACATTGCCTGCCCTGGCCGCTTCGACAGCCTCGTCGAAAGTCATGCTCTGTTCGCTTCGCAATTCCCGAATTCGCTCCAACGCCATGAAGGCGGCGTGGCCTTCGTTCATGTGGCAAACGGCCGGCGTGATGCCCATGGCCGAAAGTGCTTTGAAGCCGCCGATACCCAACATCATCTCCTGGCGAATTCGCAGCTCCCGGTCTCCACCGTACAGACTGCTGGTAATCATGCGATCTATCGGGGCGTTGGCGTGCACGTTCGTATCCAGCAGAAACAGCTTGACCCTCCCAATGGAAACTCGCCATATTTGAGCAATCACACACCTGCCTGGATATTCGACGCTGATGGTCAGCGGCCGACCACTCTCTTTGCGAACGAGCTCTATCGGCATGTTGTAGAAATCATTCTCAACATAGATCTCCTGCTGCCAGCCATCGATATTCAGATACTGGCGGAAATAGCCCTTCTGATACAGCAGACCGACCCCGACCAGTGGAACTCCAAGGTCGGAGGCGCTCTTCAGGTGGTCGCCGGCGAGAATTCCCAACCCGCCTGCGTAGATAGGCAGACACTCGTGGACTCCGAATTCAGCACTGAAGTAGGCAATCACAGGTTCACTACACTTTGAACAGACAGACTCGTACCACGTCGGCCTTTCGAGGTAAGCCCGAAGTTTTTCGCCCGCTCGCTGCAGTTGACCCAGGAACCCCTGATTTTCGGCCAGCGCGTCCAGCTTGGCCTGCGAAACACTGCCAAGAAGCTTCACAGGATTATGGCCGCACGAGGACCACAAATTGCTGTCGATGCGAGTGAAGATCTCCACAAACTCGGAGTTCCATGACCAAAACATGTTCTTGGCAATAATCTCGAGGTCCTTTAAGGGTTCCGGCAGTGCCGGCAAGACTGTGAAACTGCGCACAGTTGGCATTCCTGGGCCTCCACAATGCAAATCTCTTAATAACGGACACTAAACGACTTAAACCACACATCAGTTGTAATCGACAAATCTAATCCATGGCTTAACCGCAAAAGACAAGCAACAGGCCGGCTCCAATGCTTTCATGCGTCCGATATTCCCGCCCCCTGCGAGAAAACAAAAAAGGCCTGTACAAACAGGCCTTTTTTATTGGTTGCGCGCCCCCCTCCGCGAATGCCGTAGGAAAGCGTTCGATAAGAACCCATTACTTCCAAGTGGGCAATCGTTGCTTGTGTCCGAAAGTCCTATCGGGTAGGCATTTCCGATCCATCAAGGCCTGATTTCCCTGAGTACGGGTATCGGTTCTTTCAAACACCTACTTCCCATACGGGCACCGCAGGGGTTAGCCCGCAACACTACTTATACCAAATCACCGGACTAAAGTCAATAAATTAGCGGCGAATATTCAAAATCTTCAGCATCCATTCGCCTACTGTTTTTTCGGCCGTTGGGCAGCTTTTCCTAAAGGGAAATTTGCACTTCAAGTCTAAATTTCCGTAGATCGGCTTCTCGATCGCGGCACAAGAGCAGACGGTCTTGCGGCGATTTGACGATGCCGTAAAGACTACGCTGTTCGCCGCTCCGCCGCGACGGAATCGCCGAGGCTCCGCACGATATCCCCTTCCAATCGGTCAACAGCTTCGTGCGTCAATGTTCCATCTTCGTCTCTGAAACACAGCGAGAGCGTCACACTTTTTTTGCCGGAGGGGACGCCTTTGCCCCGGTAGATGCCGACAAAGTGGATGCCTTCCAATTCACGCGAAGTCTTTGCATTGACCGCCTCGATGATATCGGCCCAGCGAATCCGCTCGTCCACGATGATGGAAAGGTCGCGCTGGATTGCAGGGAATCTCGCAATCGGCTTGACGTTGACCGGGCCGCGAGCCAGAGACAGAAGCGGCTCAAATTCTATCTCCGCGGCGCAGGCCGGGACGTCCTTCAAGTCGAGCCTTTGTTTGACCCGTTGCGAAAGCACACCTGCGGTGCCAATCATTTGGGAGTTCACCTGGATACTGGCGCCGCTCTGCGCCCAGATCACGTCCGCAGGGGTGAAAACAACTTCCGCATCTCTGTCAATATTGTCGATCAATCCTTCAACCACACCGCGGAGATCTCTGAAATCGCTGTCACAGACCAGGCCAAGTTTGGCCTTCTGAATCGGCAGCTTGCCGCCCTGCTCAGTTCCCGGCACGAACGTATCAGCGATCTCAAATAGTCTGCACGGCACGTTCTTGGCATTCAAGTTCGTTTTCAGAACGCCAAGCAGCGAACCGATCAGAGTTTGACGAAGCAAATTTGCATTTTTCCTCGATTCGTCTCTGACGGTCAGATGCTGTGCACCAGCCTCGACAAAAAGGCCCGCAGCGGAATCCTCGACAAAGCTTACTGTCACCGCCTCGTAGAAGCCGCGACTGTTGAGGTACGTTCCGATCGTCTGGCCAAGCCTCTGGCGACAATCCACCGGCACCACTTCGATTTTGATCTTTCGCTCCGTAGGCACGTGCTGGTACCCGTGAACGCGCGCAACCTCTTCAATCAAATCCACCTCACGGTAAACGTCGTTGCGCCACGAGGGCGCAGAACAACTTATTGAAGCGCCTTCCATTTTTGGTTGAAAACCCAGCGCCGAGAGGATTCCCATTGCTCTGTCGGGAGGAACCTCGATACCCAGCAGCTTGTTCAATCGTGACAGTCGCAGCGTCACTTCTTTCTTTGCCGGTTTCCTGGGATAGATGTCCACGACGCCTTTGGCCACCCCGCCGCCCGCGACTTGCGTGATCAACTGGGCGGTGCGTTTAGAAGCCCAATCCACCATTTGAATATCGACAGAGCGCTCGAATCGAAAAGATGCCTCCGAAGGCAGACAGAGCCTGCGAGACGTTGTGCGGACACTCACCGGGTCAAAGTGAGCGTCTTCCAGAAGAATGGCTGTCGTCGCTTCACTGACTTCCGTCTCCAGCCCTCCCATCACCCCGGCTATAGCCACGGGGCGCCGGGCATCCGCAATAATGAGCATATCAGCACTCAGATTACATTGCGTGCCGTCGATGCTGACGATGCGTTCTCCTGCAATCGCCCTTCTGACGATGATCTTGCCTTGGGCTATCCTGGCGTAATCGAAGGCGTGCGGGGGCTGGCCTGTCTCCATCATCGCGTAGTTGGTCGCGTCAACCACGTTATTAACGCTGCGCAACCCCACGGCCTCCAGCCGCTTTCGAAGCCAATCCACAGAGGGAGCAACTTTGACCGCCTCAATAACGCGGGCCGTATATCGCCCGCACAAATCCGGCTCATCTATCCGAACGTCGGCAAATTCCGTAACATCCTTATCTGACTCGATCAACTCGGCCTTCGGCGCTCTTAATTCTGCGCCCGTTGCCACTGCCAGCTCGCGGGCGATGCCGATGTAACCCAGGCAGTCACCGCGGTTGCTTGTCACCTCAACGTCGATCACAGCATCATCGCCGCGATGTTCTATCCCTTCACAAGGGAGGCCCAGATCGCTTAAAACCCCGGCGATTTGGTCGGCAGATAGGCTGGTCTGGATATAATCATTTAACCAGCTCAACAAGATTTTCATAATGAAGACACCGTAAAAAACAGAACCCGAAATTTGACAATAACTTAACTTCGAGGGTTACTGCTGTCAATGATTTTGAACTGCTGCCGCGGTTTTCTGCAAGAGCGGCAAAGTCGAAGGAATCTATGGAGCCGTCTTTGCTGATGTTTTCAGGAATACCGCCGGCAGCGTAGTCTCTTCCTGAGTTCCTCTGCTAAGAAGATTAACAGTGCAAAGATAAACAGGATTCCCCAGTCGGCCCAGCCGACGCCGGTGGTTTGGAATACATCCTGGAGGAATGGCGTGTAGATTATCGTCGAGGCAAAAATAAGTTCAAAAACAATGCCCCCCCAAATAAGTTTATTACTGAAGAACCCGAGTTTAAAGACGGAATGCCTGTCACTGCGGCAGGCAAAAACATTGGCGACCTGCATCACAACGATGCCAAGAAAAACCATAGTGATGGCTTTCAAGTGCAACGGATTGGCAAATGTCGTATCATCAGGTTCCAATGGCATTCCCGGTCTCCAGCCGCCTTGATACAGAACAAAATAGTAAACGACTAAAACAGAGACAGCTTCGAGCAGTCCAAGAAAGATATAACCGCGGAAAAGAACTACTTTATCAATGACCCCTTTTTTCTTTGGTCTTGGAGGTAAATTCATAACACCCGGCTCCGGTTTTTCGATACCCAGAGCAAGAGCCGGCAGGATTTCCGTGCCGAGGTCAATTGCCAGAATCTGCATAACGGTAATAGGAACCGGATTTTTTAAAATGACGTAAAAGATGTAAGGTATCGCTTCAGGGACAAGATGCGCAAAAATATAGGTAATGAATTTCCTTATGTTGTCAAATACGGCACGTCCTTCCTCAATAGCTGCGACAATACTGGCGAAATTGTCGTCTATCAGAACCATTTCTGCCGCTGCTTTTGCCACATCTGTTCCGCGCAAGCCCATAGCTACGCCGATATCCGCCCGTTTAAGTGCAGGCGCATCGTTAACGCCGTCGCCCGTAACGGCAACTATATCGCCCAGCTCCTTGAAGGCGTTTACAACTCTTAATTTATGCTCAGGATTGACCCTTGCGAAAATTACCTCTTTTTTAACAATTTTATCTTTTAACTGTTCATCGGTTAAGTCGGCAAGTTCCATTCCAGTTATAACTTCAGGGTTATCTGAGGAAACAATTCCTACTTGTTTTGCGATCGACATCGCGGTTATCTGATAATCGCCCGTAATCATAACGACTCTTATACCCGCCTTTCTGCAGACGGAGACGGCGTCTCTTACTTCCGGACGAGGCGGGTCATACATACCGGTAATGCCGATGAAAATTAAATCTTTTTCCACCTTTTCCGCCGAAACATCCGGAAGCTCCTGGGCCTCGAAAGGACGGTAAGCCATACCGAGAACTCTAAGGCCATCTTTGGCAAAATCGTCTAACTGCGAGATGATTTCTGTTTTTTTTGAATGCGTCAACTCTACGCTTTTCTTATCGAGAACGATTTTGGTTGAAAGCTCCAGAATTTCTTTTGGCGCTCCTTTGACAAACACGCACAAACCGCTGCCAGAGAGCTTATTTATACTGCTCATTCTTTTGCGGACTGATTCGAATGGAAATCGTTTTTGAACAGGACAATCCCGTCGCTGCCGTTCATAATCGAAACCAGCTTTTTGAACCAGCGTCAGCAGAGCACCTTCCGTAGGGTCGCCGAGGATACTCCAGTAGTTCTGCATATCCGATGGAGGAACAAGTTTGGCGGTATTACATAAAACTGCGGTGCGGAACAAAAGGTCGAAATTATCATTCGTAAAGGCATCTGCCGGAAGCGGCTTGTCCTGAAAACTGAATGAACCTTTTGGCTCATATCCACTCCCGGTCACTTCAATTATTTTATCGTTAACCCATATCTTCTTGACGCTCATCTGGTTTGTCGTAAGCGTACCGGTTTTGTCCGTACAGATGACACTTGTACAACCGAGAGTTTCTATGGAAGAAAGTTTCTTAATTAAAGCGTGTTTCTTTGCCATTCTCTGAACGGCCATAGCGAGAGCCAGTGTAAGCGTAGGCATAAGACCCTGCGGAACATTAGCCAGAATAATGCCTATTGCAAACATGGCCGCAGCAACAAAGGTCATTTTGGTGAAGACCATGCCCACTAATAAGAAAACGATCCCCATAACAACCGATATGGCGGCAATCAGCTTACTGATGCGATTTACCTCCTTTTGCAGCGGGCTTAATTCTTCTTTAACGGTCTGCGTCAGGTAGGCGATTTTGCCTATTTCCGTAGCCATACCCGTTGCAATGACCACAGCTTTTCCCATCCCGCTGGCCACACTCGTTCCCGCGAAAATCAAGTTAGGCATTTCAAGCCAGAGGAAACCTTTGCTGTCCTGGAAGCCTTCCGCCATTTTATGAGAAAGCTTGGATTCGCCGGAAAAAGCGCTGTTATTTACGCGCAGCTCCTGAGCTTCTATTAATCTTGCATCGGCAGGGATATTATCTCCTTCCTCAATGATAATAATATCGCCGGGGACAATATCGCCGGCTGGTACTTTTGTTTCAGCGCCATCCCTGATTACCCGTGTGTAGGAAGGAATCAGCTTTTTTAATGCGTCGATTGCTTTTTCCGCCTTGAATTCCTGCCAGAAACTGAAGATCGCATTAATGAAGACTACCCCCAGACACGCCCATCCTGCCTCCGGCATATCTGCCCAGAAAGAAAGGCCGCTGCCGACCCACATCAGGACAGCCAGAAGGTTGGTAAAATTATAAACAAACCGCAGGATAAGCGGAGTTTTTCTTATGGCTTTCAGTCTGTTGTGGCCGTATGCTTCGAGCCGTTCTTGAGCTGATGTCTCAGTTATACCGTTATCGGCAGTTTCGAGTTCAAGATAGATATCTTCTCGGCTCAAAGAAAGAAACCTTTCTTTTTCGATTTCTCCTTTTTTCAGGGCGTGAAAAAGTTCATCGTCGTTTGAGCACCGCATCAACTGTCCGATGAGTACTTTATCATTCAAAATCGTGGCGATCTGCGAAAGAATCTTCACGTGTAAACCGCTTTCAAGAAGCGGCGTCAGAAAAAGCACAATAAGATGAACGGCATCGCCGTCGATAGAAGCAAAGTCTATACCTCTCTTGGAGAGCCCTACAAAAAGAACGGCCTCTTTGAGGTCTTTAATTCTGGCGTGAGGTATGGCAATACCATTACCGATTCCGGTCGAGCCTTGCTTTTCCCGTTCGAGTATCCGTTCGAGAATTTCCCTGTTGTTTTTAATCTTTTTGCAGACGCTGATTTGGTCCACGATTTCAGAAAGAACTTCGTTTTTTGTGTGCGATTTCAGATGCGCCTGAACCAGAGGCCGGCTTGCAAAATCAGATACTTTCATATTAATTCCTTTACCCGTGGGCAAAGGGGCGCAATAAAAAACTGCCGGGCGGCAGTTTCTTGCTCTTGCCGTTGCCCTTTCAAACGCCTACGAGGTTAGCTGACGGGCTCGGGCTTGAAAGTACCCTATCCTTTCGGAATTCGCCCCCGAAATCGGGTCCCCCGTATTCGTGCACTTACGCACGAATCTCGGCTACAATAATCAGTTGTCAGAGCTAACTATCCCATATCGAGCAGCCAAATCAAGAAAATTTTACACGCGATTGCCGTCTTAAGACTTAACTTTAGGCTTCTGTCTTCCGGCGTTTTGCTTATAATAGTGCGGGTAAGAAATTTTAAGGGTACCAATTATGAGAGGACGCAATTTCTTTGCACTGACAGCCGTTATCTCAATCGCCGGCCTATTCTTTGGCGGCTGTGTGGAACGGCGGCTAACAATCAATACCGAGCCACAGGGGGCATTGGTCGCACTGAACGACGAGGAAATCGGCGAGTCTCCCGTCACGGTCAATTTCAACTGGTACGGCGACTATTGCGTCAGGCTCAGCAAGGATGGCTTCCAGACACTGAATACCCACCGAGAGCTGAGGGGCCCCTGGTACGATCATCTCCCATTCGATTTCTTCGCTCAGATAGTCAACCCGAACAGAATTGTGGATTCGTATGAATGGACGTTTGAACTTTCGCCCAAACGGCCGACCAGCCCCGAAGAATTGATCCAAAGCGCTCAGAACTTGAAAGAGCAGTTGCAATAGAGCAGTTGTATGGCTATTCTCAAGTTAGACAAACATAACGAGGACAAAGAGATAGACTTTGAATTAGATTATCTTACGTCCTTGACAACTAAGCAGCGGTTCCAAATGATGCTGGCAAAGACCCGGGAAATGTTAAGTCTGCGTAAGAAAACAAACGCGAACAGAGCAGTTGCTGAAATTATTAAAAGAAAACCACGTTAGATTTGTCATAATCGGCGCGACCGCTTTTCGCGTCCGCGGCTATTCACGAGCGACGTTGGACATTGATGTCTTCATAAAAGGTTGTCGCGGTACCAGTCTATTGCTTTTTCCAGACCCTCCCTGAATTGCACCATTGGCGTGAAGCCGATTAATTTTCGAGCCAGGGTGATGTCAGCGAGGGAGTGTTTCACGTCGCCGGGGCGCGGGGCGGCGTACGTGGGCTTCACGTTTTTGCCGAGCAGTTCGTTAACCATGTCGATGATTTCATTGACGGTCACGGCCTGGCCGCAGGCGATGTTTATGACTTCGCCTTTGGTCTTTTTGGCCCGTGCAGCCAGCAGATTGGCCTCGACGACATTATCAATATAGGTAAAATCGCGGCTCTGCTCACCGTCGCCGTAAATCGTTGGCGGCTCGCCTTTCAATATGGCTGTAACAAAGGCGGGGATAGCCGCGGCGTACTGGCTCATCGGGTCCTGGTACGGACCGAAGACGTTGAAATAGCGAAGCGAAATGGTCTCAAGGCCGAAGACCTGGGAGAAAACGGAGCAATAGTATTCGCCGACAAGCTTGCCCACCGCGTAAGGCGAAAGCGGGCTGGGCGGCATTGTCTCGACCTTCGGCGACGTCGGCGTATCGCCGTAAGCCGAGGAGCTTGCAGCATAGACAAAACGCTTCACGCCGGCATCGCGGGCGGCCAAGAGCAATGTGAACGTCGCATCGACACAATGCTTGTGTGTGGCCGCAGGGTCATCCACACTTCGCGGCACCGACGGCAAAGCCCCCTGATGCAAAACAACATCGACATCTTTCATAGCCGATTGGGCGACCTCCGAATCGCCCATATCGGCTTCGATGAACTCAACTTCCTCTATGACGTCGGCCAGATTGCTCTTTTTGCCGGTCAGCAGGTTGTCAAGAACTCTTACGAAACAGCCCTGTGAGACAAGCTTTCTGCAGATATTCGAACCGATAAAGCCGGCTCCGCCGGTCACTAAAAACTTCTCCATCTGATCAGCCTCTTGCAAAGCAATTTACGATACAGGATTGACAACGTCGAGAAACAAGCCCACGGCGCCACGTCGGATCACATTCGTTCCGCCACGATTAGCGATATGCGCCGTCCGACGAACGTTTTGTGTATTATTATACCTGGGGGGCTTAGGCGGTGCCAGCAGCAAGCTGCGCCTTCTTCTGGTATCTTCGGTAGGACTTGAACTGTTCGTTGAAATACCCACCTTTTATAGCTCTTGCGGCAAAGAGCACGCACCCGACTATCTTGGCGTTGACTTCCCTGAGCTCGCGGATTGTCCTCTGAGCGGCACCTCTGCTTGTCGCGGCGGCGTTCAATACCAGGATTGTCGCGTCCACAAGCCGGGCCAGCACCTTGGCGTCGCTGACCAGCAGGACGGGCGGCCCATCAATGATAACATAGTCGTAGTTCCCGCGATGCTCCCGGAGCAGCTCTTCCATTCGCAGACTGCCGAGCAGCTCGGCGGGATTAACCAGTAAGGGCCCGCAATCGATTATGTCCAAACCCTCTACGCCGCTGGACCTGACCGCTTCTCTGGCAGCGCACTGGTGGGTCAGAACGCTGCTCAATCCAAAATCAAAACGTTCGCCTGCGACCTTGCTTTCGACTTTCGGAAACACCGAGTGCAGACTCGGTTGCCTGAAGTTGGCATCTATCAACAGCACTTTCTTATCTGCGGCGACAAAGGTTGCGGCAAGATTCGCCGCGACAGAGGTCTTGCCGTCCCCTGCCATACCGCTGCTGATGAGCAAAGTCTTTAGAGACTCCGCAGAGCCGGACAGCTTCAAGTTCGTTCGGCACTGCCGGTAGGATTCGCTGGTGACAGAATAAGGCGCCTGACGAACGGCATGACAAAGCTCGATGCCCCGCACCTGGCTGTCTTCCGACGCATCGGGCACAACGCCCAGAAGCGGAATACGCAGAAATCGGGCAACATCGCTTGGCGTCCGCACCAAGTCGTTGGCCAGCTCGACGAGGAAGGCCAAGCCCAGGCCAAGCAGTAAGCCCAATATCGTACCGCTGGGGAACCAGAGCCACCACTGCCGGGAGAACACCATCTCCAGCGGGATCGAAGCAGGTCCTACCGCCAGCACCTTGGGTGTCTCCGGGTCGTCGTGAAGCGTCTTCATTTTCTCAATCTGCTCCTTGATCGAGTCGAGCATTTCGAGCCTTTCGTCTCTTATCTTGAGACCCTTCTCATATTGTATCTGAGCTATATCAAGCTGTTTCTTCTTGGCCTCCGCCTCCTGCCGCAGTTGTTCCAACTGTTCGAATCTCTCCTGCAATACAATCAGGCCATCCCGTGCATTTTCGAGATTCGCCCGTCTCGTTTGTTCTGCGATTTCCGTTTTCCGGAGCTCTCTTTCCTTCTTGGTCTTTTCTATCAGATCTTTTGCTCGGCGCACATCCCTGTGATTCTCACCAAACTTCGTCAGCATGCCCGAAAGCTGGGCCTCCAGAAGGGCAAGCTGCTGAGCGAGGGTAACCATAACAGGGTCTTTTTCGATAGCGAATTCAATCTGCTCGGTAATAGGGCCTATTGCCAATTCCTCGAGATTGCCGATGTCGGCCCGAAGCTGCCGGATGAGCAGATCAAGCTCGTTTCTTTGAAGCTCCAGGCTATTGAGACGCAGCGTGATAGTGGGCTGGAAATAGCGCCCTGCCGGCTTCTCAAGGTCGGTCAGATCGTACGCCGCACGGACGTCATCCAACCCTTTGTTGGCAGCATCCAATTCCCCTTGAACGCGAACGCGCTGCTCTTCGAGCCGCTGCAGTCTATTCGAGATCTCTCGTTGCTCCGTGGTTCCCTGCTGAGCGAGAAACAGTGTCAGCATTTCATTCACGATATCTGCTGCTTCTTTAGCAGCCCGACAGGTCATCGATATCTCGACAAATGCACTGTCCCTATGAGCGTACGCGCCGAAATGCTTGTTCAAGTACTTGACGGCTTGTCTTCTGTCCCCACCCCATCGCTCAAACCAGTCGGTTTCTTTAACGGTGTCCCTGTCGAGCAAATCTTCCAACGTGCGCTGCTGCTTGATGAGGTTGGCTATGGATTGACGGTGCTCGTATAGAATATCCTTCTGCAACTGGACGGTGTTGATGGTCATGGGGTCTTTTTCTACCGGAGGCAGGACTTGGATGTAGGTTCTGGCTGTAAATCGCGGGAAATATTTTTGCAGGAGTATCCATGTCGCTCCCCCGGCTCCCAGACCCAGCAGCGTGAGGAAACTGATCAGGAAAATGTGGCGGCGTATTATGGCGAAGACTTCCTTCGGCGTCAGCGAGGCAGCCGCGTGAGACTGTGGCCCGGTCGGCCTTGCCATCCTGTTTGCAGCTACCGGTCTGTCTTCTGGCATTGTGATCTCCGTTTCGGACGGGCGGCACAAAGCAAAGGGTGTTTTGTGCAGCCACGTACTAACGCGCTTCGCACAGGCCCCTATAGCGAAACACGCGCGATAGCCTCTTTTATTCGCTGCTTAGCTTTCTGCGACAACCGGTCCTCACCTGCTTGTAACGCCTGTCCGTAAGCAGCCAGCGCTTCACTTTTCGCCCCGAGCTTCTCTTTTATCATACCTTTGTGCTCGTACACCTCTGCGGGCACGGGCATTCTATCCTGCTCGTAATGTTGCAGAGCGGCGGCCAAAGACTCGGCAGCCTCGGATATTTTCCCGCTCTTGAGGAGCACGTAGGCATAAGTGTCCAGTAAAACCGGATTATTTGGCTTAGCATTCAGGGCTCTCTTGGCATATTCAAGAGCCTCGGCGAGCCTTTCATTGTTTTCGGCGAGTACATACGCCAAGTTATTGAGAACCGTCGTAACACCGGTACTATTCGGCATTTTAGCCAGCAGACTTTCGTAATCTGCTATGGCTGTTCTCAGATAATTTTTATCGGAGCTTTTCTCGTACGCTAATATCAGAAGCCCCCCTTTCTTCATGGTGTAATCGACCCTGCGGAGACTGTCGGAGTCGGTAATTTTGATACACCTGTCAATATATTCTATAGCCTTGTCGTACTCGCCGGTCATCTTTGCCAGGTTAAACATGGCCAGATTGGCGGCCAGTGAGCCGGGATCCGCTTGCAGCCTCTGCCTGCAGTAGTCATAGACTTCCTCGCCTCCCAGCAGCGAATGCGTTCCAAGAAGAATGTCTGCGGCGAGGACCTCATTCGCCCCGGCTTTTTCAACCGCTTTGAGGCAATACTCTTTTGCGGCGCTCTTGTCGCCGAGCATGACCTTCGCCTGAGCCATTCCCAAATATGCGATGTACGCAAAACGACCGTCAATATGCTTCCGGCACTCTTCAAACACCTGGTCCAGCTTCGCCGGGTTCCAGTTCCCCGTGTTCGGCGCCCCGGCCCCGGCAATAAGCGCTTTGAGATACCCCTCAAATGCTGTCGCGTACAGCACATCCTCCGTCTCGTGCGTCTTGTCCGGGCCGAGATCTGGCTCTCGCCCGGCCAGAAGAGTTTTCTTGTATAGCTGCTCGGCCCTGTCGTATTCACCCATCTTAATGGCGAACATGCCGGCCCGGTCAAGCCATGGCGCATTTTGCGGAAACTTCTCAAGCGTCTCTTCGTAGAGCGACCGCAGGGCCGGCTGCCTGTCGAGCCGCAGGTAAACCTGCTCGAGCAGAGAGCGAGCTTCCAGGGAAACACCGGGTGCGTCGATAGCCGCCTTCAGCTCAGTCATCGCATCTTCATATCGCTCCCTGCGCAGATAGGCCTTCGCCAGAGAGACACGGACGGAAGGTTCGTCCGCCAACAACTTGCTTTTGGCAAAATCACCGATTGCCTTGTCGTAGTCTTCCCGGAAGAAGTCAATCTCTCCTTTCAACCGCCACGCCGTCGCATTGTCCGGATCGCTCTGGAGGTTCCTGTTCACCAGCTCCAATGCCTTATCGAGCTGTCCCTGCCTCATGAGCAACCACGCCTGCAGCAGCAGCGATCGGCGTTCGTTCGGATGCTTTTCCTTGAAACTCTGGAGTTTGTATTCGGCTTCCTTGACAAGGCCGACTCGCAGAAAAGACTGAATCTGAAAGAGATTGTTCTCTGCTGTATCCTCAAGTGACACGAGTCCTTCCGAATATTTCTTGACGGCCTCTTTGTCGGAAGTTCTCTCAGCAATAAGCAGCAAGCCCTTGAGCACACCGGGGTCTTTGGTGCCATTCTTATACAACTGTTCCAGAATCTTCCCGGCCTCCTCGTATTGACCGGTCTGAAAATAGTGGTCCCACAGTAGCCTCTGGTCCTCCGATCCCTGCAGCAGCCTGCTCGCCTCTTGGCCCTGTCCTTTGGCCCTAAAGTATTCCGCATAATAATAGAGCATTCGCTTGTCGCGGGGATCTATTTGCCGGGCCTGCTCGAAAGCGGAGCCGGCGACGGCAAAGAGCGCTTCCTTCGTTTGCGGATCAGCCTCTTTGACGGCGGCTTCCGTCGCTAATTTCCCCAGCAACATGGCGTTGTCCATGCTGGGATCGGCTTGCTGCAAATCCTGCCGAATTGCGACCGCTTTCAACGGCTCGCTTGCGGCTATGTAGTCTGCGTACAGGCCGCGCAGTCCCAGGTCGCCCGGATTCAATGCAACGGCTCGCAGCAGGGCGTCTTTGGCTTCAGCCACCTGGGCCGTCGAAACATTGGCGCCAAGCTTCTGATTGCGACGATACAACGCACTGGCCACTCCTCTGGCAATAGTGCTATCCATCGGATTCAGGGATGCCGCCTTGCGAATGTCTTCCATTGACGCGTGCTCATTTCCAAGAGCAGCATGGATGTCGCTTCTGAGCATGTAGGCGTATGAGAATACGGGCTTCTGCTGGAGGCACTCATTGGCTCTCACCAATGCGTCTTTGAACTCGCCCTTGGCCAGGGCCAGACGAGCCGCAAGGACTTGGCCCCGGCAAGTGTCGAGATTCTTGCTGCGAGCCGCCCTTGTGACTTCCTCTGCCAATTCCCAATCTTCTGTTCCCAGAGCAATATCGAAAAGATGGTTTGCAGCGAGCTTTATCCGCTCCAGGGTGGGCTCGTCGGCAATTTGCTGTTGTGAAATTCCGGTATCGAGGACCTTCCTCAACTGGGCGGATGCCTTTTCCAACTCGTTGTGTCTTCGATAAAAAACTCCAAGCTGAACGGCCCGATGGATCGGATTAGCAATGCTCGACAGCGCCTCTTCTTCTATTTCCTTGAGCCTTTGCGGCGGAACCTTGGCGGGGTCAGGTTCGGAAAGTATCCGCTTATACACCAGAACGGCTGCGCTGTCCGGATAAGGCTCTGAAAATCGACCAACCAAACGCCCGGCCTGGTCTGTTTTGCCTTGCGCTATCAAGTTGCCACAAACGCTTATCAGTGCTGCCTCTTCAACGGAACGTGGCTCAACGGACAGAAGCTTCTCGAGTAGTTCGCCTTCACGCTGGCTGTACTTGTCCAGGTCCTCTGTCATGGACTGTGGCACATCAGCTTGCGGACCGACGGGTGCTTTCGTCTGGGGCTCTACCGGTTCGAAAACGAATTCGGAATTCTCCTGCCTTCTCCTCTGCCGAATACTCAAACGAACGTCCCGGACCCGAGCTTGCGCCAGTGCCAAACGGAGTTTGATCGCATACGGTTCATTCTCAGGCACTTTTTCCAGCGCCGTTTCAGCCTCGGCAAACTGCCTGGCGCCGATATACGTTCTGACGCGAAGTTCCTGGCTTCTGCGGCTGGGGCCGAAGTACTCCTCATAGGCATCTATGTTCCGCAGAGCATCGGGGTAGTAGTTTAACGTCAAAAGAACATCAACATAATCCAAATAGGCTTCCGGCTTGATATCGCTGATTCCCGAATAGATGGCACTTGTCAGAAACTCGAGAACAGCACCAACCTCGGAAGTACCCTTAAAAATTCCGGCGAGGGTGTAGGACAGCTCTGCAAATTCTTGATCTCTCGGCCACGGTGGCTGAGGCGGCATGACGGCTCTAAGTTGTTCGTAAGCCGCATACAATGTCCTGACGGCGGCTTGATCGTCTCCCTTGGCAAGCTCGAGCATGCCTCTCCACTTCACAACCCATGGCTCTTCACCGCTGCCAAAAACCTGCTCGATCTCGTGCACCGCCTGCTCGGCGCCCGTCAACAGATTCTCGACCTGCGCGGATTCTCTTGCTGCGCGCGCTTCATGTATCTGCTCAATATAGCAATTCGCCAGGAGGGCGCAGAGTCTGTATCTGTTGAATCTGTTCACCCGTTGTCCCGGGCCGGTTGTATCCTGCGCATCCGGCAGCGTCAGGGCGCTTTTGGCTATTTCTATGGC
This sequence comes from uncultured Pirellulales bacterium, assembly GCA_964462945.1. Lineage (GTDB taxonomy): Bacteria > Planctomycetota > Phycisphaerae > Sedimentisphaerales > Anaerobacaceae. Next base: position 23,198 of record CAYWZW010000047.1, read on the forward strand.
CTTGTCCACCTCCGGCTTATCGCCATAAACAGAGAGCCTGCGATAGTGCAAATTGGCCGCGTTAATTGCGTGAGCGACATTTTCCGGGTCCAGACTTATCGCCTTCTCTGCGGCCTCGATCGCCTTCTGGAGATTCTCGGCGTTCAGGCGCGGTCCTGCATAAACGGAATACTCCGAATAAAACGTGGAAAGGGCCGCAAATGCTCTTGCGCTCGAGCTGAATTTGTTCACAAGCGACAAGTACTCCGGCTCAAGGGATCGGATTTGCTCCTTCAATGCCGTCGAGCCACTGTCCCTCGCCAGCTTGAGTTTCAGTATCAGAAGGTCGATGTTCGCGCCCGGGTCAGAGCCTGCGAGCTGAACGGCCTGCTCCAAAATCGCGACGGCTTGCTTGCCGGCTTTGTCTCTTTCATCAAAGTTACCTCTGGCGGCAAAAAGCTCCCCCCGCGTGACGGCCGCCCTGGCTAAGTACAAGAAGGCATAGATATTGTTTGGATCATACTCCTGGACCTTCTTCAAATCATCGACGGCCCGGGCGAGCGATTCGTCCGGGTCCGTTACCGTTCCGAGACTTGCCATCTCAAGGGCGGCTCTTCCTCTGAGTAGATACAAATAGGGGCCCAATCGCTGCCCGCCGGTCGCGTCCCGTTCCAGCTCCGGAACGTCCCACTGAGCTGTGCCTTCCGTGAGCAGGCCGGTGCTCTCGGCCACTTTCAAGAACTCCGATGCTTGCTCCTGCACCTGTTGCCAGGCCCCCTGGCTGCCGCTGCCGGCTAATATGGAGAAGTACTTCAAGCGACCGTACCGAGCCTTGGCATTATTCGGATTTACCTTGATTATCTGGTCCCAGCATCCCAGGACATAGTTCCACTCCCCGGTTTCGAGATACATATCCACCATTCGCAGGAGGATTGCTTCTCTGAGCGAATCGGTTCTTGCCCTGCCGTACGCCCGCTGAAGACTTCGCTTGGCCCTGTCATAGTCCTGTTCCTTTGCCTGTTCATCCGTCGCGTCATGAGCGGTTTTTAGCGCGGCTTCAGCATCCTTAATATACTCCTGAGGGTCCTGGCCCAACTGCAGGATCAGCGCGATAGCCGCCAGCAGCAGGAGCAGAAACACGCCGGAGCCTATTAGTGCAACTTTCTTGTTCAACCTCCTCGTCGTCATGGAATTACCTCGTATTGCATATCCTGCTTTTGCCTCATTGTAAGACCTTTCCGTTTTCCCAGTCGGGCCAATGCTCTTTTTCCAAAACGGGCAAAATCACGGCCAAGAGCTTTTCGCACGCCGCGATTGACGCTTCTTTGGTCGGTACGACAGAACTCATGTTGAACACCAACTCCACTTTGCAGAAATACGAATGCTTGCCAAAAAGGTTCTTGTTCAGGGCCAAGCGGGCCTCTTCCCGGCTGCCCGCATACTGTCCATTCACCTTGAAAAAATACAAATTCGGGATTCTTACGCTGCTCTGCCAGAGATTGGCGCTCTTCGGGCCGAAGACAAGGTAACTCGCCGGGATCTTCGCCTCAAAACCCGCCTTGCCGTTTACGTTCAACGTTACGCCTTCGGACCGGAGTCTTTGATAGCCCCCGCCGGTCCAGCACTCTTCCGGCACGTGCGGCACCCTGTCCGGAAGCTGGTAGTAGGTAATGAACAACAAGCACTTGTTCACAGAGCTGTCCGCCGTTTGCTCACTGTCTTCCAGAACCCACTGGACATAATCCCGGGTGCCCAACGCTTTTAAGATTTCCGCATTTTCAATCTTGCGTTTTGGCGGCACAACTCGGTATGGTGTCAAATCTCCTTCGTCCAAACGCTCCAGAGATTTTTTCAGGGGCAGTGGCTCCTTCTCGAAAACTATGCCGAGCTTCTTCATCGCGACGGACATGCCGCCCCCTGCTGTTGCAAGGACCAGCACGCACATCAGAAAAGCCGGCTGTAAATACACTCGCATATCGCTTCTGACGCTCAGCGTCATCTGGCCCCCCTGTGAATTACAATGTCCTCGGCGACAACTTCGGATTCGTGCGTAAATAGACTCGACATGAACCACGCAACAAAGCCATACAGGCCAAAGGCCAGCGGCAGCATCGCCAGCCCAAGCATGTCATGATAGACGCCCTGGGCATACTTGGGATGAACGAGAATATAGATAAACCCCGTAGCCGTGACCCGTACAATGTTGCAGAATATGGCTATGGGAACTGTGCTGGCCAGGAGGCCAATCCGCTGCCACAGCGGACGATCATGCAAGTACGCCATGGCGACCCCCAAAGCCACAAACGCCATCAAGAGTCTCATTCCGGCACACGCCTCCGCCACGTCGAGCCCAGGTTCCAGCGCCTTGCCTTTGTAGAACACATCTATCACCACGCCGTTCACGGTCGCTTCCAATTCCGGAACCAGGTTCAGCAAGCCGCTCGCCACCGTCGCAGCCCACTGTCGCATCGGTATTGTCAATGCCTTGTAGTACCTGTCGGGCAGGGGCACAGCAAATACAAGAAAAGCGATCGGCAGCCAGGCATATCTCACCAGGCGCCCCCCCCCCAAAAAGAGCACAACAGCGCCCAGCGTTGCTATCGGGCAGATACGGCAAAAGTATTCATAGCCGGACGGGCTGAACCTGTTGAGAGCGTAGAACGCAATCGCCAGAACCAGCAGCAGCAGGCCGACGTAATTCGGTCTGGTTTGCAGATTCAGAATCCGCTCTTTCTTCTGGTTAACGAAGTACAGACTGAAAAGCGGGATGAGAAAGCCGTGTGACCAACTGCTGTCAACAAGCCACGTCTCGACAATCCCGCCAATCTCCATACGAAAGAGATAGCAGATGAGCCCCCCGATGATGAATATCTTGATATACGTATGGAGTCCGAGCTCGCGCCAGCGATGCTTTTGACGCGGCGCGCTCGGCTCGCGTCCCGGGGTTTCCATTCTGCGATTCTCTGCAGGCTTGCCATTTTGCAGCCTGCAACAAAATGGGGACCCGGCAAAATGAGCCCCCTCTGCGATAGAACCTGTGATATTGTCCACGATATCGAAAACTGAGAGATAAAAACCAAAAAGTAGAGCGATGCAGGAGTCCTGCAATTCCGCGTTCTTCGCCCCGCACCTTTGTCAGAACCAATCCGGGATTGGCCTGTGAGTGTAAAAATCTCTATCTGCAAAATTGCGGTCGTACACGAAGCCGAATCCGTACGTGGCTCGGAACGCATTTCGCAAAATAGCCCGCCATCGCGAGGTCGCGTGTGTGCCGACGTTGATCAGATCATGCGGCTTAATGAAGAAATCAGGCTGCTCACCGCTGGCGATCTTATCCAAATCCACCATCACGATTTCTTCCTTTTTCTTTCCGATTCTCCGGACGACCTCACAGCGTTTGGGCCATGCCAGAGGCCCCAGGCCGCCCGCTGCGGCAATGGCCTGCTTCAGAGTCATCGGCCGGCCCGTAATCGGGATGTATCCCGTACGGTTGACATTGCCCATAATGCAGAATTCGCCGATAATGTCAACGGGAACGAAGACAGAATCGCCCGGCTTTATCACGATGTTATATCGGGGGTCCCCGGCAAGGAGCTTGTCGGCCGGAATCTTTATCAGCCGCGTTTTCGCACCCTCCTGCTCCCACCCGGGGACCGCTGCTGCCTCCTTGGACGGAGCAGGAAGTTTCTCTTCAGGCTGGACTTCTATGGGCGGTTCCGTCGGCTTTGCCGGACCGATTTGAACCGGAACCCACTTGCCGTTCTGGAAAATCCACTCAATATGCCCGCCTTGCTCTTGTTCGGCCGGCTTCTCGCCTAGCTTCTGTGATTCGACTTGAACCTGAATCCACTGGCCGTTCTGGAAAATCCACTCAACTTGTCCGGATTTGCCCGGATCCAACAGCCCATCCGTTGTCCCTGGGGCGGCCGGTGCCGGAGTAACAGGCGGTGGTTGTTGATCTGTGCCCTGCTCGCGACGCGTTCTCTCGGACAACGTCTTCAGTATGTCGTCGACGCTTATTGGCTCATCCACTTTCTGTTGAGGAGTAAGCTTGTCCGGCGAACTGCCTGCATTGTTTGCATACAACAGATTGGACGAGCGGTTGTTCCACTGTCCGAAACGGCTCGGCGACGTGGCAGGTTCCCCGTCTCTTATCATCTCAGACGAAGCGATCACCACATCGCTTCTGGGCCATTGATACTGTGCGCGTGGCGCCGTGGTGTTTCGCTTGATAAGGTCCGGCCTGGATGTTTGCGGCTCTATGACCTTTAACTCGAGCTCACCATATCCGGGGTTCATCGGCCCGGGTCCCGTCCGGTCATCTTTCAGAACGCGTGAAACATAAATGTAGCTTACGTTGAACTGACGCGGACTGCCTGCGGTTGCAAGAGCATCGGTCAATCTGAAATCATATCGTGGAAGAAAGTATCGGCCCGGAAGTGGCACGCCGTCACCCAGCACGGAGAAAGCACGCTGCTGGGAGCTGACCATAGCTGCCGTGACCGATGGCTCCTTCAATATATTGGGGGAAAGCACTTCCCGTATCTTTGCCTCAAGCTGCGTCTCCGTCAAACCCGTCGCCTGAATGACTCCCACCTCCGGTATGGATACCTTGCCCGTCTCGGTGACGACGTAATTGTTTGTATGATAAGCTCCTTCTCGAAGCAGCTCGAAGATAGATATGCTGACAACGTCGCCGGACCTGAACGTGTAATCAGACTCGGTCACGACAGTGTCTATTGGCAGTGGCTCTTCCGCCCCCTCCCACGCCACAGGTGTCTCCTCCGCCACGCCCAGCGAATCCAGTATTACATTGACCGCCGGTACGGGCCGGAACCTGCCAACCTGGGCCGGGTCAAAAAACTTGTTGCCACACCCGGAACAAAATGCCAAAACGGCCAAAAAGCAGGCAGAGAACACGCAAAAGCGGCTTGCGATTCTACCTTTGGTGATCATCTTCTCCATGGCAACAGGCTTCTTCAAAACGCCGAGCTCCATCTTTATAGCGAACCTCACAGAGTGCCCAAAACACGTTTTCACTCGATGGATTTATCGGTTTAATACCTTGGCCGCTTAACCTTTTTTTTGGTGCCTTAAAGGCGATCCCTGTGGGCAGAGAGCGAATCAAAGTGTGCCTGTTTGCTGTAAGTTCAAAAGCAGCGTCCGGCTATGATGGGCAGTTCGTCACGGGGGCTCTCTCATTGCAGATCATGCTTTCCTGGCTATCGCAACTGCAACTTCGTCAAGCAGTTATGTAACATGACGTGGCCAGGAAATCACCGCGAACTCATGGCCCTCTGCCGAAGGAATCCCGGATGGTCCCCCCGGCGCTCGATGAATGTCTCGCTTATACTGAATGGGCCGCGTGGTTGCGGCCGATAATTACCATGATACCAGGACAGACAAAAGGGGCTGTCTCAGAGCAAAATCTCTGCTTCAGGCAGGCAAAATTTGTGAGCTCCAAGTAAAAAAATGGCGCCCGCTACGATGCTCCGAACCCGCAACAATCTATTTTGACAAGTCGCTCCTGCGAATCGCCGACGGCACCGCCCCCGAATATTTCTATCCTCGCGGGAACTGAGATCCCCTCCTTCTCGAGCTTCCCGTAGTCGGAGCCAACGGTAACCCTTTCAACATCAGACCCGCGCGCCAACACATCCACATCTTTCTCGTGATGGCGCACACACCCTGCGAAAACAAGAACCGCTGGAAGAACCAAAAACACTGTTTTGCGCAACCGATCACTCATTTGCCCCAAACCTTCTCTCTTTGACTATTTGCCGCACTTCAGATTTGCAAGCTGCTCCATTAATGCGTATCTCTGCGCCGCGTCCTGGCTGGCCAGCTTAATCAATTCCGCCGCTGCGTCCGGCTTTGATTCCTTCAGTGTTCGATAACGGTTTTCGCCGTACGCATACTCTTCAAAGTTGCCCGTGGGGCTCTTCGAATCAAGCTGCAGCGGATTCTTACCCTGCGCTTTGAGTCGCGGGTCGAATCTATAGAGCGGCCAATGCCCGCACGCAACCGCCTTTTTCTGCTCCTCATAGCCTAACGTCATATTGATGCCGTGCGCGATGCAGTGCGTGTAGGCAATCACCAGCGAAGGTCCGGGGTAAGCTTCGGCTTCAACAAAGGCCTTGACGGTCTGATTAGTGTTGGCCCCCATCGCCACCTTCGCAACGTAGATGTTGCCGTAGGTCATCGCCAGCAGACCCAGATCCTTCTTGGGCGAGGGTTTGCCCGCCGCTGCGAACTTGGCTACCGCCGCTCGCGGCGTCGATTTCGACATCTGGCCGCCTGTGTTGGAATACACCTCCGTGTCCAAAACCAGCACATTGACATCGGCCCCGCTGGCCAGCACGTGGTCGAGCCCGCCGTATCCGATATCATAGGCCCAGCCGTCTCCGCCCATCGCCCAGACCGACTTGCGAACAAGAAAATCGGCCAAATCCGATAGGTACCTGCACTCGTCGCACTTGCTCTTGGCACACTGCTTCCTCAGTTCCACGACCCGGGCCCTCTGCTGTTCAATGGCCCCATTCTCCGGGTCGTTGGTCAACGTTGCCTGGCGGATCTGCTCAGCCAGCTCCTTCTTGACACAGCCTTTCTCAGAAGCTTTCCCCAGCAGCTCCAGGGCCCGCTCCCTGAGTTTGTTGACCGTCAGCCGCATCCCCATGGCAAACTCGGCCGCGTCTTCAAACAGACTGTTGCTCCATGTCGGCCCTCTGCCATCCGTGCGTTTTGTGTATGGCGTCGTCGGCAGATTCCCGCCGTAGATCGACGAGCAGCCTGTGGCGTTTCCGATGTAAGCCCTGTCGCCGAACAACTGCGTCAGCAGCTTGACGTACGCTGTCTCACCGCACCCGGCACAGGCGCCCGAGTACTCAAACAAAGGCTGAATCAACTGGCTGCCCTTGACGCTGGCCGTCTTGAAGAGGCTCGGATCGGTGTTCGGAATCGACAAGAAGTAGGCATAGTTCTCCCGCTCGGCGTCTCTGAGGGGCTCCTGTGTTCCCATGTTGATGGCTTTTCGTCCGGTGGGCTTCTTGTTCTCGTCTTTTTCCTGTGCGGGACACGCCTGCACGCAGGCGCCACAGCCCGTGCAATCTTCCGGAGCCACCTGAACGGTGAACTTCATACCCGCAAACTCCTTGCCTTTTGCATCGGCGGTCTTGAACGTCTCCGGAGCACCTTCAACATACTTCGGGTCGTACGCCTTGATTCGGATGGTCCCGTGCGGGCAGACGAAAGAGCACGTGCCGCACTGAATACAGACATCCGGCTCCCACACGGGGATACTCGTGGCGATGTTGCGCTTCTCGAATTTTGTCGTGCCCGTCGGAAACTTGCCGTCGTCCGGCATTTTGCTTACCGGCAGCTTGTCGCCGTGGAACGCCATCAACTCGGCCGTAACCGCTCTGACAAACTCCGGGGCATCGTCGGGCACTACCTGCCGCATCTTTATTTTGCTCGTCACTTTGCCCGGCACCTTCACCTCATAGACTCTATCGAGCGCCGCATCGACTGCGGCGTTGTTCATATCGACCACTTTCTGGCCCTTCTTGCCGTAGGTTTTTTGCGTTGCGTCCTTGATCGCTCCGATGGCTGTCTCGAGCGGGATGATATTGCTGATCTTGAAAAACGCGGTCTGCATGATTACGTTGATCCGGCCACCGAGACCAAGCTCGTGGGCAATGCCAAGGGCGTCGATAACGTAGAATTTGAGCTTCTTGTCGATGATCTGCTTCTGGACATCCTGCGGCAGCGTATCCCAGACTTCATCCGCTCCGTGACTGCTCGTCAGCAAGAATGTCGCCCCTTCGCGCGCCGGCGTGAGCATGTCAAACTGCTCCAGAAACGCCGGGTTGTGACACGCGACAAAATCGGCCGTTGTAATAAGGTAAGGCCGGCGAATCTCTTTCTTGCCGAACCGCAGGTGCGACACAGTCACCGCGCCGGCTTTCTTCGAATCATACACAAAGTAAGCCTGTGCGTAATTATCCGTCTCTTCGCCGATTATTTTGATCGAGTTTCTGTTGGCGCCGACCGTTCCATCCGAGCCAAGACCATAGAACATGGCACGGAAAAGGTCCTTGCTCGGAATCTCAAAAGACTCATCGACCTCCAGGCTCGTGTTTGTCACGTCCTCGATAATGCCTGCGGTAAACTCATATTTCGGCTTTGCTGCGTCCAGATTATCAAACACCGCCTTGACCATAGCCGGCGTAAAGTCCTTCGAGCCAAGGCCGTATCGTCCGCCGACAATCAACGGATAATCCTTGAATGGCGCTTGGCCTTTGCCCATTGCTTCTCCAATTGCGGTTCGAACATTCAAATACAAAGGCTCGCCCAGCGAACCGGGCTCCTTCGTTCGGTCAAGCACGGCTATTTTCTCGGTCGTCTTGGGAAGCGCTCTGATGAAGTCCTCTATGCTAAACGGCTGGAACAGCCGTATCTTCACCACGCCGACCTTTTCGCCTTTCGATGTGAGGTATTCAACAGTCTCCTGGGTGGTATCGGCCGCCGACCCCATTACAACGATGACTTTTTCCGCATCCTTCGCCCCGACGTAGTCGAACAGATGGTACTTGCGCCCGACGATCTTGGCGAACTTGTCCATCGTCTCCTGAACGATTCGCGGGACGGCCAGATAATACTTGTTTACGGTCTCCCGGCCCTGAAAGTAAACATCCGGATTCTGGGCTGTGCCGCTAATCATCGGCCTGTCGGGCGTCAGGGCCCGCGCCCTGTGCCGGGCAACCAGCTCATCGTCGATCATCGCGCGCATATCGTCGAACGTCAACTGCTCAACCTTCTGCACCTCGTGGCTGGTGCGAAAACCGTCGAAGAAATGCAGGAACGGCACGCTCGATGCCAACGTCGCCTGTTGGACGATGAGGGCCATATCCATCGCCTCCTGGACGCTGCACGAGGCGAGCAGCGCAAAGCCGGTCTCCCGGCAGGTCATCACATCCGAATGGTCGCCGAATATCGAAAGGGCCTGACAGGCTAACGAACGAGCGGTGATATGAAACGCCGTCGGCAGCAGCTCGCCCGCGATCTTGTACATATTGGGAATCATCAGCAGAAGGCCCTGCGATGCCGTAAAAGTCGTCGTCAGGGCGCCCGTCGCCAGGGCACCGTGCACGGCCCCGGCCGCACCCGCTTCCGATTGCATTTCCGTAACCGAAGGGACTGTTCCCCAGATATTGCGCTCGCCTTTGGCCGTCTTTGCATCGGCGATCTCTCCCATCGGCGTGCTCGGCGTAATCGGGTATATCGCCACAACTTCGTTTGTCGCGTGGACCACATAAGCCGCAGCCTCGTTGCCGTCAATCGTCACCATGTCACGTTTCATAAATTCTCCACTTTTCATAAAATGCAAACCTGAAACAACTTATACCAAAAAAGCCCTTCTCGGCAGGCTCTCGATTTGCACCGCGAACAGCGGCATAATCTGATGCCCACAGGCAATACAATCCGGCCGTATCGACCTTCGCTCCTTGCTTGGGGCACCGGAAATCATTCTTATACAATCTTCCCCTGTATGAAGCAATACAAAATTCTCACAGACGGGAATTGTGCGATGAGGGAAAATCCGAGGCGCCGCCGAGAGCTGTGAACCCGAGCCTCCTGATTGCACGAGACACTATTGATCAAGACCAAAGAATTCGAGCCACTGTTTGGTCTCGCTTTCGCTGAGGCCCTGCCGTTTTGCCGCCGGCTCTCTGACGGGCCTCTTGCGGCTTAACTGCTTTTGAACATCCGTCCAGAAAACTTCCGACTTGACCGACGTCGCTCTTCTGGCGCGCGCCGCCTGCCGCAGTCTTCTATCGCTGCTGACGATGGTCAATCCTTTCGGGGCCGTACTCGCCCTTATCTTATCCTCGATTACCGTATCGGCGTCAGTTCCCGATCCGGCAAAAAAGACCTCCAGATTGCTTATGCTGTCAAATCCACTCTTGTCCAGCGGCCCCGTCCCATCGAAAACAATCTCACTCTTTTCACCCGTCAGCTTCAAATATGTGCCCACAATCCTGCACAACTCAAGATCGCCGAGTACGTGCGCGTCCTCCTGCGTCTTGCTAATAGCGTACAACAGATTATGCCCGTCGATAATAAACATGGTCCATCATAGATTGTCCGAGGCCGCCCGGCCGTGAACTCGCAGCGAAAGACCGCCACAGAAAGGGTCTTAAGCCTCGAATCTTATTTCACCCCCAACGATTGTTTTTTCGACCCTGCCTTTGACTTTCCAGCCGTGATAGGGGCAGTTTCGACTCTTGGAACAGAATGTGTTCACGTCGATGACGTATTCGGCGTCAGGGTCGATAATCGTCACGTCGGCCTGTTTGCCTTTGCTGAGCGTGCCCTTGTCGATGCCGATGATCCTGGCCGGCTTTTCCGTCATCAGGCGAATCAGGCCGGGCCAATCGAGGACGCCGGGTTCAACAAGGGCCTTGACGTAAAGACTTAACGCACATTCCAGCGATGCGATGCCAAATGGAGCGGCTAAGAATTCCAGCTCCTTTTCGCTCTGCAGATGCGGAGCATGGTCTGTCGCCAGCGCATCAATGAGTCCATCGGCAATCGCCTGCTTCAGAGCCTCGACGTCCTCAGCACGCCGCAGCGGGGGATTCACCTTGTAGTTGGTGTCATATTCGGCGCAGCATTCCTCCGTCAGAAGCAGATGATGCGGCGTTACCTCGCAGGTGACTGGCAGAGAATCTTTCCGGGCTGCCCTTATCAGATCGACAGATCCCGCCGTCGAAATGTGCTGGGCGTGATATCGGACCGGAGTCCTTCTGATAAGTTGGATATCGCGCCACAGCATGGCTTCTTCCGCCAACGGGTCTAACCCAGGCAAGCCCAATATGGTCGAATAATAGCCCGAATTCATCACGCCCTCGCCCGCGATACCGTCGTCCTGACAATGCTGAGCGATTACCACGTCGAACATGGCGGCATACTTGAGGGCTCGCAACATCACGGCGGGGTGCTGGACCCCCCTGCCGTCATCCGTGAAACCAACGGCTCCCGCTTCCGCCATGAATCCCATCTCCGCAAGCTCAACACCCTCAAGTCCCTTTGTGAGAGCCCCCATCGTGTAAACGTGCGTTTTCCTCGCCTGCCTGGCTTTTCGGTGGATGTATTCGACGTCGGTTTCATTCTCGATCGGGGGTTTGGTATTCGGCATGCAAACAACGGAGGTGAAACCCGCCGCAACCGCCGCTGCCGAGCCGCTTGCTATCGTTTCTTCTTCTTCGTCACCGGGCTCGCGGAAGTGAACATGGATGTCGATCAGACCGGGCGTTACCAGCTTGCCGGCGGCATCGATCACCCGGCACTCCGGAGTCTCCCGTATCGAGTCTTGCAGCTTCTCCCCGACCGCCTCAATCCTGCCATCAATGAGGAGCACATCACACTTTCGGTCGATTCCGTTCGCCGGGTCAAGGACCCGACCGTTTGTTATCAGGACTCCATTCTTCATCGTTCACCGCTCACAGCGAAGTAACCTTTTTCAGACTTACTGCGCTGCCGCCTGGTTGACCAGAAACAATGCCGCCATTCGCACGGCCAGACCATTTGTTACCTGCTCTAAGATAACGCTGTTTCGGCCGTCAGCCACTTCACTTTCCATTTCCAGCCCCCGGTTGATCGGTCCTGGGTGCATCACCAGAATATCGGGCTTCGCTCGTTTCATACGTTCCACCGTCAGGCCGAAGTAATGCGAATACTCGCGTATGGAAGGAAAAGGATTGCCGCCAAGCCGCTCAAACTGAATCCTGAGCATATTGATCACGTCCACCTTGTCGATAATCTCGTCGAGGCAATAGCTGACCTTGACCGGCAATCGGCCTACCTGCGCCGGCATGAGCGTCGGCGGACCGACAAATGTCACTTCGGCGCCCAGCTTTGTCATCGCCCACATATCACTGCGGGCCACGCGCGAGTGCGCTATATCTCCGACAATGGCAATCTTCAAACCTTCGAGCGTGCCCCTGATCTTGCGAATTGTATAAACGTCCAGAAGACCCTGTGTCGGATGCTCGCAGAACCCGTCGCCGGCATTGACCACAGAGGCGTTTATATTTCTGCTCAGGAACCTCGGCGCCCCGCCGGCACTATGCCGCACGACGACAATATCGATTCCCATCGCCTCCAGATTCCTGGCCGTATCCAGCAGTGTTTCACCCTTGCTGACCGAACTGTCCTTCCTGGTGAATTCTATGATATCGGCGCTCAATCGGCTTGCCGCCAGGGCAAAGCTGGTTCGCGTTCGCGTGCTGTCTTCAAAAAACAGATTCACAACAACCTTGCCGCGCAAAGGCGGTGCTTTCTTGACCGAGCGGGTACTTACCTGTTCGAACCCCTGAGCGGTATCAAGGATGTAGGTAATCTCTTCGTCGCTGAGCTCGCGCAGCCCGAGCAAGTGCTTTCGCTGCCACTTGAATAGCTTACTTTTCCTTATCGGTGCCATGCACGTCGTATTCCACAGCTTCCATACCGTTATTCGATGACAACCTCGTCCTTTCCATCCGACTCGACGAGATTGACCTGCACGAATTGTCCGGGGGCAGCATCGGTTTTGTAGCCGGCGTAGTCCGCTTGTATCGGCAGTTCCCTGCCGGCCCTGTCAACAAGAACCGCCAGTTTTATCACCCTGGGCCTGCCCAAGTCGATGAGGGCATCCATTGCCGCTCGCGTGGACCGGCCGGTATAAAGAACATCATCGACCAGAATGATGACCCTGTCATCAATGCCGAACCCGATTTCGGTGGTCCGGACCTGCGGCTGGGCCGTACCCTGGGGTGAATTCAGATCGTCGCGGTAAAGCGTAATGTCCAAAGTTCCGCACGGAACGTCTTTGTCAAGCGCCTGCGACAATCTCGCTGACAGCCGCTGAGCAAGGACTTCTCCCCTGCTGCGAATGCCTATCACCGCGATATCCAGGTCGTCAGGTGCATCTGAGACAATCTGATCTGTCAAATCACTGAGAACTTGCTCAATTTGTGTGGAATCCAGGATTACTTTCATAATTAGAACCAACCTTGAGCCAAAGCGGCTTCAGTATTGCCTGACTATAGCACGCCCGACCGATAAACGCAAGATTTCCCCGCAAGTTTACAAAAACGGCTCTTACCAGCACCGCGAATCGCTAAATTATGAGAACCGCCGGTATAATTTGCTTGAAAACGACGGCCTTTTATAGTATCATAATAGCAGAAATTCGGTGAGAAGAAAGTGTTTTTTGTTATGGAGGCGGCAATTGGAAGGGTAGGTTCATTCCGCTTCGTTCTTCACGCCACCTCAGGGGTTGTAGAGTGATACAAACGACCAAGGAAAAGTATCTATCCCGCCTGGCAGCGTGCCTGGCAGTAGCGCTTGGCCCGGCCGTGATCATTGCCAGAGCCGACGGTCCGCAGGCCAGCAACATTCTCCAGCCGCAGGGACTCAAACATAGCGGAATCTATGCCCTGCGGCAGATAGACCCGAGCCTGACGGGCGCCGGCGTAAAATTCGCCCTGGTTTGCCGCAGTTTTACATATATCGACGACGAGCCACAAAACGATTACCGGCCTGCAACCGGGCACAACTGTTTTAGAACGAGCCAATTCACCTTCCGCGACCAGGCTCCGTTATCCGCGGGTACCTCACCACATTCGACGGCTGTCTGCTCCATATTACTCGGCGAGGACGCAGGTGCATTTTACCCGGAGATTGGGCCGTTTTACTACCAGGGCGCAGCACCGCAAGCGACGGCCGAGGTGTACGAGTTTCTGTCTTTTTTGACCAACAACGTGTTTTACCACAGACCCCCGGATGCAGATATCATTACCGCCAGTTGGGGCAGCCAGTTCGAAGACTGGTGGACAAGGGGCATTGAATCATTGGTAGAGCACTATGGCGTCGTCGTGGTGGCCAGTATAGGCAACGGCGCCGAGGTCCAGAACCCTGTCTTTTACCCCGGTGCAGGGTCAAATGTCATCGGGGTGGGCGTCGTGGACTCCGTAAATGCCGCTGACCCTGCGATCAATCTGGCCAATTTTGCCTTGGCTTGCCCGGAACATTCGAGTTCGGGCCCGACCGCCAACGGTCGGTGCAAGCCCGACATCGTCGCTCCCGGCAATTGCCTCGCCGCTCAGGTAGATGAGCCCAACCGCTATGAGCCCGTCGGCAACTGGTCAAGCTTCTCGACGCCGGTAGTGGCCGGAGCGGTCGGCCTGCTCGTTCAGAAGGCCAAGCAGGACCCACAACTGAATTCCGCTGTTTCGCCGAATGGTGGAAATTGTGTTATCAAGGCGATTCTGCTGAATTCCGCCACGAAACTCCCCTACTGGCATAAGGGCCGACTCCAAACCGATGATGATCACGCCGTGCCTCTGGACTACATGCAGGGAGCCGGCATGCTAAACGCAGTCGGGGCCTACAATCATCTGGTTGCCGGACCGAACAAACCGGGCAGCATTCCGACAACCGGTTGGGATTTGAACCTGCTGGATAAACGCCAAACTTCAGAAAACGCATACAGAATCACGCTCCAGGAGCCTGCTGAAAAATTCATTACGGCAACAGTCGTCTGGAACAGGCATTATGCCACCAAGTATCCTTTTGAGGCAACACCCAATAAAGATAGTAACCTTCGACTTGAACTCTGGGCCGGGGACCCGGACAACTCCAGGAACGGTTATCTGCTTGATTACAGTGACAGCAGCGTTGATAATGTTGAGCACATTCACGCCGCCGCAGACCCCGGCTACAGGAGCTATACGATTATCATTTCTTTCAGCGATATTGAGAATCAGCAGGAATCGGCGTTGAGCCAGCGCTATGGCGTGGCCTGGAACGTCAGCGACAGACAGGGGACTGACAGTATCTTGTGGTATGATCTAAATGCAGACGGCATCGTGAATGAATCAGATTATGTCATTATGCTTAATAACCTGGTGAGCAGCGGCAAATCGCCGGAAAGTTATCTCCTCGGCGATGTCAAGCCCGATGGCTTGATTGACGCCCGCGATCTGGAAGTCCTTTTAGAGCACAACAATCGCCAAGCTGACTGGCGCACTAAACCAGAATTTAAGCCCGAATAACTTTCATACATCAAAAGATTCCCTCTCGCTTTGGAGCGAGAGCGACTCTTTCAGGAGAAACCAATAATTAGAAGAGAGATTGCGACCAAGTTTGTTCTTGTTGCCTTTTTCTCGGCGGTCGCTCCTGCGACGGCTCTGGCCCAGAGGCCGTGGAAATTCATTGTCACCTGTGATAGTCGAGGCCAGAATAACGGCATTCAAACAACCATTTTGACGGAACTTGTCCAGGAAATCACCAGTCAGCAGGTTGATTTTGTGCTGTTTCCGGGAGATCTGGTTTCCGGCTACTCGGCCGCTGGTCCGAGCGGGTTCGAGGCTCAGCTCAGAGCGTGGGTACAGATAATGAAGCCGGTCTATGACGCCGGCATCCGCGTCTATGTTTGTCGCGGAAACCACGAGATTATCGACGTTTGGGGCATTCGCCCTCGTCCGGACATCGACCCTGACGACAATTACGCCACGCGCTGGCTGAATGTATTCGCAAGTGAGCTTTATCCCGAGCAAAAGCTGCCCGATAACGGCCCTCTGGATGAAAAGTACATGACTTATGCCGTCACGCACGAGAATGCTCTTGTTGTCTTGCTTGATGAGTATGCCGGCATCAGGCATGAAACCGTCAACAGGGTAAACCAGAAGTGGCTCGATGCCCAGTTGGCCGCCAACACCAAGCCGCACATCTTCGTCGCGGGGCACGAAACGGCGTTCAGAGCATTCCATGCCGACGGTCTTGACAACTGGCCGGCCGAGCGGGATGCGCTTTGGGCCAGTTTGGAGAACACCGGGGCGCGGACGTTTTTCTGTGGTCACGACCACTTCTATGATCACGCCCGCGTTGATGACGGGGACGACGACCCGAACGACGATATCCACCAGTACATCGTTGGTACGGCCGGGGCGCGGCCCTACGTCTGGTCGCCGCCCTACTCCGGCAACAACGGTCACTATGCGGTGGAGCAATGGCACCACGCAGAGCAGTACGGCTATGTCCTGGTTGAAATTGATGGTCTCAGCGCGAAGCTAACCTGGATTGAGCGCGACATGGACAACCTCAACGTGACCGGCTCGTACGGGCCCCGCGAGGCGTGGAGCTATACCGTCACCCCGAAGCCCATCGTTCTGTCGCCAAACGGCGGGGAGAGCTTCGTGGCCGCAGGCACCTGCCCAATCACCTGGAAAACACTTGAAGGGGCAGCGGTGGACTATGTGACCATCGAGTTCTCCAGCGACGGCGGCCAAAGCTGGCAGCAGGTCAGCCAATCACCGAATACCGGCCGGTACCAATGGGATCCGGTTCCTCTGGTGAATTCAGATCAGTGCCTGATTCGCATTTGCGATTCCCGGGACCCTGGCATCAGCGACACCAGTGATAGGACATTTGCAATATTCCAGTGTCAGAAAAACCTTACGGCCGATCTGAATGGTGATTGCTACGTCGATTTGCTGGACCTTGCCATATTAACGGGTGACTGGCTCAAGTGTGGAAACCCCTTTGATGCCGCGTGCAACTGAAAGATAATGGGTTGTTGCCGTCATACGTGTAACGACAGACGAACTTCAATGCCGGCAGAGAGTATAACAATGTGGGCGGCCTGAAACTCGCGGGCGAGAAAGGACGATGCTGAGAAACGGAAAAATTCTGTTGGTTGTCCTTCTAACAGCCGTATATCTTAATCCCGGCGGCCAGGGCGATACGCGCGATGCTGTTCTCTCGGCCCAGGAATGGAGCGGAGTCGGCGTCCCGCTGGCAATCAATGAGCTTATGGCGTCCAATGGCAGCACGGCCCGAGACCCGCAGGGACAGTACGACGATTGGATTGAAATCTACAACTACGGAACCCAAGCGATAAACGTGGGCGGCATGTACCTGACGGATAATCTATCCCTCCCCACGAAGTGGCGGATTCCGGACAACAATCCGGCGGCAACCATCATCGGGCCGGGCCGCTATCTGCTGATATGGGCCGACGGCGACATCACCGACGCCGGCCTGCACGCGAATTTCAAGCTCGATGCAACCGGCGAGGAAGCCGGTCTGTTCGATAAAGACGGAGTCGCGCTGATCGACATGCTATCCTTTCCCGACCAGACGACCGACGTCTCCTACGGACGATACCCCGACGCGAACGATACCCTGCGTTTCTTCGGTCTGCCCAGCCCCGCAGCGCAAAACAACGGCGCTTATTTGGGACAGGTCGCCGACACGAAATTCAGCCACAGCCGCGGCTTCTGCGCGACGTCTTTCTACCTCACCATCGCCACCGAAACCGAAAATGCGGCCATCTATTACACACTCGACGGGCGCCCGCCGCTGGATACAACGGGCCGGTCTGCGGCGCATCTGGTCTATACCGGCCCAATTCCCATCACTACGACTGCGACTCTGCGCGCCGTAGCGTTCAGGCCAGGCTGGAAACCGAGCAATATAGATGCTCAAACCTATATCTTCCCCGACGACGTGCTCCGACAGGCGACAAATCCGACGACTCGCGCACAGGTTGTCCCGGCCGGCTGCCCGGCCTCGTGGGGTTCGGTGAACGGCGATTATCAGGTGGACCCGGACGTTGTCAACCATTCCAATCGCGACAACCGCCTCGGCGCCGATGACCTGACGGCTGTGCCCAGCATTTCTCTGGTGATGCCCAGAGAGGACTGGTTCGGCAGCCGGGGCATTTACATCAACCAATCCCAGGATGGGACGGAGCGGGCGGCTTCGCTTGAGTTTATCGACCTGCCCGCCGTCTGGCAGGCGGGTCCGAGCGCCGGACGTGAGTTTCAGATAAACTGCGCGATAGCGATGCAAGGCGGCGTCAGCGGAGGAGGCACCAGTCTGGATAGGTGGAAGACCGCCAAGCTTTCAATGCGGCCCAAGTTCAAAACCGCTACGGACGACGGCACTCCCACCGGAGGGCCGACAACGCTCAATTACCGGGTCTTTCGTGACTCTTCTACCGAAAGCTTCGATGCCATCGTGCTCGACGCTGTGCTGAACCACTCGTGGTTGCACCCCGGCGCCGACCAGCGGGACACCGCCAAATACATCCAGGACCAGTACGTAGCTGACCTTCACAACGCGATGGGCGGGCATTCACCCCACGGATTCTTTGCCCACGTCTATATAAGCGGGTTGTACTGGGGCCTGTACTACGTCCACGAAAGGCCGGACCATTCCTGGGCGGCCGAGACGTTCGGCGGGCAGAAGGAAGAGTACGACGCCATCAAGCACGGTCCCGGAGACGTCGTCAACGACGGTACCAATGGCCGCGCCGGCACAAACTACAACACTATGGTCGCCGCCGCCAGCGCCGTGCAGTCTGACCCGGCTAATTTCACCAAGTACGAGGCACTATGCCGGCAGTTGGACGTCGATGACTTCATCAGCTATCTGCTGGCCAATTGGTTCTGTGGAAACCACGACTGGCCGCAGAAGAATTGGTACGCCACGCATCGCAATCAGCCCGACGGCCGATGGCGCTTCCATTCGTGGGACGCCGAGCACACTCTCGAAGGAGGCAACGATGTCGGCAAAAGCCCGAGCGATATTCACAACAAGCTCAAGGGCAGCGCCGAATACCGCCTGCGTTTTGCGGACCAAATACACCGCCACCTCTTTAACGGTGGAGTGCTGTCCTACCCGAATACCGCGAACATGTACAGGTCGCGAATGGCCGAGATTGACCGCGCAATCGTCGGCGAGTCCGCACGCTGGGGCGACAACCGAAAATCCACCCCATACACTCGCCAGGACTGGCTGAGCTTCCAAAACAGTAATTTGCTCAACGGTTTTTTCCCCGGCCGGTCGATCACTGTACTTGGTTGGTTGAAGAGCGCCGGCCTCTACCCGAACGTGGAGGCGCCGGCTTTTTACATCAATGGGTCTTATCAGCATGGAGGGGCGACCCCGAAGAATAATCGGCTCTCGATGACGGCCCCGGCAGGGACGATGTGGTACACCCTCGACGGCTCGGACCCGCGCGCGCTAGACGCATCGCCAAGGAGCGTCGGCGGCGTTTCGCCGAATGCGATTCGGTATGCCGGCCCGATTACGCTGCCGCATAGCGCCCACGTCAAGGCGCGTGTTTTGAGCGGCGGCACCTGGAGCGCGCTGAACGAAGCAACGTTTGCCGTCGGACCGGTGGCGGAGAATCTTCGGATCACCGAGATCATGTATCATCCGCAGGCCCGCCTTACGTCTGGCGGGCAGGCCCCCGCGGACGCCAACGACCCCAACGAGGAGTTCATCGAGCTGACGAACATCGGGACTGAGACCATCAATCTGAATCTGGTCCGCTTCACAAACGGCATCGACTTTACCTTCCCCAATGTCGAGCTTTCCCCCGGCCAACGCATCGTGGTCGTCCAGGACCGCAGCGCCTTCGAAGCGCGCTACGGCACCACAATCAATATCGCCGGCCAATACTCCGGCCAACTGAACAATGCCGGTGAACGAATCACACTAACAGATGCCATCGGACAAGCGATTCTGGACTTCAGCTACAACGACGGCTGGCGCTCGCTTACCGACGGCGAAGGTTTCTCGCTGACGGTCATCAACCCGACAAGTTCCGACCTGAGCAGTTGGGACCAAAAAGACGCCTGGCGCGCCAGCGCCTACGGCGGCGGCTCACCCGGACAGGATGACAGCGGCGTTGTCCCTAATCCCGGCGCCGTGGTGATTAACGAAGTC
>CAYWZW010000048.1:0-42407 GCA_964462945.1 uncultured Pirellulales bacterium
GCTGAAGCTCTATCCTTTTTGGTTGCGGCTGAGCGAAGCGAAGCCGCGCTGGGAGATTACAGTCTCATGCTGTTCAAGGAAGCTGAAGATGAATTGCAGAAAAATTATAGATTGATAGACAAAAGAGCAACTATAGACTGTCTTTACCGATGGATAGACCCGAGGACAGCATCTTGGACAAGAACTTGGCTGAGAATGAGCTGCAAGCGGCTCTGGCAGGCAATGACCCGGCGGCGGTTGAGTTACTCTGGAATTACTATGCGAGCGACCTGTTTGCGTTTCTCCAAGCGGTGCTCTGTTCGAGGCACGATGCCGAGGATGTGCTCCAGACGGTCTTTCTCAGGATTGCTCGCAAACGTCACAGATTGGCCGGGGCACGCTGTCTGGATGCCTACGTCTATCGGATCGCGCGAAATGAAGCCGCCAGGTTGGCCGGTCGTCGCCAGAAAGAGCAGACAGCCAAAGCTGAAAGTGAATCGTGGCTGACGGTGCAGGAAGGCCGCCCGGAGCCGAGCGATCTGGCTGAACAGTTGCAAGCGGCTTTGGCTCGTTTGCCGCAGGCACAGCGAGAAGTGATTGTTATGAAGGTGTATAAGCAAAAGACGTTTTTGGACATCTCCATGCTTCTGGGACTATCTGCGAACACCGTGGCGAGCAGATACCGCTACGGCATGGAGAAGCTGCGAACTCTGTTGGGGAATCTCATACCATGAACGCAAAAGATGCCCAGAATGAACGGCTCGAGGAGCTCTTGAGAAAAGCACACCTGCCTGAGCCTTCGCCACAATTGCAGGAGCGGATAACCGCTGCGGCAAAGAGGGCCTGGGACCAGGCTCCACAGGAATTGCCGTGGCTGATTCCCTTCAGGCGCCTTGTGGCCTCGGCAGCAGCGGCCGTACTTATTATCTGGCTGGCCAACTGCTCCAGCGACCTGACGCTGGCCAAATGGTCGTCCGGCGCTGTCCACATGGTAAGTCAGCGGCCCAGCGACATCGAGGCCCTGCCGGAGATGCCGTACGGCCCGTTCGTGAGGCGTTTGGCTTGCCTCAATCGCCGATCATCTGTGATTGATGCTTCGGCGCTGAAGGATCGCATTGAGGCGCTGCGCCACGTCCTTGACGAAGCGCAGTGGGACGGACCAACGAAGCCGCCGGTCCCAACTGAAGGCAGAAGCCGTTTGATTCCGAATCCATCGAGTGCCAATTCGTGTGCTTAGACACAGACTATGAAAGGATAATCCAAATGCGAAAACGAACTGTGAAAATCCTGAAGGGTATTGGCATAGCAGTGGTTGTCCTCGGCGTGCTCTACGCTGCCGCCGTAGCTGTTTCTGCGGCGAAGCTCCGTCGAGCATACGCGGAACTGGAAGAGGCCGGCCGGCCCATGGAGGCCGCCAAAATCATACCACCGACCGCTGCCCAGACCGAGAACGCCGCCTTGCTCTACGAGAGTGCCACCCTGCTGCTCAAGGCCGAGCCCGCCGACCAGGAGAACCTTCTGAACCATCTGGGAGCTCTGTCAGGCACTTTCCTGACCGAGTCTCTCGACGCCGACAAGCGAGCCGAGCTCGAGCGTCTTCTGGAACAGGACGCCGTCCATCGCGCCTTGTCCATTATTGAACAAGGAACCCGTCGCCGGTCGTGCCGCTTCGACCACGATTACAAGGCCGGCTTCAATATGCTCATGCCCAATCTATCAGGCTTGAGGGACCTCATACGCATCCTCGGGGCCAGGGCGTGCCTCGAAGCCAAAGCCGGGCGGCCCGACGCCGCGTGGGCCCTCGCTGCGACCCAATTGAGATTCGCCGATGCGCTGCGGAACGAGCCGGTTCTTATCTGCCAATTGGTGCGTTTCGCCTCGATAAGGATCTCGTGTGAGACAATCCAGAAGATCTGCGAAGCTGCCCCACCAAACGCAGAGCAATACCGCAGTGTTGAGAGCATGCTATCGGACTACGAGGACCGCACGCCGCTCGTCCTTGCCCTGGACGGTGAACGCCTGCTCGGCGGGGAATGGGCATTCAATCTATTGAGAAATGGATCGGCCAAGACCCTGACAGGAATTGCCGGCGATGAATCGGGATTGGGAGAAGTGTTGCTGGGCTTGTACGGGGCTTTCAAGCCCCTGTCTTTGGCGGACCACGCGGCCTACCTGCGGATCATGGGCGAGTACACCCGGTCTGCTCAGCAGCCGTACTCGCCCAACGAGGCAAGCGTCATGGACAAAAAGGTCGGACAAATGCGGAGTTGCCTGCACGTCGTGACGGCCATGATAGTCCCGGCCATAGGCCGTGTGAAGGAGGTGTACTGGGAGATGGTCGCTCAGATGTGCGTCACCCGCGCAGGGCTTGCCGTCCTGCAAGACAGCAAAACCCAGGGCGCATTCCCGCAGACGCTTGAAAGCCTCAAGCTCAAGGACCTCAACGATCCGTTCTCCAATGGCCCGCTCCTCTACCGACCCGGCCCAAACGGCTTTATTCTCTACAGCGTCGGCCCGGACCAAAAGGACAACAACGGCAGCCCAAAACAAAAGAAACAAGAGGGAGAATGGGATATCGTTTGGCAGTTCCCCAGCGGTGGCACAAAATAACAACGCACCACAAGGTGTGCCATAGAAATAGCTCACAAGCTTCTTCTCACCGCGCCGGCCAAACACCTCATGCCTGTACGCAGTACAAGACGGTAAGCGTCCCCGACAAAATCCTCAATGTCCCGGAACGACTTCAAAGAAATAAGCTTCTGCTAAATCCTCGTTGAATATCAACACCTGTGTGCGGTATCGTCTGGATCTGCCCCATTTTTCCCGGAAGCTATACACCTTTGGGCTGTTCCAATTGTTGGGATCGAACCACGCGGGAGGTCGCTGTCGCTGCGTATACACGATCACGCTCTGTCGGGGAAGAAGGCTGTTGCTGTTGCCCGCTCAAGAGTATCCCAAAGAGTCCAGTGCTGGTAGCCGACCCATTCAAACTCCTCAAATGCTCTCGAATCGAGAATGAGCGCCACGTCGGCTTTGCTTATCTTGAACCGCATGACATACCGGCGTCCAGATCCGAACATGCCTCCTGGCGATAACTTATCCACTTTGATATCCGCCACGGATTGGGGGATAGGCTTAAGCACATATCTCCTGAAAATCCCAGCCTCCCAGGATCCTGGTGATCTCCTGCAATTTATGCCAATGACAGCCGCTAATATCAGAGACGCTACGTAGCAATTGACCAGCCAGCCATGTTTGATTTTGTGCAACATCACTGGAACCTCCCGGTCTTTACCGTTGTTCGCTCACCAGTTATATTATACGGCGAGGGAAGAGGAAAGTCCACCCACAGATAGTCTCCAACCACTCCTTACAATGAAACAGTACGCCTATCTCGCGTAGGGCATCCCCAAGGGATGGGTCCCAAGCTTCTTTCGAACGCGCTGGCGGTGCACGTCATATCCATATCCGCGTGACTGACACGAAGGAATGCTTTATACTGTCTGTTGTACGTGAGGTGCATTAACAGCTTTCGATAACAGCAAGGAGAAAACGACGATGAGATGCCTACTCAAAAGGATCGCGTGGATTTTTGTTCTTTCACTGTTGATCGTTCTGCCTGGCTCACATGCCTTTGGCGAGGAGGTGGCAATGGGTGGTCTTTATGCCGTCGTAGAACTGAGCTCTGAAGGGCCGGTGCAAGGCCCGAAGGACGTCCCGGCACGCGACATTGATTTTTGGGTTCGCTTCCGCCATGAAAGTGGCTCGCCGGAGTACAAGATTTGTGGCTTCTGGGACGGGGATGGGAAAGGAGGCACTTCCGGCAGCGTTTTCAAGGTTCGCTTTTGCCCGACGAAGATAGGACGGTGGGACCTGGCCGAGGTCTATTCAAATGCACAAG
The DNA here is from genome assembly GCA_964462945.1 of uncultured Pirellulales bacterium. Classification (GTDB taxonomy): domain Bacteria; phylum Planctomycetota; class Phycisphaerae; order Sedimentisphaerales; family Anaerobacaceae. Next base: position 3,881 of record CAYWZW010000048.1, read on the forward strand.
AGCTGAACGGCCAAAAGCAGGGCCAATACGTGACCGCCGTCGCTTCGGGTCATCCGGGCTTCTGGATGGGCGATCCCGACAGTCCGGGCCGGCGCTGGTATATGCGATCCGACGGCTCGCATCAGTACATCTTCGGCAACACGCATTATTCGTTCCTCTCGGGCTACTATACGGACAACAAACCCAGCGGCAACGACATCGCCGCCGACGTTGCGGGCAATGCGAAGTACTTCAAGAAGCTTCGTTTCAGCCTGTACGGCGACCGCTATCCGAACCCGGACGAAAAACCGTTTTTTGACGACGATGGGCGTCTGACCGACAGCGGCGATTATTCGCACCGGCCCAACCCGAGATGGTTTGGCCGGCGGGCCGATGTGGCGGTACGAGCCGCATGGGAGCACGATTTAATTGCCGATTTGATTCTGTGCGGGCCGGACATGCAAGAGTCGCGATCCGTCCTGCGCGCCGGTCGCAACGGCGGCGACCCTACGCCCTATCTCAAGTACATCGCCGCCCGATACGGGAGTTTTCCCAACGTCTGGATATGCCTGTGCAACGAGTTCGATATAAAGGCCCCGAACTACTCCGAAGAAGAAATTGCCCGCTTCGGAGGCATCATCAGGCAATACCTGCCCTACCCGACGCCGCTGAGCGTCCACACGGTGCCGCGCACCCTCTGGCCGGCGCAGTTCGATGAGCTTCCGGCGTGGAACGATCACCAGATTATCCAGAAGAAGATTCGCAATCTTCCCGATGCGGCGGATGCCATCCAATATACCTGGCAGAACCCCGACGGAAAAAGTCCCCGCAACAAACCGACGGTCAATGACGAATTGAGCTACGAAGGCAAAGGTGACAAGCACAGCGAGCACGACACCATCGAGTCTCATCTCGGCGCTTTTCTCGGCGGCGGGTACGGCACGACCGGCGAGAAGCCGGGCAACAAGTTAGGCCAATACTTCAGAGGACGCTTCAATCCCGCCGAGCACACATCCGCCGACAACCTGAAATACCTGCGCGAGATTATTGACGCCAATGTCACGTTCTGGAAGATGTCTCCCGACAGCAGCATTTTCTCAAATCTCGACGGCGGCTCGCGCGGTCTGGCGTGGCCGGGCCGTGAGTATGTGCTCGGCACGAACAAGGCCCAAAAGAAAATCGTCGCCAACCTGCCAGTCGGCATCTGGACGGTTACACGCTACGATATCATCAACAAAAAAGCAGAGACGTTAACCCAGACCGCTCGCGGCAGCTTCACCTTCGATGCACCCGACAGCCGGGCCGTCATGTTTCACTTCAAAATGAATTGAAAAAGCAAAATCAAAACCGCTGATTCCACGTCGCTATCCTTTGACGTCATAGGCGAACAGGACGTCACCGTGGCGGACGTACAGCTTGCCATCGACGATAACCGGGTGCGGCCAGCCTTCGCCGCTCATGCCGGGGCGCTTGGGCAGCTTGAACGTGCCCTTGAGGTTGTATTTCTGGGGATTGGCCTCGATCAGAGCCATGACATCGTCTTGATAGCGAAAGTACAAATGGCCGTCTGCGTAGAGCACAGCCGCCGAGCCGCCGCCCGGCTGGTCTTCCTGCCACATTACCTTGCCCGTCTTGGTCTCGATGCAGGTCGGCGCGCCCTGGCCGTGCCCGTGGCCGCCGTAGATATAATCGCTAATTCGGACAAAGCCGCCGTGATGATTCTGGAACGTTTTGGCGTCGAGAAAGTAAACCTCTTCCACATCGACGCCGCCGTCCGCAGCGGCGAGCTTAAGCAGCGAGCTTCCGGTGTTGTACGCGGTTGAACAGAACACATAATCCTCGTAAACGATGGGCGTGGAGATATTGGCGACGCTGTTTGCCACCCTGTTGTATCCCCACAGGAACCGGCCATCGTTTGCAGCAACGCCGATAAGCCCTTTGTTTGTCAACTGGACGTACTGGCGGATGCCAGCGGCCTCACTGACAACGATGGACGAGTAGCCCGCCTCGTCCTGTCCCTTGGGTCCGATGTCGGGCGTCGAGCATCTCCAGAGGACGTCTCCGGTCTTTTTGTTGAGTGCGGCCACGACGGCGTCCCGTCCGCCGGGCGTGCACAGGAGCTTCTCGCCATCGACGAGGGGCGATTCGCTGTACTTCCAGCCGGGGTTCTTCCCGCCCAAATCTTTTTGAAGATTCTTGCTCCAGCGCACCTTGCCGGTTTCCGCGTCAATACAAACAACATCTCCCGAAGTGCCGACGGCATAAACCAGGCCGCCGTCAACGGTCGGCGTACAGCGAGGGCCGCCGTCGTCGTGCGGCGGCCCGACTTGCGCGACCCATAGACGGCTGCGTCTGGACAAGTCGTGGGCCAGAACACATTGTACCTTTTTGGAATCAACTTCAATGTCGCCCATTGTGTAGAGCCTGCCGCCGACGATCGCTACGCTGGAATAGCCGGTCCCAAGACCCGTCAGCTCCCACAGGATTTTCGGGCCTCCCTCAGGCCAGCTCTTGAGCAGGCCCGCCTCACTGCATATCCCATCGCGATTGGGCCCGCGCCACTGGGGCCAATCCGCCGCTGGGGCGGCACTGTGATAACTCGATACAACCAGACATATCGCCAGACCAAAAATTCTCTTAGGTAGATGTGCTTGGCTACTTGTTCTTAACATGTTCGTAAACCCTCACAAAAATAGAACCATAAAATGATTGACGGATGGACACAGTACGCCGACCACTGTGACTTTGATCAGATTCGACGGCACGCCGGGACATCAGCCTCCGCTCACATCAAGACAGACCAACTGCCCGGCGGCGTTGCGGGCATAGATTCTGCCGTTCGCCAGGACCGGAACCGTCCAGCACTTGCCCGTTAGAATCTGGGCGGATGCGAGCTGCTTGAACCCTTGCGGCGAAGCCTCCGCGATGATCAGCTTGCCTTTCTCACCAAGGATAATGAGCTTGCCGTCGGCCAGCATCAGCGAGCCGGTCCCCATTCCCGCCTGCGACCACTTCGTTTCGCCCGTTTCGAAGCTGACGCACGCAAGTTTGGCGCCACCATCCACCTGTCCGTCGAAACCGTAGATGTGGCCATCCCACAACACGGAGCTGTTGACCTGATTACACATGTTCCCGTTCTTCCAGATTTCAGTGACTTTACGCCCGTCGATTTGGTACAGCGAGCAGCCCTTGTTGTATCCGGACGAGATGAACACCATGTTGCCCAAGACAATGGGGTCGGCCGCATTAATATTGTAGCTGGTTCTCCAGGGTATTTTCCACATAACCCTGCCCGTTAGAGGATTCAATCCCACAACCTCTCTCCAAACGGGCATCACCACAAGCTGCTGGCTGCCAACGAGAAAAGGCACCCCGGTCGCATACCCAGAGGCCCCTTTTCCATTTTGCCATGCCACACTGCCGTCCGCTTTATTGAGTGCGATTCCGTATGTGCCGGCATTAAGAATCACCAAGTCCTCGACCAGCAGCGGCGAGCCGGCAAAGTACCACTCCGGGTGCTCAGCGCCCAATTCCTTGTTGAGATTCTTGTGCCAGACGATCTGGCCTGTCGCCGCGTTGAAACGGATGGCGTCGCCGTTCTTGCTGAAGGTGTAAACGGCACCGCCGTCCACCGTCGGCGTCGCACAGGGGCCGCCCTCATGGCTCTTATCAAACAAAGGACATGGGTAGGATTTCTTCCATACTTGGCTGCCCGTCTGGGCATCGAGGCAATAAAGTATGTCGTTATCGCCGATATTGCCCATGGTATAGACCCGGCCTTTACTGACGGCCATTGAGGCAAAGCCCGTTCCGATAGAAGCCTGCCACAGCACCTTCGGCCCGCCCTCAGTCCAGGTTGCCGTCCAGCCGGTTTCGCTTGATATCCCGTTGTACTCAGGCCCCCGCCAATGAGGCCAATCGGACGCCCCGGCGGTGCTGCAGACAGACGCTCCAATGGCACATATTCCCAGCCCGCAGACCAACGCCCGCAGGTAACCTTTTTTGACCTTTCGTAACGCCATATTGTTTCTCCAAAAAACAATGCAACACTTCAAGGAAGCAGCCTTGTACAGAAGTCTGCTCCGAATGTCAACTTTCCAATTTTGTGCGAATTACCGGATCATTTCGGAGAAGCCAACGCGCCTGTCGGGCAAGCGGCCACACATTCGGCAGCGCAGCGCTTGAGACCTTCAGCGATTGAACGGCCAAACGGCACTTCGACCCGAACATCGAATCCGCGACCAACAAAGGCCAGTCCGAGCTCTTCTGCGGCCTTGGCGGCGATCTGAATGCAAAGTCCGCAGTCTATGCACTTGCCGGGCTCGTAAATGACCTCCGGGTGCTGTACGCGCTGAACGAAGGACCGGCGGTCGCTCTTGTACCGGTTTGGCCGGGCTCCGTACTCCTGGGCATTTTGTCTTAGCCTGCAATTCTCAGCCTTTCGACAGTCACAATGCAGACAGCGGGCAGTCTCCTGGCGGGCCTGCTCGTCTGTAAAACCAGTGTCCTGTTGCGGCGTCACCCGGCGGACACTGCTGGCACAAGCAGCAAAGCCTTCTTTCTCATCGTCCTTTACTTTGCCGATGCGGGTGTTGAATGCCTTGGTGGGGCCGGTGGGAGTCTGGCCGGCCAAATACTGGCCTATGGATACGGCTGCCTCCTTGCCGTCCGCGACGGCTCGAACGGTGAGCCTTCGCTTACGAACCGCGTCCCCGCCGGCAAACACGCCGGGCAATTCCGTCTGATACGTGTCTGCGTTTATCGCAATCCCGTTCGGGCTGGTCTTGAGGCCCATCGGCTCGGCGTCTGCGCCGGCCGCAAGGAACACGGCGCCAAAATCTTTGCGTAAGTCTTCCAGCGACAACGCGGCACCGATTCGCGTCTGACCCTGGAACTTCACGCCCAACTTCTCAATCAAGGCAATTTCCTGATCCAGCACGTCCCTGGGAAGCTTCTTCTCCGGGACGCCGTATTGCAGCATGCCGCCCGGCTTCTTGTGGTCGTCGAAAATCGTGCAAGCGACGCCCGTCTGTTGCAGATAATAGGCGGCAGCCAATCCGGCGGGCCCGGCTCCGACAATAGCGACACGCTTATTCTGCGGGGGCTTGCAGGCCGGCAAATAGGGGTTCGCAGACTGCAAATCGACGTCGGCCACATATCGCTTCAAAAGACAGATTGAAACCGCTTCGCCCAATTCATCGACGGCGGCGCGCCTGCATCCTCGCTCGCACGGCGCTGGGCAAATCCGCCCTAAAACCGCAGGCAAGGCAATATCTCTTTTGACGGTGACAATCGCATCGCGGAGCCTGCCGGCGGCAATCTGCCGAATCATCAGAGGAATGTTCATCTGCGCGGGGCATATCACGTGGCAGGGTCCCAGGCAATCGCCCAGGTGGTCGCTGAACAGCAGCTCCAGAGCCGCCTTCCTGGCCGCAAGAACCTCCTGGCAATCGCTTTTGACGCGCATGCCGTCTTCAGCAGGAGCTCCGCACGCCGGGATCAAATAGGACCGACCCTCCACTTTGACCACGCAAACCATACAACTGGTCGATGGCTCATATCCCTTTAGAAAACACATCGTGGGTATTTCAATTCCCACCTTCCTGGCGGCGTCCAGAATCGTGGCGCCGTTGTCCACTTCCACTTCGCGATTATCCACAAATAGTCTGGGCATTGATTAGCGAACCTTAACCGCATCCGCCGGACACACACTCTTGCACGTCCCGCAGCGAATACATTTCTCCGTGTCGATCTCGTGCTTCTGATAGGGCTTCATTTCGATGGCGTCAGCCGGGCAGTGCTGAGCGCACAACGTGCAGCCGATGCAGTCATCCGTGATTGAATACGTAATCAGCGCCTTGCATTTGCCGGCGGGACAGCGCTTCTCGACGTGGGCCTCGTATTCGTCGCGGAAATACTTGATGGTCGAGAGGACCGGATTGGGGGCGGTCTTACCAAGGCCGCACAGGCTGGTTGTCTGAACCATCCGAGCCAGATCCTCTAATTCCTGAATATCTGTCTTGCTGCCCTGACCGGCGCACAGCCGTTCGAGGATATCCAACATACGCCGGGTGCCTATTCTGCAAAACGTGCACTTGCCGCAGGACTGGTTCTGGGTAAACTCTAAGAAATAGCGGGCGATATCAACCATGCAGTCAGTCTCATCCAGAGCCACCATCCCGCCGGAACCCATCATGGTCCCGATACTTTGCAGCGTTTCATAATCAACGGGAAGATGGGCCAGTTCCGCCGGCACGCACCCGCCGGACGGTCCTCCGACCTGCACGGCTTTGAGACGCAGGCCCCCCGCGATGCCCCCGCCGATGTCCTCCACAATCTGCCGAACGGAAATGCCCATCGGCACTTCAATCAGACCTACACGGACCACCTTTCCCGCCAGCGCAAAGACCTTTGTTCCTTTACTGCTGCTTGTGCCCAGCTCCGCGAATGCTTCGGGGCCGTTGCGGATAATCCACGGCACGGCGGCGTAGGTTTCGACGTTGTTGATGAGCGTCGGTTTGCCCCAGAGGCCGCTCTGGGCCGGATAGGGCGGCCGCAGCCGCGGCATCCCTCGGCGCCCCTCGATACTGGCGATAAGGGCCGTCTCTTCACCGCACACAAAGGCGCCGGCGCCGGGCACGATTTTCAAATCCAGCGAAAACCCGCTGTCCATAATATTGCCGCCGAGGAAACCACGCTGGGCGGCATGCTCCATCGCCTGACTGATCCGCTCGGTCGCCAGCGGATACTCCCCGCGAATGTAGAAATAGCCCCGATCGGCACCGACCGCACGCGCGGCGATGGTCATGCCTTCGATGATGCGATACGGATAAGACTCCATCAGCATCCTGTCCATAAACGCGCCCGGGTCACCCTCGTCACCGTTACAAACGACGAATTTCTTGTCGGACTGCTGATTTTGCACGGCAGACCATTTACGATGCGTCGGATAGCCGGCGCCGCCCCGTCCGCGAAGCCCGCTGTGTTCAATCTCGGCGATGATTCCTTGTGGGCTCATCTCTCGTATGCACTTTTGGAGGGCTTTGAATCCATCGTGCGACAGATACTCATCAATATCAACCGGGTCAATCACGCCGCGGTGCTCGGTTGCGATATGTTTTTGCCTGCCGAGGAAATCGGCGACCGGCTTGTCACGCACGTTGATTGAATAACGTGTCACGGGCGCTGATTTTTCATCGGTCAGTATAGTGTCAAGGACCTGCGATACCGTATTGGAGATTCTCTGCTTCACTCCACCCATCTTGAAGTGACGCAGAACAATGGCCTTTGCGTCCTCCGGCTGGACCCTGGCGTAGAGAAAAGATTTGTTGTCAGGCAACACCACTTCCAGCAGCGGCGTCTGGTGGCACATGCCGACACACCCGACACGTTTTACTCCCACTTTGATGCCCGTGTCAGCCAGGGCCTGCTCCAAAGCGTCGCGCAGCTTGCCGCTGCCTCGGGCCACGCAGCACGAGCCCAGGCCAAGGCGAATCTCGCCTCGCGGCTGCGATCCACCGGCTCTGCTCTTGGGGGCTTTTTGTCGCCGGAAAGCCTTGCCTTCCTCATATCTTAGAAAATCGCTGACCACAGTCGGAACCGTGTCCGGCGTAAGGTGCCCGTATGTCACGTTATCGATCTGCACGGTGGGCGCCAGTGTGCAGCATCCCAGACAGGCTATTTTCTCAAGTGTAAACATCTTCCCGGCGTCCGTATCTTCTCCCTCGGCAATACCGAGATAGCGGCCAAACGCCTCATAGACGCGGTCGGCTCCGTTCACATGGCAGGCCGTGCCGACACAAACGTGAATGATGTGGCGCCCGACCGGGCTGTGACGAAACTGGTCATAGAACGTTGAAACGCCGGCAATAGATGCCGGGGTAATCTCCGTGATCCGGCAGACCCGCTCAATCGCTTCCTGCGGCAGATAGCCGTAGTGTCCCTGGACGGCCTGCAATATCTCGAGGACATTCTCGGCTCCGGTGCCGAGTTTATCAACGGCCTGATCGATAAATGTCAAATCCAATTCACCCATCAATCACTGTTTCCTATGCAGTACAGGTTCTGAACACCCCGGATATAGATGCGTCCATCGGCAAAAGCCGGCGACGCATGGCAGTCCTCGCCCAGCTCACATCTGGCCAATTGCTTGTATTCGGGTCCCGTCTCAATGATGTACATCACGCCCTTCTCGCTCAGCAGATATAGCCTCTTGCCTACCAGGCTGGGGGACGCCCGAAAGTACTCCTGGAAATCATGCTCCCACACCTTTGCTCCGTCGGAGACCTTGTGACAGCTCAGCAATCCCTCGGTGGCCAGCAGAAATATCAATTCGCCATCGCTGACCGGAGAACAGATATCGGGCCCCCCATCCTTCGTGCTCCAGGCGATGTGAGTCTTGGTTACATCGCCCTGGCCGTCGGGCCGGATGGCAACCAGCTTCTCGTACGGCTGTATGGCGAAGACCAGTCCGTTTGCATAAATGGGCGACGGCGCAATATCGCCCGTCAGGCAATTGGCCCGCCAGAGTTCTGTGCCCTTGAGCGGCTCGTAGGCAATGACCCACGGATCGCTGCAGGTGATGATCTGGAATTGCTCGCCGACACGGACTACGATGGGCGAACTCCAGGAATTCCCGACCGGCCGTTTCGTCTGCCAGGCAATCTGGCCGGAAAATCCGTCGATAGCGAGCAGCGCGGACTTCAGGTCCTCGACGCCTCCCTGGTCATACTGAATCAGGAGCAGATTTCGATACATGGCAAGCGAGGATGCGTATCCATAAGAGCTGTCGGGTATGCCCAGGCTTTTTTCCCAGACCTTCTTGCCGTTGAAGTCAAAGCAGCCGACGTCACCGGTCGCAAATATAGCGCACACGTGTTGGCCGTCCGCCGCCACGGTGGGCGCGGCAAAGCCGGTGTCCTCCATGGGTTCGAGCGGCTCTTGGCCGTCTTTCAAGGCCACACGCGTGACGTCCCCCGTCCAAAGGAGCCCGCCCGAAGCGGCATCGAAGCCGTACACTTGCAGTCCGTTCGGATCGCCCCCCGAGAGGAAAACGCGGTTACCCCAGACAACCGGGGAATTGTGTCCCGGAAGGGGCACTTTGGTCTTCCAGGCAATCCCTTTGCCCGTTTTGCCGTCCCAAGCAGCGGGTATGTTTGCATGGATGCTTATCCCACTTCCGCCGAGGCCTCGGAAACCGGGCCAGCTCTTGCTCGCATCGTCGGCCGCAGAAGTCCCAACCGCACCGGCGGCGGGGAAATCAATCTTGGGTCTTAGGGCAAGAAACAGCGACGCCAGGCCTAAGAGAACCAGGCTGGCGGTCACCGTCCACCGAGCCAGCATGGCTTTGCGAATCTGCTCACCGGCCGTGTCGAGGGCGTCCCGCCCTCGAATCGCGGGCAGGATGCCCGCGACACGACGCAGTTTCTTCTTCATCGCGCCGGCGGATTTGAGGCTGATCAGCAGAACCACCACACCGCCCAGCAGCAGATAGCTGCCCGTACGAGAACGGTCCAGCGAGCCAAACCGCTGCCGTCTGATCTGCAAGTCCAGCTCGCGAATCTGTGGCAGAAGCTGCTCATTCTCAGGCTGATTGCGGCTCTGTGCTCTGAGATTCAGCAATTCGGTCTCCGGTTGCGTTTTCACAATTACGCTGCGACCATGATTCAGCAGCAGAAACACGCAGACAATCAGGGAGAAGACCCCGCTCACGGCCGCTGTGGCGATTGAACATTGGTACCACCGGTTCGCTGCCCCGAGGTTCTGGAAGATGTTGTCACTGTTGGATTTCATAAGCGTTTAGCTTTTGGCCTCTTTCGCTTTGTTCAACCGGACGTGCTCTCTGGGGCAATACTCAAAACATCGCCCGCATGCCAGACAGCTCGCCCTGTCGGCCTCGTAGTCTTTCCTCTGACGCCAGACGGAGAGTCCAATCAGTTTAAGGCCGATCACCAGCCCCACGAATCCTCCAAAGATCCACCCGCCCAGCCCGAACTGGGCTCGAATATTCGACGCCTCGCTGTAAAGCTGCTCTATCTCCTTGCCCGTCGCTCTGAAGGCCGAGCTGGCGTCCGTGGTGTCCGTCATCTGGCCGGTCTCTTCCAAGTAGATGCGCTCGGCCAGGCGGACGGTTTCATGCGCGCGAGCCGTTACCGCTTTGAGGCTGGACCCCAACCCTCCACCTAACAGAACCAACACCGGCAGAACCAGAATCAGAAAGACCAGCCTTTTTCGGGCGATGACATAATCCTGGTCCGACCACTCCGCCGCCGGCTTCTTGATCGCACCAAAAGGACACGACTCTTCGCAAAGCCTGCATCGGACACAGTCATCCGGAGTAATCGTGACGCGGCGCCGCGAAAGGCGTGAAAGCTGTCTGAGGATGACGCCGTACGGGCAAAGAAATCGGCAATAGGGACGTCCGATAAATACCCCGATCAGCAGCAGACAGCCGCCAAAGACCAAAATGTTCAAACTCCCCGTCAAACGAAAGATTGAAATAAACGGATCGTACCGGCACACGACAAAAGCGCTGCTGGTCGCTGCAAACAGGACCGCCGCTCCCAGATAGACATACGCAAGCAGCCGCAAGGCGCTTTCGGCCCAGCCCGGCACCACGACCGGACGCAACAGGACCAAATCCTGGACCGCGCCGAGCGGACACACCGCCGCACAAAACGCCCTTCCGAAGAAAAGGGTAAACACGAGCGGCAGCAGGAAAAACGCCGCAACCGTAACGGGCACGATATACTCGGCGTCGAAAATTGACAGGACAATATTCTGAGTGGCGCCGATGGGACAGATACAGCCTTCGCGCCAGAAGCCGAAATAAAGTAATGAAAACACCATCAGAGCGAAAATTGCCCGTCTGCTGCGTTTTCTCAAAACCAGATACGACGCCAGCCCAAGCGCCGCCAAGAGCACGGCTACGTCGATGTATTCATAGACATTCTGCCTTGCGTGGGGCGTCGTCGGATTCGGCAGTTCGTAGCCACTCTCAAAATCGGGCGGAGGAAAACGCTCCACCGGCCACACGACACCGCAAAAAATCGACAATAAAACTATACTGGTTATGAGATGATCGGAACGTATCATCAAGCGTGGTTTACCTTCTTAAGCAGATAAGGCTGGTCCGCAGGCACCCGCTTATACGCTCCCGAGGGACAAGCCGCCGCTATGGAACACTCGTTACAATTCAAACAGCGATCATGGCGGACCTGAAGAAACAGCGAGCCGTTTCCAAAGGCGGCACAACCCTTGACGCACTTGCCACAACCGATGCAGAGAGATTCGTCGATGGTGTACTCGTAGTAGGGCTCCTCGACAAACTTCCGTTTTATCGCTCCGGTGGGACAAAGCTCGTTTTCGGCGCCGGATTCCAGCACGGCGGCCCCCAGCTCGAAATAGCCCGGGCAGAAATCGCAATATCCGCATATAGCGCAAACCTGAACGCACTTGACCGCGGATTCTTCCAATACGCAATACGTCGCACAGTTGCCGCACGCCACACACGTGTACGGATCGATTTGCCATACCATGTCCGTTTTCCTGTGCTTGCGGGTCGCGGCGCCCGCCACCATCCCGAGGGCCGCTATACACCCTCCCCAGAGGCCGTCTCTGAGGAAATGGCGTCTGTTGATTGTCTTGTTATCTTCCGCCATTATTTACTCCCACCCGAACCTTTCTGGCCAGCAACGCCGCAGGCAGACCGCACCGTTCGAGAATCCTGCAGCCGCCGCAGATTCCATCGTTGATGCAAACACCTTCCCGCACCAGCCGGCGCCTCTTTGCATATAGAGCGGCCCCGCCTGTAGCCAGGAACGCCAAAGCGGCGTATCGCAACGCCCCTGCAAACAGTTCTCTGCGACTGTGAGCTTGTCCGGAACGGTTCCTCACGATTGGCCTTTCATTCTGGTAAATGTTCGTACAACGTTCTTGATCGTGTCCAGCACGAATACGCGCCCGGCCTGGTCCACAGCCACGTCAAAGCCGCCGGCCTGACATTCTGCCGGCAGGTCACAGACTCTGCACTCGCCGCCCCGGACCAACTGACTCGGACCGGCGACAACCCCCACAAACTCGCCCTCGGAGCTATAGACTTTCACTCTGACCAGGCCCTTCTCACAGGTGACATATCCGCCGTCGGGCAGGACGGCAATGTTCGCGGGGTTACAGCATCCGCAGAACCCTTCTATCGCCGCCGAGGGCTCGCCCCACCAAAACTCAAGGTCTCCGTCGAAGGTGTACGCCTCGATGCGACGGCAGCCGGGATTAACCACCCGAAGCAACCCGTCTCGCGGAACAGCTACATCAAAATAAGGACTCGGAATCACAAATCCGGGGACATTTCGGGTGGAGTCCTTCTTGCCGATGTGACCGATGATTTTGCCTGCCGTGTCATAGCGGACCACAACGCGGTTGCCTGCATCGGCGACAAAAACGTTGTCGCCCGAAGCAGCAACACTGGTCAAGATCGCATCGGTGCCCAGACTGTCCCAGTTCGCCTGGCGCTGCCCCTGGGCATCATAAACTTCCACGTGATCCTTCAATCCGATGTACATCGTGCCGTCGGCCACTACCGTCAAACAGCTCGGTTCTGCGGCCAGTTTGATTTCACTGAGTAAGTCGCCACTCCGGCCAAATACACGAATCGCTTTATCGCCGGCCACGTAGATGGAGCCCTTCGAATCCACGGCGATACCGTGCGACGCGGCAAAACTGGTCTGAATCGCGCCGGCCGATTCTTCGTACAGAATCAGCTTTGGGTCTATGCTCGCCAGCTTTTGGATGTCGTACGTGAACTCCTTGCCAAGACCGCTGCCCTTACGGCCGATGACGTCGAGGCTCACGACGGCCACAACGGCAATTACAACAGCCAAAGCAATGAGCACGCCGACAAATATCCTGATATTCGGTGTCCCTGCTACTTTGTTCATTTCAGCACCTCTGCAACTTCTACAAACGGACTATTGTAGCACAAAAACCTTTCATCTTCAACGCAGCGCTGCTACCGCTCCGATATGTCCAAGCATATCATGCGCTCCGTGTCGCGTACGATCAGCCGGCCTGATGCAATGGCCATCGGACCCCACGATTCGTGTCCATCCAGCACCTTGGCCCGCGCCAGCTCCACATAGCCGGAAGGCCCGGCCTGCGCCAAAGTCAACTCTCCGGTATCATTCATAACATAGATGAGTCCGTCCACGATAGCATACGGGCCGCCTCCGAATTTGTGCGCGCTCGTGCTGGTCCAGACGACGTTGCCTTCCAGGTCAAGACAGACCAACTGCTCGTCAGGTCTGACCCCGTAAATATAGCCGTCGAAAAAAATCGGGCTGTGCTGTATGGAGCCGAACACATCTGTCGGACGGAGAAACTCCGATTGGACCGCGATCTTGCCATCGGTCTCGGTCAGCCGCAGCATCACGCAGCCGTTCTCAGTCTGACCGTAGCCGGCGGTCAGGAATATCCTGTCCGGCCCGATAACAACCGGCATGGGGACGTTGAATCGCACTTTCCACTGGTCGGTCTTCCACAAGACGCTCCCATCTTCGGCCGAGACGCCCACAACTCCCCCTTTGACATGATCGCCGCCGCAATACACGTAAAAACGCCTGCCGTTGAACTCCATGGGAACGATGGATGAATGGGTCATCACCCAGCCGTCCGGATTGGGCGTTTGCCAGACGATTTGGCCGGTTTGGCAATCCACGGCCATCATCAGCACATCGCCCGCCGGCGCAATGATCGCCTTGCCGTCGTCGATCAGCGGACACTGCGCGGTGTACCACTGCGGCACTTTCGTATTGAATTCCTGGACGAGATTGAACATCCAGCGAAAATCGCCCGTCACCGAATCCAGGCAGGTCACGTGACATCTGGGCCCGATGGTCACCACGTATTTTTCCGTTACGGCGGGCACCGTTCGGCTCATCCCGTGCCATCGCTTTACTTTCACCGGATACGCGTACCGCCAGATGTCCTTGCCGTCCTGAAGTGAAAGACACCGGACAACGTCCGCCTGTTGCTGCCGGTCATAATCCAGAAGGTACACCCGCCCTGCGAAGACCGCCGCGCCGGCATAGCCTTCCCCAACCTCAACAGACCAGAGGACCTGGGGACCGCCTGCCGGCCACGCCCGCGCCGGAGATATGGCTTCGGCGCTGATGGCGTCGAAGTTCGCTCCTCTGAACCGCGGCCAGGCGCCGGGTAAATCCGCCGGCACACCATCCAGCCGCACCAGCTCGCCCTGTATTTTCACGACATCATCTTCGCCCGGCAGCGCCCGCGCCGTGTCCTGGGCAACCGGCACGCGTTCCGTGAGGTCTATGGCGGCATCGGCGCTGAGCCACACGTACAGCAGCACCATCCCCAGGATGGCGAGCCCAATAGGTATTGTCTTTGTAACCACAGATTCTTTCATAGAATCGTAGGGTGGGGCTTGCCCCACCACGACTTAATCGGTGGGCTAAAGCCCCCCCCCACAGTCTGGGGTATCTACTCGTTTCGCAATGCCTCAAGCATGCCCCCACTCAGTGCGAAGGCCGTCGCAACCCATATCCATATCATACCACTGATTCCTATCGCTGCAATCGTCAGCACCAGCGAAAAGTAGCCCACCTGCGCGCCGGGGGACTTCAGAGCGGGTCCCACCGCGACCAGCGCCGCGGCCACTCCACAGGCCAGGCCGAACAGCATCAGCGCGCTGTGCTCCTGGAATACCATCTTCCGAAGCGTGCTTTTATCGAATCCGACCGCCCGCAGCATGGCAAGCTCACCCCTTCTGTCGAGCACGTTGCGAAGCACGACCAGCCCCAGCCCCACACTGCCCAGAACCAGTCCCAGGCCCCCCAGCAACTGGAATATCGACAGATACGTATTCTCAACGGCACTAAACTCCGCCAAACGCTGGGCCGCCGGCGTCAGGGCAAGCCCGAAGTCCCTCAATTGATAGGAAAGTTTATTCGTCACATCGTCGATCTTTTGCTCGGGAGCATCGACAAGGAGCATTCTGTAGCCGTTTTCGGATGGAAACCGCCTGACAAACTCGTCCTCAGCGATGAGCAGACTGCCCTGCAGGATTGAATTTTTCAACATGCCGACGAGCCGCAATCGAAAACTCCTGCCCTTCTCGTCGGTGTATTCCAGCTCTTCTCCCACGGATTTGCCCAGTGCCCAGATGACAGTTGTGTAATCGCCGACCGCCGGAACTACGTCGTCACCGAGGTCGCGGGAAAGCAGATTCCAAGTCTCTTCTCTGCCGGCGCCTTCAATGGTGCGGGCAAATGTAAAAGAACCTCGCATCTTCAGTTGGCTCGGCTGCACGCCCAACAATCGCGGGCTTTGCGCCCGGTTCAAGTTGAAGCAACTCGCATCATCTCCGTCGTGCACGCGGAGTGGAACAACCTGAACGTCTTCGAGACCGGCGTTATCCAACCCCATCGCCTGGCGCCCGGACTTGCTGTTCAGATCGTGAAGAATCCCGATGGTGGACTCGCCGTACAGTGCAAAGCCTCCCGTACCGGAACCTCGCTTGTGGGCATCCACCGCAGGATCATGCCGGTTGGCCCCGACGGCAATCACCAGGAAAACGCCGCACGCCAGCAATCCCACAACCGCCAGACTGCGTCCGCTTCGTCTGGTTGAATTTCGCAGACCCAAGCCGGCCAACGATGCCATCGTCCTGTTCCAACGGCCTGCCAGCATTCTCAGCAACGCGTGAGCTAATCCAAGTCCGGCAATCAGAAGCAAAGCTCCCGCCCCAAAGAATGCCCCGGAGACCGCGCTGCTGTCGCCGGTCCCGAGCACAACAAGCAGCAGCACGGCACCTGCTGCCGCCACTATCGCTACCGCCAGTCCGGCCCGGCCCTTTGAAACTCGTTTCGCTGTGAAGAATTGCCACTCGAAATTCCCCGCAAGAAGCTCGCGGGCCGGACGAGAAACCTGTTTACGCAGGGTCAGCCATATAGCAAATAGAGAAACGGCGGTCGCCGCCAATGCCCCCGCAAACAAAGTCGATGGTTCTGCATGGAAATGTATCGTCGAACCGCTCACTGCCGAACGCCACACGGTTGCGAGACCGTAAATCATCGTCCTGGTATATAACAGCGCTGCCGCCGTTCCGGCAATTGCCCCAAGCACAGCCAACGTGCCGCCTTCCATAAACAGCAGCCGCCTGACCAGCTTCGGCGAAAAGCCCACGGCCAGCAACATTCCAATCTGCCCGCTTCGGCTTTCCACGCCGAACACAAACACAAGGCCCATCAGAATCAGAACGGCGATGACCAGAAACATGCTCAGACCGAGGAAAAGCTGGCCAAAATCCGTCGCGCCGCCGCCTGCTTTTGCGCCGCGCTCACGCACCGGCTGGAAGAACAGGCCTGCCGAAGCAGGATCAACTGTCTCTAATAACCTGCCCGCGATGTCCGGCCCAGACGCGTTGGCCAGGGGATAGCGTACGGCTGTGAGGTTGCCATACCTGTTGGCCCACATCTGCCGGCCGGCTTCGAGCGTAACAAACGCTTTCGGCGCGCCTCGGTACGTGTCCCAGTAGTCCTCGTCGTTCTTGCGTATCTTGTCGAAATCGATTGGGACGCCTGCATCCCAGTCTCGGCAGTTCTCGACTCCCGCCAGGCCGGGAAAGTCCGGCATGAGTTCCGGATCCGCGGCCGGCTCCTCCATCGGCAGAATCGCGCGAACGCGGAAACTACTCTTCTGCTGCTGGAGTTGTCTCATCGGCGTAAGAACATAATAGCTCAGCTTAATCACATCTCCCGCCGCAGCACCGAGGTCGTCAGCCAGCCATTGATTGATGAGGATCTCATTGTCCTGCATATCGGGTGGCAGCCCCAAGCGCCGCTTGGGGATGGTCGCGGCTGACCCATCCCCAAAGCCTTCGGCTTTGAGGCTGCCACCCATCGCTGTCACCATCGAATACGGCGTCGCTTTGTCACCCAGACGCAGCTCATTCACGAAATACGTCAAGATTCCGACAGCCCCGTTACCAGCGCTCATGGCAGCCTGAGCCAAAGAGTCATCGATAAATATCCGTTTGCTGCGGACTTCAAACACAGCCTGCCGGTTCAATCGCCGAAGCTCAAGGCCAGCATCGGCAAGCTGCCAGCGTTTTTTTAGCGCCTGGCCTGCATCCGCCAGAGCAACGTTCGTTTTCGGATTCGCAGCAACCAAGAGCATGTTGGCCTGTGCTGCCTGGTCGATTTTCTCCTGTATCCAATTGAGCGACACGAAAACGTTTAGCGGCGCCACTTGATTGGCCTGCAAGCTAAAGCGGCCAAATTCTGATTCGGCAGCGACAGCCTTTACTGCAAGCCGAAAGGCAATCGACAAATCCGAATCCGGCGTCAGCGGCAGGTCCCGTGACATGAGGCTCGGTCGTTCGATTCGCAACACGACTTCATCCCCCGCGCGTACCCCAAGCGTCGTCGCCAACGGTTCATTTAATACGACGCCCTCGCCCCAATCTCCGCCAAGGGGATTGCGGCCCGCTCCAATTCTGAAGAAACGTTCGTCAACGCCGAGCACCTCAATTCTGCTGGCCAGTCTTGTATCGTTGCCGTCGGCAATCAGCCCGCGTCCCTGTAACACGGGCGCTACAGAGGTCTGAAGCTTTTCCGCCAGCTCATCAGCGAGCTTGGCTCTGAAGAACCTGTCCTGCGAAACCAGAGCAAGCTGTGTCGCGCCCAATCGGGCCTCGACCATCATTCCAAGGCTGTAGCGCACGGAATCACCCACAACCAGCGCGCCGGTCAAAATAGCCGTGCTCACCACAACGGTCAGCAGGACGCCCAGATTTGTCCTTCGATAGAAGCCAAGACTGTCTCTAGCAAGTCTCCACAGACTCATCACCGGCTCCCGTCTCTTAGCATACCGTTGCTCAATTCCATGACGTGCCCCACGCGCTGCGCCAGCTCGAGCGAATGCGTGACGACAATCAATGTCACCTGCTCGCTGCGATTCAGCTCGATCAGCAAATCCGCGATGTTTTCCGAGGCGTCTCTATCCAGCGACCCCGTCGGCTCGTCAGCCAGCAAGAGCCTGGGCTTGTTAATCAAGGCCCTGACCACCGCCACGCGCTGCCGCTGCCCTCCGGAAAGCTCGCCCGGCCGATGCCGCAGGAATTCTTTCAGCCCCACACGTTCCAGAAGATCGACCGCCCTTTCGTGCACCTCTTCCACCGACGGACGCTTCCCGTCGGCGAGCGTCGGCACCAGAACATTTTCAAGCACCGTGCACTGCGGCAGGAGATGGTGTAACTGGAAAACGAAGCCAATTTGCTTGTTGCGGATTCGTGCCAGCTCCGCCTCATTCAGCGCGGCAAGGTCCTGACCGTCGAACAGCACCTGCCCTCTGGTAGGATGATCCAGTGTGCCGATGATATTCAGCAGCGTGCTTTTGCCGCTGCCGGAGGGCCCTACAATCACCAGAGACCAGCCCTTTTCAACCTTCAGCGTGATATCCTTTAAAACACAAGCACCCCCCTCATTCCCCAGCGACGGATAGGTCTTTCCCACGTGAACAAGCTCAAGCATAATTATCCTTAGGCACTGTGCCGTGCAACTTCCCCGTATATACGCACCAAATCCCGGGCAGTTTGCTCAATATTGAATTTTTCAAAAACCGCCTCTCTGCCCTGTTTGCCCAGTTGCCGTGCGAAATCCGGATCGACGAGCAAGGGTTCCATCGCAGCGGCCAAAGCCTCCTCGCTGTTCGGCTCACACAAGACCCCTCCGCCGGTCATCTCCAGCAGCTCCGGAAACACGCCGGTTGCCGGCTCCACGACCGGTACGCCAGCCGCCAGGGCCTCAAGCACGTACAATCCATACGCTACGGGCTGCTTTTCCGGCACGGACAGTACCGAAACCGTCCGCAAGAAGGCCAGTCGGGCACTGCGGTCAAAATCCGGCACAAACTCCACGTCATCCATCAGGCTGCAGGAGCTCAGCCGCTGTCGAATTTGGCTTAAGAATGTCTTGTCATCGGCTGTACTGCCGCCGCTTATCCTCAGTCTTGCACTTTTCAATTTCTCATTTTTCTTCAAGTGAATGAAAGCCTCGACCAACGTATCCAGGCCCCTGTCGGGACACATCCGCGAAAGATAGCCGATGGTGGGAACCTCGGGACCGGCCTGACGTGTCTCGTATCCATCCAATGAAATACCGGTATATACGACAGATATGCGATCCGGTCGAAGCCGCAGCCTTTGGCGCATAACATCTGCGTAGTATTTGCTCACAGCGACAAATCTGTCCACGTCGCCTGCTCGTTCTGCGAGGATCTGCCAGGCCCGCTGAGAATACGGCGCCTGTAATCCATCCAGGAACCCATCTTCATCCTGAAGCAGGCACACTATGGGCACACGAAGTCTTTGCTTGATACATCGGGCAAGCCCAATGAGAAGAACATTGGAAAGACACACGATATCCGGTTTGTTGTCCTGCGTATCGAGCCATTCGACGAGCCTATCCAGCTCCTTTGTTTGTCGGCCCTGCTCGCCTGCCAGCATTGAGACTGTCATCTCTCCCAATCCTCTGGCGCTTGTCATGCTCGCATGACGGCCGACCCACCTCAGAAGTCCTGGTGAATCGAACAAGCGGTCGAGCCAGTGGGGGGTTCTCCGGAAAAAAGCTGATTTCTGCTGAAGGAAGACGTTGATCCCGCCAAAGAAAATCGGCGAAATGCCGGCCGAATCGCCCCGCCTGCCATCGGTCGGGCAGATCGGCTCGGTCTGCAGCGGCAGGTAAAGGGGCATCGTGAGCACATCGTGTCCCAGCGTAAGCATCGCCTTGGCTAAGGCGGCGTCGCGCAGGCAGTTCTCACAATAGAAGCTGTCCCCCGCGCTGGGTGTAATTTGAACGATACGCATAGACTTTCGCTTCGATTCTATCGCCCGGGACCGAATGCATAGACATAGCCGTCGTCACAGCCGACCACAACCATTCCTCCGGCCACGGCCGGCGACGAAGTGATAGCCTGACCCGTTTCATACGACCAGGCTTTGGTCCCATCGGAGAGTCTTATGACGTAAAGCCGGCCGTCTTCGGAACCGACAACGACCTTGTCGCCGCAAATCACCGGGGAGCTGTCAACCTCGCCCAACGTTGGGAACGTCCAGATCGCTTTGCCATCGTTACGACCGACACAATGCACGCGCTTGTCCCGCCCTCCAAACACGACGACGCTCTCGCCGACCGCCGGCGAAGAAAAGAACGGCGAATCGCTATCGGCATATTTCCACACGATTGCCCCGGCGGCCATACCCGCCTGCTCCGTCATCCCGGGGGATGCCGGATCGGGCAGGTCGGCCCTGATGAACACGTTATCGTAATTGCCAACATAGACCTGCCCTTCGAGAAACGCGGCAGACGCCGCGATATATGAACCACCGTCAATCTCCGTTATTTTGCTCCCGTCGATCAGGGATACGACGTGAATCAGCGCATCGCAGCCGCCGAAAACGGCTTTTTGATTATCCACCGCCGGGGACCCATTGATGTAGTTGCCCGTTTCGTATGTCCACACGACTTTGCCGTCGGCCGAATCCACGCAGTGCAATTTGTTATCGTAGCTGCCCACGAGGATCCATATCCGGCCGGCCGGGGACCGCGTCCAATTCGCCGCCCCGAGAATCTGGCCTTCCGTCTGGTATTTCCATTTGAGCGAGCCATCCTTGGCATCGAGGGCATAGAGGAAACCATCCGAGGACCCGATAAACACCAATCCCTCGACGACACAAGGCGCTGCTTCAATGCCGTCCGTGGCCGGATAGGCCCACACCTGCTGGCCGTTCTTCAAATCGATTGCATAAACGTTCTTGTCAGATGAGCCTATGAAGATGAGGTCATCAACAATCGCCGGCGACGATTTCACCGGCCCCCCTGTCTTGAATTTCCAGAGGACTTTCAGTGAATCAGGTAAAGTACCCGGTGCCCTGCCTGAGAGATTGGGCCCGCCCCGAAACATGGGCCAACTGCCTGCTTTCTCAATCGTTCTCTGCGACCCTGCGGTCTCGGCAGGCGTCTGGTTCTCGCCGGTTCCAGACGGGCGGAATATCAGCACTGCGAGAATCACACACACCACGGCGATCACGTCAAATGCCAATACGGCCTTAATAACAGCTCTCATGGCCGTCATGATAGCGTGTGGACTGAAATGGGGCAATAGAGTCTTCGAGACGTGTCGGTCTTGGGCGACGGAGGCAGAATCTTAGAATGCAGAGAAGGCGGCGTTTGAGGTCCCCTACCGCGTCGATACTCTGGTATCTTCCTGCAAAGCGCGCTGCTCGGACGTGTACTGGCTCCTTGTCTCTGCAATGAGCTTGAGCATCTGGTCGGCCTGGGTTTGAATCCCGGGATCAGCATTTGTCACTCTCGAATTCCACTTGCTGTATTCTTTGTTCAAATGTCGGCGGACCCTTTCCTTGCTCATATCCGAAGTGATACCGAGAACGGTCTCTATATCTTTGACTTGATGCATCTCGACGGGAAGGACCTTCTCCATCATCGTGCGGAATCTCTCGCGGTCAAGCTCGAGCCAGCTCGCGAGGTCTTTCAAGATAGCCAGGTCTTCGGCGGCAACGGAGCCGCTGGCCCGGGCCACATACAGACACAGCTCCAGGATGTCATAACGCTGTCCAACCGGTGCAATTTCCAGAAGCTCCCTGCAAATTCCATGGCCGTCAAGCTTGTTGCCCGCACGGAAAAAGGCAACCGTTTTGCTTAGCGCCTTCTCGAGGGTGCGACCATCCTGATCGCAGGCCTGTTCCGGGTTGTCCAGAATGTTGTCTCTCGCCCAGTTTTTTATCAGCTCAATCTCACAATCATACAGGTTGCCATCTGCGGCACCGACGGCGAACGCCAGTGCGACGGCGAGCACCTTTGTCCGTTCGGCATGTTCCTGTAAATCCACATAGCCGAAGCTCGGATTATCATACGCGAAGGTGCACTGGGCGCGAGCAAGCTGTTGACCGGTTCTGGCCGACAAGATGGACGTGTCAAACTGCAGGCTCCTCCTTCCCTTGCGCGGGAACAGCAGTCCGTCGAGGTGCAGCCGGGCGACGCCGGTCCAGTCTGACAGAATGGTTACCTGGTGGGGCAGCTTACCAAGCTCAGCCCTGTGGCAAAACGGGGACATCGTGGGTCCGTCCGGCGACGCCCCCTGTTTGACCTGGGTCTGCACGGCTCTGGGGTCTCCGTCTGTGACATCCAGGATCGAGACCTTCAAAGCCGCCTGGTACGCATCACTCGCAGCGTGAATCGAGCCGCAGATTTCCACGTTAAAGACATCGAAGGCACGATCCTCTTCTTTCAGTTTTGCGCGCCGGACGCGGCAATTGAGGATTCGAATATCGGTTAGCGTGGAAGACTCCGAACCGGGGACACATGCTGCGGCGGGCGATACCCTGGTTTTTAACCGGCCAAACAGGTTCGACAATCCGAATTGGCCGATCAAGCTCTCACAATTGTGATGAACCCACACCGAGAACCTTGACAAACAAGTGAGCCCCAGGCGCTTGAAATGATTTGCGAACAGCGCAAGCCTGGGCTGATCAAACAGGCCGGAAAAAGTCACTGCCGCAGATGCAGCCAGCACAATCAGAACTGGAATCAGGAATTTGCCCATCTACATACCTGCACATACGACTACTCGACTTTTGACCGGCCAACAGCGGACAGCTTTTTTTCCTTCTCCTTGACGTCGCGATGAGACACTTTGCCGTCCTGATCCAGGGAAAGGTCAACCTCAAGGACTCGGCCCGATTCGACGTCTTCGAACTTGCAGTGCATTCTCTGGTTCACATCATAGCTGTACGTGACTTTAATAGGACATTCGGCCGGTCTGTTCGGCGGCAGCTTGAATTTGTGCGTCGCAATCTTGTTGACATACTGGGCCGCCCTGTCTTCGCCCTGCGTAATGGTCACCTCGACTTCCGACTGGCCCTTGGTGAGGGTGTAGAACATCTGCGACGCCTCACAGGGCAATGGTGTATTCTTCTTCAGAATGATACGATTCTCAACGACGCGCCGGCCCGTTTCTTTATCGACGGGAGCGCAGATCGTGCCGTAGCTGTGATTGCAGACATCGGTAAGGGTGATGCCCTTGAGCCCGCCGGCAATGCCGGCCGGAACCGCATCGGGTTTTTCCCTGAGCATGGTCAACCCGGCGTGTAAAGCGGCGCCAAGCGCGACACATTCATCGACGTTGACCGCTGTCCCGGGTGGAAAGCCGAACACCTTCTGCAGACGCTGCTGGACCAGCGGGATTCGGGTGCTGCCGCCAACCAACAGCACTTCGTCGATCCCGGAGGGTTCGATGCCCGCCTCCTCGACGGCCACTTCGACCAGGATGTCCGCACGGTCCATCAGCTCGGAAATGGCCTGCTCGAACATCGGACGCGTTATTTCCACTTTCATATTGCCCGCCGGGCCGTACAGCATCTTTTTCGCAACCTCGCGCCTCGACAAGGTCTTTTTGATGTCCTCGGCCTCGTCTTCATACTTCGCCTTGTCCTCGTCGGAGCTGATAAGCTCGGCGCGGAATTTGTCCCGGTAGTGCTGCTGCAGCATCTCCACTATTTTCTGGTCAAAGTCGATGCCGCCGAGCGCATGGTCGCCCTGCGAACAAACGATGTCCATTTGATGTCCTTTAACGTCCATGATGGTGACATCAAGGGTCCCGCCGCCAAGGTCATAGACCAGGACTCTTCCCGAAACCGGTCGCGTGGTCGCATAATACAAGGCCGCCGCCACGGGCTCGTTGACGATTCCGATCACGTTCAGACCGGCGAGGGTCCCGGCGTCCATGGTCGCCTTTCTGCGGACTTCGTCGAAGTGGGCGGGAACCGAAATAACAGCGTCGCGGATCTCACCGTGTTCGACCGAGCAGTCCTGCTTGAGCTTTTTCAGGATCAACGCCGACAGCTCCACGGGCGTCCAGTCCTTCGAGTCAATGCGCTTGCGGTAATTCGCATCTCCCATGTGCCGCTTGATCCAGCGAACGGATCGCTCGGCGTCCAGATGCCGTGAATGAAGCGCTTCAATACCGACGCGGACCATATCCGGGTTCTCCTCGTCAAAGAAAATAGCCGATGGCGTGAGCCTTTCACCATCAGCATTTGGGATTATCTCCGGCTTGCCGATAGCGTTGAGAACCGCCAACGACGAAAACGTCGTGCCGAGGTCTATTCCCGCTATGTTCGTCATATTACACCCCCTGTATTCGTGGCTCCGTTAGTCGTGACTCGATGTCATCCTCAAGCATACAATCGAACTTGAGCTGGACGCACCACCTTGATATTCTCTTCGTTAATGAAGTACTGATAGCCCGGTCTAATAACATTGGCAATCTTGCCCGCTTGCTCCGGCGCATCGCAAGGCTGCTTGTCTTTGACCGCTTCGGCGAACTTTTCGTGCCCGCGATATTCGCTGTTGCTCTCGGGCCTAAATTGCTCAATACCGCTCGACTCCAGGGCAAAAACCAGCTCATCCTTCACTTCCTCGAGATGGGTTGCTCGGACCTCCTCGTTACTCATCTGACTGATGCGATTTTCGAGATTGTCGATGCAGCGGATGACCCGCAGACAGAAAGTCCTGATGATGTTCCAGTCATAACCGTCCTGGAGTTTTTCGAGCCTGTTCTGCTGGTAGGCCGTGTACTCACGAATGGCCGAGACCTGCTGGCTGAGCTCCCGGAGGGTATTGTTCAGCGGCTTGGAATGATCCCGCACCTCCAGCCGCTCCTGCCCGGATTTTGGCGAAACCGTCAATTCCGAAGACTCCTCATCGGAAAGCAGCATGGCAATTTTCTCTGCCTCGTCGGAAATCCTCTTTATCTGGCTCACTTCCGCGTTGACCCTCGGATCACGTTTGACAACGGGCGCCTTCTGCCAGCTCACATTTACAGAGTTCGGCCTTTTTTCGGGTGGGCTCGGCTGGCTGCGAGCTCTTTGTTCTCGCGGCCCATCACCGGCACAGGTGGGATTCGTCTTTTCGGACGTCCCTTTTCTATTTGCCGCTTTGTTAGTTGTGGCTTTCGCCGGTGTCGCCTTCTTGGGCGTTTCGGACTGCCCGCTGCGCCATTGCCTTATGCGAGAGATGCCCCGGCTGACCATCTGCACCATCCACACCGACAGCCACAAGGCCCCGATCGATCCTCCCACCGATGTGCATACGATGGAGCCGACGAGAACCGCCTCATTCTGCGCCCGCAGTCTCTTGTACTCGCGCAGCTCGTTTTGCCAGTTTTCCCCGTACAGAACATCCGCAAACGGATGGGCGGTTATCTCGCCCGTGGCCAATTTGCCGATGTCCGCCTTGAGTCTCTCCTGCTGCTCTTGCTGGAACTGAGCCCTTGTCTTGGTTTTCCCATCCTTATCCAAAAGCAAAGGCAACTCGGTTCGCTCCTCCGGAGGCAATTGCAGCCACTCACCGTATTGCTTCATGAAATCAGCCGTCTCTGTACTGTACTTCAACTGATAGTGAGCCGCTCGCGCTTCTTCCTCTTTTTGCTCGGTAAGAACCCACGAGAGCAGGCTTCCACCACCGAAAAGCAATATAGTCCCAAGAATTATCGATTTCGTACGCATGATCTCAGATTTCAATCACGAACCATCGGTCTTGGCGGCCCGCCAAATGCGGGACAGTTTTACCCTCGTATTCTCATGTTTGGCCGGCATTGATGTTCTCAACGAAAACTTCGTTTTCGTTTATGCCATACACCTCGGTTACACGCAGCACCTCTTCGATTGTCGTCAGGCCCTGCTTGACCTTTAGAATCCCATCGTCACACAAGCTCCGCTGGCCAGCTTCACGAAAGGCGCGGCGCATGCTTCCAGCCGATGGGTCCTTGTTAATCATGTCTCTGAACCGCTCATCAATAACCAGTAACTCATAAATGCCAACTCGGCCCAGATAGCCCGAACCTCTGCAGTCGTCACAACCGGCGCCATGACATATCTGGTCCGGCTGGAACCCCGCCTTCTCCACATATCGGCGCACATTTTCCGATACCCCGCACGGCTGCTTGCACTTGGGACAGATCTTCCTGACCAGCCGCTGTGCGAGCACCGCGTTCAATGACGCGGCTATCAGATACGGCTCTATGCCAATATCTACCAATCGCGTAACGCTGCCGGCCGCGTCATTCGTGTGCAATGTCGATAGAACCAAATGACCCGTCAAAGCGGCCTGAACGGCTATGCGAGCCGTCTCATTGTCGCGGATTTCTCCGATCATGATCACGTCCGGGTCTTGACGCAGCAGACTGCGGAGCGATGTGGCAAAATCAAGCCCGATCTTTTCGCTGATCTGGACCTGATTGCAGAAATCAAGCTCATATTCAACCGGGTCCTCAACCGTCGAGATATTCAGTTTTTCCCGGTCCATCTGGCACAGAGCTGAATACAGCGTGGTGGTCTTACCGGAACCCGTCGGGCCGGTAACAAGCAGAATCCCGTGAGGCAGCACGATCTGCTTGCCGAAAGCAGCCATCACGTCAGGCTCCATGCCCAACTGCTCAAGACCGCGCAGAATAGACTGACTGTCCAGAATACGGATAACCACCTTCTCTCCATGGTTCGTCGGCAGCGTCGAGACACGCAAGTCGATTGCCCTGCCGCCCACGGAGACCTTGATTTTCCCGTCCTGGGGCAGCCGTCTTTCCGAAATATCGAGATTCGCCATGATCTTGATGCGCGAGACAATCGCAGGATGCATCTTCAGCGGCGACTGCTTCGTTTCGAAGAGCACCCCATCGATGCGGTACCGTGTCTTCATGAACTTTTCTTTCGGCTCGATATGAATGTCACTGGCGCCCTCGCGTATCGCGTTGCTGATCAGATAATTGACAAATTTGATGACGGGCGACTGGCCTGCCATTTTCTCGAGGTCCTCGGACTCCTCCTGCTCATCGTGAACGACCTCGACGTCCGTCATGTCGCTGATGAGGTCATCGATGTTGTGATCCATCTTTTCGCCCTTGAGGGCGTCGCAGACTTTGTCTATGTCCTCTTCCAGGCACACGACCGTCTCGGTGTTCATCTGAACCTGCCTTTTGACGTCTTCGATGACGAACAGGTCGGCGGGACGGCTGGTTGCCACCACCAGCGTATCGCCTCGGACCGCTATGGGCATGATGCGGTTGCTCCTGATATAGTCAAGGTCAAGCTTGTTGAAGGCGTCCCGGTCCACCTGTTCCGGCTGGACCGTGCGAAACTCCAATCCATACAGGCCCGCCCGGGCCATCGAGAGGTCAAGCTCCCCAGCCAGGTGCAGCTCGGCGATTATTTGAGAGATGTCGCAATCCGATCTTGTCTTCTGCATCCGTCTGGCTTCAGAGAGCTGTGCCGCCGTGATTCTTCCCATCTCGCACAGGACATCTGCCACGTCGCGAATTCGAGCGGGGCTCTCTTCCTCTTCTGGGCTGTAAAGCTGCGACAAACCGCTGATTTCTTCTTCGCGACCGTCATCCAAGGGGCCAGCGTTTCGGTTCCTGCCGGACCGCCCTTCTTTGAGTCGAAATCCAAAAATTCGCGCCATATCTTAAGATACCCCCAACCTAAATAGTCCCATGCCTCCAAATTCGGTCAAACGATCCTGTTGCAGGGAGCCAACGAGGGTGCATTCTGGGACCAAAGCCATGCACCCACACTGTGAGCAACCCTGAAATACTCCCCGCGAGAGCCGTTAACTAAAATATACGTAATAATTCCCGGTCAATCAAATCCACTGGCGGCGATTAAACAGCACTTTTTCCGGGTCGGATGGCACTTAATCTGGAACTACAAGAAATAGAATGACCCTGCCGGGGTGGTTATCGGATTGATTTAGGGGCGACTTGAGAACAGAAAGCCCGTTTCGCCCTGTCCTTACGAACGGGGACCTGCTACGCAGTGGCACTATGACGAGGATTCCCAGCCGACGGCTGTTCCGCATCGGTCGGAAAAACCTCATCCGCCAAGTCTTGACCGACCTGCCTGGCATAATACTGCTTGATGACTTCCTGGCCTTGGGTCTGGAACCTGTCCATCGAGGAAAAAACGCCAATCTTCATAAGAAACAGTATTGTGATGCAGGCAGCTAAATTCCCCATAGAGTGCCCATACTTGCCACAACTTTCCAGCAGCTTCGGCTGAGGCAGGCTCGTTCTAAGCTCCTGAGCCTTCGGCTCCTCCCGGAGACCATGCTTGAGGACGCAAATCGCCTGCGCGTTCGCACGCATCAAAAGGTCAAGCCTGTGCGGCTGGGCTTTCATGAACGACAACCCAAGGTTGACTTTACCCCAGGAGACGATTCGTCGCCGGCATCTCGGACAATGCATGGCATGAGCCTGTACCCAGCCCGCCTCCGGGCCAAAACGCCTGCTCACGGTTGTGTATAGCCAGGCCCTGATTCGTTTGCACTTGTTATCTGCTCTTGTACTTGCCATAATCATTCTTCTTCACTCATCCATACTGCCAGCAACTGAACCGCTTTGCATCTGTAAACTCTCGCCGTTCCCGCTGATATGCCCAATATCCTGCCTACCTGAGTGTAGGACAACTCTGCAAGGTCACGCAGCGTGACCACGTTCCTGAGATGTTCAGGCAGTCGAGCTATATGACTTCTGAGAATCTCCTGCAGGTATTTGGAATCCAGATCTCCTGCCGGAGAACTCACAGCTTCTACGGCGGTCACGGGCATGGCCAGCCTGTTCTTCTCAGCCATCCTCCGTCTTAATACTGAAATCGCCACATTATTCGCGACACGGAAAACGTACGCTTTTACATGGTCGGGTTTTCGCCCCCCTTCAAAATGGGCCAATTGCAGAAACGTATCCTGGTAGGCGTCACATACGTCCTGCTCGTTGCCCAGTATTCGCCAGAGCATCGTGACCAGGTCCTGGCCGTGCTTCTGCATGGCAGACAGGACCCACCGCTGGCTCTCGGCAACAGACTCAGCGACGGCAAAATCCCAAAGCGATGCGTAACTTACGGCCTTGCCAAACATAAGCGTCTATTCACCCTATTTTACCCTGCTCTGTCTGTATAAGACGCGGCACCAGATAATATGTTAACAAAAATATTCCCAAATGTGAGGAAAAAGTCGCTTTTTCGGATAACGTTTGCCGTGCCGCAGCGTCTTATGTTCTGTAGCGAACCGTTGGAAGACGCAGGATTCGTCAAAATCAAGCCGCTGGGATATGGATACAAGTCATTGTAAAAACGGCTCTTACCAACCGAGCAAGAACGCTGAGGATGTGGTGCCCTTGGTGGATGATCTGCTCAGTAAAGCTGCAGAATATGGTGCAAGCGACATCCACTTCGAGCCAACAGGCGCTGAATTGGCCGTAAAATTCCGGCTGGATGGTGTCCTGAGCACCGTAGAAAGACTGCCCAGATCGCTGTCCGACAATGTGATCGCAAGGCTGAAGGTTCTGGGGGGGCTTCTGACCTATCGCAACGATATACCCCAGGAAGGCCGAATTGAGGCCGGCAACCACGAACATAGCCGCGTTATGGACCAGCGGCTGGCGGTCTTCCCGACGATACACGGCCAGCGCGCCGTGGTGCGTCTGTTCTACAGCAGCACCGAACTGATGGAACTGGAGCAGTTGGGCTTCTCGCAGCCCACGTACACAGTTCTGAAAAACATTGCCGCCCAGAGCCAGGGCGTTTTATTGCTGACCGGCCCGGCGGGCAGCGGAAAGAGCACGACCCTCGCCGCCCTTCTGCGGCATATCCTGAAATTCTACGCCGGCAAGAGCGTCGTGACCCTCGAAGACCCAGTGGAAATCAGGATTGACGGGGCCACACAGGTCCAGATTACGCCGCACGGCCAGATGACGTTTCCTACGGCGCTTCGCTCGCTGCTGCGGCAGGACCCGCAGGTCCTGATGATCGGGGAGATCCGGGACGCCGAGACGGCAAAGATCGCCATCGAGGCGGGACTGACGGGCCATCTGCTTATGAGTACGATGCACAGCGGCTCGCCCGCCGGGGCGCTGCTGCGGCTGTTGGAGATGGGCATCGAGCCATACCAGGTCACCTCAAGCATCTCGGCGGTCCTGAACCAGAGGCTGGTCAGGAGACTTTGCGCAAAATGTAAGCAGAAGGTCGAAGCGACGGGCCTGTTCAAAGCGACTGGATGCGAGGATTGCTTTAACACCGGCTACAAAGGCCGAGTCCTGATCGCCGAGATAGTGCAACTCGACAGCCAGTTGCGAAAGGCCATTTTATCCAAAGCCGACCTGGACGAGCTTGAGAACATCCTTAAAGATAAAGGTCACACAACGATGCTCGCCGACGGTCAGCGACTGGTGACTGAAGGTATTACCACCGAAGATGAGCTCAATAAGGTTTGCGGAATCGTCTCAGACAATTCGTAAGCTTGGGAGAGTGTTTTATGAAACGCGGGATTGTCGCTCTTGTCGTTCTATCACTGGTTTTTGTACCGGCGCATGCGCGTCGCTCTGCAGAGGGTCCGGTTACGCTGACGGTCTGGCCGGCCAAAACTGCCGAAGCGCCGAGCAATCTACAGCTCTTGCCGAAAGCCGAGGACCTCACCGATGCCGATGCGGTGCCTCTGTACGAAAGAGCGGTTCAGGCCATGCCCAGAGGCATCACGCAGGACCAGGTGCGCGAGTGGCTCGATCTGCCGCCTGACGAAAGAGCGGTTCAGGCCATGCCCAGAAGCATCACGGAGGACCAGGTGCGCGAGTGGCTCGATCTGCCGCCTGAGCGGTTACCCCAGCAGCAGGCCGAAGATATGGTACAGAAATACATGGAGAGCCTGAAGCTTGTCGTTCAGGCAACCAAGTGCAAACAATGCAAATGGCCCGATTGGCAGCCCGATGATGGCCCTCCGAATCTGAGTTCGTACAGAGAGCTGGCCTTTGTCATCCGGCTATGGGCAAGATTAGAGATTTCGCGTGCGGAGTACAAGGGCGCCTTGGCTGTGACGCAAACAGGTTTCGGCATGGCCAGACATCTCGAGGGAGCTCCGACGATTATACATGGCTTAGTCGGAGTGGCCGTCGGCGCGCTGATGTGCGGAGAGATCGAGCAGTTTATACAAAGGAAGGATTCGCCGAACCTTTATGCTGCGATGGCGGAGTTGCCCAGGCCGCTTATCGATATGGAAAAAGCAATCGAGAAGGAAAAAGCACATCTGAAAGACTTCGATGCTGCGACCCGGGAGGAACTTGAAAAGCAGTTGAAAACGACCCATGATTGGTCACGCCTGGTTGCCAGGAGACTGGACAACCGCGTCAATGCGCTGCAGGCTGTGGAGGCGATACGGCATTACGCCGCCGCGCATGACGGGCAGTTACCGCAGGCGCTCGGCGACATAAAAGACATAGCGGTTCCGAACGACCTGATGAGCGGCAAGGCGTTTGAGTATCGCCGCACAGCCACGGGTGCGGCGTTACAGTCGGCAATACCCGATGGCGGCAATGAGCGAGACGCCGTTCACTATCAAATCGTACTCAGAAAATAGTCTGACGACTATCGAGGACCAAACATGGCGACATTCGAATATAACGCACTAACGCCGGCGGGCCGGCTGATGAAAGGCACGATTGAGGCCGGCTCGCGCGAGGAGGCGGACGGGCTGCTCAAACAGATGCAGCTTTCCGTCAATTCCATCGAAAAGGCCAAGGCCGAGAAGCCCAAGACAGCCATCGGCAGAAACGAATTCGTGCTCTTCAATCAGCAGTTGGCCTCCATCACGAAAGCAGGAATTCCCCTCGAAAGAGGCCTGCGGGAGCTTACCCACGACCTCCATTCAAGACCCATGCGGAGGCTCGTCGATGCGATTGCGGACGACCTGGAAAAGGGTATAGGCATCGAGCACGCGTTTGAGAAGAGACAGAAGCGTTTTCCGCCTCTGTACGGCCGAATTCTCAAGGCCGGCGTGGAAACGGGCCGGCTGAGTGAAATGCTCACCAGCCTCAACCGCCATCTGGAGATGGCCAACCAGACCAGGAGAATCATCTTCGAGGCGATCAGCTACCCGGTAGTTATTCTGATCCTGGCGGCTGTCATATTGACGGGTGTATTTACGTTCATCATCCCGCAGTTCGGAGCGGTGCTGACCGAGATGACCGAAGGCAAAAGTCTGCCGAAGCTGACGCAACTGTTTCTCGGTATGGCCCGGAACGTCGGGCCGTTTTGGTTTGTTGTAGGATGTGTCATTGCTGCAATAATCGTTCTTTTTGCAGCGCTCTCTGCCTCTGCGGCAGGACGGAGATTTAAGGAATCGGTGTTTCTGAACGTACCGGTTATCGGCCGGGTTTATCACAGCAGCGTGCTCAGCAGGATGGCCGAGGCGATGGCGATCATGGTGGCGGCCGGCTGCGATATGCCGTTATCTCTGAGATTGAGCTCGGGCGCCACGGGAAGCGAGAAGCTTATCCTGGAAAGCGAGGTCATAGCCGGCCAAATCGAGCAGGGAACCAATATCTTAGAGGCCGGACAATTCTGCCGGATGATCCCCAGGCTGTTCCTGTATTCCGTCCAGTTGGGCACGCAGCGAAACGAGCTGCAGGATAATCTCTACAGTCTCGGCCAGATGTACGCCGAGCAGGCGCGGTGCGCCCAGGCAAGACTCCAGGCGGTGCTACTGCCTTTGATGATAATCGGCGTGGGCGGCTTCGTGGCGATGACCATCCTTGCCATGTTCCTGCCCATGATAAGTATTATCACATCGTTATCTTCTTCGGCTTGAAATATGCTCATAGTCATAGCCATAACAATAGTCATGTTGATTTTGTACGCGTACCTCGGTTGGCAGCGGCCGGGTATCGCACTGGTAACTTCGCCGTTTGTTACCGGCGCATTGGTACTCATTGCAGTTACGGAGGAGAATATCGTGGCAGTCGGTGTAGCCCCTCTTGTTTTCGCTGCGACGCTCATCGCGGTTCTGGTGTCAAGACGCGAACCCGACGCGGGACAGTGGCCCCAAACATGCGCCAAATGGATAGTCATCGTCTTCTTGTTCCTCCTTGCATTAGTCGCGGCCGCCGTTGTGTTCGGTCCTCTGGGTTTCATTGGGATTGCGCTCTTTGTCTTGTTCATAGGTTCAATCATCGCATACGGCTTAACCTCGCGTCACGCCACCGCTGCGTACGTTATTTCGACGATTGGTTCGAGCATGCGGCAGAATCTGCCGCTGCCGATGGCGCTGGAATCGGCGGCCAGCGGATTTGCCGATAGCCGATCCAGAATTCTGAACGGCATAGGGAAATGGCTGGTTCAGGGCTACTCATTGAGCGAGTCCATCAAACGAGGCTACCCGAAGTGCCCCGGCTACGCGGTGGCGATGATCGCCGCGGGCGAGCGCATCGACCAGCTTCCGTTAGCAATCAAGGCGATTGAGGCGGACATGGTGGCCAAGGCCGATGAGCGCAGAAAGATCCGGCCGGTACATCCGCTTTATCCACTGATACTCATGACCTTTACTTTTCTTGTGCTGTTGAGCCTGATGATGTTTGTCATTCCGCAGTTTGAAAACGCATTGACAGAAATGACTGAAGGGGCAGCATTTCCGGCGCCTACTCGATGGCTCTTTGGAATCACAAGCGTTGTTGCGTTTGAGTATGGGTGGCTGATCTGCCTGATCCTTGTATTGAACGCCCTCGTGGCCTTTCCGGTTTCGATATACGTCAGGTTCAGGCCCCGGAGGCCCGAAAAGCCTTATCTGTTTTCCCGAATCGGCGACTTTGTCAAATGGCATCTGCCTATCTTGCACCGGTTCGAGAAGGATTATTCAATGATTCAGGTGGTCGAGCTTCTGCGCCTCTCGCTGAACGCCGGCTGCACCGTCAATGACGCGATAAAGAACGCCCTCGGCCTGGATGTGAACAACTGTTTCAGGAAGCGCCTGCGAAAATGGCTCCAAAAGGTCGAACGAGGTGACAACATTTCCACAGCAGCCAGAGAAAGCAAATTAGGCTCTCCTCTGGCATGGGCCTTTGACGAGAAGGTGAATCAGGGCAATACGCTGTCTATTCTGGAAACGCTTGAGTCATTTTATCGCTCGAACTACAGCTACTGCGTGAACCTCGCCCGGTTCATCCTATGGCCTTGTGTGATCCTGATCATGGGTGCTACAGTGGGATTTGTCGTCTATGCGATATTCTCGCCGCTTATCGCCATTATCACTCAACTGGCGAACCAGGTAAACCCGTAGCAGGCGTAAATGGAGCAAAGCTATGTCCGGCAAAAACGAACGACACCGCGGCTTCCTCTTGACCGAACTCATCGTTGCGTTGAGCATCCTGGGGCTGCTGCTGGCCGGGCTGGCAATGTCACTGCACGGATTCGCCAAGTTCAATCGCTACCAGTTGGTCCGGCAGCAGTGCATCGCGGCGGCCCAGGCGGAGCTTGACAGTATCGCCGCGACGGGCCGCCCAATCCCTGATGAAGATTTCAGCCGGCTCTGGCCCAGGCTCACCGTTGCCATCGAGCAGACACCCGGCGCGGGCCAATGGCAGGGAACCCAACGCGTAGAGGTAACAGCGAGCGGGAAAAACTTTCGCAAGGAAGTGAGCATTCAGCTATCCAGGTACATTCTCAGGGAGAAATCCTTAGCCGAAGGGAAGTGATAAAGATGCGTACTCGTGCTTCGCAGAGCAGCAAGGGCTTTACCTTGGTAGAGATAATGGTCGTCGTTATCATTCTTCCATTCGTGTTTGTAATCATGGACGGATTATTCAGGACGCTCCTCGCCGAGATTCCGTGGTCCTGGCGCATCGCCCAGGAGAACACAGTGGTAATCAATATGTTGGAGCGGATGCACCAGGACTTGGATAAAGCAAAGGGACTGCCGACATCGTTCGCGGGGCAAGCTGCAAATGATGAGCTGCTCCTGATCGAACTGGCGGACGGCCTGATCTGCTATCAGTTGAAAGACGGCCAGGTCACCAGACGCAGGCTGACAGGCATCCGGAAAGGTGACGCGGAAGAAACAAGAGTCTGGACGGTACCTCACGCCAAAGTGGAGTGGAAGATTTGGACCCAAAACGGCCAAGGTTATGCCGTCGAGACGAAAACCAGTATCGAGTATGAGAATCGAGGCCAATGGAATAGGAAAATGGCGAATTCGCATCTGTATTTTGTGGGCGCTTTGTGAAAGGTTCTCAAACAGCAATGAAGAAGCCAAGAGACAACGGTTTTGTTTTGATACTTGTGATCACGGCAATAGCCCTCATCGGCATCGAGATGTTCGTTCTGGCCAGTATTGCCAACACGATGCAGTTCCAGTCCCATGCGGCTTATTTACGGGCCTGTGAGCGGAACCTGCTGGCCAGCGGCCTGGCGTGGGCGAAAAAGAATATCCCGGATAAGACTGGAGAAACTCTTGACCAGACGATAAAATTGGATGTCAGCGAAATGAACATCCGCCTCTCAGCCCTGGAGGTGACGATCAGTCCGGCGCCGGACAAAGAGGCGGAAGTTCACATCAATACATCGTGCAGCCGCGGCCGGCAGACGCTCAGAGGCAGCGGCACGTACAGAATTGGGCTATATGATAAGCAAGAAACAGCTCCTGGAGCACGCGAAAACCCAGCAGGCGACTGATATCCACGTTTGTGCCGGCGCCCCCATTCTGTTCAGGGTGGGAGGCAAATTAGTTCCCATTACAAAAGAGAAGCTGACGGCCGCCCAGAGCCGGGACCTCTCGCTGGAGTTGCTGACCGAAGAGCAGAAAGTCCGGTTCGAGAAGAATCTCGATTACGACCTGATGTTGGCCGATGGGGCCGGCAGGTACCGGATAAACGTTGGCTACTTCAACGGCGCGGTCGGCTCCACAATTCGAATCCTTCCCACGCGCCCCAGAACGATTGAGGAATTGTCTCTTCCGGACGTCGTCAAAGACCTGGCCCGCAGAACGAAGGGGCTGGTGCTCATCACCGGCAGCACGAGCCAGGGCAAAACCACGACCATGGCGGCGATGATCGATGAGATCAACGCGACCTGTGAGAAGCATATCATCACGATTGAGGACCCGATTGAGTACGTGCACACCAACAAAGCCGGCATGGTCAGGCAAAGGGAAGTCGCAAGAGACACCCAGAGTTTCTACACGGGTCTGCGGGCGGCCTTGCGGCAGGACCCGGACGTGATTGCCATCGGCGAGATGAGAGACTACGAGACCATCAAGATTGCCCTGGCCGCCGCCGAGACCGGCGTTCTGGTCCTTTCCACCCTGCACGTCATATCGATTGATAAGATTATTGAAAGGCTGCTAAGTTACGCCCCCGCTACTGAGGAAGGTCAGTTAAGATTTCTCCTGGCAGAATCGCTGCAGGGCATGATTCACCAGGAGCTGGTCCCCACCGTGAAGGGCGGGCAGAGGGTGGCCTGCGAGATATTGGTCGTCACCAGCGCCGCAAAGAACATTATCAGGAGAAAAGGCGGCTTCTTCCTGAGAAGCGTGATCGAAACGGGCAAGAAACACGGGATGATGACCATGACCGAATCCATCAACGCCCTTCTCCAAGCCGGCACAATCAGCGAAGGTGTTGCAGAAAGCATCCTGGCAAATTATAAATAGTCACGCTGTAAGAGCCTGATTCGCAGCACAACGTTATTTCGTGCCGCCTGATATGGAAAAACAAAAAAAGGCTTATCTTTACGCCGCCCTCACCGTTCTGTTCTGGTCCACTTCGGCTTCCGCCTTCAAAATCTCGCTGCGCTACGTGGACGTTTTTTCGCTCCTGTTCTATGCCTCAATCACATCAACTGCGGCCTTCTTCGCTTATTTGCTGTTTTCAGGGAAGCTCTATCAACTCAAAGCCCTGTCAAGAAGAGATTATCTCTACTCCGCCCTGCTGGGCTTTCTCAATCCCTTCTTGTATTACGCCGTCTTGTTCAAAGCATACTCGATACTGCCCGCTCAGGAAGCGCAGCCGCTGAACTTCATCTGGCCCATAACGCTCGTCCTATTGTCGATCCCCTTGCTCCGACAGAAAATTGGACCCAGAGACATTCTGGCGACAATCATCAGCTTTGCGGGCGTTCTTGTCATCTCAACGCGAGGGGATGTCCTTGGATTCAAGTTCACCAGCGCCGCCGGAGTGTCTCTGGCGACCGGCAGCTCGATCATCTGGGCGCTATTCTGGATTCTGAACGTCAGAGACCGGCGCGACGAAGCGGTCAGACTGTTTCTCAATTTTGTATGTGGGTCGATCGTCACGTTTGTGCCGATGTTGTTTTTCACGAACGCCAAAGCCCCAAACATCAGCGGCGTTCTCGGAGCCGCTTATGTGGGATTATTCGAGATGGGGATTACGTTCCTGCTTTGGCTCAAAGCGCTGAAGCTCTCGAAGACAACCGCGCACGTCACGAACCTCATCTACCTCGTGCCTTTTCTTTCTCTGGTAGTGATTTCTCTTGCCGTCGGCGAGAAGATTCTGCCCTCCACGGTCGTCGGCCTGGTCTTTATCGTAGCCGGCATCGTGTTGCAGAAGCTGCAAGGCCGCAGGCAGAGCCGGATAGACACTCCACGCTGTGCCTGAGCGCCCTCGGTCGCGCTGGATGGGTGTAGGGGCAACCCCGCGTGGTTGCCCCAGGGCAGGCACATGGGCCTGCCCCTACGCAATTGAGGCTGCTACCCGTTTGTTGTTATACGTTTTCAGGCACGACGAACGGCTTGCGATACGGCCGCGTCAGCAGCATATCGGCCTTCGGGCTGCCCACGAACTTCTCCGCCTCCGGGTCGAACTTCAGCATCGGCCCAAGCCGGTAGGTGCTCTTGGATAAATCGAGGCCCAGTGTGCCTTTGACGGTCTCCATGACTGTCTCCCAGGACTTGCCGATCTCTTCGTGCTTGTCGAGCACGTCGGGCCGGGTTGTGCCGGCGACCTGCTCGCCGAGGCGGTAGGAGATATTGCCCAGGTGGCAGCACGCGGCGGACAGATGCGCCTTGGCGATGTCCGCGTTGAGGTCCTCAACCTTGCGGGAGCGCACAGCCTCGATGAAATTCGCAAAGTGATCGTCACCACCGGGGCCCATCTCGACATCGACGGCCACAAGGTCTTCAGCTTTGTCGGAGCCCTTGGGGTAGAACTTACCGCCTCGGATGACCCCGGCCTCCAGGTAGAACTCATTGCCCACGTTCTTCGGATAGGCTTTGCCGTCCAAGCCGGCTCTCTCAACCAAACCGATGACCTCGAACACAAGCAGCGGCCCGCCAAAGTCCATGATGGTCAATTGACAGTTGGGCGTCTGGGCCTGGTCGGTAAAGGGCGGATGACCTTCCGTCGAGTTCACCCAGCGGCCGCCCATACTGATCACGCTCTTGGGCAGGGTCGAATTCGGAATCGCCCAGCGGGCGATGTCCATCTGGTGAACGCCCTGGTTTCCGATCTCTCCGTTGCCGAAATCCCAGAACCAGTGCCAGTTATAGTGGACTATGTTTTCGTGGTACGGCTGCTCCGGCGCCGGGCCGAGCCAGATGTTGAAGTCCAGGCTCTCCGGCGGCTCCTTGACCGGCTTAAGAACCTATCCGAATAACCCGGAACAACGGAACGTAATGATGGCACAGACAAA
>CAYWZW010000049.1:0-42016 GCA_964462945.1 uncultured Pirellulales bacterium
GAATGACGATAAAGACGAAACCTGGGTCAGCATGGGTCTGAAGTACCAATTCTGAAACAACCCAACGGGTTATTGTGTGAGCAGAAAAGGCCGGGCTTGACATCCCGGCCTTTTTTTTGAACGTGACTTCGCGAGTGTCTGCGGCTCCGCAATGTTACTCAAGATGTCCCGCACTCACGGGAGAAGCCCCCATCACATTGCTCTTGCGGCCATAAATTCCGCCGCCTCGATCAAGGCCTCTTTAGCGTCGTTTTGCTCCAGGCCGGCCAAGGCCCGCACCGCGGCGGCGACAAACTCCTGCGTCCGGCCGCGTGCATATTCCAGACTGCCGTGACGATTCAATATTTTTGCCAGCGCGTTCCTGTCGTGTGGAGTGCCTTCTCTGGCGAAAAACGAATTTATGATTTCTTTTTTCTCCCTCTCGTCAAGGATTCCGAGCAGATGTATCCCGGCCAGAGTCAGCTTATGTTTGTCAACATCGCTGCCAAGCGTTTTGCCCGTTTTTCGTTCGTCGCCGACGATGTCGAGCAGGTCATCGGTAATCTGAAACGCGATGCCGGCGTTCAAACCATAATCGGCCAGCGACCGTGCATGATCTTCACCTGCCTGGGCCAGGAGGGCGCCGAGGTAACAGGCGCTGCTGAAAAGAACGGCGCTTTTTTCGGTAATGGCGTCGATGTAGTCCGGCTCGCTCAACTGCCAATCGTGCCTCTGAATCGCCTGCCTCAATTCACCTTCACAGAGTCTGACGGCGGCGGCGGCGATGACCCTGGCCGCCTGCGGCTCTTCCAGCTCGGCGCACATCTTGAAAACCCGGCTCAGCAACAGGTCGCCCAGTAACACGGCCGTCTCGTTTCCCCAGAGACGGTTTATCGTCGGCAACCCCCGGCGTTTCTGGCCCTCGTCTATAACGTCATCGTGCAGCAGCGTCGCGTTGTGTATCATCTCGATGATCGCCGCCACGCGGATGTGCTCATCCGTGATCTTACCACAACAGCGACCGGCAAGCATGACCAGGCCGGGCCGAATCATTTTGCCGCCGTGACCGCTGATGTATTCAATCAAACGGTTAATATCCTCCGGGCGGCGCGCCCGCGCAGACAAATCCACTCCCGCGACAGCCGGGGCGTGCTCGGTCAATTGCCCATAGATGAGCTCTCTCACCCGGCTCAAAGGCTCAGCCACAAGTCTGAAAGCGGGGATAACAGCAAGCGAGGCGGAGGCTGGTCTGTCGGTGTGCTCCGGTAGGCGCATAGCGTTTGGCGTACAGCGGGTTTCGAAATCCGATAGTCGAAATCGAGTCTCGCCGCTGTCGGCTATTTCTCCTTTCCGTGGGCGTATTCGAAGAATCTTTTTCTCAGCAGGCCTGTGATGGGGCCGGGCCTGCCGTCACCGATAGCTCTTCCATCGATCTCGACGATTCCGATGACCTCGGCGGCGGTCCCGGTAAGGAAAAACTCATCGGAAACGTACAAATCGAATCTCGTGAGGTTTTTCTCGACGACCTGGAGACCTTCTTTTTTGGCCAATTTGATAACGATACTTCGTGTTATCCCACCCAGCGCGCCGGCCTCGTCCGGGGGGGTGTAAATCACCCCTCTCTTGACGATGAAAACATTGTCGCCCGTAGCTTCGGCAACATACCCTTCATGATTGTACATAACGGCCTCGGGCACATTGCTGTCCAGGGCCTCAATCTTGGCCAGGATGTTATTGAGATAGTTCAGGCTCTTGACCTGAGGCGGAATCGCCAGAGGATGATTGCGAACCGTGGTTGCGCTTATGATCTTCATCCCCTTTTCGTAAAGCTCCTCGGGATAAAGCTGGATACTGTCGGCAATGATGAAAATGCAGCTTTTTTCACAGACAAAGGGATTGAGGCCAAGCGTACCCACTCCTCGGGTCACGACCAGCCGAATATATCCGTCCGTCAGATCGTTGGCTTTAACGGTTTCCCGGACCGCGCCGGCAAGCTCGCTCTGGCTCATGGAAATCGCCAGCCGAATCGCTTTGGCGGATTCGTACAGCCTCGTGATATGGGCGTCCAGCTCGAAGACCCTGCCGCTGTAAACGCGAATGCCTTCGAAGACACCGTCGCCGTAAAGCAGACCGTGGTCAAATACGGTTATCTTGGCGTCTTCTCGATTGACAAGTCTGCCGTCAAGCCAAATCTTTTTTGCCATGAACTATCCCTTTATGAGGCACACCCGTGATCGGTCGTATGTTACCTTGTGTGCCCGTGCTCTATTCTGCCATCGACTAATGTTACTATCCGTCCGGCCCTCTGTGCGATCCTTTCATCGTGAGTGACCATGATTACCGTCTGGCCGGTCCTGTTCAACCGTTCAAAAACGTCTAAGATACCATTTCCAGTGGCAGAGTCAAGGTTTCCCGTCGGCTCGTCGGCCAGAAGCAGTTTCGGCTCATTCATCAGGGCCCTGCCGATCGCGACCCTCTG
The DNA here is from genome assembly GCA_964462945.1 of uncultured Pirellulales bacterium. Lineage (GTDB taxonomy): Bacteria > Planctomycetota > Phycisphaerae > Sedimentisphaerales > Anaerobacaceae. The sequence continues at coordinate 2,459 of CAYWZW010000049.1, forward strand.
CCTTTCTCCGCCGGAGAGCTGATAAGGCTTGTGTTTGGCCCTTTCAGCCAGCCCGAGCTGGGCGAGCAGCTCCCCGGCTCGGTTCTTGGCCCATCTTCGGCACGCAAACCAGCCGGCCACGCTTCTGCCCGTCATGGCGGGCAGATAGACGTTCTCCAGAACGCTTAATTCATCCAGCAAATGGTAGAACTGAAAGACAAATCCGACCGTTTTGTTGCGGAATTTGTTCAGTTCCCCGCCGTTGAACCGGCTCAGATCCCGCTTCTCAAACTTCACGATACCCTTATTCGGCTTATCCAATGCGCCCAGTATATGTAACAGCGTGCTCTTGCCGCTGCCGGAGGCTCCGACGATGGCCACAAACTCGCCCTTGTTCACGGCCAGATCGACGCCTTTGAGCACACTGACCTGAGTCGCACCCATCCGATAGGATTTATGAAGTTCTTCAGCTTCTAATATGAATTCGTTCTTGCTCATGTCATCAATCACAACTGGTTCACCTGCAACGTCTCCGCCGGCCTTTGCCTTGCCGCCTGCCAGCTCGGCACCAGCGCGCCGGCCAAACATGCGGCAATCGCCGACAGCAAAATGGCCGCCAGGACGTTCAGCTCAACCTGGCTTGGAATATCCCCGATAGCATAAATTGTCCTGTCCCACAGTTGAAATCCAAAACGCTCAAAAAGCCATTTTTCTATTTGATTTATTTTGAGCAGGAACACCCAACCGGACAACAAACCGATGCCTGAGCCAAACAGGCCCACCAGGAAGGCAAAGCCCGAAAACAGCTCGATAATATCGACGTTCGAAACGCCTATGCTCTTCAGTATTCCGATGTCCTTACTCTTATGGCTGACAATCATGTAAAATACGACCAGAACGATGAACACCGTTGTGATCGCCACGAAGCCGAACATCACGCTCATAACTATCTGTTCCTGCTCCATCGGTGCGATGGATTCACGTCTGTAACCTTTCCAGCTTTGTACGGTGACGGTCTCCAATAGAAAGGCTTGCTCTTGCCCAGCCTTTTCCTGTTTGAAGCTCTGCCACAGCGACGCGACTTTTCTGCATCCGTCCTCCAGGTTGACATCCGGCTTGAATCGTATGTGGATCGCATTGGCCCTCCTGACGGACCCGGCCATGCAAAGCTGCTGGGCCTGCTCGAACGGTAAATAAACCAGCGAGCCGTCCACCCTCGGCAGGCCGCTGCGCGAATTGTCGCTGTAGTAGAACGTCTTGGTGTCGATTATGTCGGTGCCGGCCTGAGCCAGAGCGCCTTTGGCTGTCAGGGGCAGACAACTGATGGAATAGCCTGCTTGGCCGGGACTGGCCTGGTAGGTGTACGTGCTGTCAGCATCCCTCTGCAGCTCAAGGTCGATTCCCAATATACATCCCGGGAGATTCGGGTCATACCCCGGTCTGAATGCTTTGGATACATCGTCCTTATGGTAATGCAGTGTTTCTCCAAAGCCTGTTGCGCGGCTGTGCCTGACCGGGTCGATGCCTATTATTTCAACGCGCGTGTTTCTGTCTGAGCCTCTTCGGCTTATCAGCGCGTGGCTTTTTATGGTGGGTGACACGGCTTCGACAAAATCTGCTTTCTCGAGCAGCTCCACAAAATCTTCGTAGTACGCGAAGCCCACTAACGACTTGGTGCCGACGACACAGTCGCCCGCAAATTGATGATTCTTCTGCTTGAATTCGTTTACCAGGCCCGCCATCACGGTCATCACGACGACAACAATAAAGACGCAGAGCGCCACCGCCATCACCGCAAAATACGTAATCCGGCGTTTCAACAAATACCTGGTTGCAAGAATGATCTTATACATCAGTCAAAGAATGTCGAATATCGAACTGCGTATTCATTATTCGTATCTCAGTATCTCAACCGGCTTTGTTCTCGCCGCGACGATGGCCGGGATCAGCGCTCCAATCGCCGCGGCTATGATGGCCAGCACTACGATACGCCCGGCCCCAAACCAATCCACCTCATTGGGTATTCTGCTGAACATGTACACACTGCTTCTCCACAGCTTCAATCCGAAGATGATTCTGATCCAACCTTCGATCGTGTTTATATTTTTTGTGATAAGGTATCCGAAGACGGTTCCGACCCCTGAGCCGGCCGCCCCGACACAAGCGCCGAAGCCGACAAAAATCCAGGCCACTGAACGGCTTGTGGCCCCGCAGCTCTTAATGATCGCAATATCCTTCTGTTTCAGTCTGACGATCATGTAGAAGATGCAGAAGATCAGCAGGATCACACCGATACTGACGACGCCGAATATCAATAGCAAAACTCCCATCTGCTTTCGATAAGCGGCGACGTACGGTCTTTGCAGCTCTTTGGCCGTCTCAATACTCGTAGATTGAATCAGGTATGGATCGCCGCCTAATTGCTCTTCGACGAAACTTCGCCACACCCCGCGGATCACGGCCAGTGCAACATCAGGTTCGGTTTTGTCAGCAAGCTTAATAAGGATTTGCCCGGCGGTCGGCGACTTATCGTCCGGGTAAAGGGTCTTCTGCAGTTTTTCGATCGGCAGATATACGCACGCTTCATCGAACTGATAGACTCCCGTCTGAAGGATATCTGCAATGGTGAATGACATCACTCTTCTTTTGATCTGGGGTCTTGTCGCATCGTCCTTATTTGTTTCTGATGCTGTGCCCGTCGTCAGAACGACCTGCTGGCCGAGCATTTTTTCGGCGGCGAGGCGGTCATACTCATCCGTTTGCTCGTTGGGTTCCCCCAGCACACCGATCCCCACAAATCCGGCAGTTTTTTCCGGGGCATCCGGGATATCGAAGCTGGGCTCACCGGGCGCGTCTTTCTGTTTAAGCAGGAACCGTTTGAAGCCGGTTACCTTTGCCCGCCGGCCGGGCTCAATCCCCCAAATTTCCACCGGACGCACGTTGCCTGTGCCGGCGCCCAGATGTAACAGACCGGGCACGAACACCATCGCCGTGGCCGCCTCAACCGTCTCGGTTTGCTCGAGGCGCTCGATCAGCAGCGGGTATTTTGCAAATCTCTTTGGGGGGACAAGGACGACGTCGCCTATGGCTTCAACCGCCGCCTGCTCAAACGCATTGATGAAACCGGTGAACAAGCTTGCGACGACGATCAATAACGCGACGGAAAGAGCAACTGCGGCAACGCTCAGGAACACGATTCTTTTCTTGCGGAGGTATCGCAGCCACAGAAACAGTTTTAGCATCGCATGATTCGCCGGTCGTTCGTCGCCATAAATAGTCGCCCCACATTGCAGGGGCCGGTTTACGTGCGGTTCAGCTCTGAGCTTTTGCAGGTCTTAGAAGCGGAAACAGCACCACGTCCCGAATACTCTCGGCGCCGGTCAGAACCATGACCAGCCTGTCGATCCCGATCCCCAGTCCGCCGGCCGGAGGCATACCGTATTTCAACGCCGTGACGTAGTCGGTGTCCATCTTTGTCAGGGACTCTTCCTGCCCGCGAAGCTGCTTGCGAAAATTCTCATATTGTTCCGCGGGGTCGTTCAGCTCGGTGTAGGCGTTCGCCAGCTCCATTCGGGCGACAAACAGCTCGAAGCGGCAGGCAAACTCCGGATCGTCCTTCTTGCGTCTGGCCAACGGGCACAGTGCCGCCGGATAATCAATCACAAACGTCGGGGCAACGAGATTGTGCTCAACCGTAGTTTCGAAGACTTCATTGACCACCACGGCGTCGTCCATGTGCGCTTCGTCCAGGTTGAGCCCTCTGGCTTTGGCTCTGACCGCCTCTATATCGTCCATATCGCAGCCGCCGTATTCCTTCAGCAGGTCCGCGTATTTGGCCCGCCGCCAGGGCCGGGTGAAATCTATCGTGAACTCGCCGAACTGAACGTGGCTGCCGCTGCAGTGCTTTTGGACGCAAAGCGAGATCACCTCCTCGGTCAAATCCATCATCACGTTGTAATCGGCGTAAGCCTGATATACTTCAAGCATGGTGAATTCCGGGTTGTGCTGCCTGCTGAGTCCTTCGTTGCGGAAATTCCGGTTGATCTCGAAGACCCTTTCCATTCCGCCTACGAGCAGCCTTTTGAGAAACAGCTCCGGCGAAATCCGCAGGAACAAATCCATATCCAGGCTGTTGTGGTGCGTGATAAAAGGCTTGGCCGCCGCTCCGCCGGCGATGGCCTGCATCATCGGCGTCTCGACTTCCAGGAACTCTTTCGCTTGGAGAAAATCGCGGATCGTGGTGATGATGGCGCTGCGCCTCTTGAAACGCTCCATCACTTCCGGATTGGCCCACAGGTCCACATACCTCTGCCTGTATCTCTGGTCGATATCCGACAGGCCGTGGAATTTCTCCGGCGGCGGCAGCAGACATTTGCTCAGAAGGACAAGACGGTCCGCCCATACGGTGATTTCACCGGTTTTCGTCTTGCCTAACTGACCGGCGGCGCCGAGGATATCACCGAGCTCAAGCAGCTTGGCCGTCTGCCATTGCTCGCCTAAGAGCTTTTGGCTCAAGCCGACCTGGATAATCCCGCTGCGGTCGCGCAACGTCATAAAGATCAGCTTGCCGATGTCCCTCAGCAGCACGATCCTGCCGGCACAATTGGCCTGCTGCGCCGGGTCGTCCTCTTTGAATCTGCCCTTGATTTCTTCAGCGGGTTCGGCTCCTTCGTATCGGCTCCCGTAGGGCTCCATGCCCAATTCTTTGATCCGGGACAGCTTCTCCTGTCTCTGTTGTTCGAATTTGCTTACATCGTCTGGAGTGGTCAAATCAATGCACCTGCAAAAAGTGAAAAGTTATGGATACAGACGTCAATTATTGAGCTGCGCCCCGGCCAGCGTTTTCGCCTGGATGAGCTTGCTGCGAACAACCAGCAGACCGACCGCCAATTGCGGATCGGCCGCGAGCGTTTCTTCGAGCGTATGTTTTTTGAAGTCTTCGTTCGCGTCCTCATGATTGGCTTTCACCAGCACGTCATTACGCCTCTGCACCTCAAGCATTTTCTTGAGCTCGTCGCTTCTCAATTCAACCTCGACGTTCGGCGCCACCCCCCAATCCTTCGTGCCTTTTTTCTCCGCCGCCTCCTGGCTTTCCACTCTCTGGCCGGACGGTAAATGATAGTACGCCATCGTATATTTCAACTGTGCTCCTCTGCCCAGGTAGCCGGTTATCCCCTGCACACTGCCTTTACCGTGCGTTCTGGCCCCCACGAGAATGGCCCGCCTATGCACTTTGTCCGCCAAGGCTCCGGCCACGATTTCAGAGGCACTGGCTGAGCTGGAGTTTATTAATATGACGAGCGGATAGTCCGGATGCGTCCCTCTCTTGTGTGCTTCCTCATAAACGGCTATTTGGCCGGCCCTGGGCTGGCGACTCACGATGAAGCCTTCTTCGAGGAATTTGTCGGCCACGGCGACCGCCTGGTCCAGGAGCCCGCCCGTGTTGGATCGTAAATCCAGGATGAGTCCCTTCATCCCTTCGGCCTCAAGCTCCTGTAAAACTTTCTCCAGCCCCAGGGCGGTGTCCGCGGAGAAGCTGGTGAGACGAACATAGCCGATCTTGTTTTGGTCATCGACTATATGCAGCCATTTTGCCTCCTTGGTCCTCTGCCAGCCGCGAACCGTCGGAACAACGATCGTGTCCCGGGTGATGGTGACATCAAACACTTTGTCCTCAACCGCTTTATCATTGCTCGAACGTCTGACCGTCAAATTGACTTTCGTTCCGACCGGGCCCTTGATTTTCTTGGCCGCACAAAACAGAGACATGTCCTTCGTCGGAACCCCGTCCACTTTTTCTATCACGTCCCCCGCGTCGAGAGTGGAGTCATACGCCGGCGTATCCACCAGGAGGCTCGATACCGTCAAGAGCCCTTTGGGTTTCGAAATCTCTATGCCGATACCTGTAAATTCATTAGTCATCATCTGTTCAAAATCCTGGACCTGCTTGGGCCAGACGATGACCGTATAAGGATCGAGCGCCGACAGCGCTGCTTCTGTAAACTGCGAGACGAGTATCGGCTCAGGCAAATCCACCGTTGTCTTGTTCAGCTCCAGAACCTTTTCGAAAATATCCAGGAACCTGTCTCGGCCGAGTCCCGCAACGTCGCCCGCGGCGGACTTGACTTCAGCCAGCAGCCCGTCCAGAGCTGACGACCAGGCAGCCAGCTCTTTGGGGTCCCAGGTGATGCTTGTCAAGCTTGACCCGCCTTTGCCGGCATCCTGTGAGTCGGGGCTGAATCGGGGTGATGCTCCTATCACCTCTGCCAGCAGCTTGCAGTGTTGAATCGCTTTGGCCGCCAGCTCGTTGTAGTCGATAATGCTGACGTAATGCGAGTTCAGGAAATTAATCGCCTGAACAAACATCTCTTTCTTCACATCCAGGAAACGTTCTTCGCTGGTCTCACATGGGCTGTCCTCGAAAGCCATGGTAAGAGTCGCCTTGTCCAAGAGATGCTCGGCGTAATCTGAATACCCCTTGTTGTCCGGATCGATGCCCACCAGCCAGCCGTAGCAGTTTGTGTAGGCCTCGAGCCATTTTCCTTCCACCTCGAGCCGCGCGGCTCTGTCGATTGCTTTCTGCAGAACCTCTTTGACAAACGGATCGGAAAGGAGCTGCGATTTCTGTGTCTCGCTTGCAAATTCACCGGCCCTGGTGATCGCCGAGAGCGCCGAAATGAGATCGTTTACGTCTTTTGCATCGTTCACATCGGTCGGGCTGCTGGATTTGGTTTGCTCGCGAGACTTCTGCAGCTCAGCAAGCGTTTCCGCATAAGCCGCTTCGCGAGCCGCCTGGCGATGCTGAGAGATGTCCTTGTACGTATCGGTGATTTGTGACAACTGCCGAGCCGTCGTGCTCAATTGAGCCGGAAGGTCCTTGCCGGTTTGTTTTATCAAGCCGTCGGCTGCATCGAACTTGCCCTCTGAAATCAGCTTGCAGGCCTGATCCACAACGGCCAATTCGACCGGAGCTTTTTGAGGTACTTCACTGGCATGGGCGGCCGACGAGAGGATGATCGTCGCCAGCCAAAGGAATCCTGTCAGCCTGCGTTTCATGGTTCTGGTATCTTGCATTTCGTGCTACATCCAAAATTCAAACGTCCAAATCCGAAACACGCTCACAGCGCCAAAGCTCAAATCGTCCAAGCTCTTCTTGCCCCGGCGATTTCGGTTCCGGTTCTTTGGCGCTGTCTGCGATTCTGTATTCCCTGCTTAATGCTCTTTAGCTGCACTCGGACGCCTTCCCGGCGCAACCCAAAACGTGCAGTTTATGTTTGACCATCATCTTAATAGCGTCCCGGCCCGGGCCGAGGTATTTGCGCGGGTCAAATTCCCCCGGTTTTTCGGCGAAAACCTGGCGGATCTTGGCCGTCAGCGCCAGTCGCAGGTCTGTGTCGATATTGACCTTACAGATGGCCATCTTGGCGGCCTTGCTTACAGCCTCTTCCGGCACACCCATCGCGTTCGGCATTTTGCCGCCGTATTTGTTAATCAGATCCACGAACTCCCTGATCACGCTGCTTGAACCGTGCATGACCAGCGGAAATCCAGGCAATCTATCAGAGATCTCTTGTATTACGTCGAAAGCCAGCTTTGGTTCCTTCTTAAATTTGTAAGCACCATGGCTGGTACCGATGGCCACGGCCAGAGAGTCAACGCCGGTTTTATCGACGAACTCCTCCACTTGGTTCGGGTCGGACAGGTGTTTGCTGATATCATCGTCGTCCACGCCGATGACATCCTCCTCGATACCGCCCAACTGGCCTAATTCGGCCTCGACGACCACGTCCCTGGCGTGTGCATATTTGACAACCTTCTGGGTGATTTCAATATTCTCCTTAAACGGCCGGTGCGACGCATCGATCATTACCGATGTGAAGCCATCATCGACAAATTGCTTGCAGGTCTCAAACGAATCGCCGTGGTCCAGATTGGTCGCCACGGGAATATCCGGGTTCTCCTGGACAACGACATTGATAATCGCGTTGAGATAGCTGATCTTCGCGTATTCGCGCGCACCCTTGGAAACCTGCAGGATCAAAGGGGCTTTTTCCTCGGCAACCGCATCAATGATGCCCTGCGTGATCTCCATATTATTCACGTTGAAGGCGCCAATTGCATACCCGTTCTTGTATGCCATCTCAAACATCTTCCTGGTGTTGACCAATGCCATAATATTCTCCTTTTCAATTGCCTATTTTATCATATAATATGCGTTCAACCTGAATGATGCAAGGTTTTTTCCCATCTTGACGGTTAACGGTCAATAGCCTGCCGCGCCGCCCAATCCAACGTAGCTTCTTTCTCCGAACGCCAGTCCCGAGACGCCCTGGGGCCACAGACTGAATGCGATTGACTGCCTGTCCAGCGATTCGTCCGCACTATACGTAAGGCCCCAGTACAGCCTGTGGTACTGCCGTATGAGCGTTAGGTCGCTTCGCACGGCGGCCCCATAGTCAAAATCAAGCTGTTGCGAGAAAACCACCGTGTATCGCGGGTCAAGCATATAGGTTGCTGCGAACGTGAAGGCATTCGAGCCTTCTTCGCCGTAGCCGTTATCGAGGCGTCTTAGGTATCTGCTGCCGACATAATACTGCAAATTGGGCCATCGCAGGTGCGAAAAGCCGACGTTATACTGTTGTACCACGCCGCTTTGCATATCAAAATTCATATCGGATAATATCGCGGTGGTATCACTCAGGCGCCACGCGTAGTCGGCCCCGACATAATTGCGCCTCGGACCGAATATGTGGCTGCCGCGTCTGTCTTGCAGCGGGACGGTCCGGCTAAAGGTATTTATCGACGGAATAAAGGGCTTGTTCCAGATAAATCTGTCCGGCCCCGCCGACGCATCGCCGGAGTTATTCACCCACGTAACGTCCATATCCAGCCGCATCCAGTCAACGGTTCTGGGGTTTTCGCGCGGGCCGCGTTTTGTCTGTAGCCGCTGGGAAATGCCTACGTTCAACGTATCTCGCTGTTCGATGACCGAGTCGCTTTGTGTATAGGTCGCGGCGGTCAGGTACGGCCTGACGACGTGCCGCAACTGGTTCAAATCCAGCAGCTCCGAGTTCACATCGTCAAACACCTTCCAATAGGGTTGGCAAGACAGTCGAACACCTGTTTCGCCGAACCAGACATCGTCTTCTCTGGCGGCCGTTCCGCCGTCGATCTCTCTGTAGAAGCCCATGCCGTCTTCGTAGCCCACGGTCCCGGCCACAAAAGGCACGACCTGAATCTTGCCTGTTTTCAACGGCATATCGACCTCATTGCGCGTCGTCGTGAACGAGAAGAACTGCTCCGAGCCGGGCGCTGTATTGGAAGAGGCATAGCGCTGACGGAATCTGCTGACCTGCGTATCACTGTAGAACGTGAGCTTATCCTCAAGGAATGACTGCCCCGTCCAGTGGAACTCGGCGGAGGGCAACTCTTCCAACTGGTTGACAAAATCGTTTATCCGCACCTTGTTCAAGAGAGACAGGCCCCAGTTATCCTCGATGCGCTTCAAATGAACGAGCGTCTCCTGCTCCTTGCCGACGTTAAACTCGCTGCGATAATATCCTTCGAGGAAATTTTCGTCTGAAATATAGCTGAGCTCCGAGGTAAGCTGCCAGTCGTAAGGCAGGAAGTGTCTGTGCTGCCAGGAGAACCGGCCTCGCAGCTCGCGGGGCGGATCGAGATGTTTTCGGCTGCTAATCCTGCCGAGACGATCTTCGCCGCCGTCGTGGATCACGTAGCCCAACATCCTGCCGAAATAATCGTCCCCGGTATATTCAGTTTCTATTCCGGCGCCGAAGCCGTGCTCGCCGTAATAATCCATCGCCAGAGTGCTCTCGGTTCCTGGCGGCTCCAGCAGGCCCAGCAGCCGGGCCAGGTACCATCGCGTCTCTACAGTGGTTCCCCACGTACTGTCATAGCCAGCACGTACGCTTTTGATGGGAAGATCGGGCTGTGGCAGATTGCTCCGGATAAAAGGCCAGTAGAAAATCGTCCGGTCGTACATCTTCAACCGCACGTCGTGTATGCGGGCATCGTAGCTGCCCTTGGGAGTTCCGCCCTGCTGCTGGTTGGTGGTTGTCGTATCGGTGATCTCTACGCGCGAGGCATTGAGGGAAATCTGAGGCAGGTAGAACTCGCTGGTCGTCAGAGTAACGTCCTCGGCCGCGAATTCGTTTTCCGCCGTCTGTTTCAGCCTAGCCGCCCGCAGATAGATCGGAACCCCCTGGGCAGGGTCGAAATTTCTCATCGCCGCATTGATCGCGAGACCCTTTTTCCCCTCAAGATCATAATATATCTCATCGGCGCGGATGGTTCGCTGCCCACTGGTCATCACAACGTCGCCGGACAGATAAATTGCCCGCACGGCTCCGCCGGCCAAAATGTCTTGCGTGCTGCTCTTGTCTTTGTTCGCAGGCGGGTTTTCACCGGACGAAAACAGGACCGCGCCGTCGGCCTGCAGCTCCAGCAGCCCACCCTGCTCATCCTGCTTCTGCCAGAGATAGAACCTGCCGATTACCGTTCCGATTTTCTGTTTGTCATCCCACTCTATCTCAAAAGCCGTGGCACTCAGAGGCGAGAGGTTTATTGGATACCTGAAGCGTGGTTCGTTTTGTTGTGAGTCAACCGTATCTTCAGCCGGTTTCTCCGGCCTTATCTTTTCCACCCGCAGCTCAGGCTCCCGCGGCTTGGTCTCGGCGCTTTTGGGCTCAATCCCCGCCGTTCGCAGTGCGGAAAAGGCCTGTGCGTAAAGTTCGGATGCGCGCGGGTCGGCAGATTCTTTGGTGTCCACTGTTGCAAAGACTACGCCGCTGACGCGCAATTGAAGCGCCATCACCCGCCCCTGCTCAACCACTATCTGGCTCAAGCCGGTGGTCTGCATACCTTCGGCTTGTTCGACCGATATGTTGCCTTGCAGATAAACCCTCGCTTCATACTCCGTGCCAGGATGACTGCGAAAGTCGGTTGTCACGCCTTCCAGCCACACCACCGCCCGATCGCCGGCGAATTGATGGGCCCCAAACGACATCGAAACTCCCTGCTCGAAAACAAGGATGTGTTCGGTCGTCTTTGGCCGGAAGCGCACGAGCTTTTGCCCCCGCAGGTGCAGGTCCTGGCCGACAAAAGCGCTGACCTTGGGCACGGCTTCGGCCCCGTCCGCAGCCGCCGACGTAGCAGAATCCGACACCAAAACAAAAAGACATAAAACCAGAAGCGTCCTGCTTCGCATGCCAAATCTCGTATCTCGCGTCAGAGCCCGCGAGACAGGTAGGGTGGGGCTTGCCCCACCTTAAGGAACATCACAAGTTAGTTCTTACCCGGCGATTATAGCCGGTTATCCCGGCAAAGCCAGTAAAAAGCTCCGGCGAGGTCCTGACAGCTTGACTTGCTACGGAGTTTCCGGTAGAAGAGGGCCGATGGCCAGAGATGAGTTTACGGAATATCAGAAAGCGGTTGTATCAGGTTATTACAGGAACCTTGATACGATCATGCTCCAGAAGCTAAGCGAGCTGGTGAGCGAGCTGTACTTAGCGAACGCGGAGGCCGACGAGGCCAAGCAAGGCCGGCTCTGGCAAAGGGCCCACAAGGCCATACTCAAGCTCAACGTCCCGCCGGCCATCATCAACCACATTATGGAAAAACGGGATGTCCAGATACTGGCCAAGAACCTCCAGGACTGGCTGGCCCACGAGAAAAAGTGACGCGAAGCGTCATCCTGAGAGAAATCGAAGGATCTATTGTATAAGAAAGTCGCTGTTCACCCACAAGCTTTCGCTACCTCATTCGTCCTTCAAATCCCTCGACCGCTTGGCGAAGTACCAGCAGCTACGATGTTAGAGTGAGGGCTGGCAGCGGCCAGGGCTGCCAGCCCTTTGAGTGTCATGTGCGTTTTGTCTTTTTCTAAGGTAGCCTACTGCGCCAGGGCCGCGATTTCCTCTGCGCTCAATGGTTGGTTGGAGAGCGGACAATCGCCACGACAGGGGCGAGGTCACAAGGATGAGATCGAAATCCGAAGGAAACCCGAATGACCAAGGCCGAACTTTCGGGGGGCTCAAGTATCCAGTATGCTTTCGTTTCTGGGGGATTGGCCGAGCAGAATTCCTGTCTCATTGCAGAGGATTCCTCTCCACTGACCCCGGTTTTCTTATGGACAAGACGGCTTTTCCCGTTGTAGAATCGGTGCGCCAGATAAGGATATGGCAGGGGAGTTCTTATGAGTAAGAATGATGACCATATCGGGCAAGAAAACGAGGATCCCTCTCGGACCCTGGATGCCATCAAGCCCATGTATGAGCTGGGCAGCAGCATCGGATGCTACAAGCTGCTGAGCGTGCTCGGGGAAGGCGGCTTCGGGATGGTCTATTTAGCCGAGCAGCAGCATCCCATCAAGCGGCTGGTAGCCCTGAAGGTGGTCAAGCCGGGGATGGACACCAAGCAGGTCATTGCCCGCTTTGAGACAGAGCGGCAGGCCCTGGCGATGCTGGATCATCCCAATATTGCCCATGTGTTCGATGCAGGAGCGACGGAGGCGGGCCGGCCCTACTTCGCGATGGAATATGTCAAGGGTATCCCTATCACCGAGTACTGCGACAAGTACAAGCTGGGCACGGAAGAACGATTGCGGCTGTTCATTCCTCTATGTCAGGCGATCCAGCACGCGCACCACAAGGGCATCATTCACCGGGATATCAAGCCGTCCAATGCGCTGGTGATACTGCACGATGAGAAGCCCATTCCCAAGATCATCGACTTCGGCGTGGCCAAGGCTCTCAATCAGCGTCTGACGGAAAGGACCCTGTTCACAGAGCAGGGTCAAATCATCGGCACCCCTGAGTATATGAGCCCTGAGCAGGCGGAGCTGACCGGCCTTGACGTCGATACACGCACCGACATCTATTCGCTCGGCGTTCTGCTCTACGAGCTATTGGCCGGATGCACACCGTTTGACTCAGAGGACCTGCGGAGCAAGGGCTACGCCGAGATGCAGCGGATCATCTGCGAGCAAGATCCGGTCAAGCCCTCGACGAAGCTGACGACGCTGGGTGGCAAGCTGGAGGATATCGCCAAGCATCACAGTGCCACGGCCGATCAACTGCGCAAGTCAGTGCGAGGGGACTTAGACTGGATCGTGATGAAGTGCCTGGAGAAGGACCGGGCCCGACGCTACGGCACTGCCCAGGCGCTGGCCGAGGATATCGAGAGGCACTTGAACCACCAGCCGGTCACTGCGGGCTCGCCGGGAGTTCTCTACCGCTCGCGGAAATTCGTGCGAAGACATCGCCGGGTGCTGGCGACGGCGGGGGCGTTTGCCGTGCTGCTGATTTTGGGGACGACGCTCAGCCTTTGGCAGGCCCGGCGGGCGGGGCAGGCGGAGAACGAACGGGCGAGCCTGCGCAACGTGCGGTGGGCGCTGGAAACGGGGATGCCGGAGATCGAGCGATTGCTCGAGAAGGATGATTACACGGCCGCCTTCAAACTGGTCGAGCAGGCCCGGCCCTTCGTTGGGGACGATGCCCGGTTCCAAGCGCTTTCGGCGCGGGTCGTCCGTGTGATTTCGGTCGAGACCACGCCCCCGGGCGCGCAGGTCTTCCTCAGAGATTACAGCGACCTCAACCCCGAATGGGAGCCCATCGGCAAGTCCCCCCTCAACGAAATGAAGGTGCCTCGGGGCTTCAAGCGATGGAGAATCACCCTGCCCGAATATGAAGTTGCGGAGGGCGCCGTGGCTGTACTGACCAGTCCCAAACCCGTTGAGCTCAAAGTCAAGCTGGACAAGACTGGGACCATCGCTCCGGGGATGGTACGGATTCTGGGACAAGAGTTCAAAGCGAACCTGGTACTCCTCGATTCCAGGACTCTGCCGGTGCTGAAGCTGTCGGACTTTCTTCTCGACCGATACGAAGTGACCAACCGCCAGTTCAAGGAGTTCGTCGAAGCCGGCGGCTACCAGAAACCGGAGTATTGGAAGCAGAAGTTCGTCAAGGACGGTATCGACCCCGGTTGGCCAGCGGCGATGAAGTTGTTCGTGGACCAGACCGGCCGGCCCGGCCCCGCCACCTGGGAACACGGGGGCTTCCCGAAAGGCCAGGAGGACTACCCGGTCGGAGGCGTCAGTTGGTATGAGGCAGCCGCGTACGCCGAGTGGGCAGGCAAGCGCCTGCCCACGGTTTATCATTGGAGCTTGGCCGCCGGGGATGCGATTTTTGTGGATGTCGGTTTCATCATCCCCCTGAGTAACTTCGGAGGAAAGGGTCCGGCACCTGTTGGAACCTACCAAGGAATGACTTCCCGCGGGACCTATGACATGGCGGGCAATGTCAAGGAATGGTGCTTCAACGAGGCCCCTGAAGGTTGTCGAGTGATCGCCGGGGGCGGCTGGAATGAACCGCAATACATGTTCGGTGGCGCAGACAAATACCCGCCCTTTTTTCGGGAAGCGAATTTCGGATTTCGCTGCATGAAACCCCTCTCGGACGACGGCGTTTGGAAGCAGGCGGGAGGTGCAGTCCGATATACTCCGCCTTTGGTCCTCGGCAGTCAAAAACCCTGCTCCGACGAAGTCTTTCAAGCCTACAGGAAACTGTATGACTACAACCAATCGGCATTGCAGCCCACGATCGAGGCCACAGAGGACTTAAGCCTCTATACCCGGCGGGAAAAGGTTTCGTTCAATGCCGCCTATGGCAACGAAAGGATGATCGTCTATCTATACCTGCCCCGCACGAGCAAGCCTCCGTTCCAGACCGTGGTTCATTTTCCTGCAGGCATCGCTTTGCTTCTCCATTCCATAGCCGAGTATGGAACTGCTGAGGTTTTTGAACATCACACGAGGAACGGCCGCGCCTTCGTGTTCCCGGTTTTGCAGGGAACCTTTGAGCGGATCGCCCCTCCGGAAAAACAAGGAAAGACGACCGCACTCGAGGATGCCATCATGTGGGTCAAAGATTTCAAAAGGACCCTCGACTACCTGGAAACGCGTCCGGAGGAGTTCGATGCGAACAAATTGGCTTTTGTAGGGTGGAGTTGGGGCGGCATCTGGGGCGGCATTTTGCCTGCCATCGATCCGCGGATAAAGGTCGCGGTCCTGGGCAGCGGCGGCTTGAGTGCCGATTTTCCCCCGGAATACAGCCAGGTCAACTTCACTCCCCGCATCAAGATCCCGATCCTGTTACTAAACGGCAGATATGATACCCTCTTTCCGCTCGAGTCGAATCAGAAACCGTACCTGATGCTCTTTGGCACCGCAGAGAAGGACAAACACCATAAGATTTACGAAACAGGTCATTCTATCACGACCGTCAACGAATGGAGGAAAGATGAGCTCGATTTCCTGGACAAGTACCTCGGCCCCGTGAAATGAGCAACTGCTTGGTAAGCGGGCCTGACCGCCTCTGCAATCAGCGTCGGAAAGCGGCGTCAAGCTCTGGGATTTGTCAACGGACCGCGAGCTTATGGCACTCCCGGGACAGGGTTTCCTGTTCTCATTTGTGGCCTTTTCTCGGGACGGCCGATGGCTGGCCGGTTGCAGCAACATGGAAGGCCAGCTCAACCTTTGGCACGCTCCGTCGTGGGCAGAGATTGAAGCCGCGGAGAAGAGGCTGGAGAGCGGACAATCGCCGTGACAGGGGCGAGGTCTCAAGAACAGCCTCCGAAATCAGAAGGAAGCCCGAAGGACGAGGGCGGCTAGGACCACCCGGACACGTGGAATCCAAGAACGACGTGGGCGTTCTGTACACAGCAGTCGCTAGACAACCTAATCGCCCTCTACGAAGCCTGGGGCAAGCCGGAAAAGGCTCAGGAGTGGCGGGCGAAATTACCTCGTAAACAAGCGACAGAGAAGTAATGCCCCATCCGCGTGGGGGAAAGAGTGACTGGCCGGAAAATCGTCTCACACCTACAGTATTTTGATTTCCTTTTTGCTTCGAAATGGCTGCGCTGCTATACTGTCGCCTGATGCGGCAAAAATCGGGAATCGAGTGGTTTTTTCCTGTTTTTCCGGCTTGTCGGAGGAATCCGATTAACAAAGCGCTGCTCGCGAACGACTAATTCCAGTGGAGGCAAATATGGCAGAAGAATATTCGGCTTCGGCGAAAGTCTATCCGACCGCGGAACAGGGAAATCTCAGCATCCTTGACATGCTGGATTACTTTGAGAAGCGCGGGGCGATGCGGGTCTCCGACCTGCATATCAAAGTTGGCGCACCGCCCGCGTACCGCATTGACGGGGACCTGGTAAAGCTCAAAGGCCCGGACGTTACCCCTGACATGGTCAAGCATCTCCTTTGCCCGCTGTTGAGCGGCGAAAAGATCCGAAAACTCCAGAGCGAGCACAGCACGGACAGCTCCTACCGGCGCGGCTCGCTGCAGTTTCGAATAAATATCTTCCTGGAGAACGACGGCATAGCCGGGGCGATCCGGGCGCTATCCATGGACATTCCACAAATAGAGGACATCGGCTTTCCAAACGATGTCTGGCAGGACATCATCAACCGTCAGCACGGCCTGGTCCTCGTGACCGGCATCACGGGCGCCGGCAAATCCACGACCATCGCCTCGCTGATCCATCGCATCAGTGAAAAGAGCGCCTGCCGAATTATGACCGTGGAAGACCCGATCGAGTATCTCTTTCCGCAGAGCTACTCGATCATTTCGCAGCGTGAGATTGGAAGGGACGTCAGATCGTTCCATCATGGATTGAGGGAGATGCTCCGGCAGGACCCCGACATCATCTTTGTCGGTGAGATGCGCGACGCCGAGACGATTGCCATGACGCTCATGGCCGCCGAGACCGGGCACCTGGTTTTCTCCACGCTGCACACCAGAGATGCGACCGGCACCGTCACGCGGATACTCGACTATTTCCCCTCCGGCAGGCAGGCCGAGGTGCGCAATCAGCTCTCGCTCGGACTGGCCTATGTCATAAGCCAGAAGCTCGTGCCCAGGAAAGATGCCAGCGGAAGAATTGCGGCGATGGAAATCCTCAACAACAACTACGCCTGTGCGAACCTCATGCGCACCGGCAAGATCGAGCAAATGTACTCGCAACTGCAAACCAAGACCCGCAACAAGCCCGATGAAAAAATGATCACCCTGGAGAAACACCTGGCCATGCTCGTGGGGCAGAACAAGATCGACCTGCTGGAAGCCAAGAGATGGGCCAACAATCTCAAGAGTTTCGTTGACGTTGTGCAGCAGGGTTGAGTATGACCATTCAATTCAACTGCCCCAGCTGCAATGAGCTGATTGCCTTTGCGGACAAGCACTCTGGAAAACAAGCACGGTGCAGCACCTGCGGACAGCGTTTCACCATCCCTTCCAAGAGCAGTGAAACGCCCAAAAAGAGCGAGCCGCCCGAAGAAGAAGGCGAGCCGGTATCCGGCTTTTACCGGGCCGTATTTGTTGGCGGCTGGAAGCTGTTTGTGATGCCGAAAAATGCAACCGGGCTTGTCTTTGTCACAGCCGCGGTGTGCTTCAAGTTCTTTACCGGCCACACAGATTACTCCTTCACCATGGGGGCGTTCAGGGTTCAGGCTCCGACAGGGTTAGTCATAACGCTGGCCGCGTGGGGATGCCTGTTCTGGTACTACATGGAAATCATCTGCTCAACGGCCCTTGATGTCGAAGAGCTGCCGGATGTCGATATGGGCGGCCTCTTCGGTTTTATCTGGAACGTCATCGCCTCACTATTTGTTTTTACGATGGCGCTGGCAGTCGTCCTGTTGCCCTGCATCATTTACCTCGGGATAGCGAAAAAAACCGATGTTGTTTGTCACGCCTTGGCCGTGTTCGGCCTGTTTGCTTTTCCGATGGCAATCCTGACTTTTTCGGTCGGCAGGGATATTGGGGTGATCGTTCGGCCTGATTATATTCTCAAGCCCGTCGCGAAGGCCCTTTGGCCTTACTTGGTCGTCGTTGGCCTGTTCGTATTAGCCTGGGAGCTTCAGTTAAGAACCGTCGGATACGGCCGGCTCTTGGACGCGGACAATCTCGTCATAGGGCTGCATCTGCTGGCCAATCTCGCGGTCCAGGCGATAGCGATTATTGCCATGCGCTCGATCGGCCTGTACTACCGGCACTACAACTGCCATTTCCCCTGGTGAACTTTGTTTGCGGCGGTTTTCGACTAATAATTGTAATAGGCGACGCCCTCGCTGTCGGTGCCGGTCCAGTTCATCGCGATCTCGCCGGTCTCTTTTTTGTACAGCCATCCGCTGGAGGTGCCGTTAACCGCGGCGGAAAAGGCGGTCCCCTCGGCCACGTAGGCTATAGTGGATAAATTGTTGAAGGAGTTCTTTGGGATTTTCTTTAGATAGGGCCCATATAGGAACGGGGCGGAGGGAACAGGGTTGAGTGAACCCTGGCCTGTAATAGTGGTGGTTCCGGTCAGTTGAACCCCCACAATCCCCTCAGGGGCACCGGCTCCGTTAACGTATCCCGGCGGATATCCGTTGTGCTGCAACTTATACAGTTCGATCTGAGTTCGCATCGTCATGAGATTGCTTTTGGAGGCTGATTCCCGGGCGGTTGCAACATTACCCTGGAAGGTGGGTAGAATAATCGCCGCAAGGATGCCTAAAATCGTTACAACTAATAATATTTCAACAAGTGTAAAAGCCTTTTTTTTCATTTTTCCCGTCTTTAAAAGAGGGAGACTACAGTATGTATGAGTATGTATGCACTTTATCGACCATTATGAAGGCCGACTTTGCATGGCAATTCCGGTTTTATTGGGTAGAACGTTAATCTAAGATTTCGATTCTTTTCTTTTAAAAAAGTGGAGTAGAAAAACTGTTTTGACCGATAATATCTCTATCCAGTGTCCCACGCGGATTCCGGCTGCTCTTCATGGCGAGAATCCCCGTTATTAACCTTAAAAACGCGATTTATCGTTTTTTCAGCAACTTTTTTTAGCCGGAGTGCCATAGGGTTGTCACAGGCAGCAAAACTTCCTTGCAAACCATCTTAAAAACGTCTACTTTCCAATTAAATGAGAGAATCCTCTCTTTTAAAAAGTGTAGTAGAAAGACCGATTTGACCGATAATATCTTTGTCTGGTGCCCTGCAAGGCAGGAGTAAGAATCGTTTTATTTATTTTTCTTGAAGAAGGAGTAGAATTATGGAGAACAAAAACAAGTATGTAAAAATGGGATTTTCGACAATTTTATGGGGTGTTATCGCGATGTTGGCGTGTTGCGTTCCCTGTTCTGCCGCAACGGTGGTAGTCGGGGACACCTTAAATCTGAGCTCGCCAATCCTGTCGGATTGGCTGGACGTGTATGGCACGCTGAATATGTATCCTGGCGCTTATGTGGACTGGGGCATTTATGCTTACGACGGCAGCACGGTTAACATTTATGCCGGTAGTATAATAGACGTTTATTCGTATATCCAAGTCGATAATGGAGCGAATGTAACGGTCTACGGGACTGCATTTCAGTTAGACGGTACTGATCTTGTCCCAATCCCGGATGATGTAACTTCCGCCGGCGGTACGTTGAGTGTAACCTACGACAACGAAACAACAGCTGATTTTATATTCTATGGCAGTATTAATCTCGTCGATACTGCTGGTGGTGAGCCATTGGAAGCGGAGCTTTGGGTACTTCCTTGTTTTATCAACCGCGATCGTCCTCGCCCAGCAAGAATATGGACATTGCTTCGTCTGCCCGAAGGTATCGCCAAAGATGACATCGACAATGGTCAGCCGCTCCGGCTCGATCCCGGTGACATCGAAGCAGCGAATCAATATGCTTTCGAATGGTATGAAGACGGAATCCTGCGCGCGGGCATTATTGCCTCCTTCGACAAGGCCGAGCTGATGACCGCCGTCCCTGATGGTGAAGTGGAACTGAAGGTCGCCGGCCAACTCATTACGGACCAGGATTTCTATGGCATCCAAACCGTCACAATATTCAGTTGGCCTTGATCACGACGGAAGGCCTGACACTAAGCACGGGACGCGGGCGCAAAACTCGGATATCTGAAATCCGGAATTCACAGCGCCCTTCGGCAGTGAGCATCGAGAACGCCACAAGGCTTGCGTATGGTCGGCGGAGTCGCCGAGAAGACGCAAGGCGGGTCGGAATTCATAATTGCTAGCCAAAGGGCTGTGAGCGCCGGGCTTGCAGCCCTTTGGTCATTTCAAATCTACGGATTCTTTCTGAAACCTCCCTGCAGTCGTTCTATTCGGGTCGAATGGTTGATTTTCACCTTTTGTTCCGTGTTTGTTGGTCCTATAGTAATTCTTGTCCATTTAGAGGGTTAGCTTACATGGAAATTGTGTTTGCTTTTGCCGGATTTTGACTTACTGTTTATATAGGTGGGACATATTCGCCGGGGGGGAGTGGGGTTATGGAAAAGCAGAAAGATAATGTCAGTGTCGGATTCTCGAGGATTGTATGGTGCATTCTGGCGATTTTACTGTGCGCAGCACCGTGCGGTGCACAGTTCGTTGACATAGATGAAATTGCCCATATCGATTACGTCATTGAGGACGATTTTCTGCTGGTGCTCGGGACGGCGAATTTATATCCGGGGGCTTATGTGGACTGGGGGGTCTATGCCGCCACCGGCAGCACGGTCAACGTCTACGGCGGTGAAATAGGCGACGGTTTTTTCGTGGCGCTTTACACCGGCGAACCGAGCCCGGTCGTAACGGTTTACGGTACGGACTTTGCGCTGGACGGTGTGCCTCTCGATCCGTCGGCTACGCAGTTTAGCGTCGATATTTTTTATGGTGGAGTATTAACGGGGACCTATGAAAACGGAGATCCCATTTATCTGTGGTTTTTAAGCGATGTACCCATTTATCTGTGGTTTTTAAGCGATGTGCCCATTTATCTGAAGACTCTTGCCCCCGAGGTGACGATTGATATCAAGCCCGGCGACAGCCAAAACAATATCAATCTCAAGTCCAAAGGAGTCGTCCCGGTAGCGGTTTTGACGACAGATGCTTTCAATGCGGCCACGGTGGATCCGGCCACTGTCCTGTTCGCAGAAGCGGCGCCGGTGCGCTCGACGCTCGAAGACGTTGACGGCGATGGCGACGCTGATATGCTGTTTCATTTCAGGACACAGGAGTTGAATCTGGACCAGGACAGTACAGAAGCTACGTTGACTGGCCAGACGACTGAAGAGGTTGCGATCCAGGGTACCGATGAAGTACGGATCGTGCCCGCAAAGAAACAGCAAAATAAGTGGGGCCCGTGTCGGATTTTCCAATACAGGCCCCGAATTGATGCAAAACACTTCCGTGACCACAAGGCCATTGTTCAACGACTAAAGACCGAGTGCGAACATTGAGCACCTCTTAAGGAGCAGCCCTTGGCCGATACAGCCGGATGTCGTCGAAGTACATCTTGCCTGAGCCGCCGGGCGTCGTCATATTGCCCCTGGTGCCCAGGCCAACGGCGATCCGGTCCACGTTCTTCAGATTGATGCCCTTGTCGGCAAACGACTGAAGCGGAATCACCCACTCTGTCCAGGTGGTTATCGTGGCGGCGTTTGTGTCACCGTGGACCACGACGGCCGGCTGGCCCGCGATGTTGGAAACGGCCACGTACAGTGGCTCAGGCGCATTGCTGGCAATCCCGATATCCTGGTTCGCCCACTGCGCGCTGACCGTCCCGGTCGTCCTGACGTTGGAGAACTTGGCCGTACATGTGGCATTTGCGTTATGCGAGGTCAGCGCCAGGCCGACATAAACATTCGAAGCCATTGTGATGTTCTGTGGATTCCACGACATCTGTGTCCAGGTGGTCCCGTTAGCCGAATAGTAGCCTCTGAAGTTGCCCGCAAAGTCGCGCTCCAACTTGACCCAGTATGGCGCCGTGATGGCCGTCTGCGCAGGTGTCACGACGGCGGTGTCGCTCGTGGCGGCCGCGTCGGCAGTCGCCCGCGCCTGGAAGCGGCATCCGTTGGCGGGCGTGATATAGACGGCCGCAAACTTCGAGCCGGCATCCAGCGTCTCGCGGATCATCACGCCGCCCTTGGCCCACGGGTCGGTGTTGCCGACACTGAGCACCTGGGCTTCAATGGTCCCGACGCCGGTGAGCGTCTTGAAGGCGTAATGGAACTGGTCAGCCTGGTTCCAGATATCCACACCTGTCGCGGTCATCGTGTAAGTCCCGACCGGCGCCTCGACGAAGCTGCCGACGGAGCCCGGAAGCCCTCGGAACCACAGCGACAACTCGCCAACGGCTCCCTCGGTCCAATCGCGAGCCGCCGTCAACGTCAGCTCCGCCTCAGAGTACTTGGCGAAGCCCTGCTTATTGTTGTCGTAGGCCAGCGGCATCGCCTGGCCGCCTCCGTGAACAATCGTTTCCTCAGTGAACGAAGCCGTGGTTTCATCGCCCACGGCCGCACCGCTGCCGTTGCCGGCAAAGTAGGGCGGACTCTGAGGCGTACCGTAGCCAAGCCCATCATGCCACGAGTACCAGATCTGGCTGGCCCCGGCATCGTAGCCCTCAAAGTCGTCTATGATCGCGAAGCCGGCTGTCGTAAAGCTCCAGACGCTGCCGACCCACGGACTGGCAGGATTGGTATTATTGACTTCATCGATGCGCCAATAGTACGTGGTCTCCCACAGCAGCTTTCCCGGGTCGTAGCTCTCCGATCCGCGTGCCTTGGCGCCCTTGTATTCAGGTGAGGCCTTGGTGGCGCCGGCCACAGCCTGTGCATCGGCGCCGAAATAGACTTCGTGTGAAGCGGCCTGCAGCCCCGGCTTCCATTCAAGAGTCGGTGTCTGCGTCACGTTCGTCGCGCCGTTGGCGGGGCTTGCACCATAAGCCGAAAGGGGCCTGTACGGTGACAGATTAGCACCGGGAATGATCGTGCGGACCGGGATGCCCGGACCCTGCCAAGCCACCTGGCAGTGGTCGCCGCCGGTGCCTTCTTTCCAGAGCGCCATGATGTAGTATTTCTGGCCGCCCACCAACGGGACCGGCTTGGATTGCTCCTCCCCGGCGCCCCACGTGTTCACAGTCGTATAGGTGCTTTCCCGAGCGATCAACTGGATGTTGCTCGAATCATCGTCGGTGCTCAGCCACAATTCGCCCTGGTCATCGGTGTTGAGCCAGAACGTATAGTTGCCGCTGGCCGGCGCGTAGAGCCAGCCGTGGATCCGGCCTCCGTAGTTGTCGGTGTCCGGGCCGTCCCAGGCAAATCGCGTCACCGCCTCGGTCACGTCGGGACTGTTCGGATATCTCGGGTCGTTCTTGAGGGTGTTCAGATCGGTCGTGGTGATGTTGTTCCACCGTTCAGCGATAGCCGTGCCCAGGCCCGGGATCGTCGTCGTGAAGCTCCAGACGTCACCCTTAAACGTGGTGGTGCCGCTGAACTCATCGACGCGCCAATAGTAAGTCTTTTCCAATTGGAGCGCGCCGGGCGTGAAAGTTGCGGCTGCCTGAGGAAGCGCTCCGGCGGCATTGCTGACGTTATCAAAGCTGTCGCCGAAATAAACATGGTGCAATTTTGAACCGAAACCTGCCGTCCAGCTCAGCGTCACGTTCGTGGGTATGAATTTCGCGCCGTCGGGCGGGGTCGGGTCATGGGCCTTCTGAGACGGAATCGTAAAGCTCCAGACGTTACCCTTGTGCTTGGTCGTGCTGCTGGCCTCAACCTCGTCGATTTGCCAGTAGTAGGTCGTGCCGGGAACAAGACCATTCGGATAGGGGAACCCCGGAAAACCGACGACAAAAAACGTCCCAGGCTGGTTGCCGCGGAAGGTATCGCCCGTGCCGTTGTTCACGTCGGCGAAGCTCTCGCCGAAATAGACATCGTGCGAGACCGCAGTCTCTCCCGGAGTCCACGAGAGGCTCGCCCATGTGTCTGTATGAAGCGCGCCGTCAGCGGGGATCGGATTGTAAGCCTGCAAACGAGGGCCGCGCCAGCTTTCCACAGGGCCGGTGCCCGTGGGCGTGTAATTGGGGTTCGTCGTCAGAAGAATCTTGTCCACGACGGCGCCGTCCTCTCGCATATAGATATTGAGGGTGTGAACGCCCGTGCTGGGAAGGTCAAACATGATGCGCTCGGGGTCTTCGTACGCTGTGTTGGTCCATCTGTAGTTGTTACCGAATCCGGTGATACGGTCGGCCGTGGGAATGTGCTGCCCATCCAGACCGGAATGGATCGAATCTGAATTTCCGTCCAGACCCCAGGCGAGCACCCAGACGTAGTGCGTTCCGGTCTTGGTGAAGTTGATCTCATAATCCAGTCTGGGACTCCTCGTAAGAAAATCAGCAGGATCATTGAAGCCGGCGCCGCCGGCGGGCGTTGTGGGCGTATTCTGCATGGCATAGCCGCCGGTGAATCCATTCGGGGGCGCAAAGCCGCTGGCCGCGACCGTGATAAGCTCCCACGTGTGAGGGGGTCTCGGAATGTTTTCGTCGAAGTTCTCGGCTTCTACGCACACGATGCCGTCCGGGCCGGGCTCCTGCTGCAATGGGTCGGCTGTTGCCACCCTCGCAGCCAGACCCAGCGCCAAAACAAAGGCAATCAGGTATATCAATTTTCTGCACATAATAGCCTTCCTCAAAAAGGGTTACGATAATTATTCCTCAGCTACGTGCCGGAGCAAGCAATAGTGATTTTCACCTTCCTCCACCCTGTATGAATTCTGTCCGGGAAGATAACCGTGATTTGACACCACCTCCTTTCTCCAAACGCCGACCAAGGCTTCTGCAAAATTGAAGTTAGGCATATATTATTTTTAGAAAATCGGTTTCACGATTTTCTAAAAATAATCGGGTACCCTATGATAACACATTATCGAGTAAAACGTTACGCATCTTGTTTTAGAAAGAAAAAATCATAAAGAGAAGATTTTTTCTTTCCAAAAGTATGCCTAACTTCAATTTTGCAGAACTCATCAAACGCCGACCGCAAATCACCCATCGGCCCACCGATCCCAGAACTCTACTATTATATTAGGTGAGTGCGACCGTGAAGTCAAGCATTTTCTTGGGCTTTCTTGCGCTAGCAGGTACTCTCGCAGCTTCTCCGGAGACCAGACGCTCATCCCGATGGCCATTGGGTGTTGATGTTAGCCGCTGCCAGGCTCCGGCACATTGCTGGAACCAAGTGGAGTATGTGCCGGTATTTGAATATGAAACGCTTACAGCAGCAGCGAAAAGAATGGGAGCAGAGACAGACCCTGGTGGCTGGTTAGTCCGATAAATTACTCACACATGGGGTGGGCGTCAGAGGAACCATAACCAGATCAAGAGAGCTTACCACGAAATGTGCGAAAGATTCTTGGCACTACTGGATAGCGCGCTGGATTGACTCTGTGCAGCTTATGCTGGGCTACTGTATCTTGCACCCAACCGACGATGTCGGGTTTGTACTGATAATCGTCGAGGTCGCGTAAGTCGTTCGGATCCAAAGGGCCGACGCCACCTACGATCTTCCCGAATGTATCACTTTCGATGGCATAAATCTTGCCGTTTGTATGCTGCCAAAACCCTCTTGTTGTATTCATGGCGATGCCCCCTCCTATTAAAATATAGGAAATCGCTTGAGAAATGCAAAAAATCGCGACGGGGACAAAAGGGTGTGCCGGGCGCTGTCATTGACCGCGTCGATGACGAATCTCTTGGCGCACCAGCACTTCATACGACCCTTGCTGGTTTCCTGTCATCCTGAGCGAAGCGAAGGATCTGGCCGGCGGGTATGATGTTGGCGCCGGCGCAAAGAACTGCTTCGCGGGCCAGATTCTTCGCTCCACGTTGTTCCGCTCAGAATGACAAGGAAAACGCCACTCTGCAGACCAGCCGCAGCGAAACCTACACGAGAGGGTCGCAGCCGGTCGCTATCGGATGGAATATCCCGGGACCGGGCTTCAGGTCTTCCTGCTTCGGCACCAAATCCTGCTTGCTGGCGTTCAGCAGCCAGCTCCAGTTGAAGGTCCGGCCCGTATAAGCGGCGATGCGGGCGCCGATGGCCGTCAGCGTGCTCTCGGCGATCCGCTGGCCCTCGTTGAGCGGGTTGCCGCTCCGGATGCTCTTGATCAGGTCGATGTGCTCCTGGTCCATTCCGTCAACGTCCTGGCCCTCATACTTCCAGGCGTTTTCACCGGAGATGGTGCGATTGCAATCGCTTGTGCCCTTGGTGCCGACGATCTTCTCGTCGCCGCGTCCCGTGCCGGGGCTATGCCCGCTGAAGCTCAGGCAACGCGCGCCGTTGGCGTACTCGAACTCGGCGAAGATGTGGTCCCAGATGTCGCCGTTGTACTTCTCCCAGTTGGCGTCACTGCCGTTGTTGTACTTCCGGCAGACCTCCTTGGCCGGGACTATCTGCTGCTCGTTGTAGCTGCGCCAGGCCCGTCCGCCTACGGCCGTAAACTTTGCCGGCGGGCCGTCGAAGCACCAGTTCATCACGTCGATATTGTGGATGTGCTGTTCGCAGATCTGGTCGCCCGAAAGCCACGCAAAGTGGTACCAGTTATGGCATTGCCACTCCAGCTCGCTCATCTGCTGGTCTTGCGGGACGCCTCTGAACCAGATTCCGCCGCCGTACCAGTAGCACTGGCCGCCCACCAGCTCGCCGATCTGCCCGTCGTGGATGCGCTTCATGAGCTCCATCCGGCTGAACTCATGCCGGCGCTGGGTGCCGCAGACGATGGCGAGACCTTTCTCCTTGGCCAGCTTTGAGGCCTCCATGACCTCTTTGCAGCCGGCGACGTCGGTGGCCACGGGCTTTTCGGTAAAGATATGTTTGCCGGCCTTGATCGCGGCCATCATCTGCCGCCCGCGAAACGCCGGTGCCGTCGCCATCAGCAGCAGGTCCGCCTCGCACCGGGCCAGCTTCTCGTGGCAGTCAAAGCCCCAGAAGAGGTGGTCGTCATCGACCTTCACCCGGTCTGCGAATTTGCCGTCTTTGGCGATGCGGTCTCTGGTTCTCCTGACTTCATTCTCGAACAGGTCGGCCAGAGCAATAAGCTCCACGCCGGGATCGGCCTGCAGGCACTGGCGCAGGGCACCGTTGCCGCGTCCGCCGCACCCGAGCAATCCTATCTTGATTTTCCCGGACCCTTGTGCGTAGGCCACGTTCGCTACCGCGCCGGCCAGCGCCGCTGCACCAGCGGCCGTGGTCGCATGCTTCTTGGATATGCCTTTGTCTTTCTCTGACGCTGTCATATTATAAATCTCCCGAGAACTTTGAGCTTAAAATTTTGAATTTGAGACTATTATTACCCGCGTTTTCTGCCCCGACCCTCCTGTACAAAGCCGGGTAACTCGTACTGGCCCGGAATCGCAAAGGGCGGCACCGGCCTGGAATCGCTTAGCTTGAGGCCATCGGGCGGAAGCAAATCCAGCGTGCACTTGCTCATAAACCACGACCGTTTGAACTGCTGCCGTGAATACGCCGATTCCCGGCCCATGATCGCGCACAGCGTGCTCTCGGCGATGCGCTGGCCCTCGTTGAGCGGGCTGCCGGCCCGGATGCTCTTGATCAGGTCGGTATGCTCCACCTCGTACGGGTTGGGATTCGGTCCCTCGTAGCGCCACGGATTCTCACCCTGGATAGTCCCGCAGCAGTCGGTAACGCCCTTGGTTCCGACCACGCGTTCGCTGACGTTGTCTGTCGTGCCCTCAATCTGCCGGCACGTGCTGATGGTCCGCACGTCATTGGGGTAGAAGAACTCGACGCCGAAGTGGTCGAAGATGTTGCCGTACTCCGGACCCGTGCGGAACTGCCGGCCGCCAAGCCCGTGAACCTGCTCCGGAAGGTCGTTGAAGGCCCAGTTGATCACGTCGATGTTGTGCACGTGCTGCTCGCAAATATGGTCTCCCGAAAGCCACGTGAAGTACAGCCAGTTGCGGATTTGCCACTCGACGTCGCCCTGATTGGGCTGGCGCTTGTTGACCCAGAGTCCGCCCATGTTCCAGTAGCATTGGGCCGAGACGATCTGGCCGATCGCGCCGTCGTGGATACGCTTCATGGTCTCGACGTACTTGGGTTCGTGGCGGCGCTGGGTTCCCGCGACCACGGCCAAGCCCTTTTGCGACGCTTGCTGGGAGCTTTCAATGACCATCTTGATACCCGCCGGACAGACCGCCACGGGCTTTTCCATAAAGACGTTCTTGCCGCGCCTGATGGCTTCGGCGAACTGCTTCGGGCGGAAGCCCGGCGGCGTCGCCAGGATAACCAGATTCACGTCATCCAGCGCCATCAGCTCCTTGTACGCATCGAGGCCCACGAAACAGCGGTTGTCGCGGACCTTGAATTCTTTTTTCAGGCCGTTCAGGCGGTCGGCGAAGGTGTCGGCCAGGGCAACGATTTCCACGCCCTGCGAAGACTTGACGCAGTCATGTGCCGCTCCGGACCCTCGCCCGCCGCAGCCGACCACGCCGACGCGAATCGTATTGCTGCCCCTGGCTTCCGCCAAAGGACCAGCCGCGCCCGTCAAGGCCAGCGTACCGGCCACATAAGCCGAACTCTTTAAGAGTTCTCGTCGTGTTAGTTTTTGTTTTTGCATCATGTTTGTCTCTCCAACTTTACCCCGTGAGATAGCAACCTCCGGCTTATCTGACGGGGTCAACCCTGTGGTAGTTCATGAAAAACCAGATTATAACGCTGCCCCAGGAACAAAAGCAAGGATGAAAACGCAAATTATTTTCGTTCATTCGGACGATCTCATGCAGCCATTTTCCTTGACGGAAGCAGGCAGATTTGGTATAAACATAATACAAGTGTTGAAAGCAAAATTTTTATCGGTCGTTTCTTGATCCCCAAGGAGGACTATGATGCTCAAAAAACTGACTTATTTGATCTGTTCCGTTCTGCTGGTAAGCGCAGCGAGCAACGTTCAGGCGCAGTCCTTTAGCCTGTTGCCCACGCATGATGCCGAGGTCGGCAATGACGTGCAAATAGGGCCGGGCCAAAACTCGGGCGGCGGCTCGGGCATGGCTATCCGCGACATAGACGTCCGGCGCCGGGTGTCTTATGTCAGCTACGATATCTCTGAGCTTAAAGCCGGAGGTCAGCTCGTCGGAAATGTGAGCTTCAGCAATTACGGTCACGATAGTGGCACTGTGCTTGTTTACGGCGTTATCGAGGAATTAGATAATATCGATGAAGCCACAATCACTTGGAATACCGCTCCCGGCGTCCAGAATAGCCCCGCTCCGCCCGTTGGCAGCCCGGTTGCCCTGGACTATGACGACCTGACGGACCAGTTGATGACTTTCATCGCGCCCGCGCGCGGAGTGAGGGTGTCAACTGAGACAAGCCAGGTGTTGGCTGATTTTATCAACAGCGATACGGACGGGACCGTAACGTTTCTGTTTGCGCCGCCGGCGGGGCAGAACAATGGGATCCTCCGAACGAAAGAGCTCGGTGGCACAGGCGGCACGTTCCTTGAGGGTAGTCTCGTCGGACTTCCGCAAAAGGCCCAGCAGCCGAATCCCGCCAATGAAGCGATTGACGTATCACGCGATGTGGTCTTGAGTTGGACGCCGGCAGGCAATGCCGACAAGCATGATGTGTACCTTGGCGGGGATTTCGACGATGTGAACGAGGCCGCGACAGCGCTTGACCCGAACAGCGTGTACCGGGGCCGCCAGGATCCGAACTTCTATCCTATCAGTGGGACCCTTCATTTAGGTCTTGGCCGGACTTATTACTGGCGCGTCGATGAGGTCAGTGCGCCGCCCGAAAGCGCGATATACAAGGGCAAGGTCTGGCGGTTTACGGTCGAGCCGCTGGCGTATCCGATTCCCGGTGCGAATATAACAGCCACAGCTTCCAGCAGCGAGACAGGCAAAGGACCCGAAAATACCGTCAACGGCTCGGGGCTGGATGAGAGCGGTTTGCTGCACGGCAATCAAGACACCGGCGCTATGTGGCTGAGCGGCCGAACCGGGGTTCAGCCGACCTGGATCGAGTACGACCTCGGCAAGGTGTACAGGCTTCACGAGATGTGGGTGTGGAACTTCAATGGGAGCCTGGAACCGGTGATCGGCTTAGGGTTCAATCAGGTTCTCATTGAATACTCGGTCAATCGTACCGACTATGCAGCGTTGGGAGCTACCCACCAGTTTAACCGGGCGCCTGGGGAGCCCGGCTATGCTCACGATACCACTGTTGATTTCACCGGCGTCGAAGCGCGGTACGTCCGGCTCACGGCAAACAGCAACTGGGAAGGCATCCTGGCGCAGTACGGCCTGAGCGAGGTACGCTTCTTCTACATACCGATCCTTGCCAGAGAACCCCGTCCGGATTCCGGGGCGACGGGCGTCCCTCTGGATGTGACCCTTGGCTGGCGCGCTGGAAGAGAGGCGGCCCAACATAACGTCTATTTAAGCACCGATGAGCAGGCGGTGAGAGAGGGCAGCGCCCCTGTTGTCACAGTGACTCAGCCCCGCCACGGGCCTTTGTCTCTCGACGTCGCAAACACGTACTACTGGCGGGTCGATGAGGTCAATGAGGCTAAGACCGCCGGGGCCTTGAAAGGAGATATCTGGAGTTTCACGGCCGTGGAGTTTCTCGTTATAGACGATTTCGAGCACTACGACGCCAACGACAGCCAGATATGGTACGCCTGGCACGATGGGCTCGGCTATGGCTCGCCGGGTGCTCCGCCGTACTTTGCCGGGAATGGCACGGGTGCGGCCGTCGGCGATGAAAACACCGCGTCTTTTACCGAGCAAACCATCGTTCATGGAGGCAGTCAGTCAATGCCGCTTGCCTACGACAACAATAAGCAGGGCTTTGCAAAGTATTCGGAGGCCGAGCTGACCCTGGCCGCGCTGCGCGACTGGACTGCGGGAGGCGTTGGTACGCTGACGCTTTGGTTCCGAGGCAACGCGGCCTCTGTGGGCAGTTTCGCTGAAGCGCCGACCGGCACCTACACAATGACCGCGGCAGGCGCGGACATCTGGGGGCAGGCGGACCAGTTCCATTATGCCTTCAAGACGCTCACCGGCGCCGGGACAATTGAAGCCCAGGTGCTCAGCGTCGAAAACACGGACCCGTGGGCCAAGGCCGGCGTGATGATCCGCGAGACGCTTGATGCCGGCTCGAAGTTCGCGGCGGTCTATGTCACGCCCGGCAGCGGGTGCCGATTCCAGGCGCGAACGGATACGAATATTGCCGCTACAAGCGATACCGCTGTCGTGACAGCCGAGCAAACGGCGATCACGGCGCCGTATTGGATAAAATTAGAGCGTGACTTTGCCGGCAACTTCAGAGGCTACTATTCCAGCAATGGGACCGTCTGGCAGCCGATGTCGTGGAATCCGCAGAATGTCGCGATGAGCTCGAATGTCTATGTCGGTTTGGCGGTGACCAGCCATAACAACAACGCGACGTGCCAGGCCAAGTTCTCCAACGTGACGACGGCCGGGGCGGTCAGCGCGCAGTGGGCGCACCAGGATGTCGGTATCGTCAGCAACGCGGCCGAACCGTTATATGTGGCGGTCTCCAACATCGCTGGTCAGCCGGCGGTGGTGGTCCACGACAATCCCAATGCGGCACAGACCGTTGCATGGACGGAGTGGGTAATTCCTCTGCAGACCTTTGCCGATAAGGGCATCGACCTCAAGAATGTGGACAAGATCGCGATTGGCCTGGGCACTCGGGGCAATCAGACGGCCCCCGGCGGCTCAGGGAAGATGTACATCGATGATATCCGGCTGTCTCGTCCAGGAAATGCCCCTTAGCCGTAATGGCCAATTCCCGAAGGCGTTCAGAGCAGGGTCAGTGGGTGGCGGCGGTTTTTCAGCGGGAATTCGGCTGGGGCGTTCAGGCGGTGTGATTCATAGACGGCTAAGATCATCTCCAGGGCGGCCCGGCCGTCGTGGGCGCTGCCGTTCGGTTGGGTGTTCGTCTCGATGGCCCGGATCAGATCGAGTGCGATGAGACGATTTCCGAGACTTTGGCCGGAGTCGCTCAGGGTTTCCGGCTTGCCCGCCACGCGGACGGCGGGCTTGTCAATTCCGGCGCTGGTGATTTTCTTCCACGGGGTCTTGCTGTCCCTTAGGGACCACGAGGGGTCTTCAACAAACCAGACCTCCGGCAGCGCGCCGGTGGTCATCGTGAGAACGCCCTTGCTCGCAAAGATCGTAAGTCCGAAGCGAGCCGCCGCCCCGTGCTTGGCCCGGTGCGTTGAGAAATAGCCCATTGTCATTTCGCCGAAGCGGTACATGGCATGAATCTCGTCCCCGGCCAGAGGTCCGATGCCCTCGGCCCCGTCCCGCACCTGGCTCTTGGTGACGGGCTTGCCGCTCTGGCTCACGCGCGCGAAGCACCACTGCGGGTCACCGGCGAACAAACGCATCAAGTCCATAATGTGCGTCCCCAGGACCATCAGGTCTTCGCCGCCGCCCCGGCTGTCCTCTTTGCCTCGGCCTCGCAGCTCGAGGAGGTCCCCCAATCGCCCCTCGGCGATGAGCTTCTGCACGTGCTGCAAAGTCGGGCTGTAGCGGGTCTGATGGGCAATCGCCAGCTTCAGGTTCCGCCCTTCCAGGGCGGCGATCATCTCATCGGCCTGATCGAGCGTCTGGCACATGGGCTTTTCGAGAAAGACGTGACAGCCGTGCTCGGCACACGCTAAGACCATGTCACGATGGCAGTCCAGCCAGCGCGGGGCAACGCTGACAATCTGGGGTTTCTCTTTCTCCAGCATTTGACGGTAGTCGGCGTACGCCCTCGGCGCCTTCAGCCGCTTGGCCGCCGCGGCACGGCCTTGCGCATCTTCATCTGCGACGGCCACGACTTGCGCCTGGTCTATCTCGTTCCACACGACGTCCAGCCCGTGACCATAATTGCCCCGGCCGGTCCTGCCGATGACGGCGACCTTGTATTTTGAGTCTCTTGCTTTGGCAACTCCTGGCCCGCCTGCGGCGAATGCCGCCAATCCTGCCGCTGCGATGCTGATGAATTCCCGCCGTTTCATAAATTCACTCCCGCGTGCAGGAACGATGGACGACAGGGGGATGGACGATGGACGACTCGTCGCTCGTCCCTCGTGCTGTCCGTCCTCCGTCGTCAGTTCTCTGCCTTCTGTCTTCTATCTCCTTGCTGGACCCACGCTTCATTGAAACGCACGTATTTGATGGTCTTGTTGGGGCCGCTGTTTCGGTCGTTGTGATGGTAGCTGTACACCACGTGCAAGGTGCCCCCTGCTTCCGCAGGGGCAAGCTTGTCCCCGAGAAAGCGGGGACGGCCCTGAATGATAGATGGATAACTGCTGCTGGTGGCGAGCTGCCTGTCACGCATGTCCCGTTCGAGGTGCCGGGTGTATTCCCAGGTCTTGCCCTCGTCGGTCGAAATCGACACGGCCAGACTGTGCCTGCCGCTTTCGGTATCGTTATACGCCAGCGCCCAGTGGCCGTTTTGCAGAGTGACAACATCGGCGCCCGAGCCGGGATTCGGCAACTCGGAATCTGTCACCAAAGACCACGTCAGGCCCTTGTCTTTGGACTGGCTGATATGAAGGCGCTTGGGCGGTGGTCCGTTGTCCCGCATGTAGGCAACGAGCGTGCCGTCAGCCTTCATGGCAATGCTCGGCTGGATATTTCCCGCTCCCACCAGCGGCTCGCTGAACTGCCAGGTCGCACCGCCGTCGTCCGTGATGGCCATCAACGAGAAGCTGAATCCGTCCGAGTATAAGGGAATAATCATTCGCGTCTTATCGACGATGACAGCTTTATTCTTGGTCTGCCAGCCGACGCGGCGGAAATAGGGATAGCCCATTTTCTGGTCGGTGTATCCTCCCTTGCCATCAGAGAGCCGGCCGCTCCGCATCATGTCCTGGCCCCGTGCTTTGGAGAGCAGGTCCTCGGCCCATCTGTCGATGATGCCGCGCGTGACCTGCTCGGGCATGCCGGCGTTCCGAGAGATGATATAGTCTGAGTATTCCTTGATTTGCCTTTCAATGGATTTGACGAAACGGTCGCCGGGCTGGATGCCGCGTTCGGCCGGGTCGCCGGGCTTCACGTGAAGGACGTCCTGCCAGGACCATTCGGGCGGCCCATCCACCGTTTGATAGTCTTCGCTGATGCGGTATTTCAGCAGGGAGGTCTCCCACTGGTTTGCGAGCACCGTGTACCACGTCAGCCACAGGCGGTCCCGGCCGTCGATGAACAAGATCGGATTGATATCCGGAAACCCGGGGACATCCGCCATGACGAACGGCGTGCTCCAGGTTTTCCGGTCGGCCCGGAGCCTTGCCCCCATGATCGCGACGTCATCGGCCCATCGTTCCCCGGAGCCTTGGAACCACGCGGCCAATAGATCGCCGTTCGGCAGCTCGACGACTGTCGAGCCGTGCACGTGCTGGCTGACCAGCGGAAATATTTCTATCGCCTGGTAAACAATCTTCTCATCGCCGGCAGGATCGTTGCCCTGTGCCAAACATGTATCGATGCAGGCAGCGGCAGATAGGAAACACAGAAAAAGCGATGAGATTATCCCATTTGTCTTCATGGCGGCGTCCTTTTATGTATGATGGATAAAACTCTCTGGACATACTAACGGCTGCAATGGCATACTGCAAGGCAATAAGGTAACATAAGCGCTCGACACATTACAGGATTTCAAATTCAGGAAGGATTGACTCGGATGATCAATACGGTTCACGTGGGAATTGGCCCTTTAGGACAAAAGATGGTCAGGTACGCTGTGGAGCGCGGCTGTTTCAACATCGTTGGCGCGGTTGATCCTGATCCGCAGAAGGCCGGCAAAGACCTTGGTGAGCTGTGCGGGATTGAGCCGCTTGGAATTATTGTCCGCGACAATCTGAATGATGCAATCGCCAATCGGTCGGCCGACGTCGCCTTGCTAACCACCGTCAGCACCCTTGTCGCTCTCGAAAGCCAGGTTGCCGAGCTTGCAGAGGCAAGACTCAATATTGTCTCCACGTGCGAAGAGCTTTTTTTCCCCTGGAAGACAAATCCCGAAGTTGCAGGCCGAATCGATGAGATATGCCGTGAAAACGGCGTTGCGTGCGTCGGCACCGGGGTCAATCCCGGATACCTGATGGATATGCTGCCGACCGTTCTGACGGGCCTGTGCCAGAACGTCAGGAAAGTGGAAGTCTGGAGGGTCCAGGATGCCTCGGTGCGCCGAATTCCGTTCCAGCAGAAGATCGGGGCGGGTCTGACGCTGAAAGAATTCGAGGCCAGGAAGAAAGCCGGGACGCTCCGGCACGTGGGTCTGCCGGAATCCGTGGACTTTATCGCGCATCGGCTCGGCTGGAAGCTCGACCGCAATACCGAAACGCTCGAACCGGTTATCGCCGAAAGGCCAATCGACGGCGGGTACAAGCCGATTGCCAAAGGCATGGCCTGCGGCGTGCATCAGGTCGGCAGGGGATTCGTGGGTGGTCAGGAAGTGATTACTCTCAATTTCAGAGCGGCGGTCGGCGAACCCGAATCCTACGACCAGGTGCACATCGACGGAGAGCCTAAGATTCAATCCAGAATCGCCGGCGGTGTGAACGGCGACATCGCCACGTGTGCGATTACTCTGAACGCTATACGTTCTGTTCTTCAGGCAAGCCCCGGCCTCAAAACGATGGCGGATATTCCCCCAATTGCGTTTTTCATAGACACTGAAAAGTCAAAATGATAACCACGAATCTTCACGAATGATCACGAATTCGTGTCCAATTCGTGCGCCTTCGTGGCTAAACAAACGGTATGATCCTGGATTATGCGATCGTCAAACCGGCCAATTGCCTTGAAAGGTAAATCACGGCCATTCTTTCGCAGCCGATCTCTTTCAGAGCGGAGCGGACCGTTCGATATTTCTGCTTAGGCTGTCCCCATTTCTTCAGCGTAGGCCCTCATCTTTGTAAGCCTGGATTTAAAGGCATTATATAAGCCGTCCGAAGTTTCTCTCAAGGTGCGCTGCGAGTTCGTGTGCGGATTGATCGAAGTTGCATAATCGACCTGCTTGATCAAATCATTGGGGATGGACCCGGCCCCGCAGAGCGCTCCGGATATGCCGGCGGCAACGGCGGTGAGGCAGTCGGTGTCCCGGCCCATGTTGACGCCGGCCTTCATCGCTTCCCACGTGCTGCCCCTGGTCATCTTGAACACACAGATCGCTTTGGTGACGATTTCATTGGCGTAGCTGTGGGCGTACACCATTCCCGTGCCGCTGTAGAGGGTATCGAATTTTTTTCGCATGTCGCGAAAATCGGCGCAGTCGGCTGTGAGTTTCAGCGCCCTTTCGATCTCCCCGCGAATCCCGGCCTGCCTTGTGAAGCGCGTATCGACCTTGTCGCAGTTGTCGAAGACCGCCCCGAGAACGGTATCGACCGTCGCATGGGGTTTCGTGGCGGCGGCGATGGCGATGGCAGTGGCTTCCGCCCAGAGGACGCCCCGGCTGTTGGCCGTGTTATAGAGCTGACCGATCTGGCGAATATCATCAATGGCTCCCTGGATGTCGCCGGCGTTGATCAGGCCGATGGGATGGCAGGAGCGTGACAGCGACACAAGGCCGGAATAGTCGCAATATTTGCCGATGTCTGCGGCGGGGATATGTGTCTTGGCCATCGCCAGAAGGGCCCCCTCGAACGGCTCCGAGACAAGGCCCGGCGCGTTGGGATTCATGTGCTCGACCCAGGCCCGGCGAAGGTCCTCGGCGTTGATTCGGTCCTGCTTTTCGATGATGGCGGTGATCATGAGCTTCTGGCGCTCGACGCCGTCTTCGGTGGTCCCCGGCTCGCGCATCCAGTTGTTGCTCTTTCCGTAGTGGTGGTACGGCAGCAGTTTATCGAGTGTGCCGTATTCCCGTTCGATGTTTTCCCAGGACCGGCCTTCGACCGGAGCACCCATGGACGAGCCGATATGGCAGCCGGCAATACAACCGAAGAACTTCTCCCGCAGGCTCACGGGGCCCGCGTTTGATCTTGTTCGCTTCTCCGCCGCTAAGGCTGCGGGCGCCGAGGCGGCCGCGGCTGCCGCTAACGTACCTTTCAGAAAGCAACGGCGGGCAATAGAATTATCGTTCTTTCTCATTTCTGTCTCCATCTCAAATCGTTCGCAGCGTTCTTAGGATACCGGCTCGCCTCTTCTGCCAGCGCCGTGCGAACGGGCCGTGTCGGATATTGCATTGAGGTATCATAACCCCCCGTGCCGCAAGAAACAAGGTGCCGCTGTTCATCTTATTCGAGCAGGCTTGCTCATCCAGCGGAAATGCCAAGCCAGTTCTCCTCAGTAGCGTCCCAGAGGCCTCCTGCGTTTCCCGTGAGCCGATAAGCGTACCGCCGCCTCTGCCATCGCCCAACCGGCATTTCCAGCACCTTGCCGCTCCGTCCTTGACGTAGCGCCACTTGAGGATGTGAATGCCGGAGGTGACGGAGTAGGACATCTGCTGCCAGCCGACCTCGCCGCTGATCTGGTCTTTGAGCGTGCTGTCAATGTAGAACTGCAGGTAGTCGTAGCCCTGGTGCGACGAAACCTTCCAGTAGAACTTGACGGTTTGCGAGCTGTCCGAATCGACAATCGCCTGCAGACAGGATTCCTCGCCGTCCGAGGTCGTACCGCTCTGGGCCGAGTCAGCCTCGTAGTAGTACTCGTTGGTTGTACCGGATGCAATGTACCAGCCTGTATCTCCGCTCTCGGTGAACTTCAGGTTCGAGTCCAGGGCCTCGCTCATCTCATCCGGCCGGCCGGCTATCGAGGTGGTCCCGACCGTCAACCCGTCCACCCAGCCACAATCCTCGCCGGCGTAGCCGGTGGAATCTTTGGAATAGACCCATTTGAGGGTATGGGAGCCGGCGGTAAGGCTGTACGACTTCTTCTGCCAGTCCACCTCCCCGGTAATCCCCGTCTGGTATTGCGAGTCGATATAGAACTTCAGGTAATCGCCGGACTCGGACGAAACCTTCCCGTAGAATGAGACCTTATCGCCGGCGACGGCGGTGACCGTCGTCTGCATCCAGGATTCCTGGTCATCTCCGACCGAAGCGGCGGCCACGTCACTGCTTTAGGGCGTGGTGTCAAGAAAAGAATATGTGGCTGTCCCTAGTATCCCCTAGTATCCCCCTAGTATCCCTAGTATCTCGATCAATTCTTTTTCTGACGCTTTGTGTCAGATACCTTGCTAAATAATGCCAAAAGGATAATCGCTATTCCGGCTATTACACCCCCGAGCACAAATTTCCTTCCTTTCGCACAGTATTGCAACCAACTCAACAGTGTAACCGTAATACCACCGATAAAGCCACCTATCTTACCTAAGGTGGTCGTCATAGGTCGTCTAATTTTCCACATGCTCTTTGAAACTCCAATATATTCCGCGACTAACTAAAAGTCACTTGTATACAAATTCCTAAAAGGAGGGGAAGTTCCACTCTGCAAACTCGATGATATTTCCCTCAGTTCGGGGAAGTTCTCAGCTGGAGCAGTACACTTGCAATAAGCCCCCGTCGCCTCTCCCGCACAATAAACTGCGAATGCCCAACCAACTACACTTGCAAATGTAGTTATCAACTTAATCTTGCATAAAAGACCGGCTGTACTCAAAACTCCTTCTCCCACAGCGGTCCATAGCGACCCACATAGTACAAGCTTATCCCCGATGCATGCACTTAGAGATTGATAACCCGCCGCCTCCCAATATTTTTTACCTTTCCTATTATCTTGTGTCGATTGCACATTAGGACCATTGGAATCATTAGGTCTATTACAATCAGAGGTACAACCACAGGGATCACATGGGTCCTGCCCGAATGGATCACGCATGTTCACCGGATTATTCATACAATATCTGTACAAATTCATGTCCGCCTCGTATCCAACTGGGTCCGCCTGTAGGAATCTGCCCATATACGGATTATAGTATCTGGCGCGGAAATAGTAAAGGCCAATTTCGACGTCAAAGGACCTGCCGGTGAACATGTAGGGGTTGGTGTGGTTGGGGTCCTGGACCGCCACTTCGCCATAGACGGAGTACTGGTAGGTCTGGACGGTATTGCCGCTTGCGTTACTCAGCGCCACGACGCTTCCTAAGGCGTCGAAGTGATAGTAATAGACGGCGTTGGCGTCGGCGACCTCGATCATGGAGACCGGCTGGTCGATGCCCGGGCCATAGATGTATTTGCGCAAGAGATTGTTATTGCCGTCATATTCTGCGACTACCTGATCTCCATCATAGACGTAACGAGTGGAGTAACCATCGACCTTCTTCTCCACGCGCCGGCCGGCCACGTCTTGTTTGTAGGCGATTTCCTGCCAGTTGGCGGGATCCTGAGTGGGCGAAGGCCCGGTCCATTGGACGAAGTCCACCCAGCCGCAGTCGTCGCCGGAATAGCCGCTGCCGTCCTTGACGTAGCGCCACTTGAGGATGTGAATTCCGGAGCTGACGCTATAGGACTTCTGCTGCCAGCCGACCTCCCCGCTGATCTGGTCCTTGAGCGTGCTATCGATGTGGCCTTGCCACGCCAAGGGCGTAGAACTGCAGGTAATCGCCGAGCAGCCCGTCCGCTTCGGGCGTGGCAGCGCAGGCGTCCCGAGCGAAGTCGAGGGACCGCTCTGGTGCGACGAGACCTTCCAGTAGAATGAAATAGGTAAACGTCCCAATCCTGTTCGGCACAAGAATTGCGAGGTGATTTGTTGGAGAAAAGTAG
>CAYWZW010000050.1:0-41355 GCA_964462945.1 uncultured Pirellulales bacterium
CAAAGGAAGACAGAAAAATACTGGTCAGATCAATTACTCAGACAGGCTCCTAGCGGTTTATCAAAAGCCTACAGAGACTATGAAGAGGGTCGCCTTTTACGTAAGAGACGTAAAATGCTAAGAGAGCCGGTAAGAAGAGATAGAGACTTAGCAGCACTTTCTGACTCAGGAAAGAATCAAGTCGTAGAGTTAGTAGATACTCTTCTCGTGCAGGTCCATCGTCATTTACCGAGAGCTTCTAATTTTGCACGAAAATCAGTTCTACACGTTAGGATAAAAATTGTCCCAAGGGATGAAGCAAATTCTACGAATCAATAATGCATTTCCAGAACGTTTCAGCTCACTGAATACTCTAATGCCTAACGCTGATCTTGAGTTCGGCTCAATCTTTGTGACCTATCTTCGTTGGAAATGCTGCAATTTGGCTAAACCTTAGGAAGAGCGTGGTATTCTGGAGCAGTGGATTGAAAACGGAACATATACAATTAAACGTCTTGCTCGGGAGGTTCGAATTTGTAGCCGATCTCTCGGATTGTGTGAATGTACGTAGGGTTGTGAGGGTCGGGTTCTATTTTGTTTCGTAGGGTGGTAACAAAGCGGTCGATGGTACGGGGACCCACGTAACAATCGTAACCCCAGACGGCGTTGAGTATCTCATCGCGGGTCAGCGCCCGGCCCGGCTTCTTGAGAAAAAGCTCCAAGAGCTTAAACTCCTTCGGCGAAAGCTTGATTTCCTCCGCTCCGCGCGTGAATTTTCTGGCAGGAATATCGAGGCGATAGTCTCCAAACTCGTGAACATCCGTATCCGTCTGCCGGCTCCGCCGCAGGAACGCCGCGGCGCGGGCCAGAAGCTCCTTGATGCTGAAGGGCTTGGTGACATAGTCATCGGCTCCGAGATTCAGACCCAGCACGATGTCCGACTCCTCGCCCTTGGCGGTCAACATGATGATGGGCATACCGAGGTTCTCCTGGCGGATCAGCCTGCACACCTCGTAGCCGTTTATCTTCGGCAGCATGATGTCGAGAATAATCAGATCAGGCTTCTTATCCAGAGCCGCATTCAAGCCGTCTTCGCCGTCGGCCGCCGTCAGAACGCGGTAGCCCTTGAACTCGAAGTTGTCCTTCAAGCCCCGCAGCATGGCGGGGTCATCTTCGACTATCAGGATCGTTTCCATTGGATTGCGGTTGTTCGAATTTGTAGCCTATATCTTTTATGGTACGGATCATGGCAGGACTCTGCGGGTCAGGCTCGATTTTGTCTCGCAGCGTAGCGACCGCCTGATCGATGTCTCGCAACGTCACAAAATGCGAGCAGCCCCACACGGTGCCGCGTATTTCGTCGCAGGTCAGGGTGCATCCGGCCCTTCGCAGAAACAGGTGTAGCATCTTAAATTCTCCGGGGCTGAGCTTGACGTCCCGGCCGTCCCGCGTGAACGTCCCGGCGACGGTATCGAGCTTACAATCACCAAATTCGTAAACGGCCGGCTCATCCGCCCCACGCCTTCGCATGAACGCCTCCGCCCGGGCCAGCAGCTCTTTGATGCTGAACGGCTTGGTCACGTAGTCGTCCGCGCCCAGATTCAGCCCCAGGACAACGTCGGATTCCCGGTCTTTGGCCGTGAGCATAATGATGGGCATGTCGAGTTTCTTCTTACGGATCTGGCTGCATACTTCGTAGCCGTTGATCTTGGGAAGCATGATATCAAGAATGATCAGGTCGGGCTTTTCGGACAGCGCCGCATGAAGGCCCTGCTCCCCGTCACGGGCGAGCTTGACGCGATAGCCCTTCATCTCAAAGTTGTCCTTCAGGCCCCGCAGCATGGCCTGGTTGTCTTCAACAATGAGCACGCTCTTCATTTTGCAGCCCCTTCCTTTTTGGGTTCAGTCTCCAGCCACCAATCGAACGGTGAAAATACTCCCTTCACCGAGCTTGCTGTCCACAATAATCGAGCCTTTGTGGGCATCGACGATGAATTTCGCAATGCTCAGACCCAATCCGCAGCCTTCGGTAGGTCGTGAGAGACTGCGATCGACCTGGTAAAATCTCCCGAATATCTTCCTGATCGCCCGGCGCGATATACCCTTACCGTTATCGCGGACGCAAAAACAAACCGAGTCGTTCTCGCAGAAAACTCTCAGCTCAATCCGCTTGTCATCATAAGAATATTTGTACGCATTGTCCAGCAAGTTGATAAGCACCGTGACCATGGCATCGCGGTCGGCCAGCACCTCCGGCAGATTCTCAGGCACGTTCACTTCAAATGTGCATCGACCCTGGCTGAATTTGGTCTTGACCGCCTCCGCCGCGTCACGGGCAATGGCGGCCGGGCTTGTCTCGGCCATCACGAAGGCCTTCTTGTTGCGCTCCATCCGCGAGAAGGTCAGGAAATTCTCGATCAACCCGGTGAGCCGTTCGTTTTCTTTTGAGATAAGCTGCAGATACTCCGTAACTTGCTGCTGGTCTCGGTAGCTGCCTTCCAGCAGCGTGTCCACCAGCACCCGCATGGACGCCAGCGGCGTTTTTAATTCGTGTGAAACGGTGGCGATGAAGTCGTTTTTCAGCTTGTTTGTCTTTATTTGTTTCCCGACCGCCTGTGCCGTGAGTAATCCGGCCCCCACCATCACCGCAATAGCCAATAATCCGGCCCAAATGTACACGACCTTCTGCCGTTCGGCGGTTTTTTCGAAGATGTCCACGTCCGTGAAATGAATCGCCGCATGCCAGCCGGGGAAGAATCTCCCCAGCGGCGTCTGAAGGAAAGCGATTTGCTCAGGATTCTGAACGCCCGAAGCGTACGTCCCCGAATTGTCCGTTATCCTGTAAGAAACGCCCAGGCCGTCGAAGTCGTCCCCGACCGAATCAAAATCCGAGCCAAGCGCGTCGGCTTTCTGCAAAAACACGTACATCCTGTCGCCGAATCTGTGGTACATGGCAAAGACCGCGTCCGGCAGCTCCAGCCGGCGGAAAACATCCTGCGGCCAGGACTCCAGCAGCGCCGCAAACGCAGGCTGCTCCGACGCGGCAACGCGGACGTTGGTCCCTGCGGTCTGATATGAATCCAGCACCGTGGATATCTGCCGCCTCAGCGGCTCGGCCAATTCCCACTGGACTTCTTCAAGCCTCTCAAGGGTCACACGCAGCAGCGAAACCAGCTTCAGCGCATCATCTGCGGACCAGGGTTCCGAGGCCGCTGCGGTATCGTACTTGGCAAGAAAAGCGGCCGCCAGCTCTTCCATTGAAAGCAAAGTCTTGGCTTTTTCAATCTGCGATTTCAACTCCTCGGACCATCGGCTCTTTTCTGCAATTTCAAGGACCTTACGCAGGAAAAAGACACGCGATTCCGACGGCATCGGGAGAAAACCGGAACCTCTAAGGGGCGAATAGTTGACTGCCGAATCAATCAGGTTCTGCACATCGGACCGGTCCAGACCTGCGGCGGTTTCTGCCTTCAGCTCCG
Source organism: uncultured Pirellulales bacterium (assembly GCA_964462945.1). Lineage (GTDB taxonomy): Bacteria > Planctomycetota > Phycisphaerae > Sedimentisphaerales > Anaerobacaceae. Next base: position 3,459 of record CAYWZW010000050.1, read on the forward strand.
CAAGCAACAGTCTGGCCCGCGTGATCAAAGAGACGGAAGATGAGCTTATATTTTCAGGAATTTGTCCATAAGCCATCTGGCCGCATAGCGCAACGGCCTTCTCAATCTGGCCCATCTTTCTGAGGCAGCGGACTTCGCCCATCCGAGCAGAGTAGCGGACATAATTGTCCGCGTGAGAATCTGCCATCTGCCCATACAATCCCGCCGCTGCGGCGAAATCCTCTTCGATAAATTCGGCGCTCCAGGCTTTGTTGAGCTCCTCAGGCAGCACATCCGGATGCTCGCCATCGGCGGCAGCCGGATAAACGGGCCTGCCTCCGCCGTCATAAACAATAATGGCGTCACAGAAAGCCGAATCGCCCGCGCTTCCGGCTCGGCCTGCAAACAGATTGAACAGTTCGATAGGTTGATATTCCGCCGCGCCCCGCTGGACCGAATCTATGCGAGCCGCCCAAAGATCATCAACTCTCTTACTGAATCTGTCCAGCCGCTGATTATAGACATCGGTCAGTTTCTGCTTGACGGCCAGACGCACGTTCTGAACCCCCTGGATCATGAACCAAAGCAGGCATACGGTGGGCAGTATCACCGCTACCGCCAGCAGCAATACCACCCACCGCAGCTGATTGTAACCGGCACTGACTGTGCCCCTGCTTCTCACGTGCTTTTCCTACTTCGCTTCACTGTAAAGTGCCTTAATCCGGCCCTCATCCAGTGCGCAATTGTAAATGCGAACCTCGTCAATCAGGCCGTTCCAGAAACGCTGTGCCATTTCCGAGTTCTCACCGATATAAACCGGTTGATCGTTTGTACCTATCCCACCCGACGCCGCTTGTGAGACATCCAGGACGGCGTCGATATATAGATACATCTTCTCGCCGTCGTACACCCCGACAACGTGGTGCCATTGTCCATCGTTTACACCTCTTTGTCCATACAAGCCTCCATACGGGCTGTTACTCGGAACCTTCACGCCGGTGCAGGCCAATTCAAGCGAGTCTTTATTCTGATTCCGCTGCAATCTCCAGGCGCTATCTCCCTTTGTCACAATGGCCTGCCAATCTTTGTCGAACCGATTGACCTTGATCCACGCCGCAACGGTAATCTCGCCGGCGATGTCGAATCTCGATTCGTTCCCGACCTTCACGTAGTCGCCGTCGCCGTCGAACAGCAGCGCCCCCTTCGACTTGCCGCCGGAAGGCTGCCAGACGGGATTGCCTTGCAAAGTACCTTCATTGCCGTTGCCGGAACTATCCGCCGCGACAGAGCCTGTGCTCTCGTCGAAGATCCATCGGGCAATCAGACCGGCCAGCTCGGCGGTCCCGAATGCGCTCGGTGTCTGCCAGGCATTGTCTTCTTTGCCCCGCCAGGTGAGCTTGCTGTCGCGGTCGCCGCCGTCGTCGTCATCGTTGACGTGAACGTCCAGGCCGATCTTCGCGCCGGCGGACGGCTTTACGCCCAACATTGCCCACGGAAACTTGACCTCCACACGATACCCGCCGCCCGTTGTGACCATCGCGAATTCGACGTTGCCGACGCTGCCGCGCTTGGTCTCACCCATCGTGGGTTTGGTTTTGTCCCAGTCGAAGTGAAACTGGTAATCGTTATCGCTGTAATCGCCCGACTTACTATTGTCGGCGTCGATAAAAACCTCGACACAGTCATCCTGATACCACAAATCTGAATCGGAGTCGTTCTGAAGGCTGTCATCCGTCACGTCAACCAGCACGTACAGGTTCTTGGCATCCCAAAGGGTCTGATAGTGCGCCGAGAAATCCGCAGCAGAGGACGCCGATGAATAGATCACGTTGTCCATCTTATAAGGGCGAGCGCCGGCCCAGAGATCCTCTTCAACAGCTCCGTCGATCGCCGGAGGCTGTGCGGCCTGGCGAATCGTGGCGGGGATTCGGGCTTCTCTGGCCTCGGCCCAGGTCTTGTCCTTGGCCTCGGAGACTATCTGTGACAGTTGCATGATCGGACCATAGACCTCATTCACGGGCGGCAACTGCCTTATCTCGGCACGCGCATTGAAGCTGTTGATTTCCTCGTAAGTGCGGAACTGAATCGTGGTCTTGTCGCAGCTCTTGGCCAACTGAGCGAGCAGGTCGCTCACTTTGGGATCGGGATTCTCCGTGCCCAGCAGAAGATGAGCGCCGCCGGCCCGTATCGCCCCGCCGACGTTGATGAGCACCAATTTGCTCGTTGCCGGCGACAAGTTGCTCACGGCCTCCTTCAGGGGCCCGGCGGCGACAACGGACTTGCCGCTCCCGCCTGCTGAAGCCGCGGCCTCAATCACGCTCGGGCTCAATGACAGAACGGTTGCCTTGTTCGCCTGGTCGGTATAACAGTGGAGCGCCTGGCCGGTGACTAGATCGATTCGGTATCGGCCGCCTTCCGCCGCCGGCTCGGTTCCCGACGCGGGTGCCACCAGATTGGCGGCGGTAAGCAAACCGGTCAGAATCTGCCGGGTCTGCTGCGGATTGGGGCTTGTCAGTGAAAGTCCGAGCGAAGCGGCGATCGAAGGGACGCCCGGAAGGGCTTCTTTCGACGCACTATCAACCGGCAGAGCAAATAGAGTAATCTGTTGAATATTGGCGAATACGTCGCCGCCTATCTCAAGGCCAGTCGCTTTCTTGATCTGCTCGCGCATCATTTGCGTCTGAACGCTGTCGGCCCCGCCCAGCCCCATGCTGATCAGCGCAACCGCATCAGACGGAACTGCTTTGAAGCCCTCTTTTGTGAGTCTCGGAGTACGAATCATGTTGTATGCAACACAATTGTGACCGTCCTTGAAAGCCACATTGGTTTCGAAAGCAACTCCGTCTTGCTGAATCGAGAAGAAGGTTATCAGGTCATCGATGTTCTTAAAGTCGCCAAAACCGTCGGCAGCGCGAATCTCTTGCGGAATCTGGCCTTCCGGAAACACCTTTGTAAGACCCGTGAAGACCTCATCGACGTTCGCCCAGACAGTCATCGCATTTTCCTGGCGGTCTTTCTTGCTGACCTTGGCAAAGGACTTATTGCTGGAAGCCAGGGTAGGCTCGCGTGTCAGCCCTTTGTATTGTTTAACGCTCCATTGAAGCTGACCCGCGGAATACGCTTTGGGGCTTGCGAAGATGACCACCGTGTCGTCATACGCCGCACCTCCTCCATCGGGAAACGCGACACATTGCATTCCATCTACGGCCTCAATTGGTTTACCCAACATGACCAGCCCCGCCATGATCAGTCCGCGCAGCGCATCGCTCTTGCCGGGAAACAGCACCACGATAAATGGCGGATTATTCAGTTCCACACCGGTGATACCGACTCCAATGCCGCGTATCTTCTTGAATTCAGCCATCATGCTCGGATTCAGGAAACCCGCCACGATGTCCCCGGGTGACTTGCCGGCTTGAGACGAGCTGCCATTGGCGCCGATGGCGGCCAGGGGATTTTCAAAAGGAGTTCCCTTGAGCGTGCTGAGAATGGTCTCAATCTGCTTGCCGGGACTGCCCATTTCCACGTAGATCAGCGTATTGGGCGGCATCAAAGCAGCCGGGTCGGCGTTGCCCAGCTCATCCAGAAGAGGCTTAACCTTGCTAATGATGCTGGTCTGGTCGCTGTAATCCGTAACCAGCTTGCTGAAAACCACCCGGGCCTCCTGCTCCTGCTGTTTCTTGAGATAACACATTCCCTGCCGGTACATGGCCTGAGCGACCTGTGACCTTTGAGCCGAGCTGTCATTGATGATCTTCTCGTAAATTTTGATCGCCGCATCGAGATTGCCCTCGACTTCCTCGGCATACAGCCCTTCCTGCAGTGTCACCGTAGCCTGCTTGGCCAATGCCGCCAAGGTCAGCGGGACACCAACCAAAAGAAGAATAATTGTGATCTTTTTCAACCTTGCCATAGTGTGCTCCTTTCAAATAAGGTAACAGAAAATCGGTTGTCTTGACAGGAGCAATTATGCAGCTTCCATATTACCGTTTTGTTACGGTTTTGTACTTTCTTTAATATTTTTTTGCCGTCTGCGCGGAGTGAAAATCCTCTCTTGATGCGGGCCGGACTCCCTTATGCGATTTAGCTTGATTTTGTCATCGACAATAGTTAATATACTGGAGTTGCTTGAGTTGCGCAAACTCACCTATGACTTGAGTGAGCCGACGGGTATTTTCGAGAGATAGCAGAATAGATGTGCAAATCGACCCTATATCTCGTTGCAGGCGTCGGCGCGACGTTAGTCGCCATCGCGACGGTCTGGCTGCTCCTCGTCCACGCCAACGCGCCCGGCACGGAAGATATATTGGCCCTTTATCAAGATGACGGCAAATACAGTAGCCTGACGATTCGCTACCCGCCCGACCAGACGCTCTTTCCCCCGGAAATCGTGCCCCCGACGTTCCACTGGGAAGGCGCCAGCCCAGGACCCAACACGTGGCTTATCACCATCAAGTTCCAGGATGATGACGGCCGTATGAATGTCGTCATCCATGAACCTAAGTGGACGCCCGGGCAGGAACAATGGGAGGTCATAAAAAAGAGGTCTCTCGAAAAAGACGCCCAGGTCACCATTTTAGGTGTCACTCACCGGGTATCGACAAGAATTCTATCGGCGGGCCAAATCACCATCAGAACGTCGAAAGACCAGGTCGGCGCCCCAGTGTTCTACCGGGAGGTGAACCTGCCTTTCGTTGACGCCGTCAAAGACCCCTCGCGTATTCGGTGGCGTTTCGGCGCTATTTCTTCGCCACAGCAGCCTCCGATTGTCCTGGAGAACTTGCCGGTCTGCGGAAACTGCCACTCGTTTTCCGAGCAAGGTGAAATCCTCGCGATGGACGTGGATTATGCCAACAGCAAAGGGTCATACGTTATCACGCGGGTCGCAGAGCAAATGCTTTTAGCGACGAGCGACATTATTACATGGAATGACTACAAGAAAGAAGATGAGGAACAGACCTTTGGCTTGCTTTCTCAGGTCTCGCCGGACGGCAGGGTCGTAGTCAGCACGGTGAAGGACAAGTCTGTCTTTGTCCCGATGCCGCCCCTGGCTTTCTCCCAGCTCTTTTTCCCCGTCAAAGGCATCCTGTGCTCTTATGACAGGCAGACGCATGCTTTTCAGTCTTTGCCCGGGGCGGACGATCCGCAGTACGTCCAGAGCAATCCGAGCTGGAGCCCCGATGGTAAATACATCGTCTTTGCCAGAGCCGAAGCATACGATCTCAAGGATACAAAGGGTGGGGGCAAAGTGCTCTTGACCCGCGAAGAGTGCAAGGAATTTACCGAAGACGGAAGACCGTTTTTGTTCGACTTGTACAGGATTCCATTTAACGATGGCAAAGGCGGCCAAGCCGAGCCGATTGAAGGCGCTTCCAATAACGGAATGAGCAATTTCTTCGCGAAATATTCGCCCGACGGCAAATGGATTGTGTTCTGCAAAGCCAAGAGCTATATGCTGCTCCAGCCCGACAGTGAGCTTTACATCGTCCCGGCTGAAGGGGGCGAGGCCAGAAGGCTGCGCGCCAATACCAGCCGGATGAACTCCTGGCATAGCTGGTCGCCGAACGGCAAGTGGCTGGTGTTCTCCTCGAAAGCCAATTCGGACTACACGCAGCTTTTCCTCACTCACATCGACGAACAGGGAGATAGCAGCCCCGCCGTGCTGCTGGAGCGCTTCACCGCACCGGACAGGGCCGCAAATATCCCTGAGTTCGTCAACGCCCCGCCCACGGCGATCAAAAAAATCCGTGATGAATTTTTGAACGATTATTCGTTTGTCAGGGCCGGGAATGAGTTCTTCAAGGCCGGCGATACGGACAACGCAATACAAGAGTACGCAAATGCGCTGGAGCTGAATCCGGACAACTTTGAAGCACACCTCAAGCTCGGCTTTCTTCTCTACAACGCCAAGAAAATACATAAGGAGGGAATGGCACATTACCAGAAAGCCATACAGCTTGACCCGAGCGACCCGCGCATCCACCACGACCTGGGTATGGCGCTGCTGCACCAGAGACAATTCGACCAAGCCACCGGCTATCTCTCGGAGGCTTTGAAGCGTATGCCTAACGGCCTCGACACGCAATACAACGCCGTTGACATGCACCATAACCTCGGACTGGCGTTCTTTCACGCCGGAAAGTCGCAAGAAGCGATAGCCCATTTCTCCGAGGCGATACGTCGTGACCCGAACAAAGCCGAGGCTCACTACAGCCTGGCCTTGGCGCTGGCCGCTCAGAGAGACCTCGACGGGACGCTCAAGCATTACGCAAAGGCCGTGCAACTAAAACCGGCCATTGACACGTCGCCGGCGCTGCATCACCTGATCGGGATGAATTACGCTGAGGCGCGCCGATTCCGCGAAGCCGTTCTATCGGCAGAAAAGGCACTCAAGCTCGCCGGCGCCGGCACCGATGAGAAGCTCGTAGAGGAAATCACCAAGTGCCTTGAACTCTACAAACAAGCAGATAATTCCTCAAGAAGAAACGGTAACGAGTAACTGCCGGCCTGGAACTGCCTATGCGCAAGTCGCTCATTCATCTGGTTGTGGGTATCAGCGTGACATCGCTCGCTGCTGCAGCGGTCTTACTGCTGGTCCTCTGCACGCGTGAGCCCAGCGCAGAAGATGTATTAGCTGTATATCAGGATGATGCCGGATACGGCAGCTTGACAATTCGCTACCCGTTAGACCAGACGCTTTTTCCCCCGGAAATCGTGCCCCCGACGTTTCGCTGGGAGGATACGAGCGCCGGCTCCGACTCCTGGCTTGTCACCATCAGCTTCCAGGACGATAAGGGCCGCATGAATGTCCTCACCCACGAACCTAAGTGGACGCCCAAGCCGGAGCAGTGGGAGACCATAAAGGAAAGGTCACTGGAAAAAGACGCCCAGGTTACTATCTTGGGTGTCACTCGCCGGATATCGACAAAAATCCGCTCAGCAGGCCGAATTACAATCAGAACCTCGAAGGATCAGGTCGGTGCCCCAGTGTTCTACCGTGAAGTGAACCTGCCTTTCGCTGACGCCGTCAAGGACCCCTCGCGTATTCGGTGGCGTTTTGGCGCTATTTCTTCGGCACAGCAGCCTCCCATCGTCCTGGAGAATCTGCCGGTCTGCGGAAACTGCCACTCGTTTTCAACGGACGGCAAAACAGTTGGGCTTGACGTGGATTACGCCAACGACAAAGGCTCATACGCTATTGCCCAGGTGGCAGAACAAATGGTTCTGGACAACGACGCAATCATAACGTGGAGCGATTACCGAAGGAACGACAAGGAAGAAACGTTCGGCCTGCTTTCTCAGGTCTCGCCGGACGGCAGGGTCGTGGTCAGCACGGTGAAGGATAAGTCTGTTTTCGTTCCAAGACCGGACCTGGCTTTCTCCCAGCTCTTTTTTCCATTCAAAGGCATCCTGGCTTTGTATGACAGGAAGACCCACAGCTTCCAGGCGTTGCCCGGAGCGGATGACCTGCAATATGTCCAGAGCAATCCAACCTGGAGCCCCGATGGCAAGTACATCGTGTTCGCCAGAGCCAAAGCATACGACCTCAAGCGCCCTGCCGCCGACGGCAAGGTGCTGTTGAGCCCCGAAGACTGCAAGGAGTTCCTCGAAGAGGGAAAGCCGTTTCTGTTCGATCTGTACAGGATTCCATTTAACGACGGCAAAGGCGGCCGGGCCGAGCCGATTGAAGGCGCTTCCAATAACGGGATGAGCAATTTCTTCGCGAAGTATTCGCCCGACGGCAAATGGATTGTGTTCTGCAAAGCCAGGAGCTATATGCTGCTTCAGCCCGACAGCGAGCTTTACATCATCCCGGCTGAGGGGGGCGAGGCCAGAAGGCTGCGCGCCAATACCAGCCGGATGAACTCCTGGCATAGCTGGTCGCCGAACGGCAAGTGGCTGGTGTTCTCCTCGAAAGCCAATTCGGACTACACGCAGCTTTTCCTCACTCACATCGACGAACGGGGAGACAGCAGCCCCGCCGTCCTGCTGTCCCATTTTACCGCCCCTGACAGGGCCGCCAATATCCCCGAATTCGTCAATGCCGCGCCTGCAGCGATTAAGAATATCCGCGAGCAATTCGTGGACGACCATTCCTTTGTGAGAGCCGCAAATGAGCTGCTCAAAGCCGATGATTTCGACGGGGCGGAGCGGCAGGTCAGAAAGGCGCTCGAGCTGAATCCGAGCAACCCCCAAGCGCACTACACCTTGGCGTGTATCCTCGAACGCAAAGGTATGCTCGACGAGGCAACATCCCACTTGTCGGAGGCGGTGCGGCTTGACCCGAACTATGCCGATGCACATTACAACCTCGCTCAGGCGATGCTCCGCGCCGGGAAGCTCGACGAGGCGATCAGGCATCTGTCTGTGATCGTGCAGCGTGAGCCGGACCACGCCAAAGCCCAACAGAGCCTGGGCGCGATATTGCTCACGAAGGGGATGCTCGAGGACGCCGAGTCCCACTTGTCTGAGGCGGTACGCCTTGACCCAAACAACGCCGATGCGCGCTACAACCTCGCCCAGGCAATGTTGCGCCAGGGAAAAGCCCATGAGGCTACGCAACATCTATTGGAGGCGGTGCGGCTCAAGCCCGACGATCCGGATGCGCACTATCAGCTCGGCCTGGCGCTGGCTCAGCAGGAGAAAGCGGATGAGGCGATCCGGCACTGGTCGCAGGCGGTACAGTTGAGACCCGATTTTGTCGAGGCACGCTCCAATCTCGGCGTCGCACTGGCTCGCCAGGGAAAGTTCAATGAGGCGACCGGCCATTGGCTGCACGTGGTGCGCCTCGATCCGAACAATGCCGAGGTCCATTATATGCTCGCCACCGCGCTGGCCTCCCTGGGGAAGCTCGAGCAGACCCTCGAGCATTACGGCAAGGCCGTGCGGCTCAAACCGCAAATCGACACGTCACCGAGGCTGCATGACCTTCTCGGCATGAACTACGCCAGGGCGGGCCGGTTCCGGGAGGCCTTCTTGTCCACCCAGAAGGCGTGCGATCTGGCTCGTGCCGCGGGAGATGAAATGCTCGCTCGACACATCGAGCAGCGATTGGAGCTCTATAAGCAGAACAAGCCTTCAGAGGATTCCTCGACAAGAAACAACCAGGAGTGACGCCGATCCACTGAGCCAGGAGCTTTTTCAATCGGCGCCTTTTTAGGCTTGATTTTTGCACGCACCACGCTTAGAATACCCGGCCAACAATGAAGTTTCTAACAGAGTGAAGGATAGCACGCTAAGAAATGACTGCAAGATTTGAAACGCGCAGCATCCAATCGGGCTTAAGCACTGAAATCTACATTTCCGCTACACCCAGCGGAGAAATGCCGCTGCAAGACCAGGCGCAAGAGATCTTCTTGGGTATCCACGACATGCTACGTTCGAACAAAGCGTGCATTCTCCAGGAGCGGGTCTTTTCAACCCAAACAGCGGTGGAGGCCCTTCGCCGGGCACGCTCCCGGGCTTACGGTGACTTGGATGATGGAGTCGCTCCGAGCTTTTTGGCGGCTTCGGAGGGCTTGTCCGGGCCGATTGCCGGCGTGCAGGTCCACGCCGTCAGCGGTGGCGACAGACCCCAGGTGGTCGATTTGGAGGGTGATCTCTGCGGACGAATCCTTCGCGTGCCGGGCCGGGCATATCTCACACTCTCGTGTATCGGTGTCGCGGACATCCTGCCCGCGATTCGAGGGCGGGACGCCCTCGACACGAATGAAGCCGCCGCACAGGCCCGGGCAATGATGGAGAAGGCCGAAGCAGCACTCAAAAAATTCGGCGCCGATTTCCGTTCGGTGCCTCGCACGTGGATGTGGCTAAAGGATATTCTCTCCTGGTACGACCAGTTCAATCGCGTTAGAACAGGATTCTTCACTGAGCGGGGCCTCATTGGAGCCGGAACGCGCCAATCCATGCCCGCCAGCACCGGCATCGGCCTCGGACCGGCTGACGGCGGCCACTGCGCGATGGACCTGATCGCCGTCCTCGAACCGGCTGACTGCACGCAGTACCTTCAGGTAACAGGGAAACAGCACTGTGCCCTGGAGTACGGCTCAGCGTTCTCGCGGGCCGCCAGCAGCATCATGCCGGCCGGCCCGGCTGTGTTCGTCTCCGGAACCGCCTCCATCGACGCCGGCGGAGCAACCACACATATCGGCGACCCAGCGGGCCAGATCAATGCGACCATAGAAAATGTTTGCGCCGTTCTGGCGGAGATGCACTGCACCGATGACGACGTGGTGCAGGTAATCGCCTACTGCAAAACAATCGAGGTCGAGAAGGTATTCAACTCTATCAAAGAAAAGCTCGCCTGGCCCGCCAGACGGACGGCGGGCTGGCCCTGGCTGACGGTCTTATGCGACATCTGCCGTCCCGACCTGCTCTTCGAGATCGAAGCCACCGCCATGCCTAGGTAGGGGGCAACCCTGTGTGGTTGCCCTGAGCAGGCAGGCCCAGTTTCTGCCTGTTATGGCCTGTTGATACCGAGCTTTTCAAGTTGCTCCGCTGATCTGAATAATACCATACTGTTACCGAACAAAGCGTTTGTGCCACTCCCCATAGTCAGCAGTGCTCTATCATAAGCGATGGGGCTCTCGATTAGTCCAGCTATCGGTTTTCCTTTTCCGAGGTACACCACGTTCTGAACAATCCATTCAAACTCTTGCTTATCCCTTAGATAGGACTCTACCTGACTAATTGTATCTGGGTACCTGTCTTGATGGTCGTTTGCGTAGATTAGCAGCGCTTTACCTAAACGCGACAGAATAGAGGCTGATATGACACGGTCTGCTATGTCCGAACCTCGCTTTGATTCCTGAGACAAAGCATCGCTTTCGTCAGCGGTTCTGTCGAGCTCTTTAGTCAAACTCATCAATTCAGCAACATCATCGTCGGTAAGCTTGAGATACTGCGTATTCGTGCTGTCTCTTCTAACATAGACAACGCTAATAAAGCCTTTGTGTCCCTCCGATATCGCACCTCCTCTGGTAGGACGTGGCTCGTTGTTAATCCTCAGTATCTCGGCTATCATCTCCCGCACATTGAGTATTTTCTTGTTTCCGACTATCCAGAAGAAATACCCTTCGCGCAACTCACCGACGCCCAGCCGTTCATAGTTCTTTCCAGGGTCCAGAATGACTACACCATCGAGAGCCGGAGGCAAGTCGTATATCTCCTTAATCTCAGGTGTAATGTCCGCCACTTTCATGCCGAGCATGGTAACTGTTTTGAGTGGTGCTTTAGGCTCAACAGTTTCACACTTGAGGATTACCTCTTTATCCTTGTCAACCAGAACGAGCGGCATCTTGGCCTTTTGTTTGAGACTCATAGCATGAGCGTATAGGGTCAGTGCTTTCCTCTCAGGCAAACCAGCCAACCGGAAACGCCCATTCTGGTCCGTCTTACTGCTTCTGAGAACAATCGGTCCATCCATTGCCTCCACCGTAGTTTGACCAACAGGTTTTCCATTTGTATCCAAAACCATGCCGCTTGCAACCAAACCGCGAGGCATCTGCACATTCAGCGACCTAAATTGCTCTGGTGTCATCTTGTAGATGTCCTCAATAGTAACGGTCTTGGCAGTCTCAACCGTGAAGACCAACTGTCCCCTCTCGTCCTTGCGTTTGTTCGCCGGGACCGGATAATCAAATATCTCGAATCGGCCGTTCTGGTCCGTCACAGTTCGCGCAATATCACTGTAGCCTCCATCATACTGCATAGTAGCCTTAACCTGTACGCCCGCAAAAGGCTGCCCGTTATGGTATTTGACAACTCCCGCAATATACAGCGCTGACGGCAGCCGAATTAAAAAATCGGCTTGTTGAGCGGGCTGTACGGGAACTTTTGCCAAGCGAAAGTCCCCGCCTGCGCGGAAGGTCCCCGCCGCGGAACGGTATCCGGGCAAAAATACATCCAGTGAGAGATCAGCAGCATTCTCACCTAAAGGTACATCAATCCTGAATTGTCCGTTATGGTCGGTGCGTCCTTCATAAATCGTGTGCTGTGCCGAGCCACGGACTTGCCTCATAAACCTCATATCGGTCGCAGGCACGGCCACTCGGACGAGCGCGCCAACAAGTGCTTCTCCAGTCTGCTCTGATACGACCTGGCCCGTAACAGTGACCTGCACTTGTCTGTTCCCGGCGTTCTCTGCTCCCTCCATTCGTTTGGTTAAAGCAACTGTTGTTGGTACAGCCAAGACAGCTACCAGCAGCGAAACAATAATAGCCCTCCAGCTTGGGCGTTTGTAGAATTTTTTTCCTGGTCTCAACATGGTTTTTATCCTTTCCTCGATATTTTTCACCGGACCGGCTATGGCCAACGACGGCACGGGCCGGGTCGATTCGTACTCAGAAATCAATATGTTCACAATTGCGCTACTATACTCTTTAGCTTTGGCACCCAGACGAGCGATGGCCATTTCATCACAGCATTTCTCACGCTCGGCACGGATTTTTCTGTTCGCCCACCAGACAAGCGGATGGAACCAGAAAGCGGCCTGGGCCATGATCTGCAGGAGATTGACCGCGGCATCGAAACGAAGGATGTGGCTTAGCTCGTGGCCCAAGACGCCTCTACGATGCTCGGTGTTATTGGCCTTAACGAAGTTGGCCGGCAGATAAATCCCGCCGCGAAGCAGACCCCAGACGAATGGCTGGCCTATACCTTCAACCAGCCAGAGCTTTGGCGAAATCCGAACGCCGAGGCTGGAGAATAGGTCCTCAATCTCGCCTTGCAGTCCGGCTGGGAGGGGCTTTCGCTCTCGCCTGAGCCAAAACTCGGTCCGAAGCGCCTTTGCCGCAGCCACAAGAACGAACATAATAACGCCCACAATCCAGCCGACGGCGAGCCACTGGCTGATTGTAAATCTGGGTGCATGCTCCACAAGAGCCGGGGCCGGCGGCGCCTCCGGCGCAGAGATTTCGATGGATTCGACCGGCATGGGTTGGTTCGGCGGTAACACAATCATCATTCGTTCATCGGACAAGACCAGCAGCGGAACGGTAAGCAAAGGCGGCACCAGACATTTGGCTAAGACAATCAGCCAGAGCAAATAGCGAACGTGTGCGCTTCTATTCTTCAGCGCCAGAGTTACCGCTGCTACTACCGCTACAAGGACGGCTATCTGCCAGCTTTGGGTCAGCAGATAATTCGTGATTTGGGCCAGGTAACTGTCCATTTTCGCCTCTCCGAAGGAATATAGTGACTATTTTTTGCCTGCTAACTGCTTGAGCCTCTCGATATCGTCGGCGCAGAGTTTGCCGTGCTCGGCCAAATACTGCATCAGGGGAATAGGGTCGCCGCCGAAAAGCCGGTCCAGGAAATCGCCTACCGATCTTTTTACGACGTGTTCCTTCTTGACGGCGGCGGAGAAGACGTGGGCCTTACCCCGAATGTCGTGTTTTAGGTAGCCCTTGTTTTCGAGCCGACGCAGCAGGGTTTGAACGGTTGCGTAAGCGATCTTTCTTCTAACAGGCAGCTTATCGCAGACTTCTTGTACGGTTGCGTTGCCAAGCTGCCAGACCAACCTTAATATTTCGGTTTCGGACGGGCTCAAGGCCGGTAGATTTTTCTGCGCCATGTCAATCTCCTTTTACAAGTGTATTTTACAAACGTACAAGTACAATATCGTACATTTGTACAAGCTGTCAATAAGAATTTTGGGATTTTCCAAAAAATTTTTCTCCACTCACGTACGAAGCTGAAGGAGCTCCGGTATCTGCCAGCTGGAATTGGGACCGCTTGTTACACGTCGGAGTAACACTCTGCAGGGCCGATTTCTAACCTCTGAAGGCCGTTATCGAAGAAAAACTGCCGGACACGGGTGCAAAGATGGCATTTGTCGGCGTAGGCGTTTTCTCTTTTGTAGCCTGTTCTTACGGCTTTTTCGAGCAATCCGGCCGGCCCGGAGTTGAATAGCGTATCGATGAGCGCGTTCCGGGTGGGGTGGAACTGCTTCCAGATATCTTCAAGCGGAGTCTGGTTTACATTGCCGACAATGATGCCGCTGCATGTGCCGCTGAAAACATTGCCGAAGGGGTCGATATGCACGCCTTTGGCGCCGAGAAAATCCGATTTGCAACTGAGCCCCGAAAGGCTTTCTATTGGTTTTGATGCGACGAGCTCAGCCAATTTTCCCGCCGCCCGGCCGGTGAAGCGGCAGGGATAGTCCTTCATGGCACGCAGATACATTTGCTCACGCTCGGCGGGTGAGAGACCTTTCATTTCTGTGGGGCCGTCCAAGTACTTTCGCCACCGGACCATGACGCGGTCGGAACCCAGAATATCGGTTGCTATCTGGGCTAATCGGCGCACTGGCTCGATGTCCACGTATTCCTGATGAAACGGGTCGGTGCTGATTTTCAGCCGGTGCAGACCAAGCTCATCGAGTCTCTTGACTCGCTGCGCTGCAACCTTTTCAGTTGTAGCCCAGAAACCGTTTGTCTCGATCAAATCGGCTTTCCCGAGCTTTTCGATCCCGGCCTCTTGCAGGACCTCCTGCAGATGGTCCCAGTAGAGAAAAGGTTCGCCGCCGGTGATATGAATCTTGGCGTCGTCGCCTGCAAGGATTCTTAGCGACCGCCACGCACTTATGGCGGTCTCTGTGGACATCAGACCACCTTTCTCGGGACCGCAGTTGTAATAACAAAACTCGCAGGCGCAGTTGCATTTGTAGGTCAATAGCAATCCCGCCGAACGCCATAGCTTGAACTTCGGCTCACTCCGTGCAGCCTGACTATTGTAGATATTCTCAGACAGCTCAATCATTGCGTTGGACCAGGTGTGCCCTCGCTCAGTCGTTCAGGTGACACTGTCCTTTTAAGATGAATTTGAATTACAGTGATATCGGCCGGCGTTATGCCACTTATGCGAGAAGCCTGAGCAAGGGTGCTCGGCTTAAAGGCCGACAATTTCTCTTTCGCCTCCGGCCGCAGGTGTGAGATGTTGCTGTAATCCAGAGCCGCCGGAATCCTCTTTTTCTCCAGGGTCCTGAGATTAGCCACGAGCCGCTCCTGCTTGGCCAAATAACCTTCGTACTTGGCGTCGATAATGACCGCCTGCAAGACATCGTCGCTGAGATTCATATTCTTCACCTCAGGATGCTCGCTTAGTGTCTCGACAAGAGGATTATCCGGCTGGCGAAGCTGGTCCCACAATCTAATCCCACCCGCACCGGCCGTCGTACTCTTGAGAAAACTCTTGAGCTCGTCAATGCGGTCGAACTTATTTCGAAATTTCGCCCACCGTCCTTCACCGACAAGCCCGACGGATTTGCCGATTTCAGTTAGTCTTCGATCCGCGTTATCGGCTCTTAGCGCCAGTCGATACTCCGCTCGCGACGTGAACATTCGATATGGCTCATCAATGCCCTTTGTGAGCAGATCATCGATCATCACGGCGATATAGGCCTGGTCTCTGCCGAGAACAACCGGCTCCTTGCCCTGCAACTTTCTGGCTGCATTGACGCCGGCCATGATGCCCTGCCCCGCCGCCTCTTCATAGCCGCTGGTCCCATTGATCTGGCCCGCCAGGAACAGTCCGGAGATTCTCTTGGTCTCCAGATTCGGCTTGAGCTGAATCGGCGGACAATAGTCGTATTCGATCGCATAGCCGTAATGAACGATCCGGGCATTCTCCGTGCCGGGCAGAAGCTTGAGCATCTGCTCCTGGATGTCCTTCGGCACAGAAGTGCTTATGCCGTTACAGTAGATGGTCGATTGTTCTTCGTCTTCAGGTTCCAGAAATACGTGGTGGCGATCTTTATCCGCAAAACGTACGATTTTCGTCTCAATGCTCGGGCAATATCGCGGCCCCGTCGAGCGAATCTGTCCGGAATAAAGAGGGGCACGGTGCAGATTGTCTTTGAGGAGTTTATGTATCCTTTGATTCGTGTAGGTGATCCAGCAGGGAATTTCCGGCCGGTCGATTCGCTCGGTCATAAATGAAAAAGGCACGGGCCTTTCGTCCCCATGCTGGATTTCGAGCTTGTCCAGGGCCACCGTCGCCGCATCCAGCCTTGGCGGTGTGCCGGTCTTGAGCCTCGCCAGTTCCAATCCAACTTGGCGGAGGCTGTCCGACAGCTCGTTGGCCGCCGGCTCGCCGAGCCGCCCGCCAGCAAATTGCTCTGTTCCAATGTGCATGAGGCCCCGCAGAAAGGTCCCTGCGGTCACAATAACTACCGGGGCGTGGTACACTTTTCCGTCACTGCACAGTACCCCTTGGACGTAATTCCTCTCGGTTATAATCTGCGATGCCATTGCTTCGACAATCGTCAGATTCGGCGTGTGTTCGAGCAGCATGCGAACGTGATTCTTGTACTTATATTTGTCGGTTTGTGCCCTCGGGGCCTGCACCGCCGGCCCCTTCGAGCGATTCAGCAAGCGAAATTGAATTCCCGTAGCATCGGTCGCCAGGCCCATCAAGCCCCCGAGCGCATCGACCTCGCGCGCGATCTGTCCTTTCCCAAGCCCGCCGATGGCCGGGTTGCAGCTCATCTTGGCGACGGTGTCCTTGCTGATCGTCACCAAGCAGGTCTTGGCGCCGATTCTCGCCGCCGCATGGGCGGCCTCAACCCCGGCGTGCCCTCCACCCACTACGATGCAATCGAAATCACTCATCCTCATTTGATTGTGCCAGCGCGACGGCCGAGGCGATCGCAAAATTCGCGGTGTGGGTAATGCTGACGCTTATGTGCTCGATCCCGAGGCTGTCGGCAATTTTCCTGACCTCGCCGCCGAGGGTCACCTCCGGCTGACCCGCCGCATTATTGATGATCTCGATGTCCGTCCAGGCGATCTTTCCCCGCCAGCCGGTTCCCATCAGCTTGAGAATGGCCTCCTTGGCCGCGAAGCGACCGGCCAATTTCTCGATCTCGTTCTTATTCGCCCCGGCGTAGGCCCGCTCCGCCGCAGTAAAAACCCGCTTGACAAAGCGCTCTCCGTGCCGCTGCACCATCTGCTCTATCCGCGGACAATCGACCAGGTCTATCCCGTGTGCAACAATCTTCATACTTTGTAATTTCAAATTTAAGATTTTTGATTGCTCATCTGGTAAATTTTTTCCAGACAGAAATCTATGAATTTGTCCGTCCTGCCCAGCTCGGCCTGCCGTATAATCTTGGCATTAAGCCGATCAAAGACCTCCTTCTGACGTTCGAAAATAAGCTGCTCTTCGACCTGTCCCTGGACCTGCTCAAACAGCTCGTAGCCGGCCGATTGCTTTTCTTCCAGCTTCATAATGAAAATATGTCCCTCCACTGCAATGGGCCTTGAGACCTGACCGGCCTCCATCCTCTCGGCTTCAGCCGCGAGCGCATCGTAAGGCGCCGCCAAAGACGCCGGGTTCACCGGTTTCCACAATCCTCCATACTCTCTCCAGAGCCCGTGAGAATATTGCTTGGCCAATTCACCGAAGTCCTCCCCAGCCTGTATGCGTGCGAGCAGCTCATCGGCCCGCTTTTTCGCGAGCTGCTGACGATCCTCATTCGGGTCGGTCACTTGCAGCGCCGCCGGTTGAATATCAATCAAGCGAAACGTTATCCTCGCAACTCTGGCGAATGCCTTGTCCTTCATCCGGTTGTAGCAATCCATCAGCTCACGATATGTGACAGGCCTGTTATTAGGTAGTTTCGGTCTCACATACGAGTCAAAGAGGACGCTCTTTTTTTGTCGCTCCAGATAGCTCTTGCGATCCATTCCCCTCTTCTTGAGCGCTTCATCGGCTTTGGTTTGATCGCCTCCGAAATCGAGAACAAATTTTCTGTACTCACTTTCCGCGGCCTTTTGCAGAGCTTCGTCAACCTTGTCTCCCGCTTGTTTCTTAACGTACTGATACAGCAGCATACTTGAGATTCGGTCGATAAGAATCTCTTCAAGCTGCCCTCTGGCTCGCTCTTTGAACTGCTCAAGATCACTTGTTTGTGCAACAGGCCCGAAATGTTCGATTGGCGTGACTGACGTTTCACTGAGCGGGATCGGCGACTCGATGATGTCATCGCTGCTGAGCGTTTCGCCGCCGACCATCAGCACCAGCCCGCCGGCCGCTTCCACAAGCTCTATCTTCTGTGTAAGAGCGACACGTTCCAGCTCCGCGTCGGTCAAACGCGAGTGACCGCCGTCGCAGCCGCCCATCAACAAGAGCATTAACACCGGCAAATAAACGCACCTGTGCATACCTTGAATCTCGAAGTTACCGCTCACGGCCGCAAGACTTATTCCGACGGCCCGGGATTACCTCGCAGGCCGATTTGGTCAGCCACGTCGCGCATCCCCATAATCACATCGCCGATCAGCTCACCCAATTCCACGCCTAACATCGCGGCACCTTTTTCGATGACATCGCGATTGACACCCGCCGCGAAGGATTTGTCTTTCCACTTCTTCTTGACCGATTTTGCCGTCATATCCATCACGCTCCTGCTGGGCCGCACCAGCGCCGTCGCTGCTACGAGCCCGGTCAGCTCGTCAACAGCATAGAGAACCTTCTCCAGCTCGCTTCGAGGCTCGACGTCGGTGCATATCCCCCAGCCATGAGACGCAACAGCGCGGACATATTCGGCCGGCCAGTTCTCGCGGACCAAAATCTCTTCGGTCTTTCGGCAGTGCTGCCCGGGGAATTGCTCGTAATCCAAATCGTGGATCAGCCCAATAACACCCCATTTTCCCTCGTCCTGGCCGCTCTTACGGGCACAATACCGCATCACCGCCTCAACCGCCAGCGCGTGCTTGATCAATCCTTCACTCTTATTGTATTTTCTCAGCAGCGAAAGAGCCTCTTCGCGGCTCGGTCCAACCTCTGCCATAATTTGCCCCGTAATAGTATAGAAACTGCCGGTTTTCAGGCCCCGCAGGAGCACGGGACAACCTGCAAAGCTAATCTAAGAGTAAGCCCGCGAAATTGCAATTCTTATTTTCAGGAGCACAAGAAATGAGCAGACGATGCCAGCTTATTTCGGTTACCACCGACGGGCCGACTTGCGGGCTTGCAGTTCCGATATTATCCGCACTGGCCGCTTAGGGACGCGAGAGGGTGAGGGTGTAGATATTGCAGCAACAGGGGCAAACAACCGCATAGGGGCATAACAGCATAAGGGTGCACGCGCATAAGAGCACAAGGCTTCAGACTATGCCTTGTGCACCGCGTTTCATGCCAGGCGCCTGTCGTACTTCGGGCCGGAGATTCTATCTGAATCTTCGGACGGCACCAATTCCAATACCCCAAGCGTCGCCGGTAATCCGATACTCCGCATACCAGGACGTGTCTGCGTCTGCCTCCCCCTGCAGGCCGGCATAAAAGCCGATTTCCGACTCCTGCCTGATATCCTGTGACAGCTCTACCCTGTTGAGTGCGCTGAATGAATCGGTCCCGCTAATATCGGCATCGAGATCCCCTCTTACGAAATGCAGGAAAGGACCGCCATAAACGCAAACACCTTCCAACTGCACGGTCGGGCCAGTGGCGATCTGGACTTCCCACAGGTCGATCTCAGCATCGCCCGTAAGACGGCTTGGGTCTCCATCCGTCGGGGTAAGGGTGATATCGGCGTCGCCGGGATTTTCGAAGATCACTTGGAGCAATGCGCCCCAGGTCACGTCACCGTCCTGCCAGAACGTGGCTCTCGTGCCCAAACCCCAGGCAAGGCCGAAGCCGCCGTCCAGGCCGCTGTATTCGTTACCCTGTCCTCCGGCTGCTCGCTCCTCGGACATCTCATCCTGGGCATCAGTGACACCAAGGTACAGGAATACGTCCAAGGTCTCAGAAACGCCGTAGTCCAGACGACCCAATATCATGTTCGAAGTAAAATCTTCGATTCTGTGCTTGGCATAACTGGCCGGCAGCCACCCGCCGCCGTCCGGATCCTCTCGAGCCTTGCCAAAGGCCTCAAGATCCATTTGCGAGTAAGAATACCCAAGGCCAGCAGCCCACTGGTCCTGTCCTACCTGAGCCCTCGGGGGGCCCATGGAGGGCAGAGCGGAAACAACCGAACTGCATGCGCCTACTACTATCAGAGCAAAAGCCAACCATGCTATCTTTCTTTGCATAAGTCACGCTCCTTTCAATATAAGTCCTTGTTTGACACCGTTCGCGTTCCTAAATCATATATCACATATCGACCCGCATTGACCAAAAGCTTTCTTTTTTTTTGAGATTTGCCATTTTAAAACGAGCAGCGACACAAATGACACCCCGGATCATGCGCAAAACCGCAACATCTCCTTGACAACAAACCTTCGACGGTATCCTTAGTAGCTGCCTTATCCTCTCACAACAGGAAAAGAAGACATGAATCCCCGCCTTATTATCGGTACTTCCGTGATGCCATGCCCAGTTGCAGCAGAGAATTGAACGGGAAAAAAAGAAGACGCACAAGGTGTGGCCGCGAGAACCTTCCGCCGGGCTCTCAGATAAGACGCAGAGCGGCGCCGCAGCGGCCTTGACGGTTCGCTCCCGGAACATGTAAAACCCTGGGGGCAGGCAAAAACAGGCCCGATAATCCCGCCTTAAAGCGACGTAGCAGTGGGGCAATAGATTCACCCCACGCCGTTTTTTCTTGACAAATGTGTGTGAATAATATATACTTATCAGTTGTGGTATCGGGAGGTGTGGTGAAAACGGGCCTTCTTTGATTCTCGCAAGTTTTCTCCCACCATAAAACTTAGTCATCCTATGTCAGAGACGTGACACGGATAAGAAATTGCGGCGCACTGCGCAAGCTAAACGAAAAGCAGAGATAGTTTTTGCGGGAATTCGATCATGAAAAACAAAGATAGGAATAACGTTTTAAAGACCAGTATTCTTCCGGTGCTCTTGGCGGCGGCCATCTCAATCACGGCTGCGACGAAGACTGCAACAGCCAAATCGCTGTACGTCATTGCCGATATCTTAGGCGCCAGTGAGAGCGCAACACAACCGGTACAAGCCTACGATATCGGAGTCGATGGCACTCTGGCTTTCCAGGCGCAGCACGATATACCCCACCGCATGCTCGGCGCCGTGGGCATGGCAATCGATGCGGATTCCGGATACATATTTATCACGTACGAGGCCAGCGATGAGATCCAGTTGCTGGACCCCACAACAATGACAGACGCAGGGACGACCATCGCCCCGGATGCCAAGGACCTGGCCGGCATCGTTTATGACCACAAGAAAAAACTCCTGTACACCGTGGACCGCAGACAGAACATGTTATATGTGTACAACTGGGAGCCAAAGACCAGAACACTGACTCATGCGGAGGGCTCACCGTTCACCCTGAGAAGGGCGTCCGCTTTTGGAATTGCCTTGGACGAAATCGACGACCTGCTCTATGTGGCAAACGCCAGCAATTCAGTCACTGTGTACAGCACCTCGGATTGGAAATTGGTCAATACCATCGCACTGAGCCGCCTGGCCATTAGCATCGCCTTGGACGTCAAGAACGGTTTCGCTTATACCGGCGCAGGGTATGCAGGGAATATGTACCTGACGCAGTACAACCTGGCCACCGGCACGGAAAAAGAAGTTCAGGTCGAACCCGACGGCGGCGTGATGGGGCTCGCCGTGAACCCGGACACCGGTCTGGTGTACCTGAACACAGGTATGAACAACGCCCCCGGCGGGGATAACCTCCTGGTCTATGACACAGCGCTCAACCAAATCGATTTTATCCCTGCCATTGGCAACCCTGCCGGTCTGGCCATTCCGGGCAAGGATATTGGCTATAACCCGCTGAATCTCAGGAAGACCGTCCTGCGAGGTGCTACCGAAAGTACCACGCCCGGTGGAATGCCGTCTGTGGGCGCGGGCGACACAATGACCTATGGTATTGCTTTCGATAATAACAACAGTTTTACCGTAACCGGCGTATCGATTGTTGATACATTGCCACCCGAAGTGGCCTTCATAACGGCTGTTGACGACGGAGTCAACGGACACTATGACCCCAAGACCCGCACGTACAGATGGGCCTATCCGTCTCTGCCGCCGGGGTCCTCCACGGTTCTGGAGCTGACCGTACAGGTGAACGCAGACGTAGAAGTCGGTACGGTAATTACCAATACGGTGACTATCAACAGCAATGAAACCCCGCCAACAACCACGAGCGTCGATGTTCTTGTAGCGAACAATGCCCTCAACCTGACCAAGACCATTTTTGGCGCCGTTGAAGGCGAGGTCGCATGGGTCGATATTAATGGGCCCGTCACCTACACGATCTGCTTCGACAATAATGACAATGGTTTCGCCGTCACAGAGGTTTCCGTCGTGGACATCCTCCCGGACGAGGTCAGCTTCGTGGCGGTGGATGGGGGCAAGACCGGCGGAAAGTATGACCCCGTGACGCATACGTACACCTGGTCGTATCCGGTTCTCGAGTCCGGAGCAGCCGTCTGCTTGGGGTTGGTCGTCAACGTGAATCCGGATGTCGCCCCGGGCACGACCTTTACCAATTCCGTCATTATCGACAGCAATGAAACGCCGCCCTCCACGGCAAGCGTCGATGCGACAACCTATTACAGGCCTCTTAATATCAGCAAGAGCGTCGCCGGAGCCGTCGGCGGGGAGCTGAAATGGGTGGGCCCCAATGAGAAGGTGACATACACTATTCAGTTCGATAATAAGGACAATGATTCCGCGGTGACCAACGTGTCCATCGTGGACGCCCTTCCTCCGCAGGTAAGCTTCGTAAGCACCGATGGTGACGGAGTTTTCGGACAGTATAACTCCAAGACGCATACCTACACATGGTCCTATGCCTCTTTGCCTGGAAAATCAAAAGCGGCCACGTCTTTGGAGTTAGTCGTACAGGTGAATAAAGATGCCCCCCCGGCCACGATCCTGACCAATTCGGTCACCATCGACAGCGACGAAACACGGCCAACAACGGCAAGCGTCGATGTGATGACATATTACAAGGACCTCAACATCAGCAAAATTGTCGTTGGGAGCGTTATAGGCGAAATCGAGTGGGTGGATGTAAATGATACCGTCACTTACAGCATTTGCTTCGATAATGACAACGATTTGCCCGTAACCAACGTGTCTATCGTCGATACTTTGCCGAAGCAACTGAGCTTCGTGGCGGCGGATGGAGATGGTGTGTTCGGACAGTACGACCTCAAGGCCCATACGTACACATGGTCCTATCCGTCTCTGCCGCCGGGATCATCGACCTGTTTAGAGTTGGTCGCCCGGGTCAAGGAAGGCACCGCCCCGGCGACGACCGTTACCAATGTGGTCACCATCGACAGCAACGAAACGCTGCCGACAACAGCAAGCGTCGATGTCGTCGTAGGTGAAAGCCCGCTGGAAGTCCAGGATTTCCGGATAATGCCCGAGATCATCAGGCGCTCGGGTAACACGTTCGATATACAGGCCATTGCAATCCTCCCGGCGGGGATTGGAAAAGATGACGTCAAAGACGTGCTCCCAACGCTCTATCCGGGCAGAATCCAGGCGAAGCGTCAAATTGTGTACGGCAATGCCAATAAAGCAAAGGTCATCGCTCTGTTCGACAAGGCTGAGTTGATGAATGCGATACCCGACTATGGGCAAGTCAACTTGAGAGTGGTCGGCAAACTCAAAGCAGGCCGATCATTCGCCGGCGAGGCAACGGTTTATATCACGAAATACACAGGCAGCTAATCGGTCAACCTTGACGCTTGAATAACCTGAACAGAAGCCGCGTCAAGAATCGAAAGGCTTATTCTTGGCGCTCAGCGGCTGAGTGGTTTCGTCGTCCCTCCCTATGCACGCGGCTGGGCCGGAAAACCTCTCACAGAACGTTTCTTAACGCTCTGTACGAGGCACAAATCTATCCCCTATTTGCCCTGGAGCGCCTTAGCCTTTTCGTATTGCACGAAATCAAAGACCAAAATGCCCCTTCCGACCCCCGCCATATCGCCCCTCCTGGCGACCTGAAACGCCATGTATCGCCCGTCATCGCTGACCACGGGATTCGAGGCTTTGTAGCCGGGATAGTCTGAGAAATGTGTCACCCGGGTCGTCTGTCCAGAGCCGTCCAGAGCCAGCTTGTAGATGTCGATGTACTGCGTCCCTTTGCGATTGTGCTGATCACATTCGACCAGTGTGTGCCTGCCGTCGGGAAAAATGCCTTCCGGCTCATCATACTGATCCGGGGTCTGCGAGTAGTTGACCACCTTACCTGTCCCGATATCCAGCCCCATGACTTCCGTGCCTTGATAGCCATAGGCGCTGAAGATGAGCTCCTTCTCATCCGGCGGCCGGAAATTCTGCGTCTCAAGTCCGGTCTCGAACAGCAAATCCCGCCTGTCCAAAATCTTCTTCCTGCCCGCAAGCTCAGGCTTTCCGCCCTTATAGACGATGTCCGCCATATAGAATGCCTCGCCCTGCGTCCACGCGATCCGCGCATGCTTGCGTGAAACAGCCGGGCCTTCGGAGCATTTCTCACCCAGAGGCACCGGGGCACTCGATAGGTCCTTTTTCAGCACCCACATTTCGGCGTTCTTCTCACTTCGGCTTGCTATCGGATCATTCACGTCAAACCGCCGCGCCCCCGAAAGCAGAATGTCACCGTTGACCAGGTACAACGCCCGCGTGTAACCCTCGTGATAGTAACGGTGCGTCATCGGGCGAATAACGTTGGTCTCCAATTCGATTTCGTACACGTCGCCAAAAGTTTTTTCCACAAAAAGAATACGTTTGCCGTCGTGGGACCAATCGGCCCTCTCACCAAAGTGCGTCACCTGCTTTATGTATCCCGGCAGCTCGTCCAACGGCGACCTGCCTTCTTTGCTCGGGGATTGCCCCACACCGTTCGCCCACAACAGCCCAGTTAGCACCAATAATGCAAATTCTCTCTGTCTGAACCCCATAAACTATCTCCCGGTTTCCATACTACAGTTTTACTATCTGCACACAACCTATTTGTAGTAGCGCCCCAAATACCCGACAATCGCTTTCTTAAGCTCCAGCGGATCGACCGTCCCCAGACGGCGATAAATGACTTCCCCGCCGGGCCGAACCAAAATCGTATAGGGAATACCCCCAAGCAGGTTCCTATCCACTGCGGCCATAAGCTGGTATTCATCTTCCGAAGCAAAGAGATAATTCCTGCATGATGCCTGCTGCTTCTTCAGTAACGAAAGAACGCTGCTCTTTCGGTTGGCCGAGTCTGCGCTGATGGTAATCAACTCGAAATCCCGGTGACGGTACATCCGGTTGACGGAAACCAATTCCGCCAACTGCTCTACGCTCGGACCACTCCAGCTCGCCCAGACGTTGATCAACCGCAGCTTTCCTGAATCGTTCTTGACCAGCTCCGCGACGCCCTTTGCATCTATCGTCTCCACGGCAACATTTTCTCTCGCCCAGTTCTCGAAGGCTTGTTTCACGGAGTCCCGCTTGTCGGACCACTTGATCGAGCAGCCGATTGTCTGCGTGTTTTCAACGGGGACTTTTCTTCCCTCCAACAACGCGTCAATCGCATTACGTGCATCGCCGGATTTGACGAGCTTGGGCTTCTCCGAATCGTCTATCCGGCCGACATAGCACAGCGTACGCTGCCCGTCGAAGATAAACGCATGAGGTGTCCGAGCAGGACCGTACAACCGAGAGACTTTTTGCTCGTCTCCATCATAAAGATACGGAAAGTTATATTCCATGTCCTTTGCACGGATTTTCATCTCCTCGAACGAGTCGCTCATATCAGAGTAGCCCAGCTCGTCCAGACGCACCGCTTGGGGGTCGTTGGGCGAAATCGCTACGAGCGCAACACCCTTATCTCGATAGTCGGCTGCCAGCTTCCTGATTCGCTCCTCGTACGCCTGAGCGGTCGGGCAGTGGTTGCACGTAAAAACGATCACGAGGACATTCGCCTTATCGAAATCCGCGAGCTTGTATTGCCGCCCATCCACGCCGGGCAGGTTGAAATCAGGCGCTGTAGCGCCGATTTCAAGCGTCTTAGGCTCCGCCGGCGCCGACCAGCTCAAGCCCGCGACAAACAGTGCAACTGCCACTGCTCCTAAAATTCGCTGTTTGCATTTACTCATAGGATGCCTCCTTCTTACTTAACACTGTTGAATTTTTGCTCACCAATTTATTATTCCGCCTCTCTCCCAGGATTTTTTGCAGAACGCTCATTAGAGTCCTTGGTTCGAAATAATTTTCTGCGAGGCGTAGATACGCCGTCTTGGCATCCGACATTCTAACCTTTCCAGAGACCGCTGAAAATAGAGATTCGGCTTTTCTGCCGTGGTCTTCTGCGAATGAGAATATTAAATCCAGGCCCGACGCAACAATGCTTTTGATATCGAG
The DNA here is from genome assembly GCA_964462945.1 of uncultured Pirellulales bacterium. Taxonomy (GTDB): domain Bacteria; phylum Planctomycetota; class Phycisphaerae; order Sedimentisphaerales; family Anaerobacaceae. The sequence continues at coordinate 29,706 of CAYWZW010000050.1, forward strand.
CCTGCTTGCCTTGATTCGAAGCTCAGCCAGGTCCAGCAGCAATTTGACCTCCTCCGGCACCGGCCCATAGACATCCGCCAATTCACTCGCGATCTGTTCCAGGTCCTCATCGACTCTGGCAATCGCAATCTTGCGATAGACATCCATCCGGTGCCTGTTGATGGGGATGTAATTCTTCGGTATATACGTGGCAAAGCCCAGATCGACCACCGCTGTCGGTATCGGCTCGACAGGCTCGTTCTTCAATCTTCTGACGGCATCCGCCAACAGCTCGCAATACATCTGGTAGCCTACCGTCTGGATATGACCCGACTGCTCGGCGCCTAATATATTGCCGGCACCGCGAATCTCCAAATCCCGCAGGGCGATTCGAAAGCCCGCCCCCAAATGCGAATATTCCTCGATCGCCTTCAGCCGCTTAGCTGCCAACGGCGTAATCGGCCGGGACATCGGCAGCAGCATATACGCATACGCGCGATGTTTATACCGGCCCACTCTGCCGCGAAGCTGATGCAGCTCCGCCAGGCCGAACCGGTCCGCATCATTGATAAAAATCGTATTGGCGTTCGGAATATCCAGCCCCGATTCGATAATCGTCGTGCAGACCAGCACGTCCGTCCGGCCCGTCACAAACTCAATCATCGCCGTCTCCAGCTCACTCTTGGCCATCTGGCCGTGCGCGACGGAGACTTTCGCGTCACCGGCCAGCTTGCGAATCTCCCAGGCCTTTTTCTCGATCGTCTTGACTCGATTGTGCAGGAAAAACACCTGCCCCTGCCGATTCAATTCCCGATAAATCGCCTTCTTGATAAGCTCCGTGTTGTAGGCGGTCACGGTCGTCACAATGCTTCGCCGGTCCAGCGGCGGAGTCGCCAGCGAGCTTATGTCACGCAGCCCCAGCAGCGACATGTGCAGCGTCCGGGGGATCGGCGTGGCCGTCATCGTCAGAATATCCACGTTCACACGCAGCCTCTTGAGCTTCTCCTTGTGCTCGACTCCGAATCGCTGCTCCTCGTCGATGATCAGAAGCCCTAAGTCTTTGAACCCAACGTCGCCGCTCAAGAGCCGATGCGTCCCTATCAGGACATCGACTTTGCCCGCCTTTGTCCGCGCGATGACGTCCCTTGCCTCCCGCGACGTTCTGAACCGATTCAGGACTTCGACGCAGACCGGAAAATCGGCGAACCGCTCGGTAAACGTTCTGCCGTGCTGCACGCACAACACCGTCGTCGGCGTCAGGACGGCGACTTGCTTGCCGTTCTCGACCGCCTTGAACACGGCACGCATCGCAAGCTCCGTCTTGCCGTAGCCCACGTCGCCGCACAGCAGTCTATCCATCACAATGGGCTGCTGCATGTCCGCTTTGATCTGCTCGGCGGCGGTGGTCTGGTCCGGTGTCTCCTGATAGGCGAACGACTCCTCGAATTCCACCTGCCAGCTCGAATCCTCCTTAAGAGCAATCCCCCCAGCCGCCTGACGCTTCGCCTGGACCTCGAGCAGCTCGACGGCAAGGTCTCGAACGGAATTGGCGACTTTCTCTTTCTGTTTCTGCCATCGTTTCGAGCCGACCTTGCTCAGGTTCGGCCGCTTCGGGCTGGTCCCGATGTACTTCTGCACCAGCGCGATGTTCCGGGCCGAGACCTGGATTTTCACACCGCCGGCATATTCGATTGTCAGATACTCGTTCGTGCCGCCCTTTTCCTGTATCGTTTGAACGCCTGAGAATTTGCCGATGCCGTAGGAGGCATGAACGACGTAGTCCCCCTCCTGCAAATCGCTGAGCGTATCCACCGGCAAGCTGACCCGCGCGGGCCTGCGCCTCCTTCGCAGTGCATATTGCCCGAACAGCTCGTGATGGCTGATGACAATCGTATCGAGCGAATGGATCACAAAGCCCTGGTGGATGAACCCTGACAGCAGCTCAAATCGTGCTGGAATCTCCTTCTTGATGTCCTGGATAATTTCCCCCACGCGCGTCATTTCAGCCGCACTCTCGCAGTAGAGCTGCACTTCTTTACCTTGTCCGGCCTCTGTGACTAATTCCTCGAGCGCCGCCTTGTGCCCCGCCCATAGGGACGTCGCTTTGTGCTGGAACTGCTGCACGCTCCTGATATCCATTTTAAGAAAATCACCCGGCTGGGTCGTGGCAAATCTGCAGATATGAAGCTGGGCGAAGTGACCTGCCGCCGTGTAAATATCCGCCCAGTTGTAAAGCCGACCGGCGTCTTCGGCCCTGTCCAAAAAGACCTTCGCAACGTCCTCAATTTCGCCCGGCTCTTCGAAGACGATAATGGCATCTTTCGGCAGGATATTGACAAGAAGCTCCCTCTGCTGGGCCGCAGTCCCGCACACCGCCGAGACGATCCTGATACTTCTTATCTGGTGACTCGATCGCTGCGTATCCAGATCGATCTGGCGAATACTCTCGATCGTGTCGCCGAAGAACTCCACGCGCAGCGCCTGGGCATCCTGCGACGATACCTCCAGCTCTTTGCCTGACAGCACCTTTTCATTGACCAGGGGCGCGTAAATATCGACGATCCCGCCGCGACGCGCAAACTGGCCCGGCAGATCGACCCTCTCGGTACGCTCAAATCCATTCTCGATGAGCCACTCAGCCACCCGTTCCGGCGAGACGTCTCTTTCAACCTCCAGCGCAAGGCTGCCCTTCTCTATCGCCTCGGGCTTCGGTATCGGCTGACAAATAGACTGGATCGACGCCGGTATGATCAGTCGTGACCCGTGAGCCGTCGCGCGGGCCGCCGGCGACGAGATACGAGATACGAGCGTGAGCCGCTGGGCGCGAATCTCGTCGGTCGCATCCGCGAAATCTTCTTCCCCCTCCCAGGCGCCAAACGCCTCTATTCTTTCGCCTGTGAAGGTCTGCAGATCATCTACCGCTTTGTCGGCGTCGTCAATATGGGGACGGATGTACAGAATCGGCCGCGCGACCTTCTGTGATATGTAGGCGACCAGCATCGGCGCAAACGATCCCCATGTCCCTTCGACTTTGACCACCCCCCCGCCAGCAGCATTCTCGAGCCGAGAGATTATCTCTTGAACAGTCCTGTCCCGTCCAAGATTCATACACGGGCATTGTACGCTGAAACAAATCAAGAAACAATCCCCCGTGCTCGAGAGAGCGAGCAATGACACCGTTTGAGCTGGCCCTGTAGGATTAAGCCTTTCACTTACTGACCGCTTCGAGAATCCTTTTCCTCCTGCTCTCAAAGGCCAATCGATCCAGCCCCTCCAGAATTGGCCGCCACGCAAGTAACGACTTGTAAGAAGGGCACGGCGGGCCCAGAGTGGAGGATGGGTGGGGTGGATTCTAACTAAGTTTGTTCTTGGGTGTGCACCGAGTGATATGTATAATGGCATTAGTCTGTGCACCGCTCAGGCTAGACAGTATGGTCACTATTTGGATGTAAAGGTATCAAAGAATGTTGATTTACCTTGATGCGAATATCATTCAGTTTATTGCGGACCGCGAAACCATGACGCAGACAGACCCCACACTCGTCACAGAGCTACAGGCACTCGACGAGATTATTGAACTGGCTGTGTATGCTGAAATGCAAGATTTAGACCATCGTTGGGACATTCCGGCACCTGAGCACCTTCTCGACGAACTTGAGCACGGCGATCCAAAGCCATGGCAACTCGACACGTATCGTAGTTTGCGTGAAGCGTGGCAGGATTGTGGGATCGAAAAATACGGAACACCAGATGCGCGAACGGTAGAGAGACCCCAAAGGAGACTTGCCCGACTCAAACTGAAAGACCCGCCGGACATCCTTCACTTGGGGGAGGCTGTTGCAATGGGAGCAGCGTGGTTCCTTACCTATGATAAGGAGATCTTAAAGAAAACGCGCAACAAAAACAAACCAGGTGAGCCAGGCGTAATTGAAGGCGTAACTGTCGGGTGCCCATCAGAACTCCGTGCGAGAATGACATTCGATCCAGTTTTCGGACTCCAACTTGAGCAGAGTAATCACAGCACAGCTAAGCCGACTGACCAGTTCCCACTATTCTACCAGACCAAAGAGGCCAGTCCTCGCTCAAATTGAGATCACCGACTGTAAGGCATTCCAGGCAGCTTCTCAGCTATGCAGAGGACTGTTCTATCTAAACAAGCTGTGGTGATTGCTTCTCATGCCTTTTGGCCTACGTAGTTCTACGTATTTTTCAACACAATACACCTCTCTACGCCCAGCGGAGATCCCCTTGCCGACCCACCATAGGCCTCACAATACACGGAACAATGAGCAAAAGTCATCTCTTCAAGAAACCGCATTCTTGCTTCAAAAACGCACATTCTTGCCTTGCGGGTGGGGCTGAAGCTATCTTTAGAGGTCATTTTTTCATGTCACAGACGTTCTGTGGCCGATATCTAAGCATAGATGGGCTTAGAACCCAGCAGGAATTGAAGCGTATTAATAGATGAGAAAATTACGATTTTGTTGCAAATTGTGCTTGACTTTTTCATCGTGTACCTTTAGATTGAGGGAATAGGAGGTGTTCTGTTTGGTCAGAGGTGGATGAACAGGTATGGGCACCGCATAGCAAATGACAGACGAAAGGGGCAAGTTTAAGCACAAGACTATCTCGCAATTTTACCAGGATCCTCGAGAGTTTTGTGTTGCCTTGTTCTGTTCGGGACGGTAAAATTCGCTTTTTATATAGGGTCTGTGCAGCTATTAGCCCTTAACGTATACGAGATAAGGAGGATTTTATGGCAACTAAGAAACTACGTCTGAGGGCGGGCACAGATTTAACGTACAACCTCATACGAGGAACGTACGAAGCCTCTAAGACACTGGCAGATATAGAATACATGAAACCCGAAGGTGATATCTATATAGCCATATCCCTGACCACAGGTGTCACTGCTTTGGGGGATACTCTCGACGATGCGTATAGCTCGCTGATTCTTAAGCTGTATAACTATTTGAGAGATGTTATGGACACCCCAGGGGTTGAGATAGGAAATGAAGTTTCCGCAGAAATAAAAGATGAGAGTTCACTCGCGTCAAGAATGCCGTTTGATAGACAATTCAAAGCCCTAAATCAAGGAATTAATGACTTCATTGAGTCTCACAAGGGTAACACGTCTTTCCGAGGCAGAATTGAATGTGATCCAACACAAATGATTACAACCCCTGATTTGGACGACACAGCTCGACTAGATGCCTTCGTCGAAGACAATTGTTGTGCTACTTAAGCACGATTTCTGGCCTAGTGACAACGCGGAGGGGTTCTGTGACCCAATATCAATAAAACAACTAAGTTCGTCTCTCTTAATATTTTTCACACCAGAGAAAGATTTGGTATAGCATTGTGTGCGGTCGATTACGTTCTTTTGAAATTTCTGATTGAGGATAGGGGCTAAAGGATGGTGAGCGGCGACCAAGCATATGTTACAACTTATGGCCAACTATATGAACATTTTGGAAAGTATCCAAATCAATTCTATGTGGTACAGAAGTTACAATGTAATGAGATTGCAGTGTACGTGAAAGATCCCAGCGTGAGAGATGTAGAAAAAATCGTACAACATCCCGTAAGCAAAGGTAAATTACGTGTACATTATTTTCTTGGTCCTGAAGTTTCTAATCCCAACAACAAGATTCCTATATGGGTAATTGATGACGTTTGCAACCACTTAGGTTTATCTAAGGATATTTTCACACGCTATGAAAAAGAGTAAAATCAACCCTGGTGGTCTTGCAGCATCCTAAAACCCTCACTGACCATGCCTATTGCTCCCTCACCTTAGAATCGACTCTCAACTCACCAGCACAAAAGGCAGATTTTTTTGGGGTAGGCAAGGTTGACATTCGCCATGCCGCTGCCCTCCAGGGCGCCACCATCCATGCAAAAACCGAAACAGGCCAAACTCCGCTGGACCTGGCTCGCGAGGAAAACCGGCAGGACATTGTGGAACTCCTGATTGCGGCGGGCGCACGCTCCTCCTCGGAGAACAAAACCACCAGCAATACAAAACAATAACATCGCGTAGAAGAACGTAAAAACGTAGGGCCACGAGTGCAAAAGAACCTCAAATCGTGGACCTTATGGCCTTGAAATAGTGTATGACTTGCTGGCTTCTGCGGTGCCGCCGTAGGCGCCCATATTGATGATGCCGCCGTTGGGCGAGGGTTCGAGGCCGATAGGAGTAGTTGCGTCTCCGCCGTCGATGCAGGGGCTTGTCATCGTATCCTTGACCCAGCTTCGGCTCTTGGGGTCCCAGCGGCCTGCCTGAGATTTGAGATGATAGTCCTGACGGCTCGGATCGGCGAAATAAGGGTCGGCGTCCATATTGCCATCGCCCGGCCACGGCTCTGCCGCCAAGCCGCCCGGGACATTGCTATAGGTGACGGCGACAACCGAGCTATCATTATTGTATATTTCGTCGCCGTCGTCCCACAGGATACAGTTGACTACCTCAAGAGCGCCCGCAGATTCTGCTCCACTGTCGTCCGGCGTGCACGCCACCGCCTTTCCATTCGCGGCGGAATTCGCACTGAACGTGCAGTTGGTCAACGTCGCGCCGGCCCCATTGGAGTTGCGTATCGCACCGCCGAAGGTCGCCGCCGCGTTCTCAATGAGGAGGCAGTTTGTCAAGCTCAGACTTGCTAAGATGTTGTTTCGTATCGCACCGCCCCCTCCGCCGGAAACAGAGTTTTGAATGAACGCGCAGTTGGTTAATACCGGCTCAGCGCCTCGCCCTACATTATACAATCCTCCGCCGTTGTGAGCTGTGGTGTTGTCGCGAAAAACGCAGCCGACCAATAGCGGGCTGGATCCGGAGGTCTGCCCATCGTTGTACATCCCGCCGCCGCCTTCTGCTGAGTTATCGCTGAATATGCAGTTGATCAATATCGGGCTGCTGTCGTTGTAAACCCCGCCGCCGAGGATCGCCGCGTTCCCGCGGAACGTGCAGTGGGTCACGGTCGGGCGGACGCCGTCGCCGCAATAGATTGCGCCGCCGCGCTCGTGATAGCCGCCGCTGATGGTCACGCCATCCAGCATCGACAAAGGTGTTTCATACTGATGAAACTCAAATCCCCGGTGCGGATCATCGGCGGTCCCGTCGCATTCTATGGTCACAAGGTTTGGGTCGTTCGGATCCTCGCTGCGGACCGTAATCGCCTTGCCCTTGAAGTCCAGGTCCCTGTTGCCGTCGCCGGCATAGGTCCCGCGTAAGACAATAACCGTGTCCCCGGCGACCGCCGCGTCGATGGCTTGCTGTACGGCGTCGAAGGGATGCTCTGCTGAGCCGTCCTCATCGGGGTCGGATACAGCCGGATCGCGGGGGCCAGGATCGCAGGCGGCGTCAGCGTCAACGTAGATAAATTTGGGCGACGGGGGATTCGGCGCGGACTCGGCGTAAAAATCAACGCCCCACCGATTCCCCGACCAGCCGGAGTTGTCACGCGAGCTTTCCGTCTCGACCGCCCGGCCGGGAAAAACGCATCCATCCGCCTCGGGCCATACCGTATAAGCGGTGTTCGGGTCCAGATTCGTAAGAGCATATATCCCTCTGTCGTCGGTCAAAGCCGCATGAGCAGTCCCGTCGTCCCGTTCAGCGAAGACTCCGGCGTTAACGATGGGCCTGCCGTCAGGACTTAGGATGCGCCCGCTGATAATCTCACCTGTGCCCGCGGTGAAAATGTTGTAGATACACGTGAAGACCACCGCGTACTTGCCCTTGGACCCATCGATGTCCGGCAGGTTGTACCACGCATCATCGACGCCTCGCCATCCCATATTCAGATGGTGGTATAGTGTCGAGGACTCATACCCGTAGCCATCGCATATCAGCGAATGCGCAAGCGTCGCTTCCGAAGGCCCCGATACGGCAAGAATCACCGGGGCCCCGGCGTCGAGATTGGGATTGATCATTTCCGTCAGACCTGAATGAACGTTGCCCTCGGGATCATATCCCAGGATCGCATTGCTATACTGAAATACGCTAACCAGAGCCTCCTTCGCATCGGGCATCAGAGCGCCGGAGCCGTTCGAGGTATATCTCATCCCGACAGCGATACCGGCATCGTAGCAAATCGCTCCGATGGCCTGACGGTGCTCCTCGGTCAGCGTACTGCAACTGGACTCGGGCCGCAGCACCATAGCGCTCCAATTGTACGGCCCTCCCGCGCCGTCGCCGCCGCGCGTATAGGCTTTTTGCTCGCCCCTGGAGCCGCTGGCCCAGATCGAAAACTCGTGCGTGCCGATCGGGGCCGCGGGATACTCGTGGTAACGCATCAGTTGGGCCATGGCCGTTGCAACACATCCGGCGGGATAGTGAGAGGGGCTGTAGTAGTTGTAGCAATACTGCCCGCAGGCCGTCGCCTGACCCCATTCGCTCTGCACCAGCGGGATCACCCGGATATCACCGGGGTACGTCAAGCCCATCAATTCAAATTCGCCCTCGGAGCTTTCCGCCAAGTCGATGAGCTGCCGCCATTTGCTGCGAGGGCTGCCGGCTCTGTCCGGCTCAACCTCCATCTGGAGATTAAACGTGCCTCGAACCGCCGCGATTCGTCCGCTCAGGTCGTTGGTGACCAGTACCCCAAGCGGGTTCCGAAAGGATGGGTCGTAAGTTCCGTCACCCGCGAAGCCTATAATCGGCTCGACCAGATCGTCGGCCGAGACAATGACAAACCCCGATGGCTGCAAATAGACGACATAGTAAGCCGGGCCGCCGCCATCGGTGAAGGTCTCAACGTTCATCACCCGCCGGCCAAGGGTCGTGCCGAGCGGCTGGGGATCGGCCCTGAGCCAGCCTGCCGCCGCCATTGCAGCCTCATCCGCCGTTGTCGGCCGAGCCCGCAGGCCGCTGCATAATAGCAGTGTCACCAGAAAAGCTACAGAAACGATGCTCTTACGTCCCATTCGGTCTTCCTAACTTTTCACGAACAGACTGCCAGGGAGTTGTTTGATCAGGCCCTTCAAGCGCAGCGATATGAGTGCCGCGTTGACGCTTCCCGCCGGCAGATCCGTCTCGGCGATGATTTGCTCGACGTGCACAGGCTCCTTGTCCAGACAATCATAAACCTTTCTTTCATCGGGGCTTAGCTTCAACTGGCTCACGTCAAACAAAGACTTTTCGACACGCTCGACGGCCTCCGCGGCGGCCGCACTGACGTGGCTGGCCAACTGCTCGCCGATATGCCCGAGCGCCTGCATAACGTCCTCGACGGATTCGATCAGCGTCGCCCCCTCCTTTATCAACTGATGCGCCCCTTTGCTCAAGGGCGAATCGATCTTCCCCGGCACCGCCATCACCTCCCGATTGTAATCCAGGGCGGCTTTGGCGGTTATCAATGCCCCCGAACGCGGGGCGGCCTCGACGACTATCGTTCCCAGCGACAGCCCGGCGATAATCCTGTTGCGCGGCGGGAAATTCACCGCCAAAGGCTCGTACCGCAGCGGCAGCTCGCTGATGCAGGCCCCGGATTCGGCAATTAGCTCGAACAGCTTGGCGTTCTCCGGCGGAAAAACATTTGCCAAGCCGCAGCCCTGCACCGCGATTGTCCGTCCGCCAGCCGACAAAGCACCCTGATGTGCGGCGGTATCGATGCCCCTGGCCATGCCGGAACAGACGGTAAAACCCGCCGAGGCTAAGAAATGGGCAAAGCGAGATGCCTGCTCCTGGCCGTAAAGACTGCAATGCCGCGAGCCGACTATCGAAATGGCCAGATTATCCTCGCGGGCCAGAGTTCCCTTTATATAGAGGACCGGCGGCGGGTCGTAAATCCGCTTCAGCACAGGCGGATAGCGCTCATCGTCGAAATGGACGATCCAGACGCCGAGCTTCTGTGCCGACTCCACCTCGCCGGCGGCGTCGAATTTGTCGCGAGTCGAGGCAATCCGCTCGGCGGTCTTGAAGCCTATGCCGTCGATCTTGGCCAGCTCGCTGACCGACGCCCCCAAAGCCCGGTCCGCCGAGCCGAAATGCTTGATGAGCCTTCCAAAAATAGCCGGGCCGACGCCCTCCGCTCGGATCAGCTTGAGCCACTTTTCGATATCCGCTGAGTTGGCCTGAACCTTCACCATATTAACATTTAACCAAAAATCCCCTAACCGCACAAACAAAAACGCCGAGCACCCCGGCGCAGCCGTGGGAGCGCAGGCGTCTCGAGCTTGTCCCTTAGGGACGTGGCCGAGGGACCTGCTCGATGGTCCCGGTCATTTCGACCGGAGGACTGCCAGAGAGCTTGCCCTGAGCGAAGTCGAATGGGCAGGCCGCAGTGGAGACACGAAGCAAAGCGCAGAGCCCCGAAGGGCAATCTGCTAAAATTGCGAGCGGCATGTTCTATGTCCTAACTCGCTAACTCCCTTTCAGAACACAAGATACGTTTCATAGGCGACAAGCAGCAGAAGATTTTTTAAGAAATTTCGAAAATTAGCATCTACATTTGCCCCGCGAGAATCGCTTTTCTTTGTAGTGAACGGTGACATGGTGAATGGCAGATAGCACACGGCGTGAAGTGGATTTCGCTAAGGAACCTCAGCGCGACTAACAGGCTTGAGATTATAAGACTATGCGCAAAACGACGTTTTTTGACTATCGGGCGGAAAGAATCATCGTTAGCTGGATTTCAGCCGATAAGTTACATTGTGGATGGCAAAGTCTGTGGCAGAACTGGGGGAATGACTCGATGGAACACGAAAGTATACGCCTCCTACGTTATCCAGGTGGTAAGCAGAGGAAGTTGCACTGGATTATGGAGCATTTGCCTTCCAGAGAAGAAATCTCCGGATACTTCATAGAACCCTTCGTTGGGAGCGCCGCCGTTTTCTTTAGCTTGAATCCGAAAAAAGGTATTCTGGCAGATATGAATTCGGAGCTTGTAACTCTGTATCGTGGAGTACGACGTGACCCTATAAAAGTCTGGGAAATTTTTCGGTCGCTGCCTTCAACGAAAAGGGATTATTACCGGATTCGTGACACCACGAATTGGCCCTCCGACCTTGCTTCGCAAGCAGCTAGAACCTTGTATCTTAATAGGACATGTTTTAAAGGGATGTGGAGGCACAATTCTGACGGGCAATTTAACGTTGGATACGGAGGACAAGAGAGGCGGTGGGTAATAAATAAACAAACATTAGTGGAAGTTTCAAAGCGGCTGAGCAGATCGCTGTTAAGGACGAGCGATTTTGAGGACATTGTGGATCTGAGCACAGAGCACGATTTTGTTTTCTTGGATCCGCCCTACCGGCCCGGAGAACGCGAATTACTTCACGCTCACTATATTCATTCGAAATTTACTCGCGCTGACCATCGAAGGCTGGGACAAGCCCTAAGAAGAGCAGGTCGCAGAGGAGTAAAATGGGCTCTTACTGTATCTTCTCACCCGGACATATTGAGCTTATATAAGGGCCAAACAATTGTTCGTATCCCGAAAGGGACGAAGAAGACATGCGAGAGGCGTAGTCAAGACTCAGGCGAAGTCTTGATCCTCAATAATTAGGAGGGAACGAAGTGAAAGATTTTTTTGAAAAGGCTGCGATGCAAAATCACCCACTCAGGGTGTTACAAACATTCCTTGACCGCGAGAAAGCTAACGAGCAAGCCAAAAAATATGGTAAGCGTTCATGCAGTTTTGGCTAGATTGCTTGCCGTTTTCACTAACGAAGG
>CAYWZW010000051.1:0-40013 GCA_964462945.1 uncultured Pirellulales bacterium
GCAGGCTGGCCGGCGCTGTTTGAGACCGCCACGTACAGTGGCTCAGCCGCGTTGCTGGCAATGCCGATATCCTGGTTTGCCCACTGGGCGCTGACTGTGCCGGTCGTCCTGACGTTTGAGAACTTGGCCTGGCATGTCGCATTGTTGTTGTGGCTGGTCAGCACCAGGCCCACATAGACATTCGAAGCCATTGTGATGTTTTGCGGATTCCACGACATCACCTGCCATGTGGTTCCATTACTGGAATAGTAGCCTCTGAAGTTGCCCGCAACGTCACGCTCCAATTTTACCCAGTACGGTGCCTTGATGGCCGTCTGCTGGGCCGTCACGACCGCGGTGTCGCTCGTTGCAGCTATGCCCGTATCCGCCCGCGCCTGGAATCGGCAGCCGTTGCCGGGCGTGATATAGACCGCCGCAAATTTGGAGCCTGCATCCAGCGTCTCACGGATCATCACGCCGCCCTTGGCCCATGGGTCGGTGTTATCGACGCTGAGCACCTGAGCCTCAATCGTCCCGACGCCGGTGAGCATCTTGTAGGCAAAGTGGAACTGGTCGGCCTGGTTCCAGATGTCGGCGCCTGTGGCGGTCATCGTATAGGTGCCGACCGGCGCTTCGACAAAGCTGCCGACGGAGGCTGGATTGCCTCTGAACCACAGTGACAGCTCTGCGACGCCTTCTTCGGTCCAGTCGCGCGGCGCGGTCAATGTCAGCTCGGCCTGCGAATACTTCGCGAAGCCCTGTTTATTGTTGTCGTAGTTGAGCGGCATCGACTGACCGCCGCCGTGAACGATGGTTTCTTCAGTGAACGAAGCCGTGTTCTCGTCCCCTACGGCCGCACCCGTGCCGTTACCGGCGAAGTAAGGCGGACTTTGCGGCGTGCCGTAGCCAAGACCGTCGTGCCACGAGTACCAGATCTGATTGGCGCCGGCGTCGTAGTCCTCAAAATCATCCACGACGAAGGAATCGCCGGTCGTGAAGCTCCAGACGTTACCTTTCCACGGACTATCGGGATTGACGCTGTTGACTTCATCCACACGCCAGTAGTAAGCCGTTAGCAGGGTGAGTTTACCGGGGTTGTAGCTCTCGTCACCACGGGCCTTGCTGCCCTTGTACTCGGGCGAGGCCTTGGTCGCGTTCTTCACGGCATCCGCCTCTTTGCCGAAATAGACCTCGTGCGAAGCGGCGAGATCCCCCGAACGCCAGGTCAGAACCTGCGTCGGCTTCACATCCACAGCGCCGTTGGCCGGATTCGGGTTCCCGATGGCCCCCCGCGTCGTAAAGCTCCAGACGTCGCCCTTGTGAGTCACAGCGCCGTCAAACTCATCCACACGCCAGTAGTAGGTCTTAGCCAGCTTGAGCCCGCTGGGAGTGTAGGTCGCGGTGCCCTGGGGAAGCCCCCCGGTCGCATTCGCAACAGTGTCAAAGTCGGTGCCGAAATACACCGTGTGCAGCTTGGCGCCGTGCCCCGGCGTCCAGCTCAGTGTCACATTCACGGCGACAGACTCAGTCCCATCAGCCGGCCTGGGGTTGTATGCCTTCCTGGGCGGAATCGAAAAGCTCCAAACCTCTCCTTTCCACGGGCTGTTCGGCTCGGCGACATTGACCTCGTCGATGCGCCAGTAGTAGGTCGTGCCGGGAACCAGCCCGCCCGGATAGGCAAACCCGGGAAAGCCGGCCACGTAGAATGTTCCGGCCTGGTTGCCGCGAAACGTTGTGCTCTCGTTCGTGGCGTTGTTCACGTCGTCAAAAGTATCTCCCAGGTACACATCGTGCGAGACGGCGAACTCTCCCGGCCGCCAGGAAAGGGTCACCCACGTATCCGTGTGGAGGGCCCCATCCTTCGGGGTCGGCCCCGAGGCAAATGGAAATGGCGCGCTCTTCATTGCGGCAAGAACCTCGGCGCGCTCCAGAGCACGGTTATAGAGCCGCGCCTCGTCCAGCAGCCCCGCAAAGGCCTCTAGGTTTCCCGACACCGGATTTCCATCATTGCCGATGTCCATAATGGTGTTGAGAGCCGTCAAACCCGTATACGTACCTGAAGCGAGTTCTTCACCGCTTAAATAGACGACGTATCGTCCTGAATCCCAAGTCAAGGCAACGTGATACCAAGTATCCGTCTGCAAATTCACCATATCGGTCCGACGGGTGTGGGTGTCACCAAGTCCGAGATCAAAGAGGGTATCTGCGGCGTTCATATAAAACTGAATACGGTTGGCGTATGACGGTTGGGTCGTATGGCCGAAGAAATACGAGGCGTCGTCCCGATTCGTAGGATATGGCTGAGCCAGCTTGCCCCAGACCATAATCGTTCCTCGAGAAACAGACATACCCGCCGTCGGAATCTCCACACGTCCGGTGTTCTGGACACTATCATAGAGCACTGCCCCTCCCGTTCTTCCGGCGCCAGGTTGCCATTGTGCGGCATTTCCTAAAGTACCATTATTATCTCCGCCGGCCAGATCTATTGCGGTGGTGCCGGACGTTTCGTCGAATCTCCAATACCCGATCAGCCCCTCCTGGCCATGCACGAGAGAAGAGCACGCGCACAATCCCAACACAAAGACAACGAAACTTAAACAAATCAATCTTCTACACATGGTAATCCTCCTGCAAAAATAGGGACACAAAAATGACACGATCAGTGACGATTTTCAGCTTCACTCCAGCCCGTTCCGGACGGTCTTTCTCGGCTTGCAGCTACCTCCTTCCTTTGAAAGCGAAAATGAATACAGATGTCCGCCTGTGCGCCCACAAACTCCACTATACCTAGTTTTATACCAAATCAGGCGTCCTGATGTCAAACAAAAAATTGAAGCGTGGGCAAAGAACGCCGCTGACACGCCGAAATAGCGGGGAAAAGGGCTATCGAGCGTGTCTGAGCATGAATTCGGATGAAAGGCGGCTGCTGTTCGGGCACAGACACGTCACCTGAAGCATGTAGTCCTGGCTTCCGGCATGCTCAAAAGGCAGGTCGAACTTGTACGCTCGCAAGAAATCCTGCCAGAATTCATTATTCACGGCCGGGTCCGTCAAGTCAACATCCGCCCAAATCACGGCTCTCTTTCCCTTCGGCTCGGCCGAACGCTGCACGTACTCATACAACTCAAAACGAAACACCGCCGGCGATTTTATCGGAGAGCCGAACGCGTCCAGCAAGCTGACGTAGAGACGTATTTGAGCCCGCTGGGTCCCGCCTGCCGTAAGCAGCTCCGTCAACGGCATGATGTCGATTTTCGCAGGGGCATAGCGAGCGTAAGAGGACGACTTGTCAAGATCGTTGTCCGCCTCAGACAGGCTCTCAGGAGGCGACGCCGTCCGTTCACAACCGGCGCTGATGAAAAAGAATACGGACAAAAAAACTCGGAACATGATGTGAGCCGGCTTGGTTTCCACTTTCGTTTCCCAACCGAAACAGAAGTTATTCTATGCCGCCGGCGGTACAGCCGACGATCCAAAAGAGTTACAGGTCCTCATCAAGCATGTGGCCGAGGCGGTGCTTCTTTGTTCTGAGGTAGGCAATGTTGTGCTCTCCCGGCTCGGCCCTGAGTGGTATCTGCTCAACAATCTTTACGCCGTACACCTCGAGGCGATTGACCTTTTTGGGATTGTTGGTCAGTATGCGGATTTTTCGAAGGCCCAGGTCGCGACAAATCTGAGCCCCAATTCCGTAGTCTCGCTTGTCGGCCTGGAATCCCAGTTGCAGATTCGCATCGACCGTATCCAGGCCTTGCTCCTGAAGCTTATAAGCGCGCAGCTTGTTCGTCAGGCCGATGCCCCGGCCTTCCTGCCTGAGATAAATCAGCGCCCCTTTTCCGACCCGTTCGATCATCTTCATCGCCGTCACCAACTGGTAACCACATTCACACCGCTGCGAATGGAACAAATCACCCGTCATACATTCCGAATGCACTCGCACCAGCACCGGCTCGTCGTGCTCGATCGGCTGACCCTTTTCATCGAGCTGTCCGACGCCCCCTTTGCACAACGCCAGGTGCGGCTCAGCCGAGGTGATGCTCTCATAGCCGATCAGCGTAAACTCGCCGTAGTCGGTCGGCAGGCTGACGCACTCGATGCGTCTGATCTGGCTCTCCCGCTGGAGACGATATTCTATCAGTTTGGCCGTTGAGGCGATCTTGAGATTGTGCTTTTCACAAAACTGGAGCAGCTCCGGCACGCGTGCCATAGAGCCGTCCTCGTTCATGACCTCGCAGATGACGCCAGCCGGCCTTAAACCCGCCAGGCGCATCAGGTCCACCGCTCCCTCGGTTTGTCCGGCTCGCACCAGCACGCCTCCCTCGCGGGCCCGCAGCGGAAAGACGTGACCGGGACGGACGAGGTCGGCAGGTTTGGCATGATCGGCAATGGCCGTCTGAATCGTCCGCGCCCTGTCCGCGGCACTGATCCCGGTACTCACCCCCTCGGCGGCATCGATACTGACCGTGAAAGCGGTTCCAAAGGGGGCCGTGTTATCAGCCGTCTGCGGATAGAGCCCAAGTGAGTCACATTTGGCGGCCGTGAGCGGCAGACAAATCAGGCCGCGCCCAAACCTCGCCATAAAGTTGATAATTTCCGGCGTGACTTTCTCCGCGGCGCACACCAGGTCCCCTTCGTTCTCACGGTCTTCCGCATCGACAAGCACGATCATGCGGCCCCGGCGAAGCTCCTCCAGGACTTCCGATATTTCGCTGAATTGTATTGCCATCTATTTATCCTTGGCGAAAGGCCCAAGGCGATAACCGAGAATCTGGTTGAAAAGCCCCGCTCTTGCGGCTCGAGTTCGTTGTCCAATATCGTCTCTTGGCTGTTACTCTTTATTTGCGGTTCTGTTCGCCAAGCTCTGCTCGTAGGCTTCAATATACCGACTTCCGTCGCGGATGTAAATAAGAGTGGCCAGGAGTGCGGTTCCCGCCGCCGACCACCATAGAATCCGCAGGAGCCAAATCCAGCCCGGCAGCACGCCGGAAACCTCGGGGGCAATGAGAATTCCCGCAACCATCGACAACTGCAGCGCTGTGGCGAGCTTGCCGATGAAGACAGGCGCGATATGAGTCTTCGACGTGATTAAATAGACAATCACAAATCCGATCAGCAAAAACAGGTCCTTGCCGATGATCAAGACCACAACGGTCGGGGGAAGCAGAAAATCTTCGACATGGCCCCGCTGCGAAGCCAGCAGCAGACACGCCGATGTGACAAGCAATTTGTCCGCAATCGGGTCCAGAAAAGCCCCGAGTTTGGTGATCTGATTCCTCCTGCGAGCCAAGAAGCCGTCAACACCGTCACTGACCCCCATCAGCAGGAAGAGGAAAGTGGAGGCATAGCGCATGGCGTTGCGGGCGGCGTCGCCCAGCGCGGGGTCGTTTGTCTTCAACATGAAGCTGACAAATGGGACGATCAGCAATATCCGAAAGATGGTGATCCGAGTGGCCCAATTTAGCTTCACATTCATCGTTCTTCACCGCACGTCATGGACTATTCTGTTCCGACATCGCCATAATATAGCAGAACGCCGGAATATTTGGGAATCTAATTTTCTTGTGTTGAGCCGGCACGCTGATATAATTCGGCAGGTCCATCGAGGGCAAGAATATGGCGGTACTGAATGTCAATATCGATCACGTCGCGACGGTTCGGCAGGCTCGCCTGACCGATGAGCCGGACCCGGTCTGGGCGGCGGTCCAGTGCGAATTGGCCGGTGCAAACGGGATCACCGTTCACCTGCGGCAGGATAGACGCCATATCGGCGACCGTGATGTGCGTCTGCTGAAACAGACCGTTGCCTGCAAGTTCAACCTCGAGATGTGTATGGCCGAGCCTATCGTCAGGATCGCCGAAGAAATCAAACCGGACCAGGTCACATTAGTGCCTGAGAAAAGGGCCGAGCTGACCACCGAAGGGGGCCTGGACTGTGTCGCATACAAGAGACGCCTGGCCGAGGTGGTCAAGAGGATGCACAAGAGAGGCATTTTGGTGAGCACGTTCGTAGCACCCGACGAGGCGCAGATTATCACTTCGGCCCAGTCCGGCTGCGACGCCGTCGAGCTGCACACGGGCGGGTACGCAAACGCCAGAGGCCAAAAAGCAGTCAAGAAGAGACTGACGGAGCTGGAAACCGGCAGAGATGTCGCGATGAAGAATAGACTGATCGTCCATGCGGGCCACGGCCTGACGTATCGTAATATCGCCGAGGTGGCGCGCCTCGAAGGTCTTTGCGAATTCAACATCGGCCATAGCATTGTAGCGCGGGCCGTATTGGTTGGAATCAGGCAGGCAACCGCCGAGATGATAGAGCTGATGGACAAGTTTAGCTCATCGTTGTGAGCGGGCGCTGCTGCGCCGGGGAGCCCGGCAATCGTGCACAGATTGTCAACTGCGGACGACGAACTGCTTACCGAGAAGGAGATTGAGAATGTTTACAGGAGCAATGGTCGCGTTGATCACACCCTTTCAGGACGGCCAAGTTGATTTTCAGACTCTCGAGGAGCTGATTGAATTCCAGATAGACAACAGCATAGACGCCATTGTGCCGGTGGGGACGACAGGGGAGTCGCCCACCCTGAGCCATGATGAGCACAAGCAGGTCATCGAGAGAGTGGTCAAGTCCGCCGGCGGACAGGTCCCCGTCATCGCCGGGGCCGGCTCAAACAGCACCGCCGAGGCAATCGAGCTGACCGCGTACGCCAAGAAGGTGGGGGCGGACGCGACGCTGCAGGTCGGCCCATACTACAACAAGCCCACGCAAGAAGGTTTTTATCAGCACTTTAAGGCCATCGCCGAAGCGGTTGACCTGCCGATTGTTCTTTACAACATACCCGGCCGCTGCGGAGCCGGCATGACGCCGGAGACCATTGCCCGGTTAGCCGAGCTTGAGAACATCGTCGCCATCAAGGAGGCGAGCGGCAGCCTCGACCAGGCGAGCGAAATTGCATCTCGATGCGACCTGACCATTATATCGGGCGATGATTCCCTTACCCTGCCGCTGGCTTCGGTCGGAGGCAAAGGCGTGATCAGCGTGGTGGCGAATATTGTGCCCGCCGACGTCAAGGCGATGACCGATCTGATCCTCGAGGGCGACCTGGTGTCCGCCAGGCAATGGCACAACAAGCTATTTGCGCTGTGCAAGAGCATGCTGACTTTGGCGACCAATCCGATACCGATCAAGGCGGCGATGGCCATGCTGAACATGGCTTCAGAGGAGCTGCGACTGCCGATGACACCGTTGGAAGAAGGCAAGAGAGGCGTTCTTGAGCAGACGTTGAAAGACTACGGCCTGATAAGCTGAAGGTTCGGCAAAAGTCGCCCTGATCGCAATAGATCGCTCCATTGCTGCATGGGGGCAAATGTACGAGCACTTTCAACAGCACAGAGACGGCATCCTCGACATTCTCCTGCATCTTGACAGATTACGGAAGAGAACACTAGCAGCATTTCCGAACGCGGAAGCATTTATCCGGCCGGGATTGGACTGGTAGAGTCAGCGATACTCGCTCCCGGCGGATTCTACGGGGCAAGGAAGAAGTCGGTCTCGCAGGAGGGGACCTCGCAGCCCTGATATAGGTCGGTGTCCTGCAGGGTGAAAATATCGTCGGTGCCGATAAGACGTGTCTTCAGGAATTCGACGCGCCCATCACCGAACAGGACGCTCTGGCCCCGACGCTTGTGATTGATGCTGTTAAGGGTCAGCAGATTCTTGGTCAGCCGCAGTTGGAACGGCTGACTGTAATCCTTCGGCAATTCTTCAAAAAGCGGATTCCAGTCCGCCATCACGACCTTTCTGCAGAGCAGCCCGCCGTTTCGTGTTTGGCGGCAACTTATTTGGAAGCTATACGTCACACAGCTTCTGTCGGGAAAATCCCTGTAGGTCCCTATCTGAGCAGGAGTCATTTGGGCGGCCTTGCCACGTGCACTGGCCGGACAGACAAAATCGCTGAGCTTGGCATAACCACCCTGGACAAGAAGGAATACGTTGCGGGTATTAGAATGATTCTCGTGGCCCTGTTCGCCCACTTGCCACCAGGGGTCGCCCGCGGCGCTTGCGACAGCCGGGGGCCGGCCATCGTAGTCCGAGATGTAGTGGCTTAAACCCTGGAAAATACCGGCCATCTGCATCTGGCATTGCTGACGCCGCGAATTATGACGAACGTAGTTGAGCGTGTTGAGCAAAACACTTGCTGCAATCAAGAACACCGCTGCCGTTGCCAACCTTCCGGCCAAACCCGCCCACAGCCGATTCTTGGTGCCGGCGGCTCTGGCCTGTTCGCTCGCAAGCAATTGCTGAAGCCGGCCCTGGCTCGAATTGACAACGCTGTCGAGCCGCCAAATCGTACGGTCTGCCAAAGCATCCGGACAAGGTTCAGACGCTAAGGAACCCAGCGGTGCAAGGGTAGTTTTGAGTTTGGCGAGAATGTCTGCCGCTTCTTGACTTGACGCGACCAACGCCTCGGCTTCGGCAGTTTGTTCTTGGGATGTCAGACCTACACAGTAATCAAATAATAGCTGTTTCTGTTCGCTGCTAAGCGGAATCATTTGCTTTCTTTGCTCCCGACTGACGCCTTCCACTCTTTCGCAAAACGACCAACGGCCGTGTGCAATCTGCTCTTCACCGTTCCTATAGGTATACCGAGCATCTCAGCCATTTGTTTGTAAGAAAATTTCTGAAAATATGCCAAAATTAAGATTTCTCGCAGATTGTCCGGCATATCCGTTACAATCTGTCCGACACGGGAAGCAGTCTCACTCTTTTGCAGCTCCTCGTAAGGCATTGTGCTGTCAGCGGTAACGGTATTGAGCATGTCATCGAACGACAGTTCATCGGAATCCGCCATGGTTCCGATGGGAATCGCGGATGTGCGTTGCCATTTTCGAAGGGCATCCTTTGCCTTGTTCGCGGCTATGGTGAACAGCCACGGGCGCAGCGGCCGGCTTTGGTCGAAACTCTCCCGGCTGGAAAAAAGCTGGAGGAACGTCTCCTGAAAGACGTCCTCAACGAGGTCGTGCCGGTTCAAGAATTGCCGTAAGAACGCATACAGGCTGTTCTTGTAGCGACTTACAAGCTCACGGAAGGCGGCCTCCTCGCCCGCTGCATAGCGGGTGAGAAGTTTCGCATCGCTCAGTTTTCTCAGATTGTAGTCCATTGCTCGACCACTCAAAATGTCACAGAGACAATGTTATTATACGCGATGGGCAGGAAAAACTGAAATCTTAATTACGGCGTATTTATGTCAGACCTCAGGAGTCCGCTTTCTTAACTGGGCAGAAAGAAAGAGATGACATTTCTATGCCGACGGGGAGGGTCACACAGCTTCCGCTGATGTTGAGCCCAGCGAGTTCCGCCGGCCCCGAAGAGAACCAGCCAACTGCTTATTCGGGCCAGAACACCTACTATTCAGACTTTTTCTACGGGAATTGACAGGCTCTTGAAGGTGGTTGCAACGTGCCGGAAAAATGAGCTCAGCAACTCAAGCGGCGTTTCGCCCGACAGGCGTTCATCATCCTTAAGGCAAGCAGCCGGCAACCTATATGGGCTGTCTTGACCATGCTGCACGTCGAAGCAATCTACAAGCCTCCGGTTGTATTTCTTACCCTCAAAGGAGAAGTACGAGGGTGCTCAAACAGCACGAATTCCTGCCATTTTTCCTTTGACAAGAATCGCACCGAGGCGTATCTTTCGGACATGTACAGAAAAAGTTAATCACTTTTGCAAATCGAATTGGAGGTACTTGTCATGAAAGACGCAAATCGGTCGATGGTTGTGCTTGGGATTTGTCTGGTTGTGGTGGGCGCAAGCAGCGCCTGGGCCCAGGACTGGCCCCAGTGGCGCGGGCCCAATCGGGACGGCAAGGTGACCGGATTCACCGCACCCCAGACCTGGCCCACGGAACTCAAACAGAAGTGGAGTGTAACTGTAGGTCAGGGCGACGCCACGCCGGCTTTGGTGGGCGACAAGCTCTACGTCTTTGCCCGGCAGGGCGAGGATGAGGTCGCTATGTGTCTCGACGCACGCACTGGAAAAGAGTTGTGGAATGACAAGTACGCGGCACAGGCTGTAACGGGAGCGCCGTCCAGGCACCCAGGGCCCAGAAGCTCGCCCGCGGTGGCGGATGGGAAGGTCGTTACGCTCGGCGTCGGCGGGGTCCTCTCCTGCCTGGATGCCGGCACCGGAAAAGTTGTGTGGCGCAAAGACCCGTTCCCCAAGGTTGTGCCCCAATTCTTCACGGCCATGTCGCCGATCATCGTAGATGGGATGTGTATCGCACAACTCGGTGGAAAAGGCAGTGGGGCGATCATCGCGTATGACCTGGCGACCGGCGACGAGAAGTGGCGCTGGGCCCAAGAGGGGCCGGACTACGGCTCGCCCGCTCTATTGACGGTGGAAGGCACCAGGCAGATCGTCACGCCGACCGAGAAGAGCGTCGTGGGGATCGCCGTAGCCGATGGAAAGCTGTTGTGGCAACTGCCGTTTGTGCCTCAGAAGATGGCCTACAATGCCGCCACCCCGATTGTCGATGGGCAGACGGTTATCTACTCAGGGAAGGGCCGGGGCACCAAGGCCATAAAGGTCGAGAAGCAGGGGGATGCTTTTGTCGCCAACGAGCTTTGGAGCAACGCGGAGCTCGCCGTACAGTTCAATACGCCGGTGCTCAGGGACGGCTTGCTCTTCGGCCTCTCCGACCGAGGCAATCTCTTTTGTATCAACGCTCAGACCGGGCAGATGGCCTGGACCGATGCAACTCAGCGGGATCGCGGCGGCTTTGGGCCAATTGTTAGCGCGGGCTCCTGTTTGCTGGCCTTGCCCAGCAGCGGGGAATTGATCGTCTTTAAGCCCAGCGACAAGGAATATTCGGAGCTGGCCCGGATCAAAATCGCCGCAACTGCGACCTACGCCCATCCGGTAATCGCGGGCAACAGGATTTATTCAAGAGACCAGGAGTCCGTGACGCTCTGGACCATTGACTGAGTCGCGTCGAGAACCACCCGATTGCAGACGACGGGGGCACTTTTTGAGCCGCCGGAGACTTCGTAGATCAGGGCAAGAACAGCACCGAAGATGCTGGGCAGATTCTGGAAGGCCAGCGTTGTCGCAGGTTGAGTTCTGCACATTTGTTAATCCTCGCGCACAATTTTGTAAGCAGACGGGCAAGTGCCCCACTTCCCTGTTTTCCTTATCTCTAACAAGGACGGGCACTTACAGATTTGTCATGCGGGGGGTGGTGCCCCTGGCACGGCGATTGCGGCTCTACACGTGGTTTGCACGGTCCCAAGGTCTGCCGGGGCAATAAGTTACAGCGCGTATGAAAGGGCGGCGGTTCAATGGCTTTACGAATTGGATTAGCACAGATTAATGCGGCCGTTGGCGATATTGACGGCAATATCGCCAAGATCAAGGTCTTCTCTGCCGAGGCGTTCAAGCTCGGCGCCGATGTCGTGGTCTTTCCTGAGATGGCCGTTTGCGGCTACCCACCCGAAGACTTGCTTATCAAGAAACACTTCTTCGAGGACAACAAGCGGGCGGTCGAACAGCTTGCCAGAGACGGCCCTGACCCTGAAAAAACCGTGATTGTAGGCTTTGCAGAGATAGCCAGCGACGGGCACTTCAATTCTCTGGCCGTTCTCGAAAATGGGTTGATCAAGAGGATCTACCGCAAGTCAGTTCTGCCGAACTATGGAGTATTCGACGAGAGAAGATACTTTCGATCCGGGAGGGGGTCTGCAACACTCAACATAAAAGGCTGCCTCGCGCTGCTGACCATCTGCGAGGATATATGGCACATTGAGTGGATACAGAATTATATCAGTGAGATACCCCGAAGAGATCTGGTCATCAACATATCCGCCTCTCCGTTCCACATCGGAAAGATCGACCAGCGAAAAGATGTTCTCAGCCGCGCTGCCAGACACTTCAGTTGTCCGCTTGCTTACTGTAATCTTGTCGGCGGCCAGGATGAGCTGGTTTTCGATGGCCGAAGCCTGTTTCTTGACGGGCAGGGCGCGGTTGTCTGCCAGGCGAAGGCATTTGAAGAAGATTTGCTGGTTGTCGATGTCGATTCGGGTTCCGGCGGCAAAGTCCGCCCCCTGGATTCCGAAAACGTTTCCATCAGACCCGCCCGCAGGCTTGACCGTGTTTCCGAGGTCTATAAGGCCCTGGTGCTTGGAACCAGAGATTACGTTCAAAAGAACGGCTTCAGCAAGGTCGTAATCGGACTGAGCGGCGGGATAGATTCGTCCCTCACCGCTATGATCGCGGTGGACGCCCTTGGAGTCGAAAACGTGATCGGCGTGACTATGCCCACGAGGTTCAACAGCACCGAGACCGTACGCGATGCAGCCAAGCTGGCGAGGAACCTCGGAATCGAGTTCCGCACAATACCCATCGGGGCCGTCCTCGACCGGTTCAACGAGACGCTCAAATCGGTCCAGGGCTGGTCAGATTCAGGAACAGCTTATGAGAACCTGCAGGCAAGAATCCGCGGCACGATATTGATGTCCCTCAGCAACAATTTCTCATATCTGGTGCTCACGACCAGCAACAAAAGTGAAACGGCGGTAGGTTACGCCACCCTTTACGGCGACACGGCCGGGGGATTTGCCGTCATAAGGGACGTGCCGAAAACCATGGTTTACGAGCTGGCCAGGTACGTGAACAGGACACATGGCAAGACGATCATCCCGGCGAGTGTGCTCAAGAGAGCACCCAGTGCGGAGCTCAGGGACCAGCAGAAGGACACCGATTCTCTGCCGGAATACGACCTGCTCGACCGCATACTGAAAGGCTACATTGAAGACGACAAGTCCCCCCGAGAGCTTGTAGATGAAGGTTTGCCCGCAGAAGTTGTCACGAAGGTTATCCGCATGGTGGATAGCAATGAATACAAAAGAAGACAGTCGCCGCCAGGGGTTAAGATAACTCCAAAGGCATTCGGCAAAGACAGGAGAATGCCGATCACGAATCGCTACAGGTCAACGTAAGCAGGCGGCTCGCCGAGCGATAGCGTGGTTTTGTGGATGTTTGCGGGCGTGGTGGGTAGTACAGTGGCGGGGGTGGGGGGTGTTATGTTAATACGTTGAGTATATCAAGGGTCTTCAGGAACGGTGGCTTTCGTAAGTTTTGGAAGTATGGTCAGATTTGCAGCGGTATTCGGCATTTGAGCTTCAAGGCTTATATTATCCCCAGTTATAGAGAATTGGCAGTAGGGCTGTGTTCCTCGTTTTTTCTTCTTATGCCACTCCCAAATATAATTGCCACAGTAGCTCGACAATATACCCAACAAGAACCCGACACCCAAACCAACCCAGAAGGCTGCGTTAAATCCATACTCACCAAGAATTGTTGCCTGCTGGTTTATAGTATTAGCATCCATCAGGTATCCTCATGACCTTTTTGACATCAAGCAACAGACTTGCTCACAAGTTATCGTCCCAATGTTTAGGGGTCTTCGGGACCTTTTTGACATTAAGCGGCAGGGAATTTACTTGCTTCCCATCTACTGACAAGTTTACGTAGTATTTTCCATAAGAAGGTAACTGGAACTGACCTATCCCAATCACAATGTTTGCGTTACCCCATTTCTCACCAGAGGGAATCCGAACATCTAAGTTTCTCGAAAAAGGGGGAAGGACTTCTTTGTTACCACTATCATCTGAGAATGAAATTTCAAAAGAGTGTTGTCCAGCCTCACTATCGGAGAACCGGAGACGAGCTACGATTGAAAGCGTCGGATGAATTGCCGGAAGGACGTCAGCGAATATTGTGTCGAAAGTCCCGACGATAGTAAGCTTGCCACCCACGTCTTGGGCAAAGTCACATAGTGCAAAAATATCAATCTCCATCTTTTGCTCCTTCGTATGTCAAATGGGCATGTTTTTAATCATATTACTCGTTGAGCATTATTTTCGCCGCTGATAGTCATTTGGTTGGCTTTACGCGTATTTTCTGATGGGCAAACTCCGCTGTCAACAGAAATTCGGAGCAGCCAATCTTGCCTCTAAGCTGCAATCCGGCATGGCCGCGCCTGAGGTCGTCAATTTGTGGTGTGGTTGCGGTCGTTCTCGATAAGGGCCGGGGCAGGTGTTTATACCCATTCCAGATCAGCTATCTGTATTGAGCGTCACGTAACGCTTTGTCTTTCAAGGCCTTACGAAATAGGCAAGCGCGATTTTTTCAACTGGAATGGGTATAAAACCCCGGCCCTCTTAGAAACAAACCAAGCTACGCTCACGCGAGCGCGCTTATGGGACTGCCCAAATCGTCTTGTGGTTCTCGTCGAAGAATGAGAGTGACAGCTCACTCTTAGTCGCCATCACGATCGCCTTGGTTCAATATTGCCTCCAGTAGATGTTCTTCACTAACGAGCTCCTTCTCATGGTAAGGAGAGTCATGGTAGTCTGGAACGCCGTATCTCGGCAGAACGTCATTTAACAGAACCGTTTTCCAACTGAAGTGCTTAGAATCACAGAAGGACTGGGCCAGGGTAAAAAGGCCCACTATAATAAAGACCGCGAACAACATACCATAACCAAGAGTGCGTACATAAGCCTTATCAAGAAGGACAACAAGAATTAAGAAAAGCGCTACTGCAAGGACCGATGCAATGGCTGAGAACGTCAGCGCAGAGGATAATCTTCGAGAGTATTTTGTGTAGCACCGTGCGCATATCTCGACATAAGCACCCTGATAGGCATATTTGGTGGTTTCCACAACGTTAAGTTTAGTCCAATTCCATTCGGCGCCCTGAGACAAAACCTTGTGCCTTCCAATGAGGCAGAAATACCTTGGTTTATCCTGCACCAACATGTTATGGCACAGAACACACTTGGCTTCTGCGATATCCGACACGGCGTTACTTGTCAGAAACGGCTCTGGTTCGATTCCGGTCAGTGGATAGAACCGTTTAGAAGTGGCCTCTTCTTGCATCTATGGTCTCCCCAACTATTCCCGTGAACCACCTTGCCAGACTGTCCGACCATCACGACCTGAGTTCCCAAAGAATGGCAGTCCAAGCCGCCAGCGCGCTTACCAGTGATGCTACTGCCGCCACTATGCTAACTTTGAAGTGACTGCTTGCGGTCTTACACGCGAGAATCATCGCTTCCGTTCGCAAGGCGTCGTTGATATTGTCTATCAGTTCCGGCTCCCCAGCATGGTAGGGTCCGCCATGACTCCACTTGCTTGCCCCAACTCTGTGCGCCAAATGGCTTAACTGGTACTCCTTGTGCCCCTGGTCTGCGCCCATTGCCAGAATATCTGTCAATTCTTTTCTATATTGCTCAAACTCTTTCTGTGTCATTGTTACTCCCCTAACTCCATAAGAAGCAACCGGGTCAAGCCCTGAAAAGAAGTCAAGCCCAAGACAAGCCAAACGGCGCTCTGTCGGAAAATCCGCGTTTTTGAATGGGCCCGCAAGGATTTGAACCTTGGACCAAGGGATTATGAGTCCCCTGCTCTACCGCTGAGCTACGAGCCCGGTTCCTCCCGGTTTGGGCGATTCCACTGCGAAATCGCCGTTCTTAACTCTCCGAGAGAGCACTCTTTCGCCAGGCAATTTACATTATCTGCTTTAATCTGTCCATCAAAATAGCGCCGACAATTTGAGAGAACCTCTGGAAAACCAGGGCGTATATAGACAGAAGGAAAGCCGGCACGTTGTCATGGTTGGTTTTCCAAGGATGGAGGTAGAGTAGTGTACCAAACGTACACTACCCCTCAAGCCCCTGTTCTGTTCCACCCTCTCCTCCGGGCAGGGGCTTTGTTCCAGGAACATGCCGGACGTCTTTAAAGGCATTACTACATCGGCTTGGGATTGACCACGTCCATTCTACTCTTGAGTGCGGACCCTTGGTGTGGAAGGTGAAAGCCCGGCAGCGCCGGCAGTGTTTTCCCCCTTGCTCAGGACAGTCAGAATAGTACAATGCCCGTACGTGACCGCCATGAGAAACCGCCGCAGGGCGATGAGAACCACAGACAAGGATGAAACAGTGAGAGCGACCGGCAGCCCAGCACTATCTTCCGGCAGATGTTTGACAAGCGCATTGCAGGTGGCCCTTGCGGCAGCCGCCGTTGTCTTTCTCGCTGCGCGTGATGTGAATGCTCAGTCTTTGGGGATATTTGACGGCAGCTCGGATGTCGGCACGGTAACATATACCGGGTCGGCCCAGCTCATTCAAGGCACAAATGAGTACCGGGTTACGGGCGGCGGGGCAAACATCTGGGCAGAACAGGACGCCTTCCACTATCTCCGGAAGAAAGTCTCAGGTGATTTGAGCTTGACGGCAAAAATCCGATGGATCGGCGATGGCAAGGACCCCCATCGAAAAGCAGGGTGGATGGTTCGTCAAAGCCTGACTGCCGGCTCTCCCTACGCCGACGCCGTGGTTCATGGGGACGGGTTGACCTCTCTGCAATTTCGAACGGCAAGAGCGGGACAGACCGAGGAAATAAAATCTCCGCTTTCGGCGCCGGCTTTCATACGCATAGAACGGCACGCCGACGTCTTTTCTCTGTACGTCTCGCAAGATGGGAAGGTCTATCAGCCCGCCGGGTCGATCTCCGTTCTTTTGGAGGACCCGGTTTATGTGGGTTTGGCCGTCTGTTCTCATGACGATACAACTGCGGAAACAGCGGTTTTTTCTCACGTCGATATGAAATGCCTCGGAACATTCAAGCTGGAAGATCGAATTGTTGAAAGCTCCCTGGAAACAATATCTGTACAGACCGGTCAAAGGCAAATCGTCTATCGTTCCGGCACCCATTTCGAGGCTCCCAACTGGTCTAACGACGGCAAATTCCTGCTCTTCAACAGCGCAGGACGGCTCTTCACGATCGGTGTTTCAGGCGGAGAACCTGAGCCACTGGATACGGGCTTTGCAGATCGCTGCAACAACGATCATGGTTTTTCTCCGGACGGCAGAATGTTGGCGATCAGCCATCATCACGAAGGAAAATCGCTGATTTATGTTTTGCCCGGCACCGGAGGCGCTCCACGTCTGGTCACTGAGCTGGGACCTTCTTACTGGCATGGATGGTCGCCCGACGGCAGAACGCTTGTCTATTGTGCGGAAAGAAATGGAGACTACGATTTCTATACCATCCCGGCAGAAGGCGGGCGGGAGACCCGATTAACGAACGCAGGGGGCCTGGATGATGGGCCGGATTACTCGCCTGACGGCCGATATGTGTACTTCAACTCTGAGCGTTCAGGGGCCATGAGAATATGGCGGATGGACAGCGATGGCGACAACCCGACCCGGGTGACATACGACGATGAATTTGCGGACTGGTTTCCTCATCCATCTCCCGACGGTAAATGGATCGTATTTCTGTCATACGACAAGGCCGTGACGGGACATGCCGCCAACAAAGACGTCGCCTTGCGCATTATGTCACCATCAGGTGACAAGCCTAAAGTCCTGGCCCGGCTGTTCGGCGGCCAGGGTACGATAAACGTCCCCTCGTGGTCCCCTGACGGTAAATACATCGCTTTCGTGAGTTATCGGCTGGTAGGCAAAAATAGCGAGAACTAACACGGCTGTGAAAGGAATCGTCCAATGAAAAAACCTGTATCTGCAAAGCATGTATCCGTCGCCGCAGCTTGTCTTTCTTTGATCTGTGTGCTCGGCGCCGCCCCGGCTAAGGAAGCCGGCTTTCGTATCTCCAGGGGCGTCAACATCAGCCATTGGCTCTCCCAAAGCTCGACACGTGGAGAGCGCCGGCTGGCCTACTTCACGGAGAAGGACGTTGCTTACATCGCAGGACTGGGTTACGACCACATCAGACTTCCCGTGGACGAAGAGCAGTTGTGGACTGAGGAGGGCAGCAAAGAGACGGAGGCATTTGAGCTTCTCCACAGCGCCGCGAAATGGTGCAGGGATCATCACCTTCGAGTTGTTGTCGATTTGCACATCCTGCGCTCGCATCATTTCAACGCCAAGGATAAACCCCTGTGGACCGATCCCAAAGCGCAGGATAAGTTCTTCCAGCTTTGGCGGGACCTTTCCGCCGAGCTGCGGAAGTACCCCGTGGACCTCGTGGCCTATGAGCTGATGAATGAGCCGGTCGCAGACGACCCGGAAGACTGGAACAAGCTCGTCGAAAAGGCCGTCAAAGAAATCCGCAAGACCGAGCCGCAGCGCAGGATCGTTATCGGCTCCAACAAGTGGCAATCCGTCAATACGATGGATCAGCTTCGGATACCGCAGGGGGACCGCAACATCATTCTCAGCTTTCATTTCTATATTCCCATGCTGATCACTCACTACAAGGCCTCCTGGACGGATGTGGGCAAGTACACCGGACCGGTCAACTACCCTGGGCAAATCGTGGACCCTAAGCAGGTCGAGAACCTGCCCGAAGACATCGCGCGAATCGTAAAGGCAAACAATGGCCTGTACAATCGGGACACCCTTCGGGAGCTTATTCAAAAGTCTCTGGCGACCGCCGGGAAATACGACCTTCCACTTTATTGCGGGGAGTGGGGATGCCTCTCCACGACGCCTCGCCAAGCCAGGTTGCAGTGGTATGAAGATGTGCGGTCCATCCTGGAGGCAAACAACATTGCGTGGGCGAACTGGGACTACAGGGGAGGTTTTGGAATCGTCGGAAGAGACCGGCAGCCCGATGAGGGACTAATTAAGGCGTTGATTCCAAAGTGAGCCACCCCATGCTTGAATCTCAGAGACAAACTTGATATCCTACCGAAGATGAATCTCAGCAGCGTAGCTGAATATAAATAAATGGGAGACCAAAAATGAGCTTGACGAGAAATCAAAATGTACAGCGAACGGGTTC
The DNA here is from genome assembly GCA_964462945.1 of uncultured Pirellulales bacterium. Taxonomy (GTDB): domain Bacteria; phylum Planctomycetota; class Phycisphaerae; order Sedimentisphaerales; family Anaerobacaceae. The sequence continues at coordinate 18,782 of CAYWZW010000051.1, forward strand.
CATGCCTGCATTGTCGCTAGTGTTAATCGCGACGTTGGTGACGCTAACCGGTTGCGGCCCGAAAGCGGTCCGGGGCGGGCCGGGAACGGACAATCCTCAACTGGACAAGCCCGCGATGAGCGTTACGCTCGACCTGGCCGACATCGAGTACCTTGTGGGCGAGAACACCAAGTCCCTGTCGGCTTCGGCGCTCTGGACCAAGACCATCATGAGGGCGCCGGCGCCGCCGACCGTGGCGATTTGGCCCATCCAGAACGCGACAAGTCAGCATATCGACGACCAGTTGGCCGCGATCCTTTCTTCAGTTGAAACGTTCCTGGTGAACTCCGCCGACGTGCGCATGGTCAGCCGCGAGAATCAGCGGGAGCTGATCGAGGAGCTGCGTTCGCGCCAAGCTGACATATACGACCCGGCGACCATCGGCAAGCTCGGCCGTCAATTGGGGGCTCAGTACTTCGTGACCGGCAAGGTGACCTCCGTGGAAGAACGTTTCCGGCGGACCCGGCGGGTGCAGTACAGCCTGATTCTCCAGGTCCTCGAAGTTGAAACGGGCCGGATTGTATTCCAGAACGAAGCCTCGCGAAGCAAGGCGCTGAAGGGCTAAGTCAGCACGCATCCGGGAGGTGTGGTATGGCCGCTCCGCCGCGAGGCCGATTGCACAGATGGGCCGTCATCTTATGTGCGCTGTGGGTCGGAGGTTGCGCAACATACACCGACAAGCTCCGCCAATCCCACACGGCGGCGCAGCGCGGCGACTATGAAGCCGGCGTCCGCGCCTTGAACGACATCCTGGACGTCCCAGGCCCTGAACAACTACCTGACGAATGGAAGGCGAGCAAACCTCTGATAGTGCTCGAACGGGCGATGCTGCTCCAGGCGCAAGGTCAGTACAAATGGAGCGCCCGCGACATGAGCGCCGCCGAGGCGGAATTGGAGTTTCTGGATTTGAAGCAGGATACCGCCGGCAGTATCGGCAAGTATATCTATAGTGACAGCGCAAGAACTTACAAGGCCCAGCCCGCCGAACGCCTGGCGCTCAACGCCCTGAACATGCTGAACTACCTGGCGATGAATGATCTTCAGGGCGCCAGCGTCGAGGCAAGGCGATTCACCATCGCCCGGCAATACATGGAGTCATCGCTGGAAAACAGCAAGAAGCGCAGCCACGGGGCTTTCGGCTCGTATATAGCGGGTTTTGTCTTTGAGAAATCAGGCGAGCCGGGTCGGGCCCTGCGGTACTACGCCGAGACGCTCGGCGCCGGGGACCTGAAGGCCCTTCGCGAGCCGGTTCTTCGCCTGTCGGCCCAGGGCCACTATATGGGCCAGGAGCTAAAAGCGTACCTTCGCAAACTGGAGGAATCCGGTTCTGACGTGAAGAATAGCCGGGCCGCAGGCGACGATCCCAACGGCGAGATTCTCATCGTGTTAGGTCTCGGCCGCGTTCCTTATAAGACGCCGAAGCGAATGGCCGTCGGGGCAGCCGTCGCCTATGCCGGGCTGTGGGTAACCGGCGACGCGGACATCCTTACACGCAGCATCTTTAAGTTCGTGGTGTATCCTGAGCTGGTCACGCCGGAGAGTGAGGTTACCGGGGCAACCGTCAACGTGAACGGCCGGGATTTACCCGTCGAACTATTGACCGACCTGTCAGCGGAGATAAGCACAGAGTACGAGACCATCAAGCCAAGAATCATCGCGGCTGCCCTGACGCGCATGATAGCCCGAGCGGCCGCCGCCGAGGGCGCACGCTATTTGGCCGGCAAGAAAGAAAAAGCGGCCGGGCCGCTGGCCGCTCTGGCGACCGAGGCAGCGCTGGTCGGCCTGGACAAGCCCGACACGCGGTCGTGGACGTTTCTGCCGGCGCGCGTCTATGTCTGCCGTGCGCCAGTGGAGCCCGGCCGGCATGATGTACGGGTCGAGTTGCTCGGCAAAGCCCGGCAGACGCGGACGATTCAGGTGCAGGTCCCGTCCGGAGGCTACGGCGTTGCCGTCATAACGGAACCGAGGTGATAACCGCAGGCAGCGGTGACTTTGCTCAATGCGAAGCGTGGTCCGGCGGTCCGCAAGAGCTCCTTTACTCTTTAGCCGCCAGGTCGATGCAAACCAGCTCGCGGTCGTTCCTGACATAAATACGTTTGTAGGCGAAGGCGGGGTGCGCCCAGCAGACTCCGCCGCGTTGCTCAAGCTGTCCCTTGGTCGGCTCGATGATCTTGGTCCGGCTGATCTCGTGGAAGCCTTTGGGCGAGAGCGTGCAGATAATCATCTCTCCTCGCTCGTTGAACATCCATATCTTGTCTTCGTGCCGCACGATATGAATGTTGGCCCAGCGGTCTTTGGGCACGGCTTCCAGGCTCTCCCAGACGCGGTCGCCCGTCTTGAGGTCGAGGCAGCGAAGCTCGCCGTAGCTGTCCACGCCGTAGATGTAATCGCCCGCAATAACCGGCGTCGATATGCAGCAATGGAGACTGTCGGTGTTGGTCTCACTGGCGCCTCTTCGCTGCCACACCTTCTCGACCGCCAGTTTGTCCGGATCGACCCTCAGTAAGAGCGAGCCATCATAAAAACTGCTGAAAAAGAGGTAGCCATTCTCAAAGACCGGCGTGGCAATATTGATGACCATCTGGGTCGGTTTGAACGGATATTGCCAGTAGATTTCGCCGCTCATCGGGTCGAGGCCGGCGACGCTATCGCCGGTCCAGCAGACCAGCACGCGCCGGCCGGCCTGCTCGATGATAATCGGCGCCGAGTACGAGGCCCGGTCGCTCAGCGCCCGCCACTTTTCCCGGCCCGTAACTTTGTCAAAAGCTATCAGGCAGGCGTTGTCCCTGCCGCCGACGTGAACGATCAGCAGATTCTTCTCGACCAGCGGTGCGGCGGCAATCCCCCAGATAGGCACCCTCGCGTCATAGTCCGCTTTGGGATCCTTGCTCCACAGAACGTCTCCCTTTGCCGCGTTGAAACAGAACAGGTGCCCCATTGTCCCGAGCGAATAAGCACGTCCGTCATTGATAGTCACCGCCGCGCGCGGGCCATCTTTATACTCGACCTTCTGGTAAACACATTCATAACTGTGCGACCAGATCGGTTTACCCGTCGAAGCGTCGAAGCAGTGGACCCGCTCGACTTGTGCCGGGGAACTCAGGCGGTCCGTGACATAAACGCGACCGCCCGCGACGGTCGGCCCGCTGTATCCGTTGGCAATCGAAACGCGCCACAGGACCCGCGATGCTAAGCCATCGAGCGTCTTTACGATGCCTGTTTCCCGCCACACACCGTCCCGACTAGGCCCTCGCCACTGGGGCCAGTCCCCAGCCAAAACCTGCGCATGAAACAGCAGCCCAATGATTATAGCTAAAATTGATTTTTCTCTCAGCGCCATATAGAGATTGAAGTAGTTGAATTGCTCTATAATAATCGAGCGTCTTTATCCATACGATCTGCGCAACGGCTACAATAACCTCCGTTCTCCCAAAGGCCTATTAGTTCATGGCCTTCTACCTCGTGGTTTCCACACTTACATTTTTGAGTTAACCATGGATCTACTACATATGTTTTAAAGACGTATAATTGTTGTTCTGATAAACTATTGATTCCTTTGCTTATTACTAATTTTGTAATCCCTACAGCAGCACCCTCAAGATAATACTTGATGAGATGTTTCAATGCTTCCTCATCGAGAAGCGAATAATCGAAATCTTCCATCCAATCCATATTTTACTCCTTTTTTCTTAGGGTAATTTTCGTTAATATTATACATTCGATTCTTTGATTATATTGTAGATTTTTGTTCCGAGTGTTACGAGTTTTTCTCGGATTTCAGGCCAGTCCTCACGGTCATTCCTCCCTTTTGTTCAAAACAGGGAATTTGATTCTTGCAGATTCACCACTGTCATGCACTTCACACTGGTATTTCTCTTTTGGGGGAAGAAGCTCGACGACCTTCTCTCGTCACGTTGGTTATAATTCAAGATGTGCCCCCATGTCTCCTTCTATTAAGCGTTCTCTGCTACTTGATAAAGTACTTACCGGCCGCATCCTTTACGATATGGATTCCCAGCTTATTCTGGAGGTGTCCGTGTAATCTGCGCTTCGTTGTGTTCTTTAGAACTGCTGGGTCTTTGTCCGGCCACTCTTTACAAATAATCTGGTGTATCTCCTCAAGACTAATACCGCCAGGAGTATGCAGTAATTCGACCGTCCTATTGTCGATCGTAACACGAGGGCTCTTCGCCTTAGCCTTATGCGCCCCGAATTGGCTGAATTTTGGCTCTGGTCCCGACCTTGACTCTGTTCCGTCTCCTTGCTTGGGTGGAACTACAGGTGCTGCGCTTAGCGGCTTAAACGCAAATGCGTTCACATCCCCAGAGATACCCTCACGTTGGAAAGCTTTGAACTCCACGACTTGCACATTCACCCTAAGACTTCTCAAAGCTTCCTTCAAATCTTCTGTTTGTTCGTCGATGACAACGACAATAAGCGGGTCTTGGAAAACCAACTCAGATATGAACTTATGGACTTCTGTGGTTTCGATTCTCCGTTTCAGCCTGGCTCTGAGCACTTCGTCTTGGCTGAATGCTGTATAAAGAATATCTACAATTTGCCTTCGGGTCGCACTGTCTTCGATTCCCCTGTCGAACTTGGATAGCTGTGGAATAAGATGATCATAAATCGGATGCGATGCCAACTCGACCTCAACCACAGCCCATTTAGGTTTTGGATTGAAGTAAATAACATAGCCATCCGGTATTGACGCGACGCCAACCTTCGAACGGATAAGCTTCTTGATGTCAAAATAGAATGAATCCGGCCCAAAGATGTGTTCAGAATTGGACTTAATGACGTTTTCAAGCCAATCTTCGCTCTCCGGCGTGATCAACTGGTATCTCACGCCGTCGATTAGGACTACAAGTAAATCGGTGGACACCATGATTACTCTCCCTTTCATTGAGTCCTTGCTTGTTTTTCGTCCGGAATTCTCACAACGAATGCGGCAGAGCAACTCTGTTCGGAATCTGCAAAAATCATGTTAGCGTACTTCACTTTGTTTGTCATGAAATTTTCTGTGTTTTTTGCCAGAGCGTTGATCGTTGAGAGTATGTCATTGCGAACCCGTTCGGCTGCGCTCAGGGCAGGCTCCGTGAAGCAATCTTCAAATCATACAAGTCTTTCCAGCCCGGATTGGTGCTTATAGATGACCGTCTTATTACGATTGGTCATCATGTAAACCCAGTATTGTTTCATAGTAATCTTACAGCTTTAGTAAGGAAGATTGCCGCGTCGGCCCATTCGGCTACGCTCAGGGCAGGCTCTGTCGGCCTCCTCGCAATGACATAGAATGTTCTCCTCAAGCTTGCTCAAATCCTCGCAAGATACCCTCACCTTCTTGTCCGACAAAAAAATTGACCGGGACTCGTAGTGTGCGATGAATCGTACTACTTTCGCTAAGGTCGGGACCGCCAAGTCACTCTAAAGTTCCGAGAAGTTTTTCATAGCTTCTTTGAGAATTCATTGAGCAGATCGACGATGCCTTGTATTGTTTCCTTTTTCGGCATGGGTAACGTCAGGTGGCGCTGCCCGGTCACTTGATCTGTCTCCACCCTGAATCTGGAGAATACTTCCGGGCTCGGCTTGCGTTGCTGGCTTTCCCCTCCAAATAGCGTTTGGCCGAGCTTCTGAACAAGAGTTACGCCTGCTGCGATCATGTCATTCCACGCCTGGTCCTGGCCCGATTCGACGCCTTTCGGCTTTTGGGTGGTGACAGAGGCATCTTCTTCGACGCGCTCTCCATCCGGTTCGGTCCCGGCCTGCTGCTGGGGCATGGATTCGGGAATGGCGCGGGTCGCCTGGTCCACCGAATCCATAAATCGTTTTAGCCTTGTTCCGCCGAGGAAAACCTCGTCTTTTCCTTTGTCAAGGACGCCCGAAAAGAGCGACTGCTTGAACGACAGCAGCGACAGCATACCGTGCTCGATGGTTCCCTGGGCCACGAAGTTCACGACCCTCACGGGGCGATGCTGGCCCAGGCGATGAATCCGCCCGATACGCTGCTCGAGCACCGCCGGGTTCCACGGCAAATCCATGTTGACTACGGCCGAGGCGTTCTGCAGATTCAGCCCGACGCCCCCGGCGTCCGTCGAGAGAAACACCCGGCAATCAGGGTCCTCCTTGAATTGTTTGACAAGCTCCATCCTTTTGCGGGCGTCAATTCTGCCGTGAAACAGCACGTGATTGTGTTTTGCCGATTCAAGACGACGCAGAAGCACTTCGTGCGTCCCGAGCCACTGGCTGAATACGACGACCTTCGAGTCCGGCCGTTCAAAGATTTCTCCAAGCACCGGCATGAGCTCGTCGGCTTTGACGCCGTAATCGGTCTTCTTGTCGAGAAGGTACGTGCTGTTGCAGCTCATTCGCATATTCTGCAGAGCAATCATGAGCATTCTCTGATCGGTCTCAGGCAGGAAGCCAAGCCGGCGCCACTTGGCGACGATGCGCGCGACCGTTTCACGATTCTCTTCATGATGCTTCATTTGTTCGGCCGTCATGGGAACAAAGTAGTTCTTTTCCAAGCGTTCCGGCAGCTCCTTCAGGACTTCGCTCTTGGTCCGGCGGACGAGAATCGGCTCCAGCGATTTTGCGATCTTCGAAAGGTTGTGATACCCCACGACCTTGCCGCTTTCGTCAACGTGCTGGTGTTCGGCAAGAAAGCGGAACAGCGGACCCAGATAAAAGCGATCGACGAACTCAACGATGGAGTGCAATTCCTCCAGTCGATTCTCCAAGGGCGTTCCGGTCAGCACGATAGCGTACTTGGAATCGAGCTTCTTGACGCTCTGTGCCCGTCGCGTTTTCCAGTTCTTGATTCGCTGGGCTTCATCGAGAATAATCATCTCCGGCGCCCATTTGCCAACCAGCTCGAGATCACGATGGATAACATCATAATTCGTGACCTTATAGAATGAATCAGACGCATAAAGCCCGGCCCGTTTTGCCGTGGGACCCTCCACAACAACGACCGAACGGCCGCAGAACTTCTCAATCTCCTGTTTCCACTGATGCTTCAGCGAAGTCGGTGACACGATGAGCACGCGCTCGATGCCCACCGTCCGGGCTAATATCTCGACCGCCGCAATCGCCTCAACCGTTTTGCCAAGCCCCATATCGTCGGCAATCAGGCTTCGCCCCGCTCTTGCGGCAAATAGCGCCCCCTCGCGCTGATAAGGATAAAGCGAAACCCTCACCAGCTTCCCCAGCGCCTTACTGCTGATGCCGCTTGGGAAGGCTTCGTCGATTCGTTTCTTCAGACTGATCTGATCTCTGACCCGGGCAATAAACGCTACCGCGTCCTCATAGCATCGCAAGTCATGCTCGAACGAGCCGGCTTGCCTCATAAAGCCATCAAACTGCGGGTATGACTGCGGTCTTAGAATTCCATAGTTGTCAAAGTAGCGCCGGGCAAGCCGCAGAAGCGATTGTGGACATCCGGTTCCCGGCTTGAAAACCACCTCTCGCTTGGCGCCGTAGCGCAGGTAGATTTCTGAGTAGGCAGGCTGGAAGCCCTCAGCCAGAGCTTTTTCGCCCCCGCGTTCCTGTTGCAGTTTTGCCAGCGTAAATTCGATATGTTTGCAGGTCCCGAGGGTATTCACGGCGAAATCCGGACACGAGCAGTAATTGTCGCCGATCCTCTGCCCGCGAATCGCAACCCGATATTCGCCCTTGGTTTGCGGATTTCTAACGATAAACTCCGAGAAAATCGGCTCATCCCCAATATTCTTGAGATGAAAATCCTGCTTCTGCGCAAACTGCTTTCGCAAAGCAATCTGCCACTCTTCCAGCGGCATATCATCAGGCTTGCGCAGGCGTGAAATCTTGGTGACGTTCCGCCCTCTTGGAGATTTTCTACCGGTTCCGCCTTTGTCGCTGCTTTCTGACTTGGCGTTAGTCAGCACAACAGTCCCTTTGTCCCTTGCCATATCCGTCCCTACTCACAACAAGATTCTTGCAGAATGGAGATTGGTCACGTAATACAGGTAAGGATAATTTTAACCTCGGCCGCTCAGGCGTGCAAGGCTATCTTGCATCCGCGTTCAGTCAACGTCCATATCGAGCGAATTTGCATGGCAGTAGTCCCTAATAGCGGCCAGGACAACTTTGCCATATTGCCGGCGTTTCTGCTGACCCACCCCCTTGACTTCGAGAAACCTTTCGATACTCGAGGGTCTTCGCCTGGCCATGTCCCGGAGTGCCGCATCGCCAAAGACGACGTAAGCGGGGACGCCTTTGTCGCGGGCCATCGCCGTCCGCAGTCTCCGCAAAGCTTCAAACAAGCCCTTGTCAACCCCTTCCCACGAATCTTCAACGACTTTGGAGACCTTGGCCGGCTTCTGGGCGGGTCTAAGCAGGCGGGGCGTGTCGCTTCCCCTAAGAACCTGCCATCCTTTTTCGGTTACGCTCAGGACGTTGTATTCGCCCACCTTTTCGAGGTAGCCCTGTCCTTCGAGCTGCTCGATCCAGTCGTGCACCGTGTGTTTTGAATGGTCTCGCAGCAGGCCGTAGGTGCTCAGCTCATCATGCTTGTTTTCCAGTATGCGCTTGTCGTCGGAACCGGTCAGCACGGCGGCGGTATAACTGCCGCCAAAGCGCTGCCCCAGCCGAACAATACACGAGAGTATCTTCTGGGCGGTTTCCAGGGCGTCATCTATGCAGTCCAGCTCTCCAAGACACATATCGCAGGCGGCACAGTTGTCTTTGCCGAGGGCCTGGCCGAAATACCGCAGGATGGCTTTGTGCCTGCATACTCCGCCCGTGCAATAATTATACATCTGGTCGAGCTTGGTCACCGCGATCTTATGAGCTTCCGGCTCCGTTTCGCTCAACAGGTTCTTCCATGTTCCGTAATCGCCGCCCGAATAGAACAGGCAACATTCGGCTTCCAGACCGTCCCGGCCCGCCCGGCCCGTCTCCTGCTGGTAGTGCTCAAGCGACTTGGGCATGCCGGTGTGAACCACGTAACGGACGTTCGATTTGTCGATACCCATCCCGAACGCAATCGTAGCAACAATGGTATCGACTTTCTCATTGATGAAAGCATCCTGGTTTTCCTTGCGGTCTTCATCCGCCATGCCGGCGTGATACGGCAGGACGTTGTAGCCTTTGGCCCTCAGCGACGCGCACGTCTCATCAACGTCTTTGCGCCGAATACAGTAAACGATGCCGGATTCGTTTTTGTGCCGGTCGAGCACGGCGCAGACCTGCTTGAGCTTGTTCGTTCGCCGCTGGACCTTATACACCAGGTTTGGCCTGTCAAACGAGCCGACCAGCATAGCCGGATTCTCAAGATGCAGTTGCTCGACGATGTCGTCCCGAACCTGCTGGGTGGCCGTGGCGGTGTAGGCGCCGATCGTGACCTTGGGGAAGACTTCTTTCAACAGGCCCAGTTGCCGATACTCAGGGCGAAAATCGTGCCCCCACATACTGACGCAATGGGCCTCGTCAACGGCGATGAACGACAGCTCCGTCTTTCTGAGCAGCTCGACAAAACCGCCCGAGACAAGCCGCTCCGGAGACAAGTAGAGAAGTTTGAGTTTCTTATTCCGGACTGCCGCCAGAACAACTTGCTGCTCCTGGGCCGACAGGGAGCTGTCAATCCGGGCCGCTGGTACACCGCACTCTTTCAAGGCGTCAACCTGATCCTTCATCAACGAAATGAGCGGCGAGACCACAACGGTAAGTCCGCCCATAATGACCGCCGGCGCCTGGAAACAGAGCGATTTGCCACCCCCGGTGGGCAGAACCACAATCGAATCCCGCCCCCGGCCGACACATTCCATCGCCTGTTTTTGCAGGGGCAAAAAATCATTGTACCCCCAATACTTGACCAGTGCCTTTTGAATATTCTCAATCATAATTGGATCGTTATACCATCATACGCCACAGGCCGCAAAGTAACAAATTCCACGGACTCGGGGGGCGACATCCCAAGCTGAGTCTCTGTCGAGCGCGTGTCGTTTATACCTGATTCCTTGGAATAACGGTAGAGGACGGATCCGCTTGTTTAGTCTATGCCGATTGGCTTGACACTTCGGATAGTCTGCCTTAGCATGATATAGATGCAGCCAAAGAGGTACAGAGTCTTGTTCGTGGAATGGGGGATATCGTGAAATGATCAGCCAATCTTCTGATACTGCCCCTGAAGCAGAAAAAGTACAAATCGAATTGATTCGCGAGTCAAGCGTTTCCAAGAGAATCGCTACAGTCCGGTCGCTTTCTCAAACGACCATGTATCTTGCGCGACGGGCTATTCAACGCACGAATCCATCTCTAAGCGAGCGAGAAGTGGATTTGGTTTTTGTTGCTTATCATTACGGAGACGACTTGGCTGAGCGTCTTCGCTTGTACATGGAGTTCAAGCGCCTATGAAGAAGAATGACATCATCGAAGCTCAATCTGTCTGAATTGTTGAATCGTTCATTTCGTGATGCCGGTATGGCAGAAGGGGCATGACAAACGACCGGATACAGACAGCAACATCCAGAGACGGCAAAACGATAAATACGAGACGAAAATCAGTTGATTTTTCACTGCGGCGATTCACGACCTTGAATTGCTGCACACTGTCCCAGTTCGGATTTTCTCCAGGGTTGCCATGAGCGGCTCAATCTTTAAGACGGTTTTGTAAACCAGCACATTTTCTCCGATGCGAGCGCCCTCTCGCAGAGACTCTTGCGGCACTGCAATCAGAATCCGGTGACGACGAAATTGCTGTAAGGTTTCTCTACGATGCGCCAGATATTCCGGCGTCCAGAAACCGACGATTTCCAGAAGTACCTCGGCGCCGTCTTCGTGTCGAAAGGTGAAATCCGGAACGAAAGTCTTCTGACGGTCATGGAGAATTTCACCTTCACGAATCAATCGCCAGCCGTTGCGCTCCGGCCCGAATTTCCCGGCAAACGCTTCTTCCAGGCTGGAATCGAATTCGTCCGGCGGCGGCAAATGGCTGGTGAAACCATCGCTATCCGAGAGATTCAGCTTTGCCGGCGTATTCCACGGAGTCTTCAACGACGCTGTCATCTGCCAGCCTTTGCAGGCCAGCAGCGCGGGCAGGAATCGTGCGAAATTCACGCCGTATCGCCGGGTCTGGCGCAAGACCGAAGCCGGCCCTGAAAAAGTGATACAATACTTCGAGGGGCCCAAACGGACTATGTCGTGCAGCAGCCGCGCCAGCTTGGCGTAACGAAGAATGGTCTTGAGGTCATCGGTCGCCACAACGGTCATGCTCTCAGCTCGATATAGACATGCCTGAAGCTGGGCCACGTTGTAGCGAGACAACAAAGCTGAAGCGTTCGGATAGCCATCAAACTGTTCCAGCGGCTGGAAGGCCAGTACATCCGCATAAAGAGTTTGCTCGATCTCACCCCATGACAAACCGGATTCATCCGCAAGCTGCGCTTTTACCTTCTCCTCATCATGCTCAAAAAGCCGGTCCGGTTTTTCGACGAGCGGATGGAAGCGCACCGCCCTGGAAAACACATCCAATCGCAACTTTGCCGCCTTACCGCCCATGTCGGTTTGGAAAATGCTTCGGTCATCGAGCAGCTTGCAGAACGCCTGAATCCGGCGAACGGGACAGTCAGGCTCATCCGCAAACAGCGATTCTATCTGCTGATGCAGTTGGCGACGATGCCGGCCTTTACCGTTGCCGTATATCGCAAGCATGTTGTCGGCATACTTTACATAATGTCCATGTGTGCTTCGGGTCAGCCGATCTGCAACAGCCTCACCCGCCTTGAACTCGACGATGGACTGGTCGCTCGTAAGCATCGCTTCTTCGCCTTTTTCGGGAACGATGAACTTCCTTGGTATTCTCACAGACGACTTCGTACAACGTAGCTCTGGCACTGCCGGTTTTTCTCAACACCCTGCCGAGCCGCTGCTTGGCTTGGCGTGTTGAGCCTTGCCCTCCGATCACGACCGCTACTTTCGCTTCAGGGACATCCACCCCTTCATCAAGGACTCGGTTGGCAACAAGGACGGGAAACACGCCGTTGGCGAAACTCTCCAAGACAGCCAGCCGCTCACGCTTTCGCGTGTGCGAGAGGATAGTCGGCACCAAGAATCGTTTGGAGACCTCTATCGCCATCGTATTGGAGCCTGTGAAGACGAGAATCTGCTGGCCCTTGTGCAGCCGGAATATATCTTCCAGCACTCGCAGCTTTTCGGCGGCGCGAGACTCTATGGAATTCTTCAGATGGTATGCTTTCTGGGCATGACGCGCCTGAGGGTCACTGCCCGATTCCTTGCATAAATCCTGCCATGTGTAGCCCGGCTGCTCTTTGCGCCGGGACGTGATAAAATGCCGAATCAACCGGCTGCACTGGTCATACGTGGCCTGCTCGCGCTCGTTCAATGTCACCGGAATGCGCACGACGTCGAAGTTCGCCAGCGTCGAACCTTCAGCCTGTTTGAACGGCATACAGTAGGCTATAGGGCCGATGAGCCAATCCAGGTCCTTGTGCAAACCATCCGACCGCTCGGCAGTCGCCGTCAATCCAAGCCGCATGGGAGCCATGCTCATGATGGCAGCCTCACGACGGCATTTGCCGGGCAAGTGGTGCTCCTCATCGAAGACCAACAGCCCGAAACCGGCGCCCATCCGGGCTATATGAATATACGCACTGTCGTAGGTTGTCACTGTAATCGGCTTGATGTTCGACAGGCCGTCGCCGACAAGGCCGGCATCGTAATCAAAGGCTGCCAGAATCCGCCTGTGCCATTGGTACATCAAATCGCGAACCGGCGCGACTATCAACGACGCAACTTTCGTGCGAGCCATCGCGGCGAGGGCCACCTCCGTCTTGCCTGTTCCCGTTGGCATGATTATCTGTCCGCGACAGCCGGCTCTGAACCATCCCTCCAGAGCCTCTATCTGATGCGGTCTTAGCTTCGGGAGTCTGACTTTCGGCCAACAGACACGGGACGGCTTCGGCACTTCATCAGATAAGGACGGCCCAAACTGACCCGCCAGAGCCGTGCGAACCGCAGCAAAGTGAATGGCATCACACCGTAAGGCCCCGACGCGACGATCCCATGCCCAGACGGACGGGCCGGACATGTCACGCAGGTGTTCTTGCTCCACGCCGCTGAGCAACAATGTTCCCCGATCAAACCTCAGGTGTATTGGCCCATGCCGGTTCTTATCATTTACCATTTCTCTGGCCGCATCTATCAAGCCGGAAGAACACTCCCGGCAGCCTTTCTACAAAGCAATGCATCACTTTATCAGCAACGCAGCACAATATACGATTTTACGACGGACCACGCAACTCTCGCTGATTAGTCGATCGGTCCGTATTGACGTTGTGAGGCCGATAAAGTCTGCAACCATCACACAGTAATAATCCACTTTCCCAAACTGTGAATCGACTTGGCCATGCAAAGAGGTGAATAGTACTTATCGGTCTATTGTGTTATTGAGATCATATCATGTAGCGTGAAAAAAATTAACAAGAATTCCTATATTGCCTATTTTAACTAAAGTTTTTTCTTTAATCCCTCCGATACTTACATTGCAAATTGATTATATTACCTAATTTAACACTGTGTAATCTGACTAAGCCAAGAGTAGAGTGATAAATTCAAACGCATTCGAAAAATCATGTTGGAGACGTACTGTATGATCAAGCAAGACACGCTGGCCCGCTATTTGGAACCGTTGCTGCGAGGTGACAGAAAAGCCTGCCGAGCTGCCATAGAGGAGACCCTTCAAAGCGGGGTTCCGGCAAATTCCGTTTACATTCATATCGTATGGCCGGTCATGGTGGAGATCGAGAAACTGCTCCGCGCGGACAGAATCACGCCTGCCCAGGAGCATTTGGCCACGCGGGTCAATCGGACGATCGTGGACCAGCTTCAGAATAAACTGCCGCGCAGACCCGGCAGGAACAAGAAAGTGGTCGTCTGCTGCGCGCCGAACGAGCTGCAGGAGCTCGGCGCCCAGATGATGACGGACCTGTTCGAAAGCGACGGCTGGGACGTGAGATTCCTGGGCGGGGGACTCACCAATGATGATATCCTTGCCTTCATAAACGAATACGGCCCTGCCATTCTGCTGATTTACGGTACCGCTCCGAGGCAGGCCCCTGAGGTGCGGCGGCTGATTGATACAATAAAATCGGTAAACGCCTGGCCTGACATGCGGATCATGGTCTCGGGCGGCCTGTTCAACCGAGCCGAGGGTCTATGGCAGGAAATGGAGGCCGATTTGTACGCCGCTGATGCGATTGAGGCCCTTCAGGTCGCTTCCGGCGACACGCCTGTTACGCACGGTGAACACAGAACAATCAATCGGCGCAAGAAAAGGCCGCAGGTGATACGCGAAAGGGTTCCAGTTCCTGTCTGATCACGCTTGGAGCGTTCAGGCACACTTGCATTTGCCGGGCGAAAACCCATTCCGAAGAACGCATAGAGGGCACGCCTGATCGGCATTTTCGATGGCTTCCCGGCGTCTTTGGTGATGACCATCACTCGGCCGGGGTGAAAAATCGAGCCTGCATGTAATGGTCTTGACTCTTGACTCAGGCGGAACCAGCTTTTTTTGGTTGACAACGACTCTGTCGGCCGGTATAATGAATTTGTATTTTAGGGTGCATCTCGTGCCGCGAAGACGGCAAAAAGCACCTGCGGGCCGATAAAAAAGGAGAAACGATGAAGAGCGTTCCTTTATGTAGGGCGGTTTTGACCATCATTTTTTGGGTTTTGGTTCTGCTTCCGTGCGGCTGTCGTTCGTGGGAGCAGCCGGGCGAGACCGCCGCGGAAGGGCGGCGAAGGCACGATCGCGTCGCCCGAATCAACCAGCAGGAGATGATGTCGGACATCGACGAATTTCTGCTCCTTGACAAACCCAGCAGCCTGACCGACAAAAGGATACCGTAGCTCGGTATTTGTACTCTGCATATCATATCAGGCATAGAGCTGCGAGTTAGTCTCGGGTGAGAACGCATCAGTCATAACATACGACCGGAAGAAAGGAATCTGGGTCAGGGCTGAACTGAGCGATTATTTCGCCGGGGCAGCCGCTATCGAGCAAGGGAATGGCAGATCAGCAAGGAGGCTTTTCGAGTAAGAGACTATAGTGTCCACACCTGTCACGTTTTTCGACAATTCGTCCGACTTTTACCTCCACTTTCAACCATATTCGCAGTGAACTGCACATTTTGACATTCTGCCGAACTCCACGTGCACGCCGGGCGTGGTTGGCCGGCGGGACTAAGAAGCACCTCATTCAAAGGAACCTCTGCCCCTGGGACTTGAGAGATTGCCGAATTCTTGATATAGTCTTTTGGCTTTTTTGGACAGGTGAGATCCTCGCGGACGCATCTGTAGCGAGTGAGTTGCGTTTTATATGTTCGTTATCGGTGGTTTGTAGGCTGGAAAGACGGTAATAGCTAATTTCTGGCACGGCCATGACTGATGTCACACGCATCTTGAACGCGATTGAGCAAGGGGACGCCAAGGCTGCCGATGAGCTCCTTCCATTGGTCTATGAAGAGCTTCGTTGTCTTGCTGCTCAGAAGTTATCCCACGAATCTCCCGGTCAGACGCTTCAGGCAACAGCACTCGTACATGAAGCATATCTGCGATTAGTCGGGACGGAGGATTGCGGCTGGGAGAACAAGGGGCACTTTTTCAAGGCGGCTGCCGAAGCGATGAGAAGGATACTCATTGAGAATGCAAGGAAGAAAAGGAGTCTCAGGCGTGGAGGGGATAAGAAGCGAATCGAGCTTGATGAATCCATACTCCTCGCTCCTGAAGATATTACTCCCGACGATCTGCTGGCTTTCAATGAAGCGCTGGAGAAACTTGCAACAAAAGACAGGACCAAGGCCGATCTGGTGAAGCTGTGCGTTTTTGCAGGGCTGACCGGCAAGCAGGCGGCCGGAATACTGGACATATCGCAGGCAAAAGTTTCTGAAGACCTGGCCTACGCTCGAGCCTGGCTGGGCCTGGAGATAAACAAGGGTGAGCTGAGTTCCAACGGGTAACGGGCCACTTCAGGAGGGTTATTCTCCTAATGAACCGTTCAGAAACCCCTTTTCTTGCAGACTTCGTCACATTTTCTGAGAATTTTCCGTTTTTCTCCGAATTTCTCAGGCGCGGATTTCGCATTGTAATATGGAGGCCGATGTATGTTGGACCAAAGTAAGGACGAAGAGACAATTTTCAAGGCGGCGGCAAAACTACAGACGCCTGCCGAGCGGATTGCCTACGTCAGAAATGCGTGCGGCAATGACAGCACGCTGCTGGCCAGGCTAACGTCCCTCCTCGAGGTTCACAGCCGCAAGAGTAATCTCCTTGACGTTCTGATCCCTGACCCGGACGTTGTTTTGGACGATTCTCCCATTTCCGAAGGTCCCGGTACAACTATTGGCCGCTACAAGCTGCTGGAGAAGATCGGCGAAGGGGGGATGGCGGTGGTCTATATGGCGGAACAGCAGGAGCCGATCCGCCGGAAGGTGGCCCTCAAGATCATAAAATTAGGCATGGACACCAAGAGCGTGATTGCCCGGTTCGAGGCCGAACGTCAGGCCCTTGCCATGATGGACCATCCGAACATTGCCAAAGTCCTCGACGCCGGAGCGACGGAAACGGGACGGCCCTACTTTGTTATGGAATTGGTCAAGGGCGTCTCGATCACCGACTACTGCGACGCCAACAGTCTGAGCACCAAAGAGCGGCTGGAGCTCTTCATCCAGGTCTGCAACGCCGTCCAGCACGCGCACCAGAAGGGCATTATCCACCGCGACATCAAGCCCACAAACGTCATGGTTACGCTGCACGACGGCAAACCCGTCCCGAAGGTCATCGACTTTGGCATCGCCAAGGCCATCAATCAAAAGCTTACCGAAAAGACGCTCTTTACGCGGTACGCCCACATCATCGGCACGCCCGCCTACATGAGTCCAGAGCAGGCGGAACTGAGCGATCTGGACATCGATACCCGCACCGACATCTACTCATTAGGCGTTCTGCTCTATGAATTGCTGACGGGAACGACGCCTTTTGGCGAAGAAGAGCTTCGCAAGGCCGGCTATATCGAGATGCAGCGGGTCATCCGGGAGCAGGAGCCTGCCAAGCCCTCCACGAAGCTCAGCACCCTCGGCAAGACCTTGACCGATGTAGCCAAACACCGCAGCGCCACTCCTGATGTGCTCAGGAAAGCGGTCCGCGGCGATCTGGACTGGATCGTGATGAAGTCACTGGAAAAGGACCGCGCCCGGCGGTACGAGACCGCCAACGGCTTGGCCTTAGACCTCCGGCGTCACATCGAGCATGAGCCGGTCCTGGCCAGAGGCCCCAGCACAACGTATCGCCTTCATAAATTCCTCCGCAGGCATCGCTCCCAGACCGTTGCTGCGCTCGCCATGGTGATCGTAGCTGCTGCGGGGACCATGATCCTTTCGATGTGGAATCGGGACCGGCTCCAACTAACTGAGGCTGAAGGCTTCCGGCATAGAGGCATCCTGTCCCAGGCCCGGGAGCAGTATGCCAAAGCAGACCGTGAAGCTGCCCTTGAGACGATCAAACCCATCCTCGATAGCAGGCACGTAGGATCGGAAGCCCAGCTTCTCTACGCCGGCATCCTTGTCGATAACCGTCGCTCGGATGAGGCTGTGGCCGTATTGGGCAACCTGCTCAATGAACGCCCGGAGATCGCCGGGGCCGCCCATTCGCTCCTGGCCCGAATCCTCTGGGAGAGTGAATCGTCCAATGCCATCGTAGGGGCAACCCCATGTGGTTGCCCGATCCATAGGCCTGCCCTGAGCGAAGCCGAAGGGGCGGCCACGCAGGGCCGCCCCTACGACGCGATTGACGACCACCGCCGGCAGGCCGAGGCATTGCTTCCGGAGACCGCGGAGGCGTATTTCCTGCGGGCCATGTTCGCCATCACGATCAAGGAGCAGCTCACCTCGCTGGATAGGGCCTTGCAGCTTGACCCGACCCACTATGAGTCACGCAGGCTGCGGGCCTTCACGTATTATGCATCCAGAAAATACGACAAGATGAAGGACGATGCGCTTGTCATGACCATCCTGCGGCCGCGTGACCCGTTAGGTTGCTCTCTGCGTGCCATCGCGCTTCGAGAATTGGGCAAGTATGCGGAGGCAATCGCGGAGTATGACAACGCGCTGGCACGCACACCGAAGACAGACCCACAGTATAGCGACCTTTCGGCCCAACGTTGTGAGACCCTTCTGCGGATGGGCGATTATGAACGCGTCATTGCCGATGCCCAGGAGTGCCTCAAGCTTTCGCCCGATAAACCTGCCAGTGTCGCGGGAGGTGTCGAGGGCGTCCCGCCCTCGAATCGCGGGCAGGATGCCCGCGACACTATGGACGCCCTCGACACGCAAGATTTTTCGCACCTACAATACTACATCTTCAGTGCCCTGACGGCCCTCGGCGAATACGACGAGGCCAATACCGTGTTCCAGCAGATCGTTAGCCGGACACCCACAGCCCGAAACGAGTTTCGGGAATGGTGCGCCAAGTACGTGTTCGACACGTTAGAGGCTGGACGGTCTTGGCATCCAGTGGGTCATGAGCCTGCGGGGGCGACCGTGTCGCGGGCGTCCCGCCCGCGATCCGAAGGCGGGACGCCTTCGGCACAACGCGGCCAAGATGGCCGCGACACTATGGGTGCGGCGTTTCTGCCGATGGTGGAGGCTGAGGAAACCTATCGTGCGCTCTGTGCCAAGGCCCGGCGGCTGACTACCGAAGGCTTCAGCGCGCGCTGGTCGCCGGATGGGAAGAAACTGGCCTTCAGTTTGGGCGTGCAAGGCTACAGTGGCGTGGCCATCTATGATCCGACGACAAAGGAAACCGACCTGCTGATCGTTCCTGGCAAGGACCCGACGTGGTCGCCCGATGGCAAGTACATCGCCTTCGTTCGGGACTGTCAGGTTCTCCGTCTTGAAGAATTGACCGCCACCGAGGGCAAGAACCAGGACCGTCCCGTGACTGACGAAGAAGTCTGGGTAATGAACGCCGACGGCACGCAGCCCAGGCGTCTGGCGCGTGGCGGCTGGCCCTCGTGGAGCGCGGATTCCACGCATGTGTACTTCCACTCGCGTCTGGATAACACACTCTGTTCGATCTCCATCGTGGGGCAAGACGCCGAACCGAAACGGATCATGGCCTGCTCAAGTTGGTTCCCGTCGGTCTCGCCGGACAATGAACGTGTCGCGTACGTGGAATACCAGTCCCTGAAGGTCATGGACCTGACTACGCAAACATCTGTTGCCGAATGGCGTGTGCCTTTCGGCACGTGGGGCGGTCCCGTATGGTCTCCGACGGGCAATGAACTGTGCCTGGGCGCCGGCAGCAGCGTGGGCGACAGGACCGGATTGTGGATTTACCGTCTCGACGGCAACGAACCCGTCAAGATTCTTGACAGTCAGATCATGGCTGCTTCCTGGGCTCCGGACGGCACGAAGCTCGCCTTCGGTCTGCGTCCGCCGTACTTTGAATTGTGGGCAGCCGATGTTGACCCGAGTGTCTCAACCATCGAATCGCTCGGCTCCGCTCAAACGCTGGACGAGCACTGGCAAGACATGCTGCGCCTGTACACGCGCCGAATCGAGACGGACCCGCAGGATGCCTACGCTTATTCCGACCGCGCGCGGTACTACGACTATCTGAAGGACCGGGAAGAAGCCAAGGCCGACATGAGGCGCTGGTCAGCTATCGTCAGCGGTTCGGATTTGCCGGTGGATACGCCCCGCCCCCGCCGTTTTGCTTCGCCAAACGAAGCAGCGGGGGTTAGGCGTGTCATCAATGGTCCATTCAATTACAAAATCGTCTTTTCTGCAGAAAGACCCGTGAATGAAACTCCAATACTCAATATTGCCTTAGGGCAGAAAGGAAGGTGTAACATGAAGTCGTTTAAGATGCCAATACTATCAACTCGTGGCTTAGCCATGTCACTGCTTGGGCTTTGTCTTCTCTCAGGTCTGGACACGCCGGCGGCACATGCCGATTTCACGTTCGGGGAGCCGGTAAGTCTCCAATCCGTCATTCCAATGTTGGACCCCGTGCACGACGCGATCTTTTCTTGCACTCTTGATGGGCTGGAGATGTACGTCCAGTCGGATCCGGGCCGCCCGGGTGGGCAGGGCGGCTACGACCTCTGGGTACTGAAGCGTGACTCCATAGACGCGGATTGGGGCCCCCTGGAGAATCTCGGGCCGGCTGTCAATGGTCCGCAATTGGACGGCTTTCCATCCATCTCCGCCGACGGGCTCACACTTTATTTCTACTCCAATCGATCCGGAGGCTATGGGGGCGAAGACCTCTATATAGGCACACGCGCGACCAGGAACGCGCCCTGGGGACAGGCGGTGAACATGGGCCCAAAGGTGAACAGTCCTCAGCAGGATACTCACCCGCGCGTAGCGCCGGACAACTTGGAACTCTATTTTATCTCGGCCCGGCCCGGCGGATATGGCGGTTTCGACATTTACATATGCAGGCGCGCGACAGCCAGCGATCCCTGGGGGGATCCGGTGAATCTTGGCCCCGTGGTGAACAGCGCATACCATGAGGCTGTCCCGAACCTTTCGGCGGATGGATTGTTGCTTGCCTTCTCCGACTTTCCCGGGTCCCTACGCCCAGGCGGCTATGGTGGTATGGACGTGTGGATGTCGCGTCGAGCGACCGTTTCTTCGCCCTGGCAAACGGCGGTACACATGGGGCCTCCAGTCAACAGTCCACAACACGATGCGGCCCAGATGTTCTCTCCAGATGGCTTCACGCTGTACCTCTTTTCCACCCGCAGCGGCGGTGCGGACAACTACCAGGCGGCGATCATTCCCATCGTGGACTTCAACGGCGACGGCGTTGTCGATATTGCGGACGTGTTTATTATGCTTGAGCACTGGCTCACGGATCATCCATTGTGTGACATTGGCCCGATGCCCTGGGGTGACGGCTTCGTGGATGCCCAGGACCTGATCGTCCTGGCCGAGCATATCGCGAACAATCCAGGCGATGCGAACGACGTGCAGTGACCCCTGCCAGCAACAAGCAGGGGCAACCTTCGGCCTTGCTCGCGACAGGTTCTTACAGCTCTGAGCGAAGAAGCAGAAGCAGTCGCCCAGATGGTGAAATAGAGCACCTGAGAATTGTAATCTCATGAAAGGCTGTCTCCAATCGTTTGGTCTGATATGATAGAGGCCAA
>CAYWZW010000052.1:0-39047 GCA_964462945.1 uncultured Pirellulales bacterium
AAAGAGAAAGCGTAGTACTTGACAGCAGGCAGCCTTTCATGAATAGGGTGGGGCTGCATTCGGCCCGAGCTCATGCCGAGGGGTGCCCCATCATGATCGGTCGGTGGGCCAAGGCCCACCCTACCATTCTTGCACGGTAGTATTTTGACAGGATAACAGGATAATCCGGTAAATCCGCCATCCGCGTGGCGGATAAATCCGGTCCAATATTAGAAAGCCTCACAAGCCCACAAACCGCCCGATATAGTCAAAGGGCTGGCCCCCGTGTCTTCTGTCGAAGACAGAAACGGGGGTCAGCCTTTTTCGTCAGCCTCGCAATTCTCTCAAACAGTCGGGGCAGAACAGTTGGCCCGAGTCTATTCTGACCATGCCACTTTCCCCAATGTCTTCTCTGCCACAACATTCGCACTTTGCCTTCCTTGCTGCAACAGCGGGAACCTCGCTTGTTTTCCGAGCTTCGGCTCGCAGCCTCTTTTCGGCCCTGGCCCTGGCGTCCGCCTCCCGCTTGACCATCTCCTGGGCTTCGACCCGGGCCGCTACTTCGGATTGGGCCCTTGACTCTGCTATAGCCCTTTCTTGTGCCTGAGCTTGAGCCTGTCGTTCAGCCCGGTATCTGGCTTCACTTTCCGCTGTCAACTTCTCTTCCATTGCAGCCCGTGCCTGGGCCTGAGCTTCAGCCGCAGCCTCCGCCTTTGCCCTCGCTTCGGCTTGAAATCTGAGCTCTTCCTCCACCTTTCTCATAGCCGCCACATACGACTGGGCTCTTTCTTCTGCTTGCCTTGCCGCCGAGGCATACGATGCGGCCTTCTTTTCTGCCTCCGCCTTGGCTGCCGAAATTGCCCCTGCTGCTTGGGCTTCCATCCTGGCCTGTTCCTTGGCTGCTCCCCGGAGTCTCTCCTCAGCCTGCGCCCTCATCTCGGCTTCTGCTCTGGCCCTCTGCTCGGCTTCACGCCTCGCCGCCGCTTCGGATTCTACTCTTGACTCTGCTATGGCCCTTTCTTGAGATTGAGCCTGAGCTTGCCGCTCAGCCCCGGACCGAGCCTTAGTTTCCGCCTTCAAGTCTGCCTGCAACTCTTTTACGGCCGCTTCATACGATGCGGCCTTCTGCTCGGCCTCCGCTCTGGCTGCCGAGAGGGCTTCGGCAGCCTCCGCTTCGATTCTGTCTCTGGTCTCTGCCTCGGCCCGCAGCCTTTCCTCCATCTTGGCCCTGGCTCCGATTTCCGCCTGCATTCTCTGTTCAAGTTCAGCTCTGGCCTGAGCCTGGGCTTCAACCAAGGCTTGGGCCTTTGACCCGGCCTCAGCCTGTACCTTCAGCTTTTCGTCCAGCTCACTTATAGCAGCCTCATACGATGCGGCCTTCTCTTCTGCCTGCGCCTTGGCCGCCGAGATGGCCTCGGCCGCTCCGGCTTCGATCCTGGCGCGCTGCTCATTTTCAGCCTGAAGTCTCCCTTCGGCCTGAGCCCTGGCTTGCGCCTCCGACCGCAATAGCTCCTGGGCTTCGCGCCGGGCCGCTACCTCAGACTCAAGCTTCGATTCAGTCCTTGCCCGCGCCTGGGCGTGGACGTCCAACTGTTCCTGTAGGTTCCTTACCGCCGCCGCTTCGGATTCGGCCCGTGATTCGGCCTTGGCCCGCTCCTTCGCCTGGGCCTGCATCTCCTGCTCAGCCCTCGCCCTCGCCTCTGTTTCGGCCTTCAGCTTTTCTTCAAATTCAAGTCTTGCCTGAGCCTGGGCTTCAACCAAAGCCTCAGCCTTTGATCTGGCTTTACCCTGAACGCTCAGATTCTCCTGCAGTTCGCTTAAGGCGACCGCATACGATGCAGTTTTCTCATCTGCCTGCGCCTTAGCCGCCGAGACGGCCTCGGCCGCTTCGGCTTCCATCCTGGCCCGCGTTTCTGCTTCGACCCGCAGCCGCTCTTCAGCCTTCGCCCTCATCTCGGCTTCTGCTCTGGCGCGCTCCTGAACTTCAAGCCGCGCCGCCGCTTCTGTCTCGGCTCTTGATTCGGCCCTCGTCCTGACTTCAGCTTGGACCCTCAGCTTCTCCTCCAACTGCTGTATTGCCGCCTCGTACAATGCGGCCTTCTCTTCTGCCTGCGCCTTGGCCGCCGAGAGAGCTTCAGCAGATTCGGCCTCAATCCTGGCCTGCTCCTCATTTGCAGCTCGAAGTCTCTCTTCAGTCTGAGCCCTGGCTTGCGCCTCCGACCGCAACAACTCCTGGGCTTCACGCCGGGCCGCTACCTCAGACTCAAGCTTCGATTCAATCCTTGTCCGTGCCTGGGCCTGAGCCTTCAACTCTTCCTGCAGTTGCCTCATCGCCGCCGATTCGGATTCGGTCCTTGATTCCGCGATGGCCCGCCCCTTTGCCTGAACCTGAGCTTCCTGCTGCGCCTTGGACCTGCCTTCAATCTCGGCCTTGAGTTTCTCTTGCAGTACGGTCCTTGCCTGCACCTCGGCCTCGACTCTGGCTTCCGCCTTGGCCATGGCTTTGGCTTGAACGTTCAGCTCTTTTTCCAGCTCTCCTGCCGCAGCCGCATACGATGCAGCCTTCTGCTCTGTCTCTGCCTTAGCCGCTGAGATGGCCTCGGCAGCCTCAGCTTCAATTCTCCGTCTTGTCTCGGCCTCGGCTCGGCCTTTCTCCTCAGCCTTCGCCCGGGCCGCCGCTGTTACTCTGGCCCTCTGTTCGGCTTCACGCCTCCCCGCCACTTCGGATTCTGCTCTTGACTCTGCTATGGCCCGTTCTTGTGATTGAGCCTGAGCTTGCCGCTCAGCCTCGGACCGAGCCTCACTTTCTGCCTTCAGGTTTTCCCGCAGCTCTCTTAGGGCCGCTTCATACGATGCGGCCTTTTCATCTGCCTGCACCTTAGCCGCCGAGACGGCCTCGGCCGCTTCGGCTTCGATCCTGGCGCGCTGCTCATTTTCAGCCTGAAGTCTCCCTTCGGCCTGAGCCCTGGCTTGCGCCTCCGACCGCAATAGCTCCTGGGCTTCGCGCCGGGCCGCTACCTCAGACTCAAGCTTCGATTCAGTCCTTGCCCGCGCCTGGGCGTGGACCTCCAACTGTTCCTGTAGGTTCCTTACCGCCGCCGCTTCGGATTCAGCCCTCGATTCGGCGCTGGTCCGTTCCTTCGCCTGGGTCTGAGCTTCCTGCTCCGCTCTGGACCTGACAGCGGCTTCGGCCTGCAGCTTCTCTTCTAATTTCCTGATCGCAACCACATGCGATTCAGCCTCTTGCTCTGCTCCTGTCTTGGCTGCCAAAAGAGCCTCGGCAGCTTCAGCCTCAATCCTGGCTCGCAATTCGGTTTCGGCCCGTAATCTCTCTTCAACCTTTGCTCCGGCCTCGGCTTGAGCCTTCAACTGCTCGCCCAGCTCTCTCACAGACGCTGCCTCGGATTCGGCCCTTGATTCTGCTCGGGCCCTTTCTCTCGCCTGAGCCTGCATCTCCTGCTCAGCCCTCGCCCTCGCCTCTGTTTCGGCCTTCAGCTTTTCTTCAAATTCAAGTCTTGCCTGAGCCTGGGCTTCAACCAAAGCCTCAGCCTTTGATCTGGCTTTACCCTGAACGCTCAGATTCTCCTGCAGTTCGCTTACAGCGGCCTCATACGATTCGGCCTTCTCATCTGCCTGCGCCTTAGCCGCCGAGACGGCCTCGGTCGCTTCGGCTTCAATTCTGCTGCGTCTCTGTGCTTCCGCCCGCAGGCGCTCTTCAGCTTTGGCCCTGGCCTTGGCTTCTTCCCCAGCCTTCTCTTGCGCTTCACGCCGGGCCGCCACTTCGGATTCTGCTCTTGACTGTGCTATGGCCCGTTCTTGTGATTGAGCCTGAGCTTGCCGCTCAGCCTCGGACCGAGCCTCACTTTCTGCCTTCAGGTTTTCCCGCAACTCTCTTAAGGCCGCTTCATACGATGCGGCCTTCTCCTCTGCTAGCGCTGCGGCCGCCGAAAGGGCCTCGGCAGCCTCCGCTTCGATCCTGCCTTGTGTCTCTGCCTCGGCCCGCAGCCGCTCTTGGGCTTTGGCCCTGGCCTCAGCTTCTTCGTTGGCTCTTTCCTGTGCTTCGCGCCGGGCCGCTGCTTCTGTCTGGGCTTTTGATTCGGCCCTTGTCCTTGCTTCAGCTTGAATCTTCAGCTTCTCTTCCAACTCCCGTATCGCCGCTGCGTACGATTCGGCCTTCTGGTCGGCCGCTGCCCCGGCCACCGAAAGGGCCTCGGCGGCTTCGGCTTCGATCCTGTCTCCGGCCTCTGCCTCGGCCCGCAGCCTCTCCTCAGTCTTGACCCTGGTTTCGGTTTCCGCCTGCAACTTCTGTTCGAGTACGGCGATTGCCTGAGCTTGGGCTTCAACCAAGGCCTGGGCCTTTGACCTATCCTGCGCCTCTACCTCCAGCTTCTCTCGCAATTCTCTTATCGTAGTCGCATACGATGCAGCGTTCTTCTGGGCCTCCGCCTTGGCTGCTGAGATGGCCTCGGCAGCCTCGACCTCAATTCTCGCACGCTCCTCGGTCTCGGCCCATAGCTTCTCTTCGGTTTTGGCCCTGGCCTCCGCCTCTTCCCTGGCCCTCTGCTCCGCCTGACCTCTGTACTTTGCTTCGCTCTCGATCCGGACCTTGGCCTTGGCAATCTCTTGAGCCTGAACCTCCAGTCTCCTCTGTGTTTTGGCTATCGCTTTGTGGTAGGCCTCGGCCCTCTCTTGCAGCTCAGTGCCCCGCTGCGCCTCAGCACTTGCCCTCGCTTCCGCGATGGCCCGCTCCTTCGCCTGGACCTGCGATTCCTGCTCGGCTCTGGCCCTGGCAGCGGCTTCGGCCTGCAACTTCTCTTCCAACTCCCCGATCGCTGTTGCTTGCGATGCGGTCTTCTCCTCGGCCATTGCGAAAGCTTCGGCCGCTTCAGCCTCAACTCTCGCTCGCGATTCGCTTTCGGCCCGCAGCCTCTCTTCAACCTTTGCTCTGGCCTCGGCTTGAGCCTTCAACTGCTCGCCCAGCTCTCTCACAGACGCCGCCTCAGATTCGGCCCTTGATTCTGCTCGGGCCCTCTCTCTCGCTTGGGCCTGCGCCTCCTGCTCGGCCCTCGCCTTCGCTTCAGTTTCGGCCCGCAGCTTCTCTTCAAGCTCAGCTCTTGCCTGAGCCTGGGCTTCAACCAATGCCTCAACCTTTGTTC
This sequence comes from uncultured Pirellulales bacterium, assembly GCA_964462945.1. Classification (GTDB taxonomy): domain Bacteria; phylum Planctomycetota; class Phycisphaerae; order Sedimentisphaerales; family Anaerobacaceae. The sequence continues at coordinate 5,136 of CAYWZW010000052.1, forward strand.
TGGCTTTACCCTGAACGCTCAGATTCTCCTGCAGTTCGCTTATAGCAGCCTCGTATGATTCCGCTTTCTCCTTTGCCTCTGCCTTGGCCGCTGAGAGAGCTTCAGCAGATTCGGCCGTCATCGTGGCCCGCGTCTGGGCTTCGACCCGAAGTCTCTCTTCGGCCTGAGCCCTGGCTTGGGCCTCCGACCTGGACACCTCTTGAGCCTCAAGCCGGGCCGCCGCCTCGGATTCGGCCCTTGATTCTGCTCGGGCCCTCCCTCTCGCTTGGGCCTGCGCCTCCTGCTCGGCGCTCGCCCTCGCCTCTGTTTCGGCCTTCAGCTTTTCTTCAAGCTCAGCTCTTGTCTGAGCCTGGGCTTCAACCAAAGCCTCAGCTCTTGATCTGGCTTTACCATGAACGCTCAGATTCTCCTGCAGTTCGCTTAGAGCGGCCTCGTGTGATTCCGCCTTCCCTTGCGCTTCTGCTTTGGCCGCTGAGAGAGCTTCAGCAGATTCGGCCGCCATCCTGGTCCGCGTCTGGACTTCGACCCGAAGTCTCTCTTCGGCCTGAGCCCTGGCTTGCGCCTCCGACCTGGACAACTCCTGGGCTTCACGGCGAGCTGCTGCCTCAGACTCAAGCCTCGATTCAGCCCTTGACCGTCCCTCGGCCTGAACATTCAGTTGTTCCTGCAGTTGCCTTGTTGCCGCCGCTTCGGATTCGGCCCGTGATTCGGCCTTGGCCCGCTCTTTCGCCTGGGCCTGCATCTCCTGCTCAGCCCCCGCCCTCGCCTCTGTTTCGGCCTTCAGTTTCTCTTCTAACTGCCTCGTTGCTGCCGCGTATGATTCAGCCTTCTGCTCGGCCTCCATCTTGGCCGCCAAAAGAGCCTCGGCCGCTTCAGCTTCAATCCTGGCGCGTTCCTCGGCCTCGGTCCACAGCCGCTCTTCGGTTCTGGCCCTGGCCTGCGATTCGGACTCGGCCTTCGATTCGGCAATAGCCCTGGCTTCGGCTTGGGCACTTAGCTTTTCTTCCAGCTCCCTGACAGCGGCGGCATACGACATAGCCCTCCGCTCGGCCTCGGCCTTAGACGTAGAGAGTGCCTCTGCAGCCTCCGCTTCGATTTTGCTGCGTGTCTGCGTTTCGAGCCGGAGTTTCCCCTCCGCCTGCGCCCTGGCCTGCGTCTCCGCGGCAGCCCTCTGTTCCGCCTGCGCTCTTAGCTTTGACTCAGCGCCAAGCCTCTCTTGCGCCTTGGCGATGGCCTCAAGATGGGCCTTTCTTTCAGCCTTTGTCTTGGCCTCCACTTCGGCTTCAGCATCAGTCCTGGCCTTTGCATCAGCCTGGGCCCGTGCTCTGGCCTCTGCATCGGCCTTCTGTTCGGCTTCAGCTCTTGCTCTGGATTCGACCCTTAGCCTTTCTTCCGCTCTGGCAACGGCCTCAAGAAAGGCGGTTTTCTCAGCCTTAGTCTTGGCTGCCGTTTCGGCTTCAGCTCTGGCCTTGGTTTTTGCATCGGCTTTGGCTTGTGCCTTGGCTGCCGCCGCAGCTTCTGCTTCGGCTTTTCTTTGCGCTTTGGCTTTTGCTTTGGCCTTTCGCTTGTTGACACAGGGAACCAGCGGATGGTGGGGCCAGTGTTTTTCCCCGCATATACTGCATGTCGGCACAAACTTCTCATTCGAGGGCCCGGCCCCTCCCTGAGCTGTTCCGGGGCTTGGTTGCCCTCTTAGCTGAGATTTCTTGTCATCGATACCCATCAGCACCCCAACCGCACGCCTGCACTCCACGGCCCAGTGATAGCCACGTAATGAAGTAACGACCCTACTCCAGGTGACCAGACTACCATTTCACTTTTGATTTGACAAGCGCATAAAACCTGCAAAAAATGTCAGCCCTAATTTGCCCTTCGCTGGGCCCGTAGCGACGCTGCCGCTTCTTCCAAGCTCCCGGTAAACCGGATTCCGTTCAGGTCTCGGTCACTGTTCAGCGTCTGGGCACGAGGCCCACAGGCAACAAGCTCTCTTGACAGCCAGGGCGAAAGGCTTAGAATCAGTTTACCTTACGAATGAAACATACGAAACATCGACGCCGGATGTCAGGAGGCAGTGAAGATGCAATCGAAGCGTCCCGGACGTGGGGACACTCTTAACCTTGAGAAGTTTATCCACATCCTTGAGACCCCGTTCAACGAGGTCTGTGCGGTGCTCGACCTGGACGTGACAGAACCAACCAGCTTCCTGGAAGTCGAGAATTGCGTCTTTCTATTTGACTGCGAGAAAGAGCACGTCTTTAGCGGCGCGATCATTATGGGCAGTGCATACGGCTTTTTCGGCATCCGAATTGGGGCCAACTGGCTTGAGGCCGCCGGCAAGCTTGAGTCGCAAGGATTCAGACAGGCGAGCGTCCTTGAACGCTTCACCAAGCCCGGGGAGAGCTTCTCCGTGAGTGTTTATCTGTACCCCGACGACTGTCCCGATGCTTCCTTGTCCAGGGTCAAAGACTATTCTGTTTGTGTGCGATATGGCCGTGCTCTCTGACGGGGGGCCGGCACACGACCTTGAATGGTAGTTGTGCCTTCACTACGCTATCTGTGCGGGACCTCGCTGTCAGGCCGGTAAGACAAGTCCACAGGTTGTATGCACAAAAAAAGAGCGGGCCGAGACAAGGAGTCAGGAGAAAATTGGACTCGGCCCGCGTCCTCGGCTCCCCCCGACCGATACTTACTATACGATGGACAACAGATGCCAGTTCAAGGGCAGAAAGAGCAAGATGCAAGAACTCTCACAAAAAGTGCATGTCCTCTGCAGAGATTGTCAGTTATACCGTCTGTGAGGCGCTGGAAACCCGAGCTCAGAGCTGCCGCGGGATATCCTGACACCATGTGGGCCGGCGATCAGTTCTGACTTTTCCGCCTGTCTGAACGGGAGCAGAGGGCCCGCGCATCAATTGCCTGTGAATCTGGTGATATAGACTGTCGCCTCGCCATAGAATGATCGGCCTGCCTTGAGTTTGCCGACCACCTTTAGTTTGACCGGGCCATTGTCAGGCACTGCAGCGACCAGCTCGGCCTTGTCGAACAGCGCGATGACCTTTGCCGTGCTGGCCGTCCCATATACAATTTGGCGCTTCGCCCTGACCCGGCCCGGATAAAGCGTGGGGAGCGTATCTTTTATATCATCTCTTCCAATGCCCGGTGGTAGTATGGCAATGGCCTGTATGTCATACGATTCGCCCGTGCGTCTGATTACGTCGGGAACGATTCGCAGCTCCCGGACTGCCAATGGGCTTTCGCCCACCACAACATCAACACTCGCCGTGGTTGACGGCGCTTCGCTGCTGCTGATGGTGACGGCATTGGTGAAGGTCGTCGATGGCGACAAACCTTCCTTGACCCGCGCCACCAGCTCTAAGCAGGTCGATGACCCGGCCGGCAAAGACGGATAGGACCATCTGTACGTATGGGCTTTTTTATCGTACTGTCCGAACACGCCATCCCCATCGGCCGTTACGAAGGTCACCTCCTTCGGGAGGGTATCGACAATGGACACGTTGGTTGCGGCGGAATCGTTGGCATTGTCGAAGCAAATACTGTAAACAACAGTCTCGTTCACGTCCACGTACTCAATCTCCCCCACGACACTGCCGATGACAATCTTGCTCAGGTCAAGAGCTTTATAATACGTAATCGCATGGGCGCTTGCTGTCGTTGGCCGTGTTTCATCGCTATCGATGGTGACGGAATTCACGATGGTTGTGCCCGGGGCGACATCTTTGTTGACCTGCACGACCAGGTCCAGCGACGTCGGTGATTTCGCGGGCGGCAGAGATGTGTACGACCACGTGTACGTATGCGTCTTGGCGTCATACCGTCCGAAGACGCCGAAATCATCAGCCCTTGCCCTCACGAAGCTCACCTCTTTCGGGAGAGTATCCACGATGGACACGTTGTTCAGGGTGGAGTCATTCTTGTTACGAAAGGTAATGGCGTAAGTGATTTTCTCGGCGGCCCCCACCCGTTTTAGCTCACCGTCGATCGCTCCAACGATGCTCTTGCTGAGGTTAAAGGGGTCACGATAGGTAATCGCATCGACACTCGCCGTAGCAGGCGGGGTTTCATTGCTGTCGATTATCGCGGAATTCGCAATGGTCGTGCCCGGGGTGACATCAGGGTTCACGTGAACCACCAACCCCAGGCACGCGGATGATCCGGGCTTCAAGAATGGATATGACCAGGTGTACGTATGCGTAACAGGGTCGTACGCCCCAGAAGCTGCGCCCTCGTCGGCCGCTACGAAGCTGACCTCATCCGGGAGAATATCAACGACGCTAACGTCCGTCACCGTGAAGTCATTATCATTGTTATCGAAGCAAATAGTATAAGTGATGGACTCATTTACATCGACCCCTTTGACCTGATCGTCGGCACCGCCAACAATAGTCTTCGTCAGGTTAAGAGCGTTGTTCATTGCAATGACACTGACACTTGTGGTTGTTTGCGGCGTTTCATTGCTGTCAATAGTCACCGAATTCGTGATCGTCGCACCGACTTCTACGCTCTTGTGCACCTGGACCGTTAGCTCCAGAACGGCAGACGATCCCGGCGGCAGAGACGAATAGGACCACTCATAGGTGTGCGTCTTGGAGTTGTACCCTCCGCTCCCTTCGGCGTTATCGGCCCTGACAAAAGTCACGTCGCCTGGAAGTATGTCACGAATCGACACATTGGTTGCCGTGAAACTTTTGTCGTTGTCGAATTGAATCCCATAGGTAATCGTGTCGCCCGGCCCCACATACGCAGTTCCGTCAGGAGCACTGCCGCCGGTTGCACCTCTGACAACCGTCTTCTTGAGATTCAGTGGATTGTAGCTGATATCCCTGCTCGGAATAGCCAGACCGGTGGGATTGCCAATCTCAGGAACAAGATCGATCCGTCGCAGCGCCGTGTCATAAACCAGGAGATTGTCCCCGCCCGGGGCATTGTTGCTGCCGGTGCTCATGTACACCAAACCGGTGTCCGGATCCACACCGAGTCCCATCACGCCGGCGTCGGGCTCCACCTGCACCTCTCTCTTGATGCCCGTCGCCAGGTGGTACTGCGTTAGGTGCATGTTTCCCGCGTATCCTCCGCCGGTGTACACGAAACCGTTCTTGGCATCCACGGCAATACTGATGGCAATGCGGCTAAGCGTAATGGTGTTGACCAATTTCCAATCCGTGGTGCTGTACACCGTCACTGAGTTGCTGGCATTGGCCACATAGAGCAGGTCGTTGACCTCGTCCAGGGCAATCCCATAGCCCGAAGCCCTTCTCAGAGTGAACGGCGAGCCCTCCACGTGGGTCAGTGTGGCGGTCGTTGAGTCCCAGTCGTACACGTATAACAAGCTATCGCCCCGGTCAACGGTGTACAACAGTTTCTTCTCGTGGTTGTAAACGATGCCGGCCAAATCCGTGGCGTCCGGCGCTGTTATTGTGCCCGCGTCCGTCATCGTTTCCGCATGGACCAACTGGACGTCGCCCGAGCGCTTATACGTGATAAACAGGTATCCGGAATCCGAGTCGATGGCCATGCCCACAGCACCCAGCATACTGTAGCGGATGTCGTGCTGAGCCTGAAAAGTCAAAGTACCGTCCACGCCAATGTCGTATGCCTGCACGGGTTGCTTAAAATCCGCGCTGGCCTTGATGTCCGCAATGACGTACAGCGATTTGCCGGCGGCAATTTTGGGGACAGCCGCTACTGAAATGGCCAGGGCCAAGAACAACAGAAGAATATGAGCCTTTGCGACACTCTGTCTATTTTTACCTCTCATGATTGGATTCTCGCAAAAAATGTATGGACATTGCGTTTCACCGCGCGCGCTGTTTCTTCTTTGCGTCGCTGTCACGTTTTGCACATAGGGCAACTTGACTCTTGGTGGGAGAAAACTTGCGAGAATAAGCACTCGTTTTCACCACACCTCCAAATGCCACAACTTTAAATCATACATTATTTACACGTGTCTGTCAAGAAGCAACGCCGCAGATTGCTGCGCCAGCGACTATGCAACCACCTCGCAGCGCAACAGGCTGTGCCTTGGGCACGAGCCCACCCACAACAAGTTGTGCACAAAGCAGGAATTAGCCCTCTTGGGCAGCTACATTTATAAGACCTCGGCTCTCCAGCAAAAACCTACGTTACCTCCCTCCTTGGAAGAATGCTCAGCCATGCCGATAACTAAGTGCCGCCGTGGACGCCAAGCGTAACGCTTTTTACTCAATTCTGGCGGAGGACCGAAAAAATCAGGCCCAGGGACCCCTCTGGTCTTTGTTTGGCTCACGCGCTGTAAAGATTCACCTTGACGAGAGGGCGGTCGGTCTGGTATAAACTGAATAATCAGGGCTTTTGGACGATCGGGTTTGCGGACGACGAGATCGTTGCAATCTATCTCATGTTTCTTAATCACTTAATAAGGAGGACGATCATGTCTGAGAAATTGATTTGCCTGGTTTCCCTCGCCTTAGTGCTGGGAGGGACAGCAAACGTAACGAATGGCGCCAGCTTGTGGGGACACTATCCCATCAATGAGAACGATCTCAAGGACTATTCCGGCAATAACCACCATGGAACGCCTGTCGATGGCCCTGCAACCGTATTGGATCCGCTGAGAGGTTGGGTCGTTGCGTTCAACAGCGAGGCTAGCAAGCCAAGCCGCGTGACGTGTGGAACGGACGATCCCTCCGCCGGTGACAAACTGTCTGTCTCTGCCTGGGTCAAATGGGAAGGCATTAACGGCTTCTGGCAGGGGATCGCCGGCAAGAGCTTCAGTTACGAGGACAGAAGGTGGATATTCCAGCTCCGCGACTCTGACGGCATGATCCAGTGGGGAGGCTCGGATATAGACCAGCTGCATATATGGAGCACCGTTGCTCCGCAAACAGGCCAGTGGCAGCACGTGGCGGGGACCTGTGACGGGAGCTATTCGAAGGTCTATATTAACGGTCAGATAGTGGGCGAGGGCCCGGGGGGATTCCGTCCGGGCGCCGCCGCAAACGCCAACGTGACCCTCGGTTTCGGCGAAGACCGCAGTGACTACGATGAATCACTCAACGGCGCCCTGGATGAGATCTATATCTACAGCCGGGCGCTGTCGGATAACCAGGTGCTGGACCTGTCTCACGGCATTCCTCCCTCGTTTACGAAGGCCGACAATCCCAGCCCGGCTAACGGCGCCCTCCACCCTGCTACGTGGGCGAATCTTTCGTGGTCGCCGGGAGATACGGCGGTCTCACACGATGTCTATTTCGGCGACAGTTTCGACGACGTGAACAACGGCACCGCCGGCACGTTCCGGGGCAATCAGAGTTCCACTTTTTCTGTTGTCGGCTTTCCCGGATTTCCTTTTCCGGACGGTCTGATTCCAGGCGCGACGTACTACTGGCGGATCGATGAGGTTGAAGCCGACGGCGTCACGAAACACAAAGGCTACGTCTGGAGCTTCTCGATTCCGCCCAGGACTGCTTATAACCCTGATCCGGCTGACGGCGCCGAATCTGTGGACCCGGCTGTGACGCTTAGCTGGACGGCGGGTTTCGGTGCAAAATTGCACTTTGTTTATTTCGGCGACAATCTTGACACCGTTGCCAATGCCGGCGGCGGGCTTCCTCTCGGAGTTACCAGGTACACACCCGGCGCTCTGAAGTTTGCCAAGACGTACTACTGGCGCGTCGATGAGTTTGACGGTACGGCTACCTACAAAGGCTACGTCTGGAGCTTCACTACGCGGGGCACCGTCGGGAACCCGAATCCGCCTAATGGCGCTGTGGATGTAAAGCCGGCGCCGATTCTGACCTGGAGTGCCGGGGCGTATGCGGCCTCACACGAGCTGCACTTCGGCACGGAGACAGAGGCCGTGAAAAATGCCACCAAGTCCTCGGCCGAGTACAAGGGAACCAAAGCTCTTGGTGACGAGACCTATGACCCCGGTAAACTTTTGCTGGAGACGACGTACTACTGGCGTGTCGATGAAGTCAACATCGCCAATCCCGATAGCCCGTGGATAGGCAAGGTCTGGAGCTTTACGACGGGTGACTTCCTTCTTGTGGATGACTTCGAGGACTACGACGCCGGGGACAATCAGATCTGGTACTCGTGGCACGATGGCCTTGGCTATGGTGCACCTCAGACTCCACCTTACTTCGCCGGTAATGGCACCGGCTCCGCTGTCGGTGACGAGACCACGGGTTCATTTACTGAGCAGACCATCGTTCACGGCGGTCGCCAGTCGATGCCGCTTGCCTACGACAATAACAAGCAGGGCTTCGCGAGGTATTCCGAGGTCGAGCTGACGTTGACGGTCGTGCGGGACTGGACAGAGCAGGGTGTTGCGGAATTGTCCCTGTGGTTCCGCGGCAATACGGCCAACGCTCCCGAGCGAATGTACGTGGCGGTCGCCAACCGGACCGGCACGCCTGCGGTGGTGTACCAGGAAAATCCCGGCGCTGCACAGGCAGGAACCTGGACCGAGTGGGTGATCCCCTTGCAGGCTTTTGCCGGTCAGGGCATCAGCCTGACCAATGTGGACAAAATCGGCATTGGCCTGGGCACCAGGGGCAATCTAACGACGCCCGGCGGTTCGGGTAAGATGTACTTCGACGACATTCGGCTGTACCGGCCGAGAACGGCACCTTGAAAGTAAACGCTGCTCTTGCGGGAATGGTAAGAGGTCTTGCATCAATCCGGGGCCTATACTCGTTGACAGGGCATGGGCCCCGGCTGCTTTTGGCCGGATCGGTCTAAAGTAAAGCCCTGAATCTGTCGATTCTTCACCATACACTCAAGAGCTTCAGGAGCAGCGACAATGGGTAGAACCAAGAACCAAAGGACAGAGGCAAGATTGCGTTATCAGTGGACCGTCTTGTTTGCCGAAAACTCCAGGAAGACCGTATCCGAAGGTCTGATGGTCGATCTCTCCAGCGGCGGTCTGGCCTTCAGGTGCGATGCCGGCGAGAATTGCCCCCAAGTGGGCCAACAGTTAGTCACTCACTTTAGCTTCCCAACGGATCGAGTGTATGACTCTTCCTCAATGACAAGTTTCACTCGTACCGGCCGTGTCCTCCGCGTCGATGAGCTGAATCCCTTCTTGCGGCACATAGCCATCCAGTTTGACGAACCACTGCCTCTGAAACCCTGCGCCCAGCTTCAGCACAGCCAAACCAAATAGCCCCCTGGACGGCGCGAAAATCTCACACATGGGAACCTCGCATTAATCACGGACAGCCGCTTGGCTGACACTTCGGCAGCGCCGCCATAGCCGTCAAGACTCCGCTTTCTTGAATGAATTGAATCAGACCGCCGAAAACAGGCGCCTTATTGCTGTCGAAGCCGGGTGGGCCGGCGCGGGACAGAAATGGCCCTTGCCAGAGTAGGCACGGTTGTTTATTCTAACAGGACCGTGTTGGGAGATGGTGTATTGTATGACGATTTTTCCAAGCACTGTCAGGGAATGACACAATGAAAATACGAATCGGATCACTTTGCGGTATCTCCGCGTTTCTGGTGGCGGCGGGCCTGGTTATTTCAACGGCGTGCGCGCGGAAGACGCAGGCGCTATTCACCAGACCCGAGCTTATTACTCGCGGGCGCCTGGCAGTCATTGGTCTGACCCCCGAGCAGGAGCAGATATTCATGGCTTCCTACACGAAGGCCTTTCCCGGACAAGTCATTACATTTGTTGAAAGGAACCTGTTGAAGGAGATTCTCAGCGAGCAGGATTTGCGGCAAGGCAGATTGGATGACAGAAGCCGCGCCACGATAAAGCAGATTCTCGGTGTTGAGGCCCTCATTATGTGCACTTACTATGACGACACGAACAGCCCCGGCAGAAAGAGGCTGCGTGTTCGCATTGTGGACAACTCGACAGGAGCGATTGTGGGCTCGGTCATAACCCAGGGACGCGACTACTTCGAGTACCATTGCGACACGGCGGTCAAGGCCCTCAAGGCGGATCTATTGAGTGGGAGCCGATGACCTTTGGGCCGCTAAAGAGAACTATAGGAACGAGGACCGGCCATCTGTGATTGGCCGGCGACAACGCACAGAAAACGGCGATTTTCGCTAATACATCTTACCGGTGTCAGGAGAAACTCAGCATGAAAAAATTACATTTCCCTGAACCTTTCGTACATCCGCACAAGCCACTGAGAAATGTCAATGAGATTGTGGATGAGAAGCTGACAGTTGCCCAGCGAACGGCAGACCTCGTTGCCAGGATAGTGGGGTCCTGGACGTTCATTGTTGTCCAGTCCACCCTGTTGTTGATTTGGGCTGTGCTTAATGTGGTTGCCTGGACTGGTCATTGGGACCTGTACCCCTTCATTTTGATGAACCTGTTCCTCTCGCTGCAGGCGGCCTATACGGCCCCTGTTATCATGATGAGCCAGAATCGCCTGGCGGCTCGCGATCGTATTGAGGCCCACAATGATTTTGTCATTAACCGGAAGGCGGAAGAAGAAATACGTGCGATTCTGACACATCTTGCGGCCCAGGACCAGGCGTTGTTAGTGATTCACGATATAGTTGATTGCCTGCACGAATCCGCTGGAAAAATGAGGGGTGACACTCAAGCGGCCGGGTAACTTCCGGCGAAGAAATCGGCGGGAGTCCAGGACATATTCCAAAGGAGCAAGAACATGAACGATAAAGTTTCACCGGGAGGCCCAAGGCACGTTCGGATCCCTCGTCGGGATTTCGTGCGATCGGCGGCCGCAACTGTCTGTCTGGCTTTCGATGGGCGTGAGCACGCGGCGGGCGCGCCGGCCGATGAAAAGAACATGAAGCCGGACCTCTCCGCCGCCGTCCAGATGCAATTCATGCGGCCCGGCCAGTTGGAGAAGGCCATCCGCGATTTTCCGGTGGTTTACGTGCCGTTCGGCCTGATCGAGTGGCACGGCAGACATCTGCCGCTCGGCAACGACGCGCTGAAGGCCCATGCCATTCTGGTCAAGACCGCCGAGCAGTTCGGCGGGGTCGTGTATCCGCCCGTGTACTTTCACGACGGGTTCCCCCGGGAGTCCCTGCAGCCGGTTCTCACGGAGCTGTTTGCGCGGCTGAAGAGGACCGGGTTTCGGGTTATCCTCGGCGTCTCGGGTCACAACGTGAAGGGACAAATCGACATGATCGACAAGGCCCTGGCGCCCGTCGTGGCGGACGGGACGGCGGTGGGAGCCGGGCTATGGGAAATCACACTCAGCCGCGGCGCCGAATCCAATACCGACCACGCCGCCAAGTGGGAGACGTCCAACATGATGTTCTTCTATCCCGATCTTGTGGACATGTCCGCTCTGGGCGACGGACCTCTTGCCCCTGACATGAAGCCGCCCGACGGCATCGGTGGGCTGGATCCCCGCAAGCACGCCTCAGCCGAGATCGGCGGGAGGAACGTAGAGCTTGCGTCACAGGCGATAGGCAGGAAGGCCCGCGAACTTCTGGAATCGCTGCCGGAGGACCAGAGATCCTTCAAGCTGCCGGCCATCAGTCCCGGACACTGGTGGATGATTTGACACCGAACAAACGAGCGGACCCGATGTCCGGTACCGAGGAACAGAAAAAACTAAGGACCGCCGGCCGCGAACGGCTGGGGACGGGGCACAAAGAAAAGGAGCACTCTTATGACGTTTAACGGCATCAATCATTTGGCGATGGCGACGGGGGACATGGACGCGACGATCCGCTTCTGGCGCGATCTGCTTGGGATGCGTCTGGTGGGCGGGCTGGGCGAGCCGGGATTCCGCCACTATTTCTTCGAGATCAGCCGGACCGACCTGCTGGCGTTCTTCGAGTGGCCCGGCGTGAAGCCGGTAGCTCCAAAGCAGCATGGCCGGCCGGTCAAGGGGCCATTTGTGTTTGATCACGTTTCATTTGGCGTGGACAGCAGCGAAGCTCTCTGGGAGCTGAAGGACAAGCTGGACGCCGCCGGCTTCGATTGTTCGGACATGATCGACCACGGATTCATCCACTCCATCTATGCCTTCGACCCGAACGGCATCCCCATCGAGTTTAGCTGGACCGTCGAGGGCAGAAACATCCATGTGGAACCGATTATGGGCGATACTGAACCGACGGCGATGGCCCAGGACGGGCCGGAGCCTCAGCCCGGCCGCTGGCCAGCCGTGAAGAATCCGACCCCACGCTCCCAGCGACGCATCTACGCCGGCGCCGGAAGCGAACTCTACCACGGAAAGAAAAAGCAGTAACCCACAGGCCATGGCCGCAAAGGCATTCACATCTTCTGCCTATTGACCGAACGAATCAAGAGCGGACAATAAGAAACAATGGAAATGGGACCAGACGGCCACTAATTCGGAGGCGCGATTACAAAAAAGTCTCCCTCCAGACCGCCCCCGGCGGAAAATGCCAATTCTTCATCGTGGACTTGAGGCGTATAGCCTAACCAGCAGAACGACACTTGCCCCGCCATCCGCCCTAATTTGCCGAGAGCCATTGACAAGACGATGATATGGCGGTTATGCTCTAAGCAAAGCGAAAATGGTAAGGGTTCGCATGGCACACTTGAAGCAACTGAGAAAAGAAATCGCTTCTTAGCATGAAAAGGCATAGCGAGATGGAATGGAAAATCATAGCTACGCACTACATTGCGGCCTTAGTGGCTTTTCTAGGGTATTTCATTACGATGTTGTTGGGGCACTGGGTATTTGACCAAAGCGGCAAGATGCGCTATGACCTTTTGCCGGTGCATTGCGCTATGTTGGTTCTTATATTCGTATTAGCCACTATGCAGGCCTCATCGAAATTAGAGGAGATCTCAAGAGAACTTGCCATTTCCCCGGAGGAAAAAGAAGCGCTCTCTCCGAAGTTAACTGTTAGCTTCAGCCCTCTTTTTGATGATCCCTCATCTACTCCGTATAAATACCCGCTGTATGAGTATTCTTTTCTCATACGTAACCTGAACCAGAAGTCAGTTCCGGCTACTGATGTGGCCATAATCTTCTCGTTCAAGCATGCTATCGACAAGACCAATGCGGGGGCAATTCTGGACACGGGTGGGGCTATTGTCGATGGCCTGCGCATCATAGAAACAGAGGGTGACCACACAACTGTTACAGAGGACGAACCTCTGGAAATACAGGCGTCCGGAGCACCGGTTCTTAGAGTGAAGACACGAACAGTAAATGGGAAGCGTGTAAACACAAACGAAGCTGTCTTAAGCTGTGCGAAATGGCCAGAGGGGGCCGTTTTCAGGGGTGGAGTCGTTGTAAACACAGGAAACGGTATGATTCCACATAGCATGGGGATATATGTGGGTAAGTATCATTATCAGATCAAAAACACAAGATTTGAAGAACAAATAGCCGGTTCGATACTCGACCCAAACGTTACAATGCTTCTTGCTGAATCTTGCTACGACCAAGGGCGCGATTACGAAAAGAAAGAGCAATACGATGAGGCGATTGCAGAGTATGACCGTGTCATTGAACATAATCCGAGGCATTCAAATGCGTACTTTCATCGCGGATTATGTTATTCAAAGAAGAAAGAGTATAGCAAGGCGATTCTCGATTGCAGCAGAGTTATAGAATTGAGCCCCAACTATGCAGACGCTTACTTCAACAGAGGAAGTGCTTACGCGGAATCAAAAAAGTACGATGAAGCAATAGAAGATTACACAAAATACACTCAAATGAATCCTCAAGATCCTGAAGGGTACATTACGCGAGGCCGAGTTCTCGGGTGGAAAGGAGAGAACAACGATGCCATTTCTGATTTTGATAAGGCAATAGAACTTGATCCGAAGCAGGCTACCGGTTACCTCAACAGGGGCATCATCTATGCTCGACGCGTTGTCGGAGAGTATGACAAGGCAATTTCGGATTATAAGAAAGCTTTGGAACTGAATCCCGCCATGCGTGACGAAATCAATGCCAAGCTGTGGATTGCGTACAACAACCGAGGAATATCGTTAGCAACAGAAAACAGGCACTCTGACGCTGTCGCAGATTTCAGCAAGGCAATAGAGTTGAATCCTGACGATGGAAAGATTTACTATAACCGAGCGCTTTCATGGATCCGTCTTGGCGATAGGGAAAGGGCTATCATTGATATGAAAAAAGCGTGTGACCTGGGCATCAAAGAAGCATGTGATGCATACGACAAATTGACCCATAATTAGCTTGGCAGGTCGTGGATTGCTCCACCTTCGATAGTCGTGCTTTGTTAGTCAGCTTGAAGTTGTCGAGGCAGAAGACGGTTTGTTTTGTGGCGTTGCTGGCGAAGCCGAGCCAGATGAGCTTCTCGAACCTGGCGTTTGCGTTTTTCAGTCCTTTGAATTCTCTGCGCCCCTGACCCGCCACTGTCACGGCCATGTCCCAGTGGCCCTTGCTCTTATCACCCAACGCGCCGGAAAACTACAGAAAGTCACCCATCAACGGCTAGACACGAAGCTCGCAAGACAATGACTGTCCCGATTCCGGTCTCTATCTCCAGGCAGGTGCGGCCCAGAAGCGCATAACCAAGCTGTGAGCGCCGAAGCGCCCACAGCCCGAATCCGATACCACACACGTTACAGGTTACTGCGGACAGTTCTCAAGCCACGCGGCGGTGAAATCAACCAGGTCCTGTGTGTTGATGTCTCCGTCGCCGTTGAAGTCTTCACAGATCGTGAAGCTCACGTCCGGAGCGAAGTAGTAGTCTTCCGTTTCACCGAACTCGTATTTGGTCTGAGGCCCCGAACCGCCGTTGCCTTTCTTGCCAGGGGCGCTGCCGCCCGTCCAGGGCTGTTCCGAAAGCGTGATTCTCATCCAGATTTCTTCCGGACCGCTTTGCGGATGCCAGGCGAGGATCGCCGGGGTTCTGACGGTGTTGAGGCCAACCGGCAGACCGAACAACAATTGATTCTGTACGGCCCATTCCGGCGCAGGCCCAGCGGCACACTCCAGCGTATCGTCCCAGTCGCCATCGCGGTTCCAGTCGCACCAGACGTTGACCCAGAGATTCACACTCGGATCGACCACCGTGACGCTATACTCGAACGTGGTCCAGCGGCAATGAGGCAGGCTCAGCGGCAAGACAACACCGTCATCGCCCAAATCATGGTTCGGCGAGTTAGTTAAGGGCCTGATATTGTTGGTCCCATCCTCGTCGGCGCCGGTGTCGGCTTCGGTTTCACCGGTAATCTTCTTGCCTAAATGGGCCACGACCTGATCGTTGACGTGCAACGGCCCGTAAGGCCCTGTGCCGCTGCCGACAAAGACGGTCGCGTAATTGGCCTTCACGCCCAAGGGACCTCCGACGGGGTAAGCGGTCATGACCGAGCCGGAACTATTAGTGCTGTCCGGAGCATCGCCCAGGTCGGGTTTGTCCGGCGTCACCGGTCCCTCACAACTGATGCTCAACAGGCCCTGACCGGTATCGGAGCCGTAGCCTCCCACCTCAATGAGGTAGCGGCTGCCGGCAACGACGCCGACGGTCAGCTCAGACTGCTGGCCGCAGGCATCGTCGTTGCACCCGATCATATCGCTCTGCTTCGGGTAGCACGAGAACCCCTTGTAAATGGCCAGCACCGTGTCGAAGCTGCTGCCGCACAGACTGACGGTGGCCTGCCCCGTACACGTGGCCGTGTAACGATACCAGAGATTCGGACTGCTCATGCAGTGACCTGGGCCGTCGAACGTCGCATCGTCGGTGTCGAACGGCAGATCGGTGACATTCCCGACCGGCTGCGCGTCCGCACAGTCGTCGTTCGACGACGGCGGCGGGAAGCCCGAGTCGATGCTTATCACACCCGCACCGCTCGTGTCCAGGTCGTAGCCTCCGACTTCAATCAGGTATTGATTGCCGCCGACCGCCTGGAAGGTGATCTGAGACTCCAGATTCCCGGAGAAGTCGTCGTTGCACTCAATCAGGTCGGCCGCCGCCGGGTAACAACCAATCCCGTCATAGACAGCGAGGGTCGTGTCGAATTCGCTGCCCAGAAGGCTGACCGTCACCGGACCCGAGCCCCCGGCGGTATAGCGATACCAGACATTGGAACTGGCCCTGCAGTGCCCCGGCCCGTCGAACGTCGCGCACGTCGTATCGAACGGCAGGTCCGTTACGTTACCGATCGACTGTGCGCTGCTGCAATCATCGTTGCTCGGCGGATCAGCCTGGCTGTCACAACTGATCGTCAGCTTGCCCGGGCCCGACGCACCGCCGAACCCGCCAATCTCAATCAGGTACTTGTTCCCGGACGTGACGGGCACACTCAATTTAGATTCCCGAACTTGCGGATTGTCAAAGTCGTCGTTGACTTTGATCAGCCGGTTCAAAGGCGGGTCGCAGGCGCACCCGTCATAGACGGCAAGCTTCGTGTCGAAGCTGCTGCCGAGCAGACTGATGGTCGCACAGCCCGTGCACGTGGCGGTGTAGCAGTACCATATATTGGGCCCGTCCAGGATGAAGTACCCGGGACCATCGAACGTCGCGTCTGTCGTGTCGAAGGCCAGGTTTGTGACATTGCCGACCGCCTGGGCGTCGATACAGTCATCGTTGGCTGGAACAGCACCGAAAGCGGCGCCTGCAATGCCGAGCAGAGGTGCCAGGACGCAAACCAGAATTGATTCTAATCTAAGTTCTTTCATGACGTGATCCTCCTAAAAAGAGTTTCATTGTTCCTGCCTGGCCCGTCGCTGCCGACACCGTCATTGCCAAGCTCATTGTTTGCCTATTATAACATATCGTCAAATAAAACGTTACCCATTTTGTTTTGAAAAATGCCTAACTTCAATTTTGCAAAGACCTTATCACCGGTTGCCTGAGCACTTTATACGCATGATGCTGGAGACAAAAAATAGGCATTTTTCCTAATCGGCGTGCGAAATTGCCTAATGACTGAGGCTCGAGCCCCATCAGGCGGCGCCCGATATAGACATAACGCGCTTTGTTCAGGCGCGATACGACGGCCCGGGATTCAAAACCTCCGTGAGAAATAGAGTTTTGCAAAATTGAAGTTAGGCATATATTATTTCAGAAAATCGGTTTCACGATTTTCTGAAAATAATTGGGCACCGTATCCTAATGTATTGTCGAGTCAAACGTTACGCATCGTGTTTTAGAAAGAAAAAATCGAAAGAGAAGATTTTTTCTTTCCAAAAGTATGCCTAACTTCAATTTTGCAAAAGTTCTGTGAGAAGCTAAAAAAAGGCGGGGGGCATCCGAGCGTTGAGCCGAGAGGCAAGTACCTCATCACGGACCAGAACGACTATGCAGACGGCTCAGCGGTGGTGAAGCTGCGCCTCGTGCACCTGGATCACATAGTCTGAGCCGCGTAGGGCGGGGCTTGCCCCGCCGTCGATGTCTATGCCTTGTTGGTTAGCTTTAGGTTGTCGAGGTAGAAGACGGTTTGTCTTGTGGCGTCGCCCTTGTTCCCGACGTTGCACTCGGCGCCGGCGGGGCGCTGGCCGACGGGCGTGGTCTCGAAGCCGTCATTGATAGACACCGGCGGCGGGTCGGGCGCGATTTCCAGCGGCGGAAATTTCACACTCGCGGCTTTTCTAATCCAGGCGCGGTCGCCGTAAACACCCGCCTTGGTGTAATCGAACGGCTTGAAGCCGATTTTCAGTACCGGCGAATTCGGATCCAGGTGAAAGTCGTATCTGTCCGGATCGACGAAAAGCGGATCGGCGATAATCGAGTTTTGATCGTGACCGTTTTGCTGCCACTGCTCGAACGTCATGCCGGCGGGCTTGATCTGCTCCTCGGAGGCGTTCCAATAGCAGTTCTTGTCCATTTTAATATTGACCTTCGTCCACGGCCCCGAGAGCAAGGGGCCTGTGTTCCAATAGACGATGTTATTTTCGAACGTGAAGGACAGATGCTCCTCGATCCGCGTGGCCTGGAGCTGGTGCTGCTTGCTGAACGCGAAGATATTGTTGCGGATGATATTCTCTTTGCCGTAATGCTGGTGGAAGCCGCCGGTCTTGGTGTTATAGACGAGGTTGTTCTCCATGACGATGCCGGTGCTGCCCTCGTCGGTATAGAGTCCCCAGCCGCCGTAATCGTAGGAATGGACGTCGTGAAAGACGTTGTCGCTGACGACGGTGCCTTCGGAGGAGCCGAGCGTATAAATGCCGCCCATGTCGCTGAGCACGCCCCAGCCGATGTGATGCACGCGGTTGAAGCGGATGGTGTTGCGCTTGGCCAGGCTCTCGGAATAGCCCCATCTCCACCCGACCGACAGACCGGTGTAGAAGAAATCGCCGACGTCGTTGTGCGTGACGGCGTTGTCGCCGCTCTGCCCGATCCAGAGGCCGACCGCCGAGGTGTAGATGCGCCCGCCCGAATGGATGATGTTGTTATCGACGGTGACGTGACTGGTGCGAGAGGCTTCGTCGGGCCGGATTTCTCCCTCGCCGATTCGCACGCCGCCGGCGCCCAGGTCGTTCAGGTAGCAGCGAGTGAGCCGGCAGTCCTTGCAGCCCTGTCTGAACCACACGGCGTACGCGGCGCAGTGCTGTACTTCGCAGTCCTCGATGGCGATGTTGCGTGCCCCGTCGGCCATCACCGCCGCCTCGGTGACATAAGCCGCCTGGAACGGCGCATAGCCCGTCCGGGGCAGCAGCTCTTGATTGTGCTCGAAGGCAAGTCCTTTGAGTGCGATGTGCTCGACGAATCGCTGGTTCTCCGGCTCGCCGCGGAAAAGCACCAGCTTGTCGATGGCCGGCGCCACGACGTTCGCCGTCGCGGGGTCCTCGCCCGGCAAGGGCATGTAGCTCAGCGTGCCGTCGCGCGAGAGGAACCATTCGCCCGGCGTATCGAGAGCAGTACGGAAGTTCTCCAGATGAAACCGGGTATTGGCCGGCCAGCCGGAGTAGCTCTTGAGCTTTTCGCCGATGGTGATGATCGCGTTTGCGCCCGCGTCGATCTGCGTCAAGAACCGCCGCGTGATGCACCATTTGTGGTAGGCCACGAGTGTGACGTCTTTGATCTCGTTCTCGCTGAGGTCTTTGAGCGGCTCCAGGGCGTCGGGGCGAACGTGCGTCGTGCGGCGATACCGGTCTTTCTCGCCCTCGACCGGCACTTCGACCGTCTCGCCCATATAATGATAGAACTTGTTGGGGGTGCGGGCCCGGACGGCCCGGCGGCCGTTGACGAATAACTGCTCGAAGTACCACTTTCCCGCCGCGACGTCCGGGACGTGGGTTTGCCAGAGGCCGTTTTCGCCTGGTTTGAACCCCGCGACGACCCGCCCGCCGCTGAAGACCGGCCTGGCGCCGGCGGCCGCTTCATAGCTGATGGGACATTTTTCGGTGCCGCTGTCCTGCGGCGTCAGAGTGAAAGATTCCGTTAGTGTGTATGTCCCGTCCGCGACGATGACTCGCACGGGCTCGGTCAGCGGGCCTTGTGATTTCAATCGCCGAATGGCGTCCCGCGCGCCGGTCAGCGAAGCGACCGGCCCGTCGGTTCGGCCGGCATTGGCCTGGGCCAGCCTTCCCGACCACCGGTCATTCCCATCCGGAGAAACATATAGACTGACAGCGTGGGCGTACTGGGCCCAGACGAACAAAACAACGACGCCGCAAAGGAAACAGGCTTTCAATGTTGAGCAGTTTTTTCTCATGTCACTTTCCCTCACATTTGACCAAACCACAAAAACCTCAGACCGTCGCTCAGGCGGTCAGGTTCTCCCACTGGATTGCGACCTTCTTCAGGGCGTAGCCGACCTCCCGCATGTAATCGCCATAGCAGGTCATCCAGTGGAAGCCGGGCATACGCTCGGCGAGCGTCCGGTCGTCACACGCGTAGCAAATGTCGATCTGCGAGCGACAGATGTCCATGAACGGAGCCTCGATGATCTCGCCCAACAGACCCACCCACCGCTCGAGCTTAAAGTCGGGCACGATGTTGGTCACCGTTTGGCCTTTGCGCATCTCGACCTTTGGCGCGGCGCCGTAATCCGACTCAAAGTGCGTCAGGATGCGGGCCGGCTCAAGCTCCTTGCCGTTCATCCTTCGCGGGGCCGTGCAGTGGGCTAAGGTAATCATGCCATCGTGCGGATAGGTCGGATCATTCAAAAACACGGGCCTGCCGGAAACATTCGCCAGCAGCACGCCCGACGGGATCACCACGAAGTCCGACTCGCAGAAGGCCATATATGCGCCGTCGTTCAAAAGGCTCAGCGTCAGGCAAGCTGACGTCTCGGCAATAGGCATGATTGTCCCCATGCAGCTATTGACGGTAATCGCCTGGCAGCCGGCCTTCTTCATAATCCCGCGAAAGACCTGCTCGAGCAGGAATGCGTTATCGACGAACTCGCGCTTGGTCTCCAGCGTGTTGCCGGGCGCTTTGAGGTACGCCTCGGCTCGCTGGCGGGCGCGCTGCACGGCAGCCTCGTCGGCGCGCGCCTGCTTGATCAATTTGCCTAACTCATCGTACGAGACCGTCTGCATGTCGAACTGCCACTTGTCCCGGACCAGGTTGGGCACGACGTCTTTGGGCTGCGCCCAGGCGTCGGGCCCGCCAATGGCGACGATGCGCGTGCCCAGCGTATTGCGCAGGCCGCACAGCGCACGCAGACGCCAGAGAATCTCGTCCTGGCTGTCAATGACGACGTCCCCGTCGTCGATCCCTTTGAGGGCTAACCTATCGGTGTGCTGTCTTAGATAACGAGGACTAATGATCTCGTACCAGAGATAGACGGGGCCTGACTTGTGCCGGCAGAAGAAGATCATGTCCTTGCCGCGTTCGGCCAGCTTGGCGAACGTATCCATCCCGCCCCCGGCGGCATAGACCAGGAGCACGTCGGCCTTGTCGAGGTCGCTTAAACCCGGCAAATCTCCGGCGCCCTTGATAGCAGCCACCGGCAGAAGCTCCACGGGGAAGTCCGCCTTACCGCCCAGCTCGCCCAGCTCCTGCTTGATGCGGGCCACCTCCTGCTCGGCGTCCTGCTGCGTCCGGATGCCGCCCCAACTGCGCCAACTGGTCTGGGGACGCGGCTGCGGCGTGCTGTAGAGAAGTATCGGCTTAACCACGAGCGGGCGGCGCTTCGGCCCGGCTTCACCTTCTCTCTCCGCGGCTGAGAGGGCCGACCAACTCATCCCGGCCAGGGCCGTTCCCAGAACCGCCGCTCCGCCCATGCCCTGCAGGAAGCCTCTTCGCGTGATGCTGCTTGCCGAATAGTCGTGCCCGCACGGGCAGCACGTACTTCGCACCGGATAATCTTGGCAATTCTCGATAGTCATCGGATATTCTCCTTTCAATCTGGCTCTGTGCACCTATTCGAACGCAATGTGTCCTTCGCCCGAAAAGTATAACCGAAACTGAGCCGCCCAGAAAGCAAAAAGATTCCCTACCGCGCAGCCGGACGTTCTCTACCCGATCCACCGCCCATTTCCCTCGATTTTTTCGTTGCATACTCGCCTGCATTAGTGTAAAATGCTTGCGGATTGACACGCGAGTGAAATCATCTTGGATTCTTGGCTCAGGAGCAGGGTGTCTCTCCCGCAAACGGGCGCACCCATAATGCTGACGGGTGTGGCGTCTGAAGGCAGCCGTGGTTTCTGTGTACATGTTGAATTGCGCAGGTCGAGGCATTCGGAGCCTGATGAACTCGGCTTGAATAACGAGCGATTTGGAACGTCGTAGGGAACACATAAATGTCGTCACTTTCTTGGAGGATAGTCTGATGCGTGTCTCAAACAAGCTCTCTACTGCGATGAGGCACACCCTCACTCACATTCTGATTGCGGTCTCGATTGCGATTCCAATATCCCAGAGCAGCCTTGCTTCGGAAAGAACTCACGGCGCGATGGTCCTGGTGCTGGACAACAGTGACAGCGACAACAGAGATACAACGCCTCCGTTTGGGGACGCGGTCTCCCTGCTGAACTCGAGGGGCGAACTCGTCAGGATGGTGACCCGGGGTCTCATGACCGGCCCCAACTGGGGTGGATGCAGGGCCATCTCAGCATCTCAGGACGGCCGTTTCTTCGTGGTGTGCGAAAACGCGGCGGACAGGCTAACTGTGTGCGAGACTTCTACAGGCAGGACGCTTTGGTCCTTGTTAGGCAAATTCGAGTCCGCAGTGTTTGCAAACGGTCTGGTGTATGCTTTGAACAGGGAAAGTGTCTTTGCAATTGATAGCACAGGAACCATCGTCAAGCATGCGAAGGTCGGCGGCATCGATATTGTTGTTGACCCGTCTGGTCATTGCCTGTGGATTGTGGGCCTCGACATCAGGAAATGCAATCTGGACCTCCAGCTTATGGTGACGGTTGACCCTATTAGGGATCATGCCAGGGCGGGACTCTCCTCAGTGGATGTTAATCCGGATGGGTCGGTCTGGGTTGCTGAGCGCCGCATTTATGACGAACACGGCAGCGAAAACCGATTACTAAAGATATCACTGGAAGGCAGCGTTTTGAAAACTATCGACCTGGACTTCTCGCCCGTATGTGTGCGCGTGGATAGATCTAACGGCGGTGTGTGGGTTGCGGGTTCAGGGCCTTTGGATTTTTCAAAGGTTGGCGACGAATGGCCGGAAACGCTTGCCAAGCTATACGAACAGGCAGAGGGAAAGACCCGCACCTGCAAATATGATTCAGAGGGCAAGCTGGCAGTCGAAATCAGCAAAGGCGGCCATTCAATCGATGTGGATCCATCAGACGGCTCCGTCTGGATCGCAGGTCGCAAACAGATATGGCACTATTCCAGCACGGGCACGAACCTCGCCACATACGCCGATGTTTCCGACTGCCAGAAGTGGCTCGCAGTTCTTCACGGACAAAAGGCAGGCAACTGACCGGCCGGCGGTCAATTCCGCCTTAATAGTTACGTGTTCAGACCCTCAAGAAGGCTGTATTCGCGTTTTGCAGGGTCTGTTCTTTTTTGGCTTGTCTGTAGCCAAAAGCTCGCCGCCCAACCCGCCCGCTGCTTCTTCTTTTTCTTGAAAAGCCCCGTCGAGCAGTGTAGATTACTTGCTATGCTGCAGAACACACCTTGCATTTCTGGCGTAGCAGTGGCGCGTATGTGTGCCCCCGCCACCGATAGAGTGCAAGGGCAGCGACCGATTCCTGCAGAGGAACCTGTGTGAAGGCAGGAAAGCCGATAACTGACAAAATAAGGAGAATAGTCATGGCGAAGATACAGATTGTTTTTTACAGCATGTATGGGCACGTGTACAAGATGGCCGAAGCCGAGGCCGAAGGGGCACGCCAGGTTAAGGGAACGCACGTGGAACTTTATCAGGTGGCGGAGCTTGTGCCGGACGAGGCGCTGGAGAAAAGCGGCGCCAAGGCCGCACATAAGGCGTTCGCGCACGTTCCCGTCGCGGAGCCTGCCAAGCTGGCCGAGGCCGATGCGATCATCTTCGGGACGCCGACGCGGTTCGGCAACATGTGCGCCCAGATGCGGAACTTCCTCGACCAGACGGGCCAATTATGGCTCAAAGGGGCTCTGGCCGGCAAGGTCGGAAGTGTCTTTGCCTGCACCGGAACCCAGCATGGAGGCCAGGAGACGACGATTACCAGCTTTCATTCGACGTTGCTACATCAAGGCATGATTATCGTCGGAGTGCCCTACACCGTGCAGGAATTGGTCAACATGAAAGAGATCACCGGCGGCACGCCGTACGGGGCCACAACTCTCGCCGATGTCGATGGCTCCCGCCAACCGACCAAAAACGAGCTGGCCATCGCCCGGTTCCAGGGCAAACACGTCGCCCAGATTGCCAAAAAGCTCTTCGGTTGAACGGATTCGATTTCGGATCAGACCAAACAGGTCCTCGAAAAAAGGCGACTAAAAGTCCGCCTCATCGACGCGCCATAGCGCGACCGTTTTCAGTTGCGATGGTGTGCAGTGCACACCCTACCTCTGCGTTCGGGCTGTTTTTCATCGAAGCGTTGACGGAACGCGCGCCAGTCCATAGAATTCGGATTGACGACTGACGATTTGCGATTGCCGATTGATCAATTAAAATCGAAAATCTCTTTTGTTCCTGAGAATCGAGGTTTTGGAATGACATGGATTAATGAGAATTACTTGAAATTGCAGGCGGGGTATCTGTTTCCGGAGATCGGGCGGCGCAGACGCGCGTTTGCGGCGGCGCACCCGGAGGCGAAGATCATCAGTATGGGGATCGGCGACGTGACCCAGCCGCTGGCGCCGGCTGTCGTCAAGGCGATGAAGAAAGCGGTCGAGGAGATGGGCCGGGCCGAGACCTTCCGGGGCTACGACGACGGCGGCATCGGGTACGAATTCCTCAGAGAAGCGATTCGCGACAACGATTACAAGGCCCGCGGCGCCGATATCGACATCGACGAAATCATCGTCAGCGACGGGGCCAAAAGCGATACCGGCAATATGCAGGAGGTCTTCGGGCTGGACAACGTCGTAGGCATCGGCGACCCGGTCTATCCGGTCTATGTCGATACGAACGTGATGGCGGGCAGGGCCGGCGGCTGGGTGGAAATCGGATTGCCGATTGACGAATTAAAATCGAAAGTCGAAAATCGAAAATCGAAAATCGGATTGGGCCGGTATGAAGGGATCGTCTATATGCCCTGCACCGAGCAGAACAATTTCGTGCCGGACCCGCCCGCCGAGAAGGTGGATTTGATTTATCTGTGTTTTCCGAACAACCCGACGGGGGCGGTGGCCACGAAGGAGCAATTGAAAAAGTGGGTGGATTACGCCAGGCAGAACAAGGCCATCATTCTTTTTGACGCGGCTTACGAGGCGTTCATCTGCGATCCGGCTATCCCGCACTCCATATACGAGGTTGATGGCGCGAAAGACGTCGCCATCGAATTTAGGAGCTTCTCGAAAACGGCGGGCTTTACCGGCGTGCGATGCGCCTTTACCGTCATACCCAGGCAGTTGAAGGCATACACAAAAACTGGTGGGGCGGTCGAGGTCGGGCCGATCTGGAAACGGCGGCAGTGCACGAAGTTCAACGGCGTCTCGTATGTCTCCCAGGCCGGGGCGGCGGCAATTTACACCCAAGAGGGCAAAAAGCAGGTCAAGAAGACTATCGACATCTACATGGGCAACGCAAAACTCATCCGCGAGACGCTCGGCAAGACCGGCTACACCGTCTATGGCGGCGTCAACGCGCCGTATATCTGGCTGAAAACGCCCGATGGCGTCGGCTCCTGGGAATTCTTCGACACGCTGCTGAACGAGGCCCACGTCGTGACCACGCCCGGCGCAGGTTTCGGTTCGGCAGGGGATGGCTATGTCAGACTGACGGCATTCGGGCAGCCTGAGAACGTCAAAGAAGCTCTCGAGCGGATCAAAGCGATTTCCTGATGGCAGAGACGACGGCATATATCGGCTTGGGCAGCAACTTAGGCGACAGGAAGGGCAACATCGACAAAGCCCTCAAGATTCTGGCTGAGGCTGGGAGGATCGAGCTTGGCCGGGTCAGCGACATCATCGAAACGGCTGCGCTCGCGTCAGCCAGCCAGCCTAAGTATCTCAATGCGGTTGCTGAGCTGAAGACGACGCTCAGCGCAGAGAGCTTGCACAAGATACTGGTTAACATTGAGGCTGCGCTTGGCAGAGTCCGGCGGGAAATCCGTCGACCCGGCGCCGGACGGGAATGGTCGCCCAGGACGATTGACCTGGACCTTCTGCTCTTCGGCGGCGAGGTCGTGGATCGTCACGACTTGACCGTGCCGCATCCGCAGATGCACTTTCGCTCGTTTGTGCTCAAAGGTCTTTGCCAGCTTGACGGTGAGCTGATTCATCCGGTTCTGAACGTGCCGGTCCGCGAATTAGAGGCTCGATTGAACGGCGGCGATTTTGCTCCGGATCCCGATAGGCCGCAGCTTGTCAGCATAGCGGGCGTCATCGGCGTCGGGAAAACGACGTTAGCCAGGCGGCTGGCGGAACGGCTTGGCTGTAAAGTCCAGTTTGAACCTTACGATACGAATCCTTTCTTGCCGCAGGTGTATGCCGGCAGAAAAGAGCTGGCGCTCGATTCGCAGTTGTTCTTCCTGACCGGCAGGGCGCAACAGTTGGACCCGAACCTGCTTGCACAGGGACATATTTGCATTAGCGATTATGTCTTTGACAAGGAGCAAATCTACGCCCGGCGTCTGCTGGATGCACAGCAGCTCGCTTTGTACGAAAAGATTTACCCGCCGTTTGCGGCGAAGGTGGCTCCGCCGGTGCTGGTGATATATATGCGGGATTCTGCGGCAAATTGCCTGGAGCGGATCCACGGCCGGAACCGCCCTTACGAACAGCGGATTGAATTGCAATTTTTGCAGGCGCTCGATCACGATTACGAGCAGCTCTTCAAGCGTTGGAGAACCTGCCCCGTAATCCGTGTATCAACATCGGAAGCATCCGACGTTGATCGTTTGGTACATCAAATAAAATCTTATACAATGGTGGCGGATAAATAGTATTTAGCCTGGGGCTTTACCGCGGGTCCTATTCAACAATCAGTAATGGGTGATACTCGAAGATGGAAGTTGCAAAGACAATTGAGTCGGTGCGAAAACTGGTCAGAGCCGCGCGTGGTGCAGGCAGGAAAATCGGTTTTGTGCCGACGATGGGTGCCCTGCACATCGGCCACGTTTCGTTGATCAACGCGGCGGCCAAAGACTGCGATTTTGTCGTCGTCAGCATCTTCGTGAATCCCACGCAGTTCGGTCCGGGCGAGGATTTCCAGAAATATCCCCGGCCCCTTGAAGCCGACACGGAGATTTGCCGAAAGGCCGGCGTCGATGTCGTTTTTGCCCCAACGCCGAAAGAGATGTACCCGGCGGAGAACCTCTCCTGGGTGAACGTGGAGAAGCTGACCGAGCCGTTGTGCGGCCGGTCGCGGCCGGGGCATTTTCGCGGCGTCACGACGGTGTGCACCAAGCTGTTCAATATCGTCGCTCCCGACGTTGCCTATTTCGGCCAGAAGGACGCCCAGCAGGCCATCGTGATCAAGCGGATGGTTGAGGATTTGAATATGCCGCTGGAAATTGTCGTCTGTCCGACGGTTCGTGAACCAAATGGGCTGGCCGTCAGTAGCAGAAATCAGTATCTAAGTGAGCAGCAGAAGAAGGATGCGGCGAGTATCTACCGGTCGCTTCAGGAATGTCGCCGGATGATCGACGCCGGCGTGACAGAAACACGGGAAATTATTGCACAGATGCGAAAAATATTGCAGCAGGTTCCGTCGATGGAGATCGAATACGTCGGCATTGTCGATGCCGGAACACTTGAAAGCATCGAGAACATCGCCGGCACGGTTCTGGCCGCCGTGGCCGTCAAAATGCCCCCGGCCCGGCTGATCGACAACATTCTGGTGGACGCAGACCAATAGCGGTGTATAATAGGTTGCGGTCACTGCTTAAGAAGGAATTTGCTATGAGACAGTTTAAGATTATCGTGGAGAAGCATCCGGATGGTTATGTGGCGTATCCACTGGGGCTCAAAGGTGTTGTGGTCGGACAGGGGGACACATACGAAGAGGCGCTGTCTGATGTGAAGTCTGCGATTCGTTTTCATGTTGAGACCTTCGGAAAAGAAGTTCTGGAGGTCGAGCCTCGAGTCATTGAGGCTTTCGTCGCCGAAGCAGGAGTGGAAGTTTGATGGCAAAGTTCCCTGTCGATGCGCCACGGCGAAGGGTGGTAGTGGCGGTTAAGCTACGGCGAGCACGCCTCAGATCAAGTCACAAATTATGTTTGTGAAGTTATTGAAAAGTAAGTTACATCGTGCAACGGTGACCGATGCGAAGCTGCATTATCCGGGCAGCATCGCGATCGATTCGGCGCTAATGGAAGCGGCGGGCCTTTTGCCTTACGAGTCCGTTCTGGTGGCGGATCTGAACAACGGCAACAGGCTGGAGACTTACGTCGTTCCCGCCGAGGCCGACTCCGGAGAAATCGTGATGCTCGGCGCGGCCGCCCAGTTGGTCCAGCCAAAGGACATTGTGATCATCCTGAGCTTTGCCTTCTTTACGCCTGAAGAAGCAAAGAAATTCAAGCCGAGAATCGTCGTTCTGGACGAGAACAATAGAATAGTGAAGTAGCGGACATGAATCGGCGAGGGCTGTCACGGCTCGGCGCAAGCAGCCGGGACCTGTACGCGATACGATAGATGTATCCTGAGCTTTTCGAGATACCTTTCATCCATGTGACGGTGAAAAGCTACGGCTTGATGATGGTCATCGGCTTCCTTGCGGCGGTCTGGCTGATCAGGCGCCTGAGCCGGAGCTTCACGCCCGATCCCCAGCTCATTACCAACGCCGCCCTGTACTCGCTGATCGGCGGGGTCGTCGGAGCACGCGTGTTCTTTGTCGTTCATTACTTCGAGAAGTTCCGAGCGTATCCAATCGAGGTTCTTTACATCTGGCAGGGAGGGCTGGAGCTTTTGGGCGGTGTGGTTGTGGCTATCAGCATCATCCTGTTTTACCTGCTTTATCACAAGCTGCCCATCCGGCGATACTTCGATGCTATCGCCGTGGGTTTAATGCTGGCCCTGGTTTTCGGCAGGATCGGCTGCTTTCTCAACGGCTGCTGCTACGGCAAGCCGACGGAGCTGCCCTGGGGTGTTCGCTTTCCCTATAATTCGTTCGCTTATCTCAGTCAGATTAACGCTGATCTGGAAAGGAGCCGGGCTGCACCGCAGTTGATGTTGCCTCGCGAGGATTATTTTGGCTATACCGGCGAAAACGGCCGGTGGTATCCCAAGCCGTACAAAGACCTGACTGAGAAGCAGAAAACTGAGGTCACTCAAGGTCCGTATCGGTGTCTGCCGGTCCACCCGACCCAGTTGTATTCGTCTGCCCTGGCAGTTTTTTGGTGCGTTGTACTCTATCTTTTTTGGCGGAGGGGCCAGAAGGCGGAGCTGTCCGGCGGCGGCAAGCTTTTCACAGAACCAGGCTGCACGTTCGCTTTGATGTTCATCGTCTATGGCATCTCCAGATTCGGCATGGAGTTCCTCCGCGATGACAACCCATTTGAGTTTGACGGCCTGACCATATCGCAGAATATTGCCTTGGGAATGGTTATGCTCGGCGTGGTTTTGATAATGGTATTTCACAAAATGAAAGCAAAAGTTGTTGTCCTGGCGAAAAGAGCAAGATAGAAATAGCGGACAAGAATGAGCGGATTGCAGCTCCAACGAGACACGAGCTGCAAGCAACGAGATACCAGACAAATGTACCCTGAGCTTTTCGAGATACCGTTTATCCATGTGACAGTGAAAACCTACGGCGTGATGCTGGTCATCGGCTTTCTGGCCGCCCTATGGCTCATGAGGCGTCTGAGCTGGAATCTGGCGCCCGATACGCAGGCTATCACCGGCGCCGCGCTGTATTGCCTGGTCGCCGGCATCGTGGGGGCCCGGCTGTTTTACATTGTGCAGAATTTCGAGCAGTTCCGGGACCGGCCCCTTACGGCCTTAGCTGTCTGGGAGGGAGGTCTGGTACTTTTAGGCGGCGTGATTCTTGCTGTCGTGGTTCTCCTGGTCTTTCTGCTCTATCACAAGCTGCCCATCCGTCGGTACCTTGACGTCCTGGCCATTGGCGTAATGCTCGGACTTGCTTTTGGCAGAATCGGCTGCTTTCTCATCGGCGACTGCTACGGCAAACCCACCGAACTGCCCTGGGGCGTCCGCTTTCCCTACAACTCGTTCCCCTACATCAGTCAAATAAATGCCGATCCGGACAGGAACCGGCCCGAACCCCGCCTGCCATTGCCGAAAGAGGAGTATTTGGGCTATTTGGGAAAAGATGGCAAGTGGTACCCAAAACCGTTCGAGGAGCTGACCGAGCGGCAGAAGATCGAGGTCACGGAGGGCAAATATCGCTGCCTGCCGGTCCACCCGACCCAGTTGTATTCGTCCACCCTCGCGGCGTTCTGGTGCTTCGTGCTCTACGTTTTCTGGCGAAGGGCCCAGAAAGCCGAACGCGCCGGCGATCCCGGCAGGCTTTTCGCCAAGCCAGGCTGCACCCTCGCTTTGGCGCTCATCGTCTATGGCATCGGTCGTTTTTGCATCGAGTTTCTTCGAGATGACAACCCCTTCCATCTCGACGGGCTGACGGTATCGCAGAATATCAGCATCGTGATGGTCGTGCTGGGCGTGATTTTGATGGCGATCTTCCAGGGCATGAAAGCCGAAGCCTTCGAGCCTTGAGCTTTTTTCTTTGAACATTTTGCTAAATTGACTATATTATATGGACAGGAGCCGTCGCCCTCGTTGCGGCATAGGAGCGGTTACGGGTATTGCCGGCGGCAGGATGTAAGAGGAATACGGTCCATTGCTTTGTAGGACTACGGGCGAAAAAGAGCAATATTATGGGGCTTTACGACAGAGATTATACCCAGGCGGACTTTCAGTCGGAGCAGTCTCATTCCAGCTATACGCCGCACATGCGGTTCGGCCTACCGACGCTTACGCCGGTGGTCAAGTGGCTGCTAATCATCAACGTCGGCGTATTCCTGGTGTCCTTTCTCATAAGGCCGGTTGCAGAATTCTTATTCACTTGGTTCTCGGTCTATCCGGCCACAGTGGGAATGTCGCTGCAACTTTGGAGGTTGATAACTTACCAGTTCCTGCACGCCACCTCTGGATTCGGCCACATCTTCGTCAATATGCTGGCCTTATTCTTCTTTGGCCCAATGCTTGAGCGATTCTGGGGCAGCAGGAAATTCCTGATATTCTATCTTGTCTGCGGAGCCACCGGCGGAGTGGTTTATCCCGTGTTAGCTCATGCAGGGTGGCTGGACAAAGGTCCCTTGGTCGGTGCTTCGGGCTCGGTGCTGGGAATGCTTGCAGCAGGTGCAATACTGTTCCCGAACCTGAGAGTTTATGTGTGGGGAATTTTCCCGTTGAAACTCATGGTTCTGGCAATAGCCCTTGCCGCCATCGCCATCCTGACTCTGTTACAGCCCGACCAGATTGGCAACGCGGGCGGCCAGGCGGCCCATCTGGGGGGCATGGCCGCGGGGGCCGCTTACGTGCTCTCGCAGTCCTGGCGAGACAAGTTCAAGTTCAAACTCCGGGCCGGGCAGTGGGAAAAGCGAATGGACACACAACGCAACCTGCAAGCCGAAGTGGACCGCATCCTGCAGAAGGTCCACAACTCCGGCATCCACAGCCTCACATCCAAAGAGAAAAAGACCCTCAAAGAGGCCACCAAAGCCGAACAAACGCGAGGCGGACATTAAAACCGTGTTTCTCGCCCAGATTCATCTGGATGGGCCTCTGTCTCATGCCGGAATTTGAAAAACGAGCCACAGAGTCCGCAGAGAAATGATCCATCATAAATAGTCAGCAATCACTTGCGTGGTCATCCCAACCGACGCGAAGCCACCCTTTGTCCTCCCGACCGAGGCGCAGCCGAGCGGAGGGATCTGGCTGCGAACATGGGCTAAACAAAGTCCGCGACCGGACGTCTCGACCAGGCTCGACGTGACAAGTAGGCTCAGTTATGGCCTGAGCTTTGGCGGAGGGAACCGCGTTGCCGTCATTCCAGAGCCGCCAAAGGCCTCAAAGAATCGCCAATAATCAATATGGCACGTCCAGCTTCAGACGGAACCATTTAAGGATCCCGCTCATGAAAGAATCTGACCAGGGGTGCATACGGCACACACCCTGATCAAAAAGAGGAAAAAAAACTTGAAATATAGACTGTTTTGGCTTAAACTGCATGCCAGTGGATGGTGTGGGACAGCTTGTCTCATAGAATAAGAACCACTATGCCGTCGCGAACGTAAAACAGATACGGAGCATTCTCAGATTATGAATATAGTGATGGAACTCTCAAGTATCGTGATTATTGCTAAAGACTTCAATCCTTCTATCTTTAAACCACCCTGGCTTACCAAGAATAACATCTTTCGAGAAGAAGAGCTACAAGCGAACATTCTGATTGCCCCTCCTGTTGTACAGATACCCACCGAGAACTTTCAGTTTACGGTGCTTCCTGATCGACTTCAAATGCTTATACCCAAACAGTACTCTGATGCCGAAGGTGATATCGATCGAGTTCTCGGGCGCATTGTTAGAATACTGCCCCATACACCGTATACGGCAGTGGGTTTGAACTTCAATTATTTGATTGCTCCAGACACTGAAGCTAAGTTCAGTGCATGGAACAGAAAGGTCTTTGCTTCGGCGCTATCGAGGAAGCTGCCGTCACCGAGAGATAGAAACGCAAGATTTGGCAGTTATGTTTCCTTCGACGTTCTCGAAACAAGACTGAAGGTCGATATTAAGCCAATAAAGGCTGACGCCAACATTAAGGCTATATTTCAGTCTTGGCATGAGGACCAAGACCTAATCAGACTCAACTTCAATTTCCACAGTGATGTTGTCAACACGGATGCCCCTGTGGACTCTGTTCTAGATAAGCTTAGCAAATGGGGGGAAGCTTTAGCTCTATCGCAACAACTGACCGCGATTATCTCTGAGTAGAACTCGAGGGAACTCTCATGCTGGATATGACAGACACACACACGATTTCGCTGGATGAACCTGTTGCTGAAGGTGTAGTCAAAGTACTGAACGAGCGCGCACTCTGGGACGCTAATTTAGAAGAGGAAACTAGTGACTTTGTCTTCCTTGAAGGAGGGGAAGACTCTGTACCACTAAGGCCGGCATACGTCGCCGACAAACCGCGCAACCTTTTCGAATGGCTCGCCATTGCTACCGCAAAAATGTCGAGAGGCCTCGTAGCCGGTTTTGCAGCCACACAACTCAACCTTGCAAGGCTATCTGCTGGTCCACAGGGAACAGTTGCTTTTGACCCGAATCTAATTTTCGAAGTATGCTTGCAAGAGAGATCGGCTGTAGTATCGGTATCTCCTGGCCTAATTATGCCGCGATCTGAAGTCAGCGTTTCTTCTTTGCTTGCTCCTTCTGGTGGCTATTTGGCATGGATGGAGATGCTGCAGAAAGGTCACGATGGCGAAGACCAATAATGACTCATTTTATACAAGCCAGGAAGAGCACCTAGAGCAAGGTGACATTTTCAGAGTTGAAATTGTGGCGCCTGCAGCAGACGAGGTCCAGCGTATCTTCCGTACCAAAGACGGGCGCCACGGTAGCGTCGTTTTTGAGGAAAACTGTGACGCAAGGGTATTTAGTCGAACGGAACTTGACAGCCTGCTCGAAAGTATTTCACAAACACCTTTACACACTGAGCCGTTTAGCAAAAGTCCAGATGGTCAAGAAGAAATGGTCGTTGTTTTTTCACGTTTGTTCCGCTTTTTTATTATTGCCACTCAAACGTGTGATATTTGCGGTATAGATAAGACGCCCTCTGAATGGGCCACAGTTTTTCCAGTAATAACGCTCGCGGATTTATGTAAAAATGAGCCTCTGCCCTTTAGCAGAACGAATCAAGTGCTTACCATACACGGGTTTGTCCACAAGTACTGTGAAGGGATTGAAGGGCTAGAAGATCTTAGTGATATGGACTATGTCCCAGAGCTGAAGAAGATTATTAACCAATGCAGCAAATCGCACCCCAGCAAGGATGTACAGCAAGATGGGCGCCACATAAGGAGTTACCTATCTGACTACCACAAGCCTGTGTTTATATTTTCACTCCCTGCCGACGCCAGTTTTGGCCTCCCCGAAAGCTATGTAGACTTTACTTCAGCTTTTACCGTACCAACCAGCAAGCTACTTGCTTTAAAAGATTCTCGCTTTGCTAAGATCGCAGACCCATATCGAATTGATTTCGCACAAAAATTTGGCTCCTTTTTCTCAAGGGTTGCTTTGCCTAAGCAAATGCAACCTTAAGCCGCCAAGTGCAATATCTTCTACTTCTGGCGCACACAACACGCAAAGCGGTGATTTCCCTCAAAAGGATTCAGTGCACAAACGATAAGAGCACATTGCATAAATCATTGCCCAAACGCCATTCTGAGGACGATGTTGGCGAGGGCGGCGAGGCTCCAGGCTACGGCGACGATGATGAGGGCGGCGTCGGGCTGGATTTCCGCCGTGCTCCACTTTGAC
>CAYWZW010000053.1:0-27004 GCA_964462945.1 uncultured Pirellulales bacterium
ATCTTACCGGATACCCTCTAATCCACAATGGTACACTTTTCGGGGGTCACATCACAACAGTGTTGTTAGTCTTGATCCAGTGCGTTATTCGCCCTGAGACGACATCCAAGAATAGCTCCAATAATCGCATAGATGAGACTCTCCTAATACGCACCCTCAATATAGGCCAGCCCGCTGAATCGCCTGCATCGCAAAGCGGCGAGGCGTAAATACCTTTATCAGACTTATCGGTATGCCAAGCACTTTAAAGGCTGCTGATGCCCAGAACACACCCACATACCACGGAGTAAGGAGATTTGCTGAAATGATAGCGAGTAAGACCGGGAACAACGGATTAGTATGCCCATGCCGATTTCAATGACATCATCCAAAACTACTAAGCAGCCGCCCAACATCATCAACCACCAGATATCAGCAAAGTACCCGACGAGAAAACCGCCGAGACCAACCAGCTCAAATAGCCCCTGGATAAAAGCAATTGCTATCGGCATTTGGTTTCATTCCTTTGAGTCATACGCATCTAACACTTAAATCAGCCTCGCGTTTTTGAGTCGGCTGCATTTTATTGTTATTCCCGCTATTGTTATATCGGCCGTGCGCGCAGGAGATATAAGCTGGTCTGCTCCAAATCATCCAGAATAAGCAGAAATACGTATTCTCATCAGACACTGCCTTGTTTCGCATTGGGAAAAGCCCGGTAGAAAACTCTGCTGGAAGGCGTCCCGCCATAAGGTGTGCCTGTCGGCATTTACCGGACTGACGAAGAACACAGGGGAACAGAATTAGATCAGAATTGACGAAATCAGCGTAATCTGCGAAATCCGTGGTTGAGTTTTTCGGGTTCAATTGAATTGTTGTCTTTGTACTGAGTCTGTACAATGTCGGGACGATGGAGAGAAGCCGGGCTATTCAGGACCGGATATGCAAATTTGACGCGAAAGGAAGGACTATGAGCTTCAAGAAAATCCTTACATTTGTTTGCCTTTCATTGACACTCTTTGCCGGGGGAGTCATTCATGCGGAGCCGACGAATGGGCCTTTGCGGATCTGTCCGGATAATCCGCGGTACTTCGCGGATAAGGACGGCAGGGCCCTTCTGCTGGTCGGCTCGCACGTTTGGTACAACCTCGTTGACATGGGTCCCGAAGACCCGCCCCGGCCGTTTGACTATGAAGCGTATCTGGCGTGGATGAAGCAGCTTAACCACAACTTCATGCGGATGTGGGCCTGGGAAATGACGCAGTGGGATACCAAGCCAAACGGCGCCCATGCCCGCAAGGACGTGACGACGTTCTACGTCACGCCGCAGCCGTGGCTGCGAACGGGGCAGGAAAAAGCGCTGGACGGCAAGCCGAAATTCGATCTGACGAAGTTCAATCCGCGCTATTTCGAGCGGCTCCGGCGGCGGGTCGAGGCCGCACATCGCAGCGGAATATACGTCTCGATCATGCTGTTCGAGGGCTGGGCGATGCAGCGAATCGAGGACGGCTGGAAATTGCATCCGTTCCATCCGCAGAACAACGTCAATGGCGTCAACGGCGATCCGAACGGCGACGGCAAAGGGCTGGAGGTCCACGAGCTGGCCGTCGAGGCGGTGACCGAGATTCAGAAGGCGTATATCCGCAAGGTCATCGATACAGTCAACGATCTGAACAACGTCTTGTACGAAATATCCAACGAGAACCATCCGCCATCCACGCCGTGGCAGTATGCGATGATACGGTATATCCACGAGTACGAAAAAGGCAAACCGGCGCACCATCCGGCCGGGATGACGTTCCAGTACCAGGGCGGCAAGAACCAGGATTTGTTCGATAGTCCCGCCGACTGGATTTCCCCCAATCCCGAAGGCGGCTACAGAGATGACCCGCCGGCAAACGACGGCAAGAAGG
This sequence comes from uncultured Pirellulales bacterium, assembly GCA_964462945.1. GTDB lineage: Bacteria > Planctomycetota > Phycisphaerae > Sedimentisphaerales > Anaerobacaceae. The sequence goes on from CAYWZW010000053.1 coordinate 1,893, forward strand.
TCATTCTCAATGACACGGACCATCTGTGGGGGATCGGCGGCAATCAGGCCTGGGTCTGGAAGAGCTTTACGCGGGGGCTCAATCCCATATTCATGGATCCGTACGACGGCGTCGTATTAGGCAGCCCGTTGGACGTGAAGTTCGAGCCTGTGCGACGCAGTATGGGCTATGCCTTGCAGCTTGCTGAGCGGCTGGACTTGAGCAACTGCAAACCGGCCAGCGACTTATCCACGACGGGCTACTGCCTCGCCACTCCCGGCAAGCAGTATTTGGTCTATCAGCCGCAGGCCAAGGCTCCGCTTGAAGTGAAGCTCAAAGAAGGCAAGTATTCCGTCGAGTGGTTCGATCCGAACACGGGCAAGACCGTCTCGAAGCAGCAGGTCTCTGCCGAACAACAACAAACCGCATTCTCCAATCCGCTGGACGGCGACGCGATTCTTTATATATACGCATCCGAATGAGGGCATCAGGGTAGCAGGCTATCAGAGAGGTAGAGGTAGGATGGGCAGGTTCTCCTGCCCATGCGGTTCATTATACGGTGATTGTAATTTGCGGCTCATTCAGCATGGGCTACGAGTTTCTTCATTTCTCTAAGTTGTTCATAACCTTGGCTGAATCGGGAGCGATGTCCAGCTTGCCAGCCAGGAGATTGTTGGCTATCAAATTATCCTTGCCTTTCTTGAGCACCAGGGCCGCTGCTTTGCCGGCTTGGCCGCGGGTGTCACTAACCGTGCAGCCTGAGACAACGGTGTCTTGAACGTCATCCATGAGGATGCCGCAGCCGTCGCAGTCGAGAATGACGCAGGCGGAGATATTAAAATACCGGCATTTTTCCAGGACAAGCCCCCCTTTGGCGCCAGCCATCCCCGGGCGGACTTTTCGCCGGACGTTGTTGATTTGCAGCCCCGTGAGTGCAACCTGCTCGCAATTGCGAAAGACAAGGCCCCGATTGGCGCTGGCGCCATCCCCGTAGTGGTAACGTGGATTGCGGTCGAAGACGTTCGGGCCGATAGCAATGCTTGAGCTGTCCTCAACGAGAAGGTCGTGTGCGTAGCCCTGCCAGAAGGTGTTGCCGACGATCGTGACCCCGCGAACCTTGCGAAGGTGCATGTTGATCTGCACGTCGCTGAGCACGTTGCCCGTAATGGTAATGTTGCCGCCGCGCAGCTCGCCTTCTGCATAAGGTTGGGGCCGGCCCTCGCCGATAATGCGGATATTTGCCGAATCGGGTGCGTTGTGGGCGTGCTGGAGCGTGCAGCCGGTGATGGCGATCTCGCCGATGGAGCCTCCTGTGGCGTCGATCAGGACGTTCGCCGTCGCGGGGTCCTTTTCGCCCATATTCGCTTCGATGTCGCAGTTGCCGACTTGCAAGTTTCGGACGTCTCCGCCCCGCTGCACGATTCCTCCCGCGGCATTGTAGCTGATGTGCGAATTGCCGACGTTTATCTGATGCAGGTTCACCTGATCCAGATATACTCCAATTCCGCGATTTTCATAGATGTGGCAGTCTGAAATGATAACGTTACGGTTGCGGCCCGTCAGATGAATTCCATGCAGGGCCTTGCGAATCGCCAGCTTTGATAGAGTCGCCTTCATTGTACCGACGGCTTCTATGCCGCAGGCCTTGGGATCAGCGCCGGCAATCTCCAGTCCGCTCACAACCGGCATGCGCTGGTTTTGCCAGACATTTTCCTTTACCGTGTTCGGGTCGGCCGTCCCTTCGTGTGTGCCAACGAGCTTCAGGGCCGGGCCGGGGCCCGCCATGATAATCTTCGCTGTGCCTGAGCCGCTGATGGAGACGGGTCCGACGCGGTCCAGGTCGGCGACCACGGTTTTGGTGAACCGATAGACGCCGCGAGGGACGAAGATGTCGCCCCGGCCTGAATCCAGCGCGCGCTGAAAAGCCTCGGCATCGTCCGCTTTGCCATCCCCAACGGCGCCGAAGTCACGCACGCTTGCGGCGGCCCCCGCGTCTTCTTGCGAAGACAAGAGCGGGGGCTGGCGAATGTCTCCGGCGTAGGCCAACGCAATGGGCAGTAACAGAAGAAACCCGCCGACCAATTCCAAGAAACTATTTCGTTTCATACATTACCTCCTATCTTCGACCTGCACGGGACAGTTTTCAAATGTATTGTCTTGTAGAGTAATTCGCTCGGCCTCCTCTCCGATACGAATGGCGGTTTTCTGGTTCTTGCCCGCCGCATTTTCGAATCGGGTGTTCTCAACGGTGATGTCCTGGGTATTGCCCTGAATATCAATCCCAATACCACCTTCTTTCGCGCCATTGTCACGGATGATGCAATTCTCGATCCGGTTGCGGCTGCCGGCGCGAAATTCGCTGCCGTCCTTGCGAAAAAGGATGCCGATCTGGCCGTTGCGTTCAATTGTGCAGCCGCATATGAGGTTATCTGTATCGCGGTGCCCGATACTGATTCCATAGTTCTTGTTCTGCGATAGAGTGCAATTCTCCACAAACCCGTCGGAGACACTCCAGCAGAAGTAAATCCCCAGGCTGTTGCCCCGCGACTGACAATTGCGGAAGACGGGCCGCTGGGAGCCGCTTCCAGGGTGAAAACCGAGATCGGCGTTGTCGATGGCCCGGCAGTTTCCAAAATGGATATCATCGCAGACTTGGAAGCTGAAGCCGTCGCCATTGTAGTTTTGGGCGGTGACGTTGTTGAAGCGCCACCCGCTGCAATACTGGATAAAGACGGCGCCAGCGAAGTTGCCGTTGATGTGCTCGTTTTGCTCGCGGCTGCCGTCGAGCACGATGTCTTCGACGGCGACGTTGTCCACGTTTTCAGCGGTGAGGATCGGAAAGATGGTCGCGGCGGTCGCGTCTTTCTCCGTCCAGAAGTTCTCCTTGGTCAGCCGGTCCAGGAAAAGGACATTTCCCTGAATGGCGGTGACCGTGGCCTGCCGGACGTCAAACTGCCAGTCTCCCGCTCCCGTTTTCGAGCGAAGCATGAGCCCTGCGCCGGGCACGAATCCTTTTGCATCCTCGACCTGAACGCCGTACTCGAACCAATCCGAATCCCTCACCAGGTCGGTCACGACGCTGGCGGATTTTCTGAGTATCGTTTTCTCGCCCGAGCCTCGCACGGTGATATTCGGGCGAAGATAGATCGCATTTTGCAGAAGATACACACCGGGCAGGATGTGCAGCGTGCCGCCGCCCACGCGATGCAGGTATTCTATGCCGGCCTGGATGATCTTGTCATCCTTGCCTTGAAGCTCACCTTCATTCTGGCCGACCGTCAGGACCAGCTCACGCTGCTGTCGCATCGGACGGTTGGTTGATGTGATAGGTTTATCAGTTGTGCTTTCCCGGTCATTTACTCCTGCGCCGGCCTCTGCCGTGACGCACAGAGCCGTCGTGACAACGAGCAACCATATCTGCGGCCCTCTTGAGCGTTTTGTCTTGTTTTCTCGCATGTTCGTTCCTTTCGTAAATCGTGTCGCGGTTCCGGTCTGAAGCCAATGGTATAAGTTCTCCTTCAACTGAACCCGGTTGTCGGCATTTTAGCCGAATGTGTTCCTATCGACAATGTGCAAAACACCTTGGCCGTTGGGTCATTTGGATCCGTTCGACGCTGCTCAGAGCCTGCCCCGAGTGAATCGAGGGGGTAAACTCTGTTGAAGGGACAGGTTTCGATATTGCCTGGGATTTGGATTGACGGTTTTCTATTTCGAATATATAATTCTAATCGTTGACGTGAGTCGGAAGTCGCAGTTCTGTCGTCTGTCTTGCGACCTCTGCGGTCTGTCGAAAAACGACCGGGCGATTAGCTCAGCTGGCTAGAGCGCACGGATCACACCCGTGAGGTCACAGGTCCGAATCCTGTATCGCCCATTAACAATCATCAATAGTCAATTTCAAAGATGCCAGGGGCTTCTCATCGGACGTACCAACATTTGGCTGGCCTCGGTGTCGCCGACGAATTGTTCGCCGGCGGGGTCCCATTTGAGCTTCCGCCCAACCCGGCAGGCGATCTCCGGGACCAGACCAAGATAAGAGGCCTTGTGGCCCGCCTCGACGGGGGCGATGGGGTCGCGCCTGGTTTGCACGCAGTCGATAAAGTCGGCGTGGTGGCTGGTCGAATCGCCGAGGTGCGTCTCGTTTGGCTTGATGCTGACGCTCAGCAAAGAAGCCGGTTCGGCCCAAATCCCTTCGCGGTTTACATGGACCCAGCCCTTCTCGCCCTCGAATTGACAGCCTTGCTTGTTGGGGTGGTCGGCGTCGGTGTACGTCATGCGAAGGCCGCTCGCGTAGGTGAACTCCGCCTGCCAGTCGTTGATATTGTCGGTCAGACCGTCGTTACGATAGCTGCCCTTGCACTGGACCTCGAACGGCTCATTACAGACCGCAGGGCAGCCCCAGTTGGCGATGTCCAGGTGATGGACGCCCCAGTTGACGATGAAGCCGGCGCAGTAGTCCCAGATCAGGTACCAGTCGGGCCAGGCCCACCGGCCGCCGTTGTATGGTTTTATTGGGGCCGGACCAACGTACATGTCGTAATCAAAACCCGCCGGAATCGGCTCCTCGCTCGTGGGTTTAAGATAAGTCCTCTTATATTCGGGCCCGGGGGCGCCGACCTTGACCGTATGGACCTTGCCGAGATATCCGTTTCTTGCCAGCTCACATGCAAATCGAAAGTTGCGATCCGACCGCTGCTGGGTGCCGGTCTGGAACACGCGTCCGTACCTGCGGACCGCATCCCGGATTGCCTTGCCCTCACCGACCGCGACGCCCGTCGGCTTTTCACAATACAAATCCTTGCCGGCCTTTGCTGCGGCGACGGCAATCAGCGCGTGCCAGTGGTCTTGCGTCGCAATCACGACTGCATCGATATCCTCCCGAGCGAGCAGGTCACGAAAGTCTTTGAAGGTGGCACAGCTTTGGTCGCCGTAATGCCGGTCGATGAGGTCCTTCGCCTTTTGACGCCGGGCTTCAGCAACGTCGCAAACAGCGACCATACGAACCGCCGGATTACTCAGGAATGCTTTTGTGTTGTATGTTCCCTGGCCGCCCACCCCGATGCAGCCCATCACGATGCGATTGCTTGGGGCGGTGCTTGCGGCCTGGCCTAAAGACGCTGAAGGGACAACGTAAGGGAATGCGGTTACACCAGCCGTGATTTGTGCCGCCTTTTTCAGCACGCGGCGGCGGGTAATGTTTCTATTCTGCGGCATGGATGGTTCCTCCCACCAGGAATATGAAATATCAAAGACCAAATACTAAAATGGCGGAGTCCCGGCGAGCCGGAACGACCTGCTCAATTTTGCATCTTACATTTTGCTTTTTGCTCTTGATTCGCTATGGGCCTTCACCATTGAGCTTCTGTTTCATCAGCCGACCCATCTTGAACTTCACGACTCGTCGGGCAGAGACTTGAACGCCTTTGAGAGTCTTTGGGTTCTGCGCTTTCCTGGCGGCACGTGTCCTGGTCTCGAAGACGCCGAAATCGCGGAATTCCAGGCGATTGTCGCCGGCAAGCTCGCCGATAATCTCATCGAGAAAAGACTGAACGATGGGCTTGACCACCACCCGTCTTGTATTTGTGTTTTCCGCTATGCGGTCGATTAGTTCCTTCTTCGTGATCGTTGACATCGCTCACCTCCAGCGTAGGGTATTATGGCTGCGGTACACGGTATCATATACTGTGGGAGCAATATAACACGTGCAGCCCTCCCAATCAAACACTTTATCATTTTCTCTCCGGCAGACTTTCGACCTGCCTGCCGCAGGCAAGTTGACCCCTGCTTGTGGCTGGCAGGGGCATCCCGTGGAGAGCGTGCGGCGTTCGCTGCGGAGCACGCCAGAAAAAGGGGCCTATACCGAATCACTCGGCACAGGCCCCGAATCGAAGCAACTTCTGCTGGTAATCCAGGATATCTTTATGGGGCACTTCTCGGGCGGTACAGGCGGATGTCGTCGAAGTACATCTTGCCCGAGCCGCCGGGGGCCGTCATGTTACCCTTGGTGCCCAAGCCAAGCGCAATCCGGTCCACATTCGTCAGGGTGATGCCCTGACTGGCGAGGATTTGCAGAGGAATGACCCACTCCGTCCAGGTGGTTATCGTCGCTGCACTCGGATCGGGATGGACGACCACCGCAGGCTGACCTGCGCTGTTGGAGACCGCCGCGTACAGCCGCTCAGCCGCGTTGCTGGCAATCCCGATGTCCTGGTGCGCCCACTGCGGACTGACCGTACCTGTGGTCGTGACGTTCGTGAACACCGCCTGACACGTCAGAGCCGCATCGTGGCTGGTCAGCGCCAAACCGATATAGACATTCGAACCCATCTGGATGTTCTGCGGCGTAGCGCCCGTGACCGGCTGCCAGGTCGTGCCGTTGGCCGAATGGGTAACCGTGAAGTTGCCGGCTAAGTCACGCTCCAACTTCACCCAGCGCGGCGCGGTCACGCCGGTCTGATTGGCGTTGAAGCTGGCAGCGCCCGTATCGGGGCGGCCCTGGGCGGCCACGCCGTTGCTCGGCGTAATGGCCGCAAACATGTGCCTCGAGCTGCCGTCCAGCGTTTCGCGGATCATCACGCCGGCCTTGGCCCAGCCGTTGGTGTTCTGGACGCTCTGGACCCGCGCGACAATCGAGCCGGCGCCGGTCAGCGTCTTGTAGGCAAAGTGGAACTCATCGTGATAGTTGCCTGCCGTGCCGACGTCCCAGATGTCCGTGCCTGTGGCGGTCATCGTGTAGGTCCCAACCGGGCCTTCCACGAAGCTGCCGACAGAGGCTGGAAGCCCTCTGAACCACAGCGACAACTCGCCAACGCCTTCCTCAGTCCAATCCCGCGGAGCGGTCAGCTTGAACTCCGCCTCCGAATACTTCGCCAAGCTCTGTTTGTTGTTGTCGTATGACAGCGGCATCGACTGGCGGCCGCCGTGAACGATGGTTTGCTCGGTAAAGGAAGCGGTATTCTCATCGCCTACCGCCGCACCGGTGCCGTTACCGGCAAAGTAGGGCGGAGCACCCGGCGCGCCGTAACCAAGACCATCGTGCCAGGAGTACCAGATTTGATTGGCCCCGGCATCGTACCGCTCAAAATCATCAACAACAACAGAGTCGGCCACGGTGAAGCTCCAGACCCTACCTTTGCTGATTGTCCCGTCGGTATTGACCTCGTCGATCCGCCAGTAGTACGGCCCACCGCCCCATGCAACGCCCTCGGGGGAAGTATAGGTTGTAGCACTCTGACGACCTCGATAGATATCCGGCGTGGATGTATCGGCACGCTTCACAGCCGTTTGATCGGTGCCAAAGTACACATCATGCTGTGACGCCTTGTCCCCCGGCGACCAGCTCAGAGGCGTCGCATCCCTGATGTACGGAGTCGAGCCATTAGCCGGCCTGGCGTTCCAGGCCAGGAGGGGATCGCCCCGCATCGTCTGCTGAATCTGCTCGAGCGTGAGTGCCTTGCTGTAAACGCGCACGTCATCAACAGTCCCGCCAAAGAACTGCGCCGCCGTGGCATGTCTTGCGAATTTGAGCGTGGCGGTCTCGGGATTCGGGTCTCCGGAGGGCGCCGGATTACTGGTGATCATGACACCGTTCTTGTACGCATTGAGCGTGTCGCCGTCGTAGGTCGCCGCGAGGTGATACCACGTATCCGCATCGAGCGGTCCGAAACTGGCGGCGTGCCATGTTCCGCCGACGTTCAAAGCCGCAGCGCCCCGGAAAGTAGCGTTGGTGTGATCCCAGTTAATCTGATAGTTTGACTCCCGATGAATCGGTCCAGTGTTTGTCCGTGCCGAAGATGCGTCGGGACTCATCACCCAGCATGAGATAGTCCATTTCGGCAGATTAGTGATATAACCGGTATCCACATAGTCATCCACCTGGTCGAATTGCAGACCGCCGCCGTCGTACGCAGTCACCCATTGCGGTCCTCCCGTGAGGGTCCCGTGGTGGTCGTGGCCGGACCAATCGACCGCCGTCGTCCCTTGTCCTTCGTCCAGCTTCCACCAGCCGGCGAGGTCGGGATCAGAAATCGGTATGACCGGGCGAGTCGTAAAGCTCCAGACATCGCCCTTGTGCGTGGTTACGCCATCGAACTCATCGGCCCGCCAATAGTAAGTCTTGCCTAATTCAAGGGCGGCGGGGGTGTACGTTGTAGGCGCCTGAGGAAGACCACCGGCGGCATTACTGACCGTGTTAAAATTGTTGCCGAAATAGACCGTGTGCAGTTTTGCACCGAGGCCGCCGGTCCAACTGAGTTTGGCATCCGGGGCTACGAACTCCGCGCCGTCGGCCGGGTTCGGGTTGTAGGCCTTCTTGGAGGGCACCGTGAAGCTCCAGACCTCGCCCTTCCACGGGCTATCAGGGTTCAGGTTGTTGACCTCGTCGATTCGCCAATAGTAGGTCGTGCCCGGAACAAGGCCGTCCGGATAGGCAAATCCGGGGAAGCCGGCCACGTAATACGGCGCCGCCTGGTTCCCTCGGAACGTACCGCCGGTGCCATTGTTCACGTCGTCAAAATTGTCGTCCAAATACACGTCGTGGGAGACCGCGAAATCCCCCGGCTTCCAGGAAAGGGTCACCCACGTATCCGGATGCAGGGCCCCGTCCGCCGGGCTGGGGCTAAAGGCCTGTGGCAGCCCTCCACCGACCATGGCACCTTGCACCTCCTCCTGCGTCAGTCCACGCATGTAGATGCGCACGTCGTCGATCATCCCGCCGAATTCGCGCGAGCCCTCAGGGGTTCTGCCTATCATAACACTGGCCGTATCGGTAGCCCCCGGCAGCACAATGCCGCTTCCGCCGGTACCGGCGGGCTGTCCGTTGATGTAATATTGGTGCTGGCCGCCCTTGACCATGGCTGCAACGTGCACCCATTGATTGATCGGCACCGGCGTGCTGCTGGTGGTGCCGACATACGCTCCGCCGCTCGTTGTGCTAAAATGGAGCGGACCGGCCGCCGTCGTGTACAAGCTATACGACCGTGGATTGTTCGACTTGGCGACAATACCCTGGTAGCCGCCGCCGGGAAACTCAAGCCGTCGAGCGTATATCCACGCCATCACCGTCACTTCATTGCTTGCAGTCAGCGACACATCATGCGGTATCTCAACAAAATCATCGGTGCCATCCAATTGGATAGCCCCTCCTATCTTTCCAGCCGCCCACGTCGGACCGTTTTGAAGGGTGCCGTCGTTGCCGTTGCCGCTGAAATCAAAGACGGTGGTTCCGGAACCCTCGTCAAGTCTCCACCACCCGCGAAGATCCGGATCCACTGCTTCGGCTGCGCTCGTCAAAAAGAGGCTGAGCGCCAGGAAAAAAGAAGATAGATGAGTTAATTTTCGAAACATGATAATCCTCCCTTCAATAGAGTTTGGATAAGTGCGCTCTGGCCACACGCCAAGGCGACCGCCAATAATTTGACCCTCTCCCCACTCCGTCTGTCCTGTCCGGAAAAGTCTCTGCGATTTGAAACTACCTCCTTCCCTCAAAAACCCTCAATTCCGCCTCTGTTTGGCACGCACATTAGACCCCGCGCGCAAACGAACCATACCATTTATACTTATACTCGATTGACCGGCCCGCCGTCAAGAGAAATCTTCAGTCTTCAGAAAGATGGCTCGATGCTGGGTACTGGATACTCGCGAGAATCGAGTATCGAGCACGAAGAGCCTATCCGAATAACCATTCGCTGCCGCCTGTCATGCTGAACCCTTCGCCTTCGCTCAGGATAAACTCCGTGAAGCATCTGGGTTCCGAGCGGCGATATCCAGCCCAGATTCTTCGGCTTCGCCTCAGACGTCGTCCCGAGCTTGCCGAAGGAATGACAAACGCTGAAACGTAATTCGGATAGGTACTAAGCCCTTTCAAAACTTGCAATCATACGGTACTATTCACTACCGGATACTCGATGCCCGTCGCGAATCGGGGATCCTGAATCGAGGATCGAGCATCAAGAATCAAGGATCGAGAGATGAGAAACATTCGTGTTGCGTCCGTCCAGTTCGAGCACGCCGCCGGAGACAAGCAGGCGAATCTCGCCAAGATCGAGAATTTCGTGAGGCAGGCCGCAAGCCAGGGTGTCGAGCTGATCATATTCCCGGAATGTTGCATTACAGGCTATTGGTTTTTGCGAAGGCTCACGCGAGAACAAGTGCAGGCTTTGGCCGAGCCGCTTTTCGACGGGCCGTCATCGCAGGCCCTGATGACGCTGGCCAAGGAACACAACATGACCATCGGCGCGGGGCTGGTGGAAATAGCCGGCGATGGAAAAATGTACAATACGTACGTGGTTGCAATGCCCAACGGCGAATTTCAGCGACACCGCAAGATTCACACCTTCATCAGTGAGCACCTTTCGAGCGGATCGGAATACACCGTGTTCGACACGCCGCACGGCTGTCGCGCCGCCGTGCTCACGTGCTACGATAACAATATCGGGGAGAATGTCCGCATTGTGGCGTTGAAGGGTGCGGAGATTCTCCTGGCGCCGCACCAGACCGGCGGCTGCAAGACGCCCAGCCCTTGTTGCATGGGCCTGATTGAAAGGTCGCTGTGGGACAATCGAAAGGCAAATCCGCAGGCCATCGAGGCCGAGTTCAGAGGCCCAAAGGGCCGGCAGTGGCTTCTGACGTGGCTTCCGGCCCGCGCCCATGACAACGGATTATTCTTGATTTTCAGCAACGGCGTCGGAATGGATGGCGACGAGGTCCGGACCGGAAATGCCATGATCCTGGATCCCTACGGGCGAATCATCAAAGAGACGTGGAAGGCCGACGACGATATGGTTGTTGCCGATCTGGACGCATCCTTACGAGACAACTGCACGGGCGTGCGGTGGATCAAGACGCGCCGGCCGGAGATGTATAAGCCGCTCACCGTTCCCACGGGGCTGGAGGAGGATATCCGGCGCGTCCGGTTTGGTTCCAATCTGTAAGCGGTGGCGACATGAGAACAATCGGACTTATCGGCGGCCTGAGCTGGCAATCCTCCCTTGAATACTATCGTATCATCAATGAGGTCGTGAGGGAGAAGCTCGGCGGGCTTCACTCCGCCAGGATTGTCATGCACTCTTTTGACCTTGCAGAAATGGCCACGCTTCAAGAGGAAGGAGACTGGGAGAGCGCTGCGCGATTGATTATTGGTGCGGCCCAGAGGCTGGAACACGCCGGGGCGGACCTGCTGGTTATTTGCACGAACACGATGCACAAAGTTGCTGATGAAGTTCAACGAGACGTTAAGATTCCTTTGTTGCATATTGCCGACGCGACCGCCGAAGAAATCAAGGCGGCCGGCCTCAAGAAAGTGGGCCTGCTGGGGACCCGGCTCACCATGGAGGAGGATTTCTATAAAGGAAGGCTGACCTGGAAACACGGCCTCGAGGTGATCATACCGGACGAGGATGAACGGCAGATTGTTGACCGTACGATTTATGAGGAGCTTTGTGCCGGGCAAGTAAGACAGTCTTCAAAAGGGAAGTTTTGCCGGATCATGCAAAATCTCGCTGCAAACGGCGCCGAAGGAATCATTTTAGGCTGCACGGAGATCTATCTGCTGGTTGACCAGCGGGACGTTCAGGTCCCCGTGTTCGATACGACGAGGATTCACGCAAAATCCGCCGCTCTGTTGGCATTGAAGCAATAGCGATGTTGAAGATAGCCCACCATTTCAAATTTCTGCCGCGGCCGGCGCGGGACGAACAAACGCGCCGCGCCTGGCCTCGCTTACCAGAATGATCAGAAGGCTGACAAGCAGGCCCAACAAACCCAGCACCAGCGTCAAAACCACCAGCAGCAGAGCATAGCCTATGACGTGTTTTGCCGACATTGGCCGTTTGTTCTGCGGTCGCGGCCATATCTTCACGAGTACTACCAGCGCCAACAGCCCTGCGACGATGGCAATCGTCTCATACAGGCTGCGGATTGTGCTCACGGGCACGGCCCAGAGACTCAGCTCCGCCTCACCCGACGGCCGCGCGAAATCGAGCCGGACCTCGCCCTCCGGCAATGTCACCGGCAGCGAATAGATGCCCCTGGCCGTGTAGAGTGGTACACCTGCAACGGCTGCTCCAGGTTCGTAGAGCTGGTCCACACCCGGCGCCAGTCGCCCAGCTTCTTGCCTCTGCGCAGCGGCTTGCGGCCCTAACACGGCTGGTTGTCCCTGGAACCCCTGTGATTGAGAGCCTCCACGCACCACGCCAAATCTCTCGCGCCCACGTTCGGCGGCGTATTGATCCGCGGCGCCGGCTTGACCTGCTTGCGGCTGAGGCCCAGAGGCAGTTGCCTGCACCTTCCCTGTAGCGGCCTGGAAATGTCTGCTCAATCGGTTGTCCTTGAGCCCCTCCAATTGCCCTTTAATCTGGACCTGCTTGCGGTCGATCTGCGCGGCCGTGTCACGTGCCAGTTGGTCCAATGTCTTGCCCATTTGCACATCTTTGTCCACGAGTCCGACGATTAGCTCTCCGGCCTTTGTGCCGGCGGCTCGACTTGCGTCCTCTTTCAAGACCTCTTTGGCTGCGGTCGGCGCCTGCTGCTGCTCAAACAATTTCAACTGCTGCTGCGACACTTCAAGCTCTTGCTCCAGCCGGGCGATCTGCTGCTCTTCGTTCTTGCTAAGAAACGCGGGCTTTTCCAGCAAAGCCTCGTTGCGGACAATCTCCGCGACGCCCGCATTTGAAGCATCGACATTGAGAAAAGCATTTAAGTCATGGCGAGCCTGCTCTTGCTGTTTCTGGACAAAAAGAGTGTTGCTGCCCATAAGCCCGGCCTGCTGCTGCCTTTGTCCGCCGAGCTTCGTACTCAGGCGCTGGTAGTCTTCTTCGCTGACCTGGTTGCGATAAGCCTCGAGATAGGACTGCGCTTGTCCGATCTCGTCAGCGAGCTTTTTGTTGAATACGTCCCAGTTGCTCTTGGCCGCTTGTTCCGTGCGAAACGATGAGCCGGCCACGTCGCGGTACGTTCTTTCAAGTCTTTTCAACTGCTCGATTTTCGCCTCGATGCCGAGACTGAGCACCTCCACCGTGCCTGCCACGGGCGACATGTTGCCGCCGGGCCGCATGTAGCGATAACCGCCCGGCAAGCGCAGCGACCACGTCGTCTGCGTGACGGGAATTCCGACAATGGATATGCTCGGCGGCTTGAGCCTGGTTATCCCGTTCAGTGGAGTCACCAGCGGCCTGGCTCCGTCGTCCGCAAGGTAGAAATAGACGTCGTAGGGCAGGCCGCCCGGAGACGTCTTGACCAGCGGTATCAAAACGTCCGCCCCCGCTGAATCTTCTGCCATGACCGGCTTGACCGGCTGACCGGCCACGTTCGCGCTCCACAGACGCAAACCTTGCGGTATTTTGACTCGCAGGAATTGCTCGCTGCGGTTCTGCAGCGCCGCTTTTGCCTCGTAGCGGCATCGGCCGCTGCGGTCAACGACGGTGGTCAGCTCCAGCAAATCGACCACCGCCTGAATCCGGGTCGCCATCTTGGCCGGCTTGAATTCGAGATTCAACAGCCAGGTGTCCTCAAACGACTCGAAAACGTATTGAAGTGACTCTCGCATCTCTCGGGGCAACAGTCTCTGCTGTTCGCTTGCCGCGAGGTCCGACAAATTTGTGCGGTCCTTCACGTTTGTTTCGTGCCGCGACATGTTCTGCACGGCGACGATAGCGCGATAGCCCGCCGGGGCCTCGGTCGCAAGAGGTGCGATTTGAAGCACGCTGGTGGATGGATCAATCGGCAAGACGAAGTTCACCGCGACGTCCACGACGCCGGTGACATCATTGATGAGAGTGACGGTCCACGTTGTTTGACCGTCGCCGGCGTCCGACTGCGTGACGCCTCGCATCGCCTGAGACTCGACGCTGACCAGCCGCGCGTACTCGCTCGGCAGCCGGAAACTGAGATGGTCCACAGGCGAGCCGGCAATGTTGTACCGGATGCGGTAGGTATAGACCGCGGCGGTCGCCCTGACGACCAGGCCGGCAAAAACTTCCGCTCGTATCGTTGTAGGCATCTGACGAACAGTAAGAGCCAGCGAGGGATCGGCGGCCTCGTACGTGTAGGCGAATTGCACCGACTGGATCGTCTTTTCGTCAAGCCAGTCCCTCAACGTCGCAGGCAAGATGGGTCGCAGGTTCCCGCTGGCGGCCGTCTGAGCCTCCAGCGACGCGGCCACCTGCACGGCGAGCCGGCCCTTCTGCCCGGCCTGCGGCTGACCCTCAGGATCAAGGTACAGAACGGCGGGCACCTCAAAAGGATCGAGATCGACATTCCTGCGGACCAGTGCCAGGGCGACCTGAGTGTCATCTTGCCCGCGGTGGAACATGATATGAAGGAAGCTGCCATCGGGGTCCCCTTCTGCACCCGAACGTTCGTAGAAGTTTGCGACCGCCGGCCCGACCGCACTGAGCAGCTCGTAGCCCTCGGGCAGCAGAAAGCTGGCTCCGAACAGCTTGCCTTGTTCGGCTTTGAGATTGGCCTGGACAAGCAGCTCTACGCGGTCGGTGTTGATTCGCACGAGCTGATCGAGATGGACCTTCGGACTGGCGGCTGGCCGGGAGAGCTGCACGAATAGCGCGAACGGCCTGTAAGGCCAGTAATACCGGGCCACGACTCTGGCCCTGTCCGAGGTCAATTCTGCACCGGGGAGCTCTTTGTCCGCTTGGACATCTGCTCTGCGTCCGCCGGTCACCTGCGCCACTTTCACGCCCATGCCCCCCGCTGAATGTAGCGTGACCGTTCCGCTCTCGCGACTGACGGCGCCTGCCCTGATCAGAGACAGCTCGGTGGGCTCCTCGGGCCTAAGCCCGCCCTCCGCGTGGCGGGCAAGCCACCGGGCGGTCATCTCATACTGCTTCTGAGCGGCCCGGTGCAAACGGACCTCAATCAGTCTGAATACTCTCTCCTCGACGGTCTGCTCACCCATATCCCGGAAATCCCGAATATTCGTCCCTTCAAGCTCCGTCACCATCGTGCCGGGCGGCACCAGCAGAGCGAATCGGTCGTACTGGCCGCTGGAAAAATCGTAGGTGATCCTGCTGACTCCGACGATCGCCCAGTGGAACACATAGACATCATGCTGCGAGGTCGCCGAGAGTGTGCGGTCCGCCGCTCCGCCGCCCAGTTTGGGCAGCCAGCGCAGGGCCAATTTACGTGTCATGCCCAGACCAAACGTGTACTCGACTGAGCCATTTACGATGCGCTTCGCCGGCGCCGCTTCGATCTGGTCAACCTCAAGCTCCAGATCATTCTCAGGCAGAACAACCGTCATCACGGCGCCGGGCAGCGGCGGCAGCGAGAAACTCGCGCTGCCTCTTCGGCCCAAGTACTCAGGCTTCATCACGGCCGCAAGCTCCAGCCGTCCGGAGGTCCCGCCGGGGACCATCAGGACCATTCCGTTCGGTCCTGACTGCAACTGTGCCGGCTTTCCCTCGAGGGCAGCTTGTGTCACGGCCAGACCTGAAATAGGCAAGCCAAGCACGACCCAGTCCGCCAGACGTGAGGCGGACCAGTCTTTGCCGTGCGTCATGATACCAGCGGTCAATACCAGATTGAGCTGCTCCCGGTTCACCGTCACCTTGTACCGAACGTCCGACAGGGAAATCGCAGTGCCCGGCTGCGGCTGGTCAATGGGGTCCTCCGGATGGGCCTGGTTCCACAATTCGACAAAACGCGCGTACGGGACAAGAATCTTGTCGGACTGTTCCGCCGCTGCGGCCGGACCTTCGTAGGGGATAACGACCGGGGGCAAGACAGTTTTCAGCTCATTGTTCAGAACGCTGTCTTGCTGCTCTGCCTGGGTTGTCTGATCGGCTCCAGCCGCTTGTGCCGTACAGGCAAGGAACAGCACCAGCAGCGTAATAATCGTTGCCGAGGCCGGCCTTACGACTCCGGGCAGGAACAATCCGCTCCATATCGACCGCGCGAGCCAGATCAGCACATATAGCAGTACCAAGCACGTACCCGCCGTGAACGCACCGTTGGCGAAATTCGTCGTGGCCGGCAGCCAGACCGCCAGCAAGGACGCAACCGACAAAACGGCAATAACGAAAATCGCTTTGATTTTCGCTCTCTGTCGAGCCAGAACCACGCCGACGGCGGCTATCAGCATGAATCCCAAGGCCGACCAGCTCATCAGCCGGGATTGACTCGTCAAGCCAATGATAAGCTCAGCCGAGCCTAAACCGGTGAATCTAACCTGCGGCCCGCCGCCGGGAGTCGGGACCAATTCTACCGGCAACGTGAAACGCCCTTCTTGAGCCATTCTGACACCCTGTACCTTCTGCGTGGCCGGCTTGCCCGCCGCGCCAACGTCGGGCTGGTTCTCTACCGGCCTTGCAAGCGTTGGCGGTGCGGGTGCAGGTATTCTCGCCGCTGGCGGAAGCGTCGCGCCCCCTCCGCCTCCATAGCCACCCATCATTCCTCCGGCGTAGCCTACTTTTTCGCCTGGCGCTTGTGCCCGTCGCATCGACTCCCGCGACTCTAAGGAAATGAGTGCATCAGTGGAATAGGATTTGCTGACCCTGCCGGCACGATAGGTCAACACCGGTCCAACAAGTCCGCTTTTAAAGAGGAGGTTGCACAGCCGCAGGTAGGCCGGCACCGGCCTGACTATGTCGGATGTTTGCATCTTCGTTTCCTGGGTGGTGATCTGATGACCCGGAGGCGGAATAACGGTCCAGCTCATCTGGTTGATTTCCACGCCGGGAAGCTCCACGCCGCCGAGCTTCAGCCGCTCAAGATTCGACCCCCCCGGCTGATACGCATAGACAATCTTCACTTCAACCGGTCTTCCCAGTTGCCCGAGGGCGACCTGGTAGTCGCCGCCCGCCCCTTTCTGCGGCTTGGCCTGGTTGTCGCCGACGCGCAGCGACCAAAGCTCCGCCCCTTCCGGCAGGCGAATCGTCAGAAACTGTTTGCCGGCGTTGGCAATGTTGAATTTAGCTTCGGTTCGTTGCCCGCCCTGAACGTCAAGGTACGTCGTCAGCTCTGCCCAGATCGCCAAAGCCGAAGGAATCTCGTAGTTCTCGTGGACGGCTGTTTTCAGCGCGACCGCGGCTTGTGCTCCGGTTTCCGTGGTGGCCGCGTCCAGCCGAAACGCTGCCAATACCCGGCCGGCTTCAACAGGAAGCGGCGGAAGGTCCACGGCGTCGATCTCTTTGGCGGCTTTTGCGTCGATGGTGAGCGCAAGCTCCTCGCTGGCCGCGATTGCCAACTGTTCGCTTATCTGCCCTTCACACGTCGGCCGCACGAGCGGAACCTCGAAACTGTCCGAAATCCTCGGACGCTCGTAGTGAACGTCAATGACTACTTCACCGACGGCGTCGTGATCGAGATTCAACAGCCACAGGTCGTACCGCTGCGCCAGCCCGCTGCTTTCTTGCGAAAGCAAGAAGGGGGCCAGCTCATCGGATAACGGCGAGCTATTTGGATCCGCCGTCGCGATACTCTTAGAGCTGATGGGCACCGGCGCGGACGTGATTTTGATCTGCTGCCCGAGGGACTTGTCGGCGAGCAGATATAACCGCCTGGCCGAGGCGCGAGAGATCGTGTATGTGACTCGCCAGTCGCCCGTGAACTCGCGAGGCCCCACGGTGACAAGGCCGACCGCCTCGGCGCTCGTTCGAGGCCGGCGCCGGGAAACCTGCAGTTGAATTTGCCCCTCCACCGGCACATTGTGACTGTAGGCGTATTGAACCGTTCTTTCGATGCCCAACGACGCCATTCGCCCGACGGGCACGGCTTGGAGCGCTTCCGGCACGTCCTGAGGCAGCGCATCGAGGTCGTCCAATGCTGAAATCAAGACATCTCCCGACACGGTCTCGCCCGAGGGACTTATCAGCGGCACGGAAATGGCCCGGTCGGCTGCGTCGCTCGGCCAGTGCCAGTCGGGGGGCACGTGCTGCAATTCGATAATGACGTTCGCCGCCTTCTCGGGCCGGATGGGTCTGGACAGCTCGATTGTCAGCAGCCGCCGGTCCGTCTGCTCTTCGAACCGATATTCGAAGCCCGTCTGCTGCCCGTCAACCTGCACCGTCTTGATCTGCCACTGCGGGGCCGGGCCGCCAAGCACGAAGGACATATCGAAGAGCTCGCGTCCGACGGCCGTGACCTCGAAACTGCCCGTCAGTGTCACTTTCTCCGGCGAAACGGACACACTTTGCCGCTCTTTGATGGTGCGTCGCAGCTCGACGGCGGCCAGCTCGAGGTCCACCGACCAGTTGTCACCCCAGTGAAAATACAAACGTCCGCCTGGGCCGCTGACCATGCCGGGTACGGAAGCGACCGCCAAGAGGTCCTCCCGGCGTGCATCGCTCAGCTTTTCCCCGCGCACGCTGAGCCCCTCATCGGTGCTCACCATCACGTACCCCCGCTGATAGGACGCCCCCGCGAGGATCACACGAGGTCCGCGCCACGCATCGTCGGTGCGGCCGGCCGAGGCCTTGATATGAAGCGCCGTCGTGCCAGTCTTCTCCGAGCGCAGACGCACGCTGAGCGTTTGCAGTCCATTTGGCTCATTCGCTGTTTTGACGGACCACCGGACAAGATTCGGGCACGTGACCTCCGTGATGGTCCATTGCGAGGGCATAAGGAACTGCATCTCCCGAACGCCGCGGCGTAAGACCTGCACCGTATAAAAACAGCTCAAGACTTGATGTGAGCCGGTCAACTGCACCGTTGCAGCCGACTCGCCTAACAGAATCACACGGTCCTCGTCCTGACGGCCGTTGCCCAGTAAGACCACGGTCATCTTACCTTGGCCGCCCAAGGTCAGCTCGACATTCGTGCGGTCGGCTTGGCTGTCATAAGAGGACTTCGACACCGGCACGGTTGCATGAATCTCCAGGTCGCCCGGCGCGCTGAGCTTCATATCGCCAGCCACGGCTGCGGGCAGGGATATGCCGAATTGCACGCCGCCGCTGGAAAGCTCTTGCAGCTTCGTCGTGCCTGCAACCTCGAGACGGTGGCTGCCTTTGGCCGTGACGATCAGTGTCAGCTTGCCTTGCTCGTCATATCCTAAAGACGCCGGACTGCCGTCCAGGAGCACCTGCGTCAGTCCGATTTGAGCGAAACCAAGCGGCACGGCGACCGGGCCTTTGCCCAAGGACACGACTTCCAGCGTGCCGGTCAACGTCAGCTTGTCCCCGTCAACGTTCGCCGTATAGTGCCCCTGCAGCACCTGGCCCAGTTCAATAGTGGCGGCCGCTCGCGCACTGGCTTCGCCTGCGGCCAGCAGCGCCTCAAACTCCGCACGATCCATGAGCACCGCCTTATCCGCCGGATCAATTAAACGAGCCAAATCTTCATAGGGAACATAGATGTCCGGCCTAAGCTCTTCAACTCGGGCCGCTGAAGCCAAACAACAGACGCAGATTGCCGCGATTAAGGTTGAAAACGACCATTTTCGATTTTCGATTGACAAATCGGCAATCAGCAATCGTAAATCACGTGCGGCTTGTCTGCTTTGTATGCAGTATCCCATGGCACTATTCCTTGCCTTGCTTTGATTGTTTGCTTTGCTTTTTATCGGGTACATCGGGTTCTTGAGGGGCCCCCTTCTTCTGTTGCTGCTTTTGGGCCTTGGCTTCCTGCTTCTTCTGCGCAACCTGCTGTCGCCTGCCGGTCCAGCTTTGGCGCAATTGCGGGAACCTCGACCAGGCCCACTGAGCAAGCCAAAGCAGCAGGACAAGAATGGCTGCAAATACGCCAACATCGAGGACTCGATCTACCAGCAGCGGTGCAGATAGATGGACAACACCGGCGACCAGCGCCGCGGCTAAGATAATGAGGACTCGATGGAACCCGCCGGCCTTGAGCATCAGGACGCCGGCCGCAATTATCAGGGCCCAGACAACAACGCTGACAACTTCGCTGCTGGCTACGACTACCGAGAGCTTACCTGGCGCCCCCTGGCGCAGGAAGTCGAAAACCCGGCCTTGACCGGGCAGCTTGAAGGTGACTTCACCCGGCTGGTTCGCTCTTAGCCTCTGCACGACGTACTGGCTGGAAGCCGAGCCGACCTGCGAGAATATCTTGTCGTGCCAGAGCAGATAATAATCCGCCGGTATCCACAGCCGCCAGAGCGTCTGCTGCACGGGAATCTCTTGCGACAGGGCCGGCGCCGCCAGATTGGAGGCCGAAGCGTCCTTCAGACTATACGAGATTTCCACGGTGAATTTGGAGACCTGTCCCGCCGACGGAGGCAGGCGTACGACAAGCTCATCGGCCGAAGCGCCCCGCTCCACGGGCGTCTCACTGCCGTTCAGCAGCACCGCCGTCAGCTCCGCTTTGGCAGGCAGTGTGATAGGCAGCCTGTCGCCCTGGCTGGTCGCCATCAGGTAGGTCGCGTATGTGTTCAGCATGCCGTCACGGGCCAGCACTTGCTCGATAATTGCCCCGCTGGCTATCGTTGTGAATACGGTGGCCTCCTTTTGCGCAACCACAGGTAATGACAAAGCAAATGGTGGGGCGTCGTACTTGAACGCCAGTGAAGCGATGGCTCGATGACTCTGATAGGGCAGGTCGGCGGGGCTGCTGGCGTCGGCCGGCATGAGGTTCTCGATGACCGGCTCGCCGATGGCGAGTGTATCCGCCTTGGCGATGGCGATGTGGCCGTTCTGATCCGACAGCTTGCCGGCCGCCAAGATCGGTTCGACCTTGACCGTCGTGCTTGCCCCAGCCGGGCCGGCCTGGAAGGGCTGACGCAACTGGACGACAAGGTCGTAGCCGCCTGTCACGGCCGATTGCAGCACGATCTTGTAGTACGCCCACGTCACACCTGCATCGTTGGCGTCCGCCACTTGGCTGCGCTGCTCAGGGGGCAGCTCATCTATACGGGGCTTCTCCTTGATGTTCGCTCCGGTTATCTGCACCTGCGAATCGGCCAGTCCCGCCGGCATCTTCAAGTAGAAAGTATCCAGCGGGGCGTAGCGAACGCGATATTGCACGACCGCCTCCTGCTCGATGGAGCCGGGCTGAATGTTCACCAGCCGATGAACCGTAGCCGATATTTGGGCGGGCTTGAGAGCGATCTTGAAAGTTGCCGCCGCACTCTTGTCACGGTCCACGGCGCGAAACTCGAAGGCCATCGCGGCTGACATGCCCGGCAGGGTTGTCCAGCTCTCGGCCTGCGCCAGCGCAATGGCCTGCAGTTGATCCACCTGCTCGACCTGGGCCTGGAGCTGGTCGGCCAGCAGGAGCACGAGCTGGCCCTGACACAACTGCAAGTCTTTCGCATCGGGCAGCGGAAGGACAAAGGCCGCTGTGTCCTGCGGTTGCGCGCGATCCGCGCGTGCGGCTAACGTCAGCTCGAACTCGCCGATCATTTCTCGTCGCAGCAGGATGGCCAGCGTGCGCGTCCGGCCCTCGCCCTGGACCTGATAATCGTCCACAAGCTCGGCCGGGCCGACCGTCTCAAGACCCCACGGCTCCGGAAAGTCCATCTTCAGCTCGAAGAGGCCCGTGCGCTCAACCTTGTAATGAAGCTTTCCGCGCAACTGGAGCCGGTCGCTGTCAACGCCCATCATCCACCGCTGATCAACCGTAATTCGCGGCGCGGTCGTTTCGATCACCATTGTCGCGCCATAGTCGGACGTGATGAACCGGTAGGCCGTCACGCGGGGCTGATTTTGCAGAGGGCCCGGCAGTTGCCCCGTATCGACTCGGGCGAGGTTCTTAAGCTCCTCGAGCTGGACGGAACGGCGGGGCGAATAGCTGATCCCGATCAGGCCGGTTTGTCTTAGCCCCCCCTCGGTGATAATGGGCGTCAGCGCGATCCGGGCCTGCGCTTCCTGCAGGAAACGTTCCATCTTGACCGTCAGGGCGTATTTCTCTTGCGCCGGCGAGAAAAGTTTGACCTTGAGCGATTGCTTGCCAGCCGCCTGATCTGACAACTCGATGTCCCACTTGGCAATGTTTGCGCCGCTGACGTCGGTGACGCGGAATTCGCCCGGCAACTGAATGGTAAACGAATCGACCCCTCCCCGGTGGACATTGTAGTTCAGCGTGACTTCGTGACTGATCAGGGCCTCGGCGATATGGATGTGCTGGAATTGCTCGCAGGTGATCACCGGCTCCAGCTCGGCGGCGGCTTCGGTCTTGGGCTTCCAGCTCAGGCTGATGTCCCTGGCCGAGCCAAGAAACGCCTGGAGCCGCGTGGCCTTGGCGCCCTCGACCTCCACCTGTGACGTGGTCGCCGCCAGCATGGGTTGCACATCGACCTTCAGATTCTCTTCCGGGATCATCAGCTCCAGCGTCGTTATCGCTGCCGAGGGGATGCGATACTTCAAGACGGCCAGACCCGGCTGCGTCTCGAGCTGGCGGACAAAATCCAGGGCCAGCACGTACCGTCCCTTGCCCTTGGTCACGAGAATGTACTGGCCGTCCACGACTCGCAGCAAAGGTACGATTTTCGCGCTCTCCGTCTCGACTATTGTCGCCGCTGAGACGGCCACTTCGCCCAGGCCCAGAGGCACCTGCACCCAGCCATCGTTTAGAATATCGATGGTCAACTCAAGCCGCAGAGCAGCAATTTCCTCCTTCACGTCCCCGCGAAACCGTGCCGTGCTTATCAGGTACTCAAAGGGCGCCTCCGATACAGCTTCCGGCTTGCCTTGTGCCGTGCGCCAAAGTCTCTGGAATTCTGTGTACGGCAGGAAGACTCCCTGCCGCTCCTTTTCAAAAACGTCCGTAAGCTCCTTGTACGGCACATAGACTTTGGCCGGCGGCTTGTCGGTCGATGCGGCGCCGGATGACGCACTCCGGCTCGTGCCTTCGCTCCCGGCAGCCTGGCCTGCGGGGGCAAGGGCGAAACAGATACCGCACAGGACCGCGAGAATGTTGTCCACAGTCCTGTGGACTCTCCCGGTCGGGACGCCTGACGGCGCTTGCGGAGGACGCTTTGCGGCGGGACATCGATTATTCATGACATGTTCTCCTTGTAAAGCTCGACCACGCACTTCATCTCTTCACCTATAGACTATTATGTAAGAAGAATGGTTGACAGAAAAGTAAAATGAATGTAAAAAAAGCGTCCTACAAGGGAAGCACGACGCGCGTCGAGTACGAGCATCGAGGAAGGAACGTTATATGAAAATTGCCAGGGCAACAGCTATTCTTATCGTTTTGTTCTTAGCTTCCAGCCTGTACCCACACGCTGGGCCTTTCGACGGAAAGACTTTCAAAGGGCGCATTGCCTTCAGCTCTGACGGCAATTACAATGATGAGGACGACTGGGGGGCGTTTCCCGTTGCAATCGCCATCCTTGACGCGTTTGGTGTGACCGGCAGGTTAGTCCACGTCGATTACAGCAATATACTCGCCAAGAATGACCCGCGATTCTACAGCGAGATGGCTGAAAGCGTCCTTGGCTCTGCTGAAAGGTACAACATTTCGCCTTCAATTCTATTCGATTGCCAGAAGGACTTGGATCGTGCCGTCGAGAGCATCAAGAGTGCTATCAACGCTTCTTCGGCCGATAATCCGCTGTATTACGTATTAGCAGGCCCGATGGAAGTGCCCTTTCGCGGCATAGAGAAGTCCGACCCGGACAAACGAAAGTACGTCTATTGCATTTCCCACAGCCGGTGGAACGACGGCTACGCCGGCAGCGACCAGGCGCTTCACAACCACAACAAGCGCGACGTGATACCCTCGGGCATCAACTGGATCCAGATCAAGGACGGCAATCCGAACCTGGCCCATCCCGGCGGCGTCGGCAGGACCTCTGCGCCTGACCAGTGGCGGTTGTACCATTGGCTGCGGGATTCGAGCGATCCGGACCTGCGATGGATCTTCACTCGATTGGAGGCCGAGGGAAGGGCCGACATCTCCGATGCAACCATGACGTATTTCCTTCTGACGGGAGATGAGGATGCCAACCTGGGCAAATTGAAGAGTCTGCTCGACGATAAGAAGATCCCGGCCCCGATGGAGCCGAGAAAAGTAGTGCGGATTGAGGCCGAGA
This sequence comes from uncultured Pirellulales bacterium, assembly GCA_964462945.1. Taxonomy (GTDB): domain Bacteria; phylum Planctomycetota; class Phycisphaerae; order Sedimentisphaerales; family Anaerobacaceae. The sequence continues at coordinate 25,819 of CAYWZW010000053.1, forward strand.
ATTTCAGGACGCTGGAGAACTTCACGGTGGAGGATCGCAGCAGCCGGAGCGCCTCCCACAGGCTCAGCGTCCGGCGGGCAAAAGCCGACGCAGGGCGCATACGCACGCCCTTCGATCAGCCTTACACAGCCGACAGCGCCCTTTATGACGTCGAGGTCCGGTACTCTGACGAAAAGGGTGGGCGATGCCAGTTTAGTCTGTTCGTGAACGGCGTTCAGAAAGGCGCACCCTGGCCTGCCTCGAAAGACACCGGCGAGTGGACGACGCACACCATCGAAGGCGTGACCGTTGCAAGCGGTGATGAAATCATGGTGGAGGTTCAGCGCGACGCCGGGGAATCCGGCAAGCTGGCCCGCCTTACGTCTGGCGGGCTGGACTACGTGCAGCTCAATCACAAAGGTCGGGTTTCCGGCTCTTTCCCTTCCTTGAAGTCACGTTTTTCCTTCAGCGGACCTCTTGACGACCCCGACGGCCCGCTGCCCAACCCGCGCGGAATGGAGCTTCAGGTCTGTCCCTCCGCCCAGGGTGACGCCGGTCGGCTCACGGAAATCATGTAAACCTGACCCCTTTTGAAGGATTACTTCGCCATTGAGCCTTTGGTGATATCCCAGCCTAAATGTTCTGAAAGCGAGCAGACCGTCGGATCAATCTGCTCCGGTGCGATGCGCGCCTCTTTGGCGGCCCCTTCGATATGCTTACGGGAGATCGGTTTACGGGGGTCGAGGTAGGGACCCAGTCTGTCAATGTCTCGCGTGAACAGAATGTGCCCGAATCTGGAATGTAGTTCACCGAATACCGAAGCCGCAACGCCGTCGATGCGCGCGCGTTCGGAGAGCAACTTTCGCGTGGTCTCGTCCGGCCACTTCTCGGCCAAGGCCTCGAGCGCAGCGCGGCGGGGGTCTTCGTGCTCATCCTGGACGGCGCGTTCAGAGAGCAACTTTCGCGTGCTCTCGTCAGGCCAATTCTCGGACAGTGCCTTAAGCGCAACACGGCGGGTGTATCCGTTCTCATCCTTGACGGCGCGGTCAGCGAGCAGCTTGTGCGTGGTCTCATCCGGCCACTTCGCTGACAACGCCTCAAGAGCTTCTCCGCGGGTATGCTCATAATCATCGTTGACAGCGCGTTCGGTGAGCATCTTTCGCGTGGTCTCGTCCGGCCAATTCTCGGATAGTGCCTTAAGCGCAAC
>CAYWZW010000053.1:27104-38187 GCA_964462945.1 uncultured Pirellulales bacterium
GCGTGGTCTCGTCCGGCCAATTCTCGGATAGTGCCTTAAGCGCAACACTGCGGGGGTATCCGTTCTCATCCTTGACAGCGCGCTCAGTGAGCAACTTGTGGGTGGTCTCATCCGGCCACTTCTCTGACAGCGCCTCAAGCGCTTGTCCGCGTGGAGCGCCATCCTCATCCTGGACGGCACGTTCGGCTAGCAGCTTCCGCGTGGTCTCGTCTGGCCATGTCATGGCAATCACCCCTAATGCACAAGTTCGGAAATCCTTAGCGCCGTTTACAGCGAGATTCTCGACCCATTTGCGATCACGGAGAATCGGCACAATGCAACGGAGCCAAGCGAAAGTAGATAAGTGGCCAAGTTCGGACGTCCCCGAGATATCGGTGAACGGAACATCCATCCCACTTGCCAATCGGCGTCCTAATTCTTGGCATGCCTTCGATAGCTTATCCCGCAGGAAGAAAAACACGTCTATTTCTCTTTCATTAGTTTTCGAATAGGCTACGAAAATCTTGTTCAATTGCTCTGTTAAGCAGGATAAGGTATCGTGGAGTTTCGTCGGATTTCGAGTTTCACTTAGGCAAAACACTGCGAGCTGTAAAGCTGATGGTGGTGTCGCTCCATCCCAGTCAGCAATCCATCTAGAGTGGATCAGGTTCTCAACGATCTCGCTGACAAAATGGTCTTCGATCTGGACGCATATCAGACGTAGGACTTCACGCCAATCGTCGTCGCGGCTGTGTTTGTCGAACAGGTCAATTAGGCCGTCCATGTCGAGCGTTTTGGCGACGTTGAACCTTTGGACGAAGTCGGCCGCGCAGAAATATTCCAGAAACGTGCGGTGGACGAAGGCGTAACTGTCCGCGCCGAGGAAGCAGAGGATGAAATTGCGTTCGCGTAACTGCCGCACCACCGCGCCCGCCGCGGCGCGGGACTGCTCGAAGTGCAGTTCGTCGTGCAGGTATTTCTCAACCAGGCGGGTCAGGGTTTCTCCAACGATGATGTTGCCCGCCAGCCCGTGTGGGCCGCTCTGCATGGTGTACGCCACGCTGCGAAGAATGGCCGTCTTGGCCCGCAGATCCACCTCGCCGCGTAGTTCTGGATAATCTTCCAGTGCGCGCTCGGTGTCCCATTGCTGTAGCAGCACCCTTGTAGCCTGCTGATAAAGATCCGCACGGTCGCGGGGAAGTTCCTGGTGGCGGTTCAGGATGGCCATCATGGTCAACAGGAGCGGATTGCCTGCCAGCATGGCGATGGATTTGGAATCGCGAATCGCCCGCCTCAGTCGCTCGCGCTTTGCTTGCGCCTCCTCTTTATTGTCGAAAGTAACATTGTGCCACTTATCGAGGAAGTTGCCGATCTGTTCCTCATTCAGGTCCTGAAGCATGAAATGGCGGAACTCAGCGTCACGCAGCCGCTGTGGTTGGTATCCCACGACGCGTGACGTGACGATGATCCGCGTGGCTTTGTAGTCGTTGCTGAAACGGTGGATGTCGTTGACAACACTCTCCCGCTGCACGGGATCGAAGACTTCGTCGAGACCGTCCAGCAGCACGACGACGCGGTCGGGCTGTTTTAGCAGGTGGTTCAGTGTCTGCTGATTGAGCCTGTGCCACGTTGGGGCTTCGTGCAGGTACCGCGCGAAGCTCTTGCCGCTGGGGCAGACCCAGCGGTTGTAATCGCGCAGCTCAATCAACAAGGGCAGCGCCTGGGTGTACCGCAGATTGGCGTCCTCGATCCGCGCCCAGCGCAGGGCTAAGTAGCGCAGCAGGGACGACTTGCCAGAACCCGGATCGCCTAAGATGACGATGTTTCGGATGGAAGAATCGTCGCATACCTCCAACACGGGGCGCAGCGGTTGGCTAAAATACTCTCGCCGCCGCACGTCCTGCATCTTCTCTGCTTCGGCCAGTTCCGCTGCGTCGATCTCGCGTTTCTCCATCAGACGCCGCTGGTGCTCCTTCGGGATCTCCAGAAGCTGCGGGTAGTACTCGCGACACTCGCGGACCGATTGCGGAACAAACACGCTCCACAGGCGCACGCCGCTGTAATACACGCCCGTCGTGTCGAGCATTTCGAAGCTCAGTTTGCCGAAGCGCTCGACCAGCGCCTCGCGGTAGGTCTCCAGATCGAATTCCGGCGGCAGGCCGGCCAGTTCTCTCCGAGCCTCCGAGTCGCCCGCGTTTCTCAGGGACTCAAAGGTCTCTTTGAGCTCGCCCGTCGATTGCCGAATGTCGGCGACCTTGCGGGCAAATCGTTTTGCGACGCGCTGCCATGAGAATTCATCGGGGAGGTTGTGTGTAACCTCGGTCCCCTGCCAGGCATGGGCGAAGGTGGCCGGGTCCAGCTCGTAATCGGGATCAAGGAAGAGCGTCGCAATCGCTGAGCGAACATCGTCGTGTTGGGTGAACCGGCGCACACCGTCGATCCAATCCTGCAGTTGCTCGCGGTCCAGATCAGCGTCCAGCAGTTCGTTCTGAATCAGCTCGAGCAGTTCCTTGAGCGCCAGCCCGGTGGCCTTAGTCAACGGATTGCGATGGATGATGGAGAAGACGCTCTCGAAGCACTTCCCTACGTAGCTCTTGGCCGCGTCCTTCGCGACATCCTTTGCCAAATCTTCCAGAATGGGCCGGAAGACGAAGCCCGCCGCTTGGGCCACGCCCCAGATAACAAGCCATTCCATAATAGTTGATCCCTCCAGGAAATCTCGTTCGTGCCCACGCGATTGACTTCAAATCCGCTCAAAGCTGCAAGTCTCCACTGCTTGTGGTCCAATCATGCCGTATGTCCGGTCCCGTGTCAAATACAAAGAACTACTGCCAGGCGGTTTTGAGGTAAGTGGTGTCATTTCAAAGAGTTGCGGAGAACCGCTATGGCTCCTGTCAGGATTGAGTATTTCCAGACCATCAGAAATCCGGTATAATATGACTGGCTGCTTTGGAGGCATGTTTGGAATGGTTATTCGACATCCTTTGGTCGTTATTCTGTTGTTTTCAGTCGGGACGGCGTGGGGCCAGCAGGTGGCCAATGAGCCGCATGTCGGTTATCTATATCCCGCCGGCGGACAGCGAGGCTCGGTCGTTCAGATCACTGTGGGCGGCCAGTTCCTCAGAGGGGCCGCCGAGGTGCACATCTGCGGCGAAGGCGTGCGCGGCTCGGTCATTCAGTACATGCCGCAACTGCGGAATATAAGCGGAGAACAACGTCAGTTACTCCAAAGCCGTCTGAAAGAGCTGCGAGAGAAGTGGTTGGCCGAACTATCGGAAAACGGCCCGCATCGTGTCGCGGGGCGTGTCGAGGGCGTCCCGCCCTCGACACGGCTAAGCCCCTCGAGCTGCCCGTGGTATTGAACGGACAGATCATGCCGGGGGACGTCGATCGTTTCTGCTTCCATGCCGAGCAGGGCCGGCAACTCGTGATGGAGGTGCAGGCGCGGAGCCTGATCCCGTATCTGGCCGACGCCGTTCCGGGCTGGTTTCAGGCCACCCTGGCCCTCTACGACGAAAAGGGCAAAGAAGTGGCCTTCGCGGACGATTACCGCTTCAATCCCGACCCCGTCCTTTTTTATGAGATTCCGGAAGACGGCGAATATGAATTGGAGATCCGCGATTCGATCTATCGCGGACGCGAGGATTTCGTCTATCGCATCGCCGTCAGCGAGCAGCCCTTCATTACTCGGATGTTTCCGCTGAGCGGCAGGGAGGGCGCCGAGACAGTCGCCTCGATTGCCGGCTGGAATCTGCCCCGCGCCCGCTTGCCGCTCGATACGCGGCCCGGCGGCGCTTGTCTCCGCCGGACGGCCTGCCGTGAAGGAAAATAGCTCTTGAATTCCGTTCCCTACGCCGTCGATACGCTGCCGGATTGCAATGAAATCGAATCCAACAACGCCATCAGCAACGCCGAGCAAATCGACCTGCCCAAAATTATCAACGGGCGCATCGAGCGGCCCAGCGACGTCGATGTATTCCGCTTCCAGGGCCGCGCCGGCGACAAGGTCGCGGCTGAGGTCTATGCCCGCCGGCTGAATTCGCCGCTGGACTCGCTGCTGCGGCTGACCGACGCATCCGGCAGCGTGTTGGCATGGAATGACGATCACGTGATCGAGGACAATCACCTGTACAGAGATACGGCGGGCCTGCTCACGCACCACGCGGATTCATACCTGACGGCCGAATTGCCGAAGGACGCAGAATATTTCGTGCAGCTTACTGATTCGCAGAACCACGGCGGTCAGGCGTACGGCTATCGCCTGCGCATCGCCATAGCGCAGGGCGATTTCGCGCTTCGCGTGACCCCGTCGAGCCTGAGCATGCGAGCCGGCGGTATTGTTGCGGTGTGGGTACACGCCTTGAGGAAAGACGGCTTCGACGGCGCGATTGACATGGTATTGAAAGACGCGCCGCTTGGTGCGTCATCCGGCGCCGCATCGACGGACTTCGAGCTTGGCGGCGCACGCATTCCCGCCGGGCGCGACCGCGTCCGCGTGACCCTGACGGCGCCCGCCAATGCCCCTGCCGAGCCGGTCGCCCTGCAATTGGAAGGCCGCGCCCAAATCGGCGGGCAGAAAGTCAGTCGCCCGGCTGTTCCGGCGGATGATGTAATGCAGGCATTTCTCTACCGGCACTTGGTGCCGGCGCAGGAACTGCTCGTGTTTGTGCAGAAAGCCAAATGGGGCGTGCCAGCGGTCGAGCTGGCCGGCGAGACTCCCGTGCGGATTCCCGCGGGCGGCTCGGCCCAGGTGCGGCTCAAGACCGGCAGACGCGCGAACTTGCAGGACGTGCAGCTTCAGCTCAACGAGCCGCCTGAGGGATTGACCATGGATAGCGTGGCCGTTGTACCCACAGGACTGACGTTCCAATTAAGGGCCGATAAGGGTCTGCAGAGCGGTTTCGCGGACAACCTGATTGTCGAGGCCTTCAGGGAGTCCGTCGTTCGAGCCAAGGGCGGCACACCCACAAATCAGAAACGCCGCGCCTCATTGGGCGTCTTTCCCGCCATCCCCATTGAAATCGTGCAACCGTAGGCATTTCTCTGTCCGGAAATCGGCAGATTATCGGGACTGTTCTCGGGCCAAGAGTCACACGACCGTTTTTCATACGCGAAGTGGTATTGTCGTCCCGTGAGTCTCGTGAGGGACACCTTACGGCGGGACATCTCCAACTGCAGGTTATGATGAGTTCAATATTCGCCGATATTCGCTGTTATATGTGAAGACAGGGATCGAAGGAGACCTTCGGACAAAGCTTAAGAGCACAAGAGCATAGGACCATAGGCAGAAAGACGAGAAACGAGAATATGCCTTGTGACTTATGGCGTCTGCACTTATGCGTTGTGCATGGGCGCAGCGTGAGGCACGAGGGAATCCCCAAAGGAGCCGAGAGTAAATGGCCATAGCGAAACGCATTACTGTTTCGTTGCACAGCGATTTGCTGTTCGCGGCCATTCTGCTGACATCGGGTATCGTCCCGTTTGTCTTCATTTCAGTGGCCAGCGGCTTTCCCGCCGGTTGCCAACTGTATCACGAGGCGTTTCATGCCGTCATGGAGACCTTGGGCTGCATGATGGCCCTGGGAATCGCGGGCTTTCTGCTGATGCGCCAGGGTGAAAAAGGCGGCGAATACAAGCTTTGGCCGGCGTGTGCGATGCTGAGCATGGCCATTCTCGACGCGTTCCATGCCAGCGTAGCGCCGGGTCGTGAATTCGTCTGTCTGCAGAGTGCCTCGCAATTTGTCGGCGGGGTGCTCATCGCGATGATTTGGCTGCCTGAGCGGTTCGCCAGGACATCAATTGCCAGAGAGCTGCCCAAGGTAGTTGCGGCCGCATGTGCTCTGTTCGGCGTGGTAGCGTTGGCGTTTCCCGAGATACTGCCGGCCATGACGAGCAATGGAAGATTCACGTTTCTGCCGCAATTACTGAACCTCGCCGGAGGGGCCCTGTTTTTGGCCGGGTTGGCGTACTTCGCTCGCCGGTTTTGCCGCGACCGAGACAATACTCACCTGCTGTTCACCGCGTATTGCCTTTTGTTTGCCGTCGCCGGGCTGACCTTCAGGTTCTCGGGGCTCTGGGGCGTCGGGTGGTGGTTGTCGCACGTGGTTCGCCTGGGCGCCTACGTCGTCGCATTCGGGTACGTCTCCATCAATACCTCCGCCGAGTATCTTCGCCTCGCGCAGACCATCGCCGAACGCAAGCGGGCGGAGGCGCAACTGGAAGAGCTGAACGAGCATCTGGAATCGGCCAACCTCAGCTTGACGCGGGCGAACAAGGAGCTTGCGGATTTCGCCCATATAGCCGCTCACGACTTGAAGACCCCGCTGCGAGCCATCGGGACCCTCGCCGATTGGATATCGACGGACTATGCCAGTACGTTTGATGATCGCGGCAAAGAGCGGGTCCAACTGCTCGTCACAAAAGCAAAACACATGGCGGCTCTTATTGACGACATCCTGCAGTATTCCAGGCTCGGACGAGAGACGGCCAGCAAGCAGCCACTTGATTTGAACACAATCGTATCGGAGGTGATCGCAGAAATCGCCCCGCCGGAGAACATCGAGATAACCGTCGAGAACGAGCTGCCAACCATGATGAGCGGAAAGACGCATATCATACAGATTTTTCAGAACTTGGTCGGCAACGCCGTCAAATACATGGACAAGCCCGAGGGCCGGATCAAGGTCGGCTGCGTGGAGCGGGACGATTTCTGGAGATTCAGTGTCGCCGATAACGGACCGGGAATTGAGCAAAGGTATTTCGAGAAGATTTTCAACATGTTCGAGACGCTCGCCCCGCGCGACGGAATCGAGAGCACCGGCATCGGACTTGCGGTCGTGAAAAAGCTTGTTGAGCTGAACGGGGGCATGGTCTGGGTGGAATCAACACCCGGCGAAGGAAGCACGTTCTTCTTCACGCTGCCCAAGCCCTGCAACTCCGCCTCAAAGGCGTGCCTGAATACTTAGCCCCACGTTTCACGTGAGGTTTCTCTGACCAAAGCACAGGACTTTGCCATTTTCGAGGGTGACTACGGCACGACCGTCCCCGTCAATGGCCAGACCCCATTCAACCGGAGCCGCCGGCAGCGGGCCGGACCAGAGCACGCTGCCGTCCTTGATGTTCAAGGCGACAATCTTTGACTCTTCCGCGATCACGACGGCGTTGCTGCACACCGCGATGGCGAGGCTTGCCTTGCAGTCGTAGCTCCAAAGCGGCTTTTCCCTGACGCCCAATTTCGCCCAGTCCACCAGGAACTGGTTCCGGGGGTCTGCCATGCTTCGGCTCAGCGCCCGCCTGTCGATAGGATCGAGGCAAAGGACCTGTTTGTTTTTCTGATTGGTCGTCCAGACGATGTCCCGACCGGAAGCCGACGCGAGGAAGACCCTGCTGAACACGGTCGGATCATAGACGTCATACTTCGGGTGGGCGTAGAAGGGTCTGCCGCACGCGACGACACGATCAGCCAGCAGAGAAAGCTCCCAGCCTCGCGGGCTTTCCGAAAAGAGGACGTTGTTTTGCGTGAGCCTTTGGACCAGATTGGGGTCGTTGAGGCATCTGCCGTCTGTTGTGTCATAGACCGCCGGCGAGACGGAGGTGCCGCCGGCCAGATAGAGTCTGCCGTCGTTGAGCAGCAGGTGTCCCTGCACGCTCACGCCGCAGCGGGCCTGGGCATTGAGGTGCCCGGACGTGTCATTCTTCCACTTGACTCGCCCGGTCTGGGCATCCAGGGCATAAACGTAGGTCTGATCGTAGTTCACGATACCAGCCGCCGCGTAGGCGACGCCGTCTTCGACCAGCACGCCGCCGGCCGCCGGCCAGGTGGAAAGCAGCGCCCCATAGACGGGAATCTTTCGTTCGCCCGGCGCCGCTCGAAAACGCCAAAGCAGCCGGCCCGTCTTTGCTTCGAACGCATATACCCATCCGTCGCCGGAGCCCACCAAAGCGCGTCCCTTCCAGATCGTCGGAGGAATTCGGACCGGGCCGCCCGTATAGGCCTTCCATCGCAGCGTTCCGCTGGCTGCGTCCAATGCGCGAACGATGCCGTCCGGCCCGCTGACGAATAGGAGTCCGCCCGCTGCGACCGGCGCCGTGGCAAGCGGCCCCGGCGAAGGAATGCTCATCTTCGGGTCGTACTGCCACAGCAATTCCGTCTTTGCCGGGATGACCGCCTTTGTTGTCGCGCTGCACGTGTTGTTGGCCCGGAAGGTGGGCCAGTTGGCCGACGATTCGGGCAAAGCTGCAACTTTCGCCGGGTCACCATCGCCTGTTTCCAAACGCTCTTCTTGAGTGACCTGCGGCTGGAAATTGAAGCCGCCCGCCGACGCCAGACAGGTCACGCCATAGAGCGTCAACTGGCAGTCGCAGACGTACGGCCACCAGTACAGCAGGCCGTTTGCGACAGTTACGCCATCGTGACACGGCGGACGCATGGGCGAGACATACTGGGGCCGGCCCTCGGCCAGATCGAGGCGAGTCGTTCCCTCTCTGGCCCGGTAAAAGATAGCGTCAAAGGCACCCGTTGGGCGGGTGCAGGCCCGCCGGCCCGTCTGAAGCTCCGCCAATACTTCACCCGTGAGCGGCTCGAACTTCTTGCTCAGAGCACCCTGGTCGTTTTGACCGCCGATGGCGTAGAGCGCGTCGTCCCGCAGGACCAACTGGAAATTGCCGTAGGGGTCGCTCCATAGGACCTCGCCGGTCTTGGCTGAGACGGCTAAGAGCTTGCCGACCTGCGGGCCGGCAAAATACAAGGCATCGTCGCTGCATTTAAGATAGCACGTCGTTCGCCAGTTCCAGGCTGCACCCTGCCGGTTTGAATAAGGGCCGAGAGCTTGGAATAAGCCGGGCGCGTTGTCGGGCGTCCTGCGCCATAAGACGCCGCCGGTTTTCGCATCCAAACAGGCCAGGTACGAGCCGAAGCGGAAAATATAGATTCGTCCGTTCTTCATGCACATCGCCCGGCCGTCCACCGGCTCATCCTCGCGGTGGCTCCACAGGACCTTCTTGGTGCCTGGGTCGATGGCCAGCACGCTGCCGCCGAATCCCCACGGATGGGCGACGTACGCCTTATCGCTGTCTTTGATGCCGTCGGCCTGATTGAAGCCTTTTGATATGGGGCTCCAGGGCCAGCCGTGCGCTTCGCGCTGCCATCGCATGGTCGGGTCCCTCTGCTCCTGCTCGCCGATAAGGGCGTAGAGAATCCCGTCCTCCATTCCCATCCACTTCCAGAACGTCCCGCCAGCAACGTCTGACGGCGGAATTATTTCGTCCAAAAGTCTGCCCGTTGCCGCCTCGATGAGCTTGCACGATTTGTCATCTCCCACATAGAGCGTCGTGGGCGTGGCGATCATCGTATTGCGATGAATCATCACGCCTTCGGTCAGGTCACGCTGCCAGAGCATCGTGCCGTTGTAGCCGTTGAACGCCACAAGCTTGTTCAGAAATGGCTCTTCTCTGGTCTTGAAAGCGATATGTCCGAATGCCTTAAACATCCGCCCCGCCGAAGCCACTGCGATCTGGGGCAGCGGTGCATAGCGCGGCTCCGCGAGAAACTGAGTCAGATACGGCGCCCTTATGACCCGGTCGTTCGACTGCGGGTTATTGTCCGGGCCGTGATACGGATGGCTCCAGTCGTCCACTCCGGAGGGCGACGGCTTAATTAAGACCTTGCCTCCTAACACAGCTTTTCCCTGCGGCCGAAGAGCTCGCAGCACCTCGGCCTCGGAAACCCCTTCCGCTCCACCGACGGCCACGACGCCATCGGCTACGTTGTCGGCCAGGTTCAACCTGCTTAGCGGACCGGCGTCCACGAAGATGCGTGTGCCGTAAAGGGCCGCAGCGTCGGCGGCTTGGCGTGCGGCTTGGACATCTTTGGCCTGCGCCAACTGAACGTACACCAGCAGCTCGCTTTCGCGCGCCAGCTCGACGGCAAGCTCTCCAGTCGTATCGCCGAGCAGCACACAGATTCCGCGAGTAACGCCGATACTCTCGAGGATGGACCTGCTCCGCTCAGCGCCGCAAATAGGTCCCTGAGAAAAAAGGACACAAACGAACATTCCGAATAATAACGTCTTTGCCGTTCTCATTTTTCCACCTTTCATTTCTGTGTGATGGCGTGGCCGACCTTTTCCAGGAACGTGCTGTATATGGCGTTGGTGATTACGAAGTCTCCCTGGTCGAGGCCGAGCCGGACGATGACCATGTTCCACGATGGGATGACGAACATATCGTTGTTGTTGTAGCCGCTGGCCGAGTACGTATCGGCCGGCGCGCCGGGCCAGCTTCGCTTGCCGTCGGGCTGGATTCCGTTAGCCCACCAGTTGAACCCGTACACGCCCCGTCCGTCGGCGCCGCTGAGCGGCTCCAGGGGCGTCGAGGCAGGCACGTGCGGCCGGGTCGCCATATCGGCCCATGCCGCGCTGATCAACTGCTTATCTTTCCACTTGCCGCGATTCAAGAACAGATGCCCCAATCGGGCCAGCTCGCGGGCAGAAATGAATATATGTTTGTTGCTGTTTCCGGAGCCGCCGTTGACGACAATGCCGTCAATCACTCCGAAATCGCCCCAGTCCCACCTGGTTCGGTCCATGCCGATCGGGTCGGCGATTCGTCTCTTGAAGAGGTCTTCTATCGGCTCGCCGGCGATGCGGGTCAGGACGTTGGCAAACTGGTTCATGGCCGAGTCCCAGTAGGCGTAGCGCGAGCCGGGCGGTTTGAACAGCGGCGTCGGGGCCGGCTCGAACGGCGTGGAACTGGGTCCGTGCTTGTAGCTGCCGCTCGTCTTATCGCCGACGGCATAGTAACCGGACGTCATGGTTGTGAAATGCCGCAGCGTGATATCCGGATAAATTTCCGACATGGAGGGGACGTAGTCTTTTGCCGGCGTATCGAGCGTCGCCTTGCCGTCGTCGATAAGCAGGCCCAGCACGGTGCTGGTGAATGATTTCGTCAGCGACCAGACGCCGTGCATCTTGTCGATGTTGGCGCCCTTCCATATCATGCAGCCGTTGCGGATGATAACAAGCTCCGTGACGCCGTCGGGGCCGGAGTTGCTTTTTAGGCACTCTAACAAAACTGAATAACTCGTCGCCAGCATATTAGAAAACAA
>CAYWZW010000054.1:0-36974 GCA_964462945.1 uncultured Pirellulales bacterium
TTTTATCGGCAGCGGAAGCCCTTTTTTATTAACACGCTTAAGGAACCGCCATTCGGTCCATTGCACGATTATCTTGAGGCCCACTTCCAGGAAGTTCATCTGGCTTTTTCCTATTTTCGGGGTATCAGCGGTGCGCTGGCAGCCGAACAGGTACGCCGTAAACGCTCTGCTGAATCGGCGAATCCCCAACCACCTTCTGTTGAGGAGATGTCTCAGCTACAACGACAACTACTGGCGCAGCGTTCAGCATCGGAAAGTGCCGGCAATTTGCTTAACCTTGACAACGGAAGTTCCGAGCTTTTGCATTCATATCTCAAGCAGCAAACCAAAGCCTCGCGGACCGAATTGCAGCAGCTGGAGCAAGAGTACGACCAAAAAAAAGAACAGATGAGTCTTCATGAGAACATGCTGAGCGAATACAAGCGTAAGGGCTCGGCCGCCACGCTGGTGTTCGGCTTGCATTCAAATACCCATATGACGCAGTCACCGCGGGAGTGTTCCGATGCCGTCTCAAACATAGTCAAAGAACTAAACGATGCTCATCGCTACCAGGTCTGGCAAAAACTGAATGGTGGTCGACTCAGCATCTACATAGAGGAGGCAAAAGAGCCGGTATGGACGTGGCTTGAGGAATGGCTTGGGGGGGCACTTTCACCATGTCAACTGGCCAGATTTGCCCAGGAATTCAGATTGCTGCAGGAGACATTGATCGAACATACGATGGTGACCGCCAACGAGGACATCCTGGTTGACGGACACGTCAAAGACGATCAGAAGTTGCTGGCTGCCTGGGTGGTCTCAACCATGATCAAACGTCTGGATCGAACCGAAAACGCCGCCGCGCCACTAAAGGATCTGCCGGCCGAAATGATGCCGGTTCGACTCGGACTATTAATGGCAAAAGGCGAGGTTACCCACCGGCATGGCATCCTGCCGGCGGCACGTTTTGACCACCTCTATATTTCCGGAACAACCGGATCGGGCAAGAGTTTTACCGGACGAGTTCTTGTGGAGGAATCAGCCCAATACGAAAATTTGAATATTCTGATCCTTGACCCTCGCAACCAGTCCGTCGGCCTACTGGTACGTGAAGACAGGGAGTCCGTGTTATCTCTGTATCCTGATTTCGAAATGGAACCTGCCCAGGCCAGAGGTTTCTCATTTCGCTACTTCTCGCCGGGCCAGGATCTCGGAGAAGAGCTGCCAGACGATTTGTCTGAGTTCTCTGAAGGGCGGTCCATAGTGAGTTTCAAGGGCCTCAATGACCACCAACGATGCAGCCAGTTTGCCGACATCCTTGAATCAGTTCTGGAACGTCTTTCCACCGGCGAATCGGAAAGCCTTAGACTGCTGGTTGTAGTAGAAGAGGCCCATCAGTTCACAAAACAACGTACCGATATGGAGGCAAAACAGGCGGCTCAACGCGCAGAGAACGCCATCGATAGATTCTTACGCGAGGCCCGCAAGTACGGTGGCTGCGCTATGACCATCAGCCAATCGAATAAGGACTTCTCTCGAGATTCGGCATCGGTGCGACAAAACACCAATACGAAGGTGTTTATGCACAACAGCGACCGGGAGATTGATTACGCTTCATCTTTCATCGGCGATGGTCGTCAAATCACCAGGCTCAAGCCGGGTATGGCAATCGTGTACAACCCCCTATGGGGAGCAGTCACATTGAAAGTACGACCGCCTTTTTCGAAAGTCTGGGATTTCAGTCTCGAAGAAACGCGCAGAATCTTACGTCCGGGCCAGATCTCCCAACCGACTTTATCGCCGGACGGCACGAGATTACTGACCCTGATGAAGGCCCACACCGCTGGAAATGGTGAGGCAATGAATATGACTGAGTTAGCTGCCAGTTCTGGCATCAGCAGCAATCGCCAACTCAATCAGCTTGTAAAAGAACTCGAAGACGGCCGGTATGTACGGACTCGCAAACTTCGCATGCCCGGCCAGCCCCGGATTGTGGAGCCAATTTCGTCCGAAGGCGCGGACAAAATGCCGGGCGATAGCCGGGCGGAAGCCGGACAAGAAAGACAAATAGATGCAAATGGGTGATTAGAAATGTCCGTAAGTAGCGCAAAACAAAGAGAATACCGGAAAAAGCTTTTGTCCGACCCTACACACAGGCCCTCTTTTGAACGCATATTTGATGGGGTTTCATTCGGAGATCGTGATTCGGCCGGATTTGACTTCAGGCGCCTCAATCTGATTGCGTCTGGTTTGAGCATCGAGAAAACCAGAAAGTTGTCGTTGGGGTATCGACAGACACGGATTTTGACTGCTCGCCGGGAAGGAGGCAGCTAAGAATGAATGAACGGGACACCATGAAAGATGTAAACCAGATGAAGATTAGCATTCTGGCGCATGTATGTGGTCAGCCTCAGGTTGTGGAGGCCCTTGAGGTCTACCTGCAGGCCTACTTCAATACCCGGGCGAACTCGGGCGACCGCGACTTATGCTTTGGACCGATCCTTCTTTCAGGCCCCAGCGGCACCGGTAAGACCCTGGTTGCCAAGGTCCTTCATGCCGAACTGGGCAACCTCAAACTAATCCAAACCAACGGTGTGACGCTGAACAAACAATGTGAGCTGTATGCAGTTCTGTTTTACGCCGACGCCAACACCACAATCTTCGTTGACGAGGCTCAAGGAATGAATGCCAAGGCGCAGTATGTACTACTGACAGCGATCTCGGAGAGGGCCATACACGCACACGGCAGAGATCTCCCTCTGCCCAATTTCACGTTGATATTGGCTACGACCCACGAATACCTGTTACAGGATGCGCTGCGGAATCGGATGAGACTCACGTGCCGATTCGATTACTATTCGGTGGAAGACCTCACGCGAATCGTAGGTCAGCGAGCCGAAGCTCTGGGCTGGCGATGCGAGTCGGATGAAGTCTTGAGACTTGTCGCTGAACGGGCCAAAAGGACACCGCGGCTTGCCGTAAATACCAACCTGCAAACCTGCTGGAACGTAACAACAAGTCATGGCCGCGATGTGATCACATTAGAAGACGCCACGGAAGCGTTTCGGCTTCTGGAGGTCGATGAGCTCGGGTTGGACAAGCAGGATCGCTCATACTTAAAGGTTCTGCTCGACCGCGGTCCGTCATATCTGGCTGTACTGAGCTCGATGTTAGCGTTGCCAAACCAGACCATACAAAGAAATATCGAACCGTATTTGTTCAGAGAAGGCTTTGCTATAAAGGATAAATCTCTGCGAAGGACGCTTACGGAGAAAGGAAGAGCTCACATCAGCAAGACCTACGACCATTAATTGAAATACAGGAGTAATGGAAAAATGTACCAAAATAGCGGACTTGAAGCGGTTTGTTCAATAAGTAAGATGGCGGACAAGCTCAACCTTTCCAGGCCAAGGTTCTATCAGTTGCTGGAACTGGGCGTGTTTCCTCCCCCAGTTTATTGTCCGTTCACTAAACGCCCTTTCTACCCGTTGGAACTGCAAAATAGATGCCTTCACATACGCGAGACCGGAATCGGCCAGAACGGCATGCTGGTATGGTTCTACTCTCCACGAAAAAGGAAGAACCAGTGGAGGGCAAAGAACGCTGAAAGTGCAGGTTTAGAGCATTTCAGGAAGTTTGTCCCTTTCTTGAAGGAATTGGGCATCAAAGCAACCATTGTCCAGATACAGGACGCGCTAAAGATGTTGTTTCCGGAAGGATTGCCAGAAAGCCGGGATGACAGTCTTATCGTTAAGACTCTGTTTAGGCATTTCAAACCGGAGCGTATGAATGATGTCTAATTGCCGTATAAAAGGTGTACAAAAAGGATGATTAATTGTTGTCTAATTTCCAAGAAAATCATTTTGGCAAAGCACCCCCGCGGGCGGGGAACGAGGTATGCTTGGCCACATTTCTTCCGCGTCTTCCTTGGCGCCAGAATAGTGCAGGATCGCCACGGTCAGAGGGCTACTGCAGCCGCATACGATACGGTGAATGTGCGGAGTGGCCGAGTGGCCGTCCCGACCAAGGACCCTGCAGTTGGAGGCAAATAGTATGGACTACCCGGCCCCGGATCGCAACGACCGCGAGGTACAGACATCAGCACGGGCATATGACCGGAAGTCTGAATTGGCAAAGAGAAGCATGATTCGAGAAAGGAGCGTCAGAATGAGTAATTACACAATTCTTCCAGAAATCCTGTTGGCAGTCATGCTGGCGTCGGCCTTTGGGATTCTTCTTTTGACGGTATTGAAGATCGTCAGGAAAACAGGGTTGTTTCAAGGAAAAACCGCGATCGTCTTTTCGCTGTTAATTTCAGCCTCGGCTACAGCGGCGTGCGCGCAGCTACTGGTCATGCCGAACAATCCCCCAGGAGTAGAACAGGAGCGAAACATCGCCTTGAACTACTCCTTATTACCGGCGATGACCCTGGCCGGACTGATTATGATGTTGGAATTGTTCGTGATTGCGGTCACTACAGCGCCGAGCAAAGAAAACGAAGTCCCTGCCAAGAAACCTGTGCACCCATCAACGAAGCCTCTGAAGTCTCTCGGAAGGCCGAAGAAGGATAAATCGACTGAAAAGGAATCGACAGAAGCACGCAAGCCTGTGGGCGGTGGTTCGTAAGACGAGAAAAATTGTTGTGTCGGCATCGATCGGATTCTGAGGGGCGCGGTGCTCGGGATGACGACCTGGCTGGACAAGGATTACGGTGGAAGATAGGAACATAAAACCACAACATAGAGTCCAAGACGGACAACCACAGGGGCTGAGGCGATTCCCCGGCCGTAAGCCCCTGTCGCGCGATGAAGTCGAGGCCGCATTCAGAAACGACGCTCGATTCCCGCCGCTCCTTTCCCTCGAACAGGCTGCCCAGTTGGCCCATTTTGCGTCGAGCACCATAAAAAGGCTTGCGTCAGAAGGATTCTTTCGTAATAGTGTTAGACGAGGCAAGCCCATAGCCTTCTGGAGAGATAGGTTCATTGTGGAAGTTATGGAATTAGACAATGCGCGAAAACGCAATAAACACTCAGAATCAGAAAATGATAGAAAGGAGAAAAGCACGAATGAAACTCATCGACAAACAGATCGTCGAAGCTACAAAGCCGACGATCTACATGGGTAAACGAACTTACAAAAGCAAGCGTACTGGCGCTGTTCATGTCGCCGACCCGTATTGGGCAGAGTATTTTGCCAACGGCAAACAGCACCAGGAGCCCCTGGGAACAAGTAACAAGGCTGCAGCAATACGGGCGGCCTATGCCCTTGCAGAGCGTCTTGAACGAGGGCAGCAGCAAGTCCGTGACAGTAGAAGAACAATCCAGGAATTGGCTGATGGGTACCGGGCGTACTGCAATGGCCGAGGACGGGCAAGAAAGACGCTGGTCAAGTACAATGGGCAGTTGGAGCGGTTTAAGGAATGGTGCAAGGCAGAAGGTATTCGATGGGCAAGGACATTTTCTCCAGACGATCTTTTTGCCTACAGGACCTATCTTTCCGAGCAACACAGGCTCGCCGACAAGAGCATCTACAACGAGACGATTGTCGTCAAGCAGCTTTTCAAGTGGGCCACAAAGAACGGATATCTCTCCAAAAATCTCCTGGAGCCGATCCGCTTTGAAAAGGTGAAATCGCCAAAGCAGCCTTGTTTCACAATCGAGCAGGTGGAGCTACTCATATCTAATGCAGAAAGATGGGCGGTCCCGATGTTCACTACGCTGGCTTTCACGGGTATGCGGATCGGCGAATTGCAGCAACTTCAATGGGAAGATGTGGACCTTGACAGTAACGTCATCCACGTACACCGTGGCGGCAGTGGCAACAAACCCAAGGACAAGGAAGACAGATTCATTCCCATCCACAGCCTCAAGCTAAAACCAGTCCTTCGGTTGTTGCCGCAGAAGTCCGAACTGGTCTTCCTCATGCCTGATGGCAGAAAGATCTCTCCGAAGAAACTGCTGGCGTACCTCAAGAACCTGTGCAGGCAGTGCGGTTTCCAGAATCCGCAACAGTACAAGGTGCATACCTTCAGGCATTTCTTTGCCAGCTACTGTGCTCAGCAGAACCTGTCCTACAAATATGTCCTGGAATGGATGGGCCACTCCTCGAGTGCCATTCTGGACATGTATTTCACCATGAATGACCGGCATGCTCTGGCCGCGATGAACAGCATGAGCTTCGAGGCCGAGAAAGCAGAAAGTAGGACAGTTTTAGGACAGTCAGGTCCACATTTCCAAGAAGCACTTCCGCAACCTACTCATTCCTAAGCAGTTACAGAAGGCACCCAAAAAAGAACGGAGAGGGCGGGATTCGAACCCGCGGTAAGGCAAGCCCTACACAGCCTTTCCAAGGCTGCTCCTTAAGCCGCTCGGACACCTCTCCAAAACCTCGCACATCGTAAGTCGCACGGCGACCGACGACATACTAACAACTCGGCCCGCGAGATAGGCCAAAGGCTGTCATCTCATGGGGCCAGCGGTGAGTATAGTGGCCGGACGAGCGGTTTGCAATCAATAAATGAGCAAATGGGTAAATGCGTTGACGGGTAAATAGCAGGGAAAATCAAATATCAAAACGCAGGAGTCGCCCCGCCCCAATGGCCGCAACTGTTAGCCCGCCCGTTTCTATCGTACAGCCCGCCGGCGAAAGTTCAATTAGTGCAGGAGGATGACTTCCTTTACTTCGTGTTTTGAATTTCAGTCTTGCCTTTTGGGGGTTGTTTCGAACTGGGAAATCTCGTATATCGTACGTCGTATATCGCGTGTCGCGGGCCGACCGACGACATACGACGGACCAGCTCCGCGAGATAGGCTAAAGGTTGCTATCTCATGGGGCAAGCGACGAGCATAGTGGCCGGAGGTTAAAACCGTGAAAAAAACGAACCTATCGACAATTACCATGATTCTATTGCTTGCAACGGGGCTTTGGGCGCCGGTTGCGACGGGAGAGGACCGGACTTTCGACAGGCAGACACCCGTCGTGAAAGTGTATCAGGCCACGCACGAAGCCGTCGTCAACATATCCGGCGAGCGTCCGCTTTCGAGTTCCGCCTGGGGCGGCTTTGACTTTCCGGACATGTTCGACCTCTGGGGCCGCAGGTTTCGGGCGAAGGTGTCCGTACTGGGTTCCGGCATGGTCGTTCACGAAGACGGCTACGTGATTACTAATGCGCACGTAGTCAAGCAGGTTGGAAAAATCAAGGTCGTCTTCAGCGACGGGACGGAGCTGCCCGCGACGGTGGTCAGCGCCGATGAAAGCAAAGATTTAGCGGTCTTAGCCGTCCCGGCTGAAAAGAAGCTGCCCTTCGTCCGCCTGGGTCGCAGCAATGACCTGATGATCGGCGAAACCGTTATCGCCATCGGCAATCCCTACGGCTATGCAAACACCGTGACCAGCGGGGTCGTCAGCGCGGTCGGCAGAGACATCCAGGTCACCGAAGGATTCTGGCTCCGCGGCCTGATCCAGACCGACGCCTCTATCAATCCCGGCAACAGCGGCGGCCCGCTCTTGAACGTCAACGGTGAGCTGATTGGAGTCAACACCGCCATCCGTGCCGAGGCCCAGAACATCGGCTTTGCCATACCCGTCGATACGCTCGCCGACAATCTCAGTCACATGCTGATGCCGGAAGAGCTCCGCCGGGCGCGTCTGGGCCTGACCATGGGCAGGATGAAGGCAGTAGGCGAGCTCACCGGGCTGGTTGTGGATTCGGTGAGCAAGGGCAGCCCCGCGGATGAGCAGGGCATCTCAGCCGGCGATATCATCCTTGAAATCGACGGCCATAAGCTTGCGAGCGTCATAGACTTCTACGTCAAGCTGATGGGCAAAGAGGTCGGCGAGCCGATAGAAGTGAAATACGTGCGCCCGACGGACGCCCGCTTGGAGACCCGGACCGTCAAATTGACGATGCAGCCCAGGCCGCTGCCGGACGGCCGCGAATTCGTGAGCCGGTTTTTTCAGATGGACGTCTCAGAGCTGACCGAGCCGGTTGCACGAAAGTTCGATTTCGAGAGCGCCTATCCCATACTAATTGTGACCGACGTACAATCAGAGGGGATCGCTCACGAGGCCGGCCTGCTTGCAGGAGACCTGATCTTAGAGATAAATGGTACGACGGTACGCAACGTGAAAGAACTCTCGCTGGAAATGGAGAAGGTTAATGAGGCCGATACGGTGGAAATCAAGATCATGCGTATCACCGTCGGGGTCTTCGGGCAAGTTCAGCGGCAGTACATCGCAAGACTCAAAGCGCAAAGCACCAAGTCCGTCGGCTACACTTAGGCGACTGAATGAGTAGATGCGTTGATGAGTCCACGCATATACGCATTCACTCATCTCCTCATTTACTGACCAACGCATTCGTATCGGGGATAAACATATCATCCGTCGTCAGGCCACATTCCTTGACCATGTCCCGCGCATATTCGCACGTGCCAAGGTCAGCGCCGCCGTTATTCGTGCCGAACGTGAATTTGCAGCCCATCTTCTTCGCCAGCTTGATGAAGGCGGGACTCGGAATCCGGTACCGCGAGTTGATTTCGATAGCGATATTGTTCGCAACGGCGGCGCGGATTACCCGCTCCATCCGCTCGCCGGTCCAGAGCGTGTCATATTCGCCTGCGATTACCTCGGGAAGGAACGTCGGATTGACATAGATGTCAATCGGCTCGTTATTCAGAATCGTCACAATCTTCTCAACGAGCATGTCCATGAATTGCTGCTTGTCGTCCACGTGAACCTCGGACGGGATCCAGAGGCGGGTCCGCCTGCCCTGCTCGTCGGTGAACGTCATGGCGTCGGTGAAAACGTAATCGCACTGAGCGATGACCTCCGGCGAAAAAAGATTGACCCATTCCCGGCCCTCGGCCTGCATCCCCACGAAAACGGGTTTGCCTTCGAGTGACTTGATGTATTGTTTGAGACCTTCATCGCCGGTGACGGGAAAGCCGAGCCCGCAGTTCTGGGCGATGCCGTAGGTGATGCCCGTCTGCCTGGATTTTTCAAGGGCCTGCTCAATCGTCAGTCCGCCTTTGAGGTGGACATGCAGATCGACCAGGGGAAAGTAGGCGGCGCCGAGAGCGGAGATTTCTTTCTGATAGTCGATTTCCGGCTGCGGGCGGCTGTCTTTGGGTTTGGGCGCATCCGGCAGCAGCTTGACGAAAATGTTCCTGAAACAGACCTTGCTTTCGGGGTCGTGCCCCTGCAGCGCAAAGGTGCCTTGCGAGAGAACGCTGCCGACGTACTCGGCCTTACGGACGGGCTCGTCGGGCTCGACATAGTCAACAACCAGCAGGTCATTGACCGTTATCTGAATGCGCCGGCCCTCAACCTTGATGTGCATGGTGAACCAAACGTCGTCTTTGACCGGAGATTTGAACAGGTTGCGGACGGAGTAGAGACTTCCGGTTTTTTTCAATTCACGGTAACTGCCGCTGCCGGGATGAGTGTTGTTGATCTGGACTTCGTAGCCTTTCTTGGGCCAGCCGGTTTGCTGGAACGTCGTGTGAAAGTAGATGCCGGAATTGGCTTTGGGGGCGGTTTTGACCTCGGCCTTGAGCTCGAAGTTCTTGAAGTTGTGGCCGGCCACCGGGCCGGCGTAAAACAAGTGACTGCGGGGGCCGTGGGCCACGATGACGCCGTCCTGCACTCTGAAGGTCGCGCTGTTTTCGCCCGCCCTCCATCCTTCCAGCGTCTTGCCGTCGAACAGAGGAATCCAGTCTTTACCGGCTGTTTCAGACGCGGTCGCCGGGTCGGAGTGAGCCATCGTCAAGATCAAGCATAAACCCGCGAATTGAAGTATCGGTTTGTTCATATCCAGGTCCCTCAACACGAATAATGAAAGTGCGCCACATTACGTACCGCAGCGGTATTCAGCGAATTTGAACTCCTATCGCTGTACTGTACCAGCCATAACGGATTTGTCAACTGCGGCGCGGATGTTTTCGGGCGGCCCTGGCGGGAAGATAACTTTTTCCGGCCGCACGGGCCGAATCGCTGGACTTTAAGACGCACACATGGTATGCTCCCGTCAGGTTGACAGCCGGCCGATTGCCGACAGAGCGACTGGCAACAGTTACCTGGTAGAGCGAGTCGAATTAAGGAGGCCGAAAATGACGACCCAAAATGTCGCCGAAGCCCGTCCACAGCGGGGTCAAGGGGCCTGCCCCGATCACAATCGAGGGCATGGCGGAATTGAAAATCTCACCCGACGGAAATTCCTGGCGGCCGGTTGTATCGCTTTGTCCGGCGCGGGAATCAGCCCGCGTGCGCAAAGGCTCCTGGCCCAAGACGGCCCCAAGCCGGTCGAGGTGCCGGACATCGAGCCGGGGTACATCGGGCCTCAGTTCTTCGACGAACGTGAAAAGCAGGCTCTGCTGGAGGTCCTGGAATCCGGGTCGCCTTTCCGCTACTGGGGGCCGGGCAAGCCGACGAAGGTGCTGCGTTTTGAAGAACGCTTTGCAGAATACATGGGCGCGCGGCTCGCGCTGGGCGTGACCTCGGGCACGGCGGCTCTGGATTGCGCCGTGGCCGGTCTGGGTATCGGGCCGGGCGATGAGGTGATCGTTCCGGCGTACACCTGGTGGTCGGATTACACGTGCGTGGTCCACGCGGGGGCTTTGCCGGTCTTCGCCGATATTGACCGCACCTTGAATATCGATCCGAAGGACTTTGAACGTAAGATTACGGACCGCACGAAGGCGGTCGTCGCAGTGCACCTGCTCGGCGGGCCCTGTGACATGGACCCGATCATGGAGACTGCGCGTAAACGCGGCGTAGCCGTCTTAGAGGATTGCGCCCAGTGCGTCGGCGGCTCGTATCGCGGAAAAAAGCTGGGGTCCATCGGTAGCGTGGGCATTTATAGTTTTCAGATCAACAAAATGATGACCTCCGGCGAGGGCGGCGCCGTTGTGACCAACGATTCGCTCATTTACGAACGCGCCGCGCGATTCCACGATATGGGCACCATACGCCAGCTCTTTCTGGACCGCGCCGGACCCCGCCCGCCAGAGGCAAGGCGGGCCAGCCAGGTGCAGACCTTCGCGGGGGAAAACTTCAGGATGAGCGAGTTTACCGGCGCCGTGCTCGGGGCGCAGTTGACCAAGCTGGATTCCATGCTCGCTCAACTGCGTGCCAACGCCCGGGCCATCTACGACGGCATTCAAAACCTTGCCGGCATCTACCTGCGTCACCGTCCCGACCCGGAAGGAGACATCGGGTACGCCGTCTATTTCGAGATGAAGGACAAAGCCATGCGCGACCGCTGCATCCGGGAGCTGAGAAACCGAAAGGTCCCGGCATCCACGCTGACAGGGTCAGTCCTGCTGCCCATCGAGGAATCCGTTATCAACAAACGGACCCGGCATCCGGCCTGGCCGTCGTTTAACAGCCCGGAAGGAAAGAGAATCGAGTACGGCCCGAACAGTTGCCGGCAGACGCTCGATGTCTTCGACCGGTTCGTTCAGGTCCGCGTCGGCGCCAAATACACCGAGCGAATCAACAATTACATCATTGACGCCGTTCGCGAGGTTTACAGCGCTCTGGTGTGATCTTTCCACCGCAGGGCAAGATTGTTTTTTGCAGGAGTCTGACAATGTTGAAAGGAATTAACATCCTTGGGCTCGTTTGTTATCTATCCGGCGCGGTTGCTTTAGGAGCAAGCCAAGAGGGCTATCCGCCGCGACTGACACGTTCGGAGAGTTTCCTGGGCGTGCATTTTGACTTTCATGCCGGCGACGACTGCAAGCAGATCGGGCAGGGCGTGGACCGCGAGATGGTGGAGTATATCATCGACCAGGTCAAACCGGATTACGTTCAATGTGACTGCAAGGGACACCCGGGCTTGTCGAGCTATCCGACGAAGGTCGGCAATCCCGCACCCGGCTTCGTGAAGGACCCGTTGAAGATCTGGCGAGAGGTCACGGCCGAAAGAGGGGTCGCACTGTACATGCACTATTCCGGCGTGTGGGATTCGAAGGCCGTCCAGACCCATCCCGAGTGGGCCCGGATCAACGAAAAAGGCGAAAAAGACGACCGCCTCACGTCGGTCTTTGGACCTTACGTCGATAATTTGTTGATTCCGCAGCTCAAAGAGCTTTCGGATGAGTACGGTGTCGATGGCGTTTGGGTGGACGGGGAATGTTGGGCAACCGAACGCGACTATTCAGACCGCGTCATCGAGGCATTTCAAAAGCAGACGGGAGCCAAAGAAGCCCCTCGCAAACCCGAAGACCCGTACTGGTTTGAGTTCTCGGAATTTTGCCGGGACGGATTTCGCCGGTACCTGAGTCATTACGTGACGGAGCTGCACAACCACAATCGGAAATTTCAGATCGCCAGCAACTGGGCATACAGCTCGATGATGCCCGAGCCGGTCAGCGTCGATGTCGATTATATCTCCGGCGATTTTTCACCGATGGACAGCGTCAATACCGCACGCCTCGAAGGCCGCTGCATGGTTTATCAGGGCAAACCGTGGGACCTGATGGCGTGGAGCTTTACTCGGACCGACGGACATTTCAGCACAAAGAGCATTGCCCAATTGAAGCAGGAGGCGGCTGTCGTTCTGGCGCTGGGCGGCGGTTTCCAGGCGTATTTTCCGCAACGGCGTGACGGGTCCGTCCACAAATGGCAGATAGACCTCATGCGGGAAGTGGCCAAATTCTGCCGGGACCGGCAGCAGATTTGCCACAAGGCCAGGCCTATCCCGCAAGTCGGGCTGATCTATTCCGGCAAGGCGTACTATCGCACTAACCGCAAGCTCTTTGCCGCGTGGGGCGGCGAGCTGGTGCCGTTACACGGCATTCTCCAGAGCCTGCTGGAATCGCAGAACGTCGTGGACGTCGTCATGGAGCATCACTTGGCCGGCCGGATGCAGGATTATCCGCTGCTGGTTTGGCCGGAATGGGACTACATCGATCCGGCGTTCAAGAAAAACCTGCTGGATTACGTGGATGGGGGTGGGAATCTTCTGGTCGTTGGCCCGCGAGCGGCGGCGCTTTTTGAAAAGGAATTGGGTGTTGTCCTGGAAGGCGAAGCTGTGGAAAGAGTCAACGGATTGGAGTACGGCGATTGGGTGGGAGGAATCAAGTCCCTTTTCCGCAAGGCCGAATTGTCGCAGCGTGCCAAGGCTGTCGGCAGGATTCATGAGGATAACGACGTGGACAGTCCCTTCGAGCCGGCCGCTTCAATTGCCGATTATGGAAAGGGAAAAATCGCCGCGACGTATCTGAATTTGGGGGAGCGATATCGCAATGCCGGCACGGCCGTCAGCCGGGATTTTTTGCAGGCTCTGGTGCGGGAATTGTGCGGCGAACCGCTCGTGACCGTGAGCGGCTCCCGATACGTGGATGTCACGGTGAATCGAAAAGACGGCAGGCTGGCCGTCAATCTGGTGAACACGGCCGGCCCGCACGCCAACGGCAAGGTGTATGTGTTTGACGATATCCCCGCCGTAGGGCCGCTGTCCGTTGCCATTCGCTATGGCAAGAAGCCGAACAAAGTGATGCTGGAGCCCTACGGACGGAAGCTCGACTACACCTATCTCCAGGGCAGAATTCGGTTGACCGTTCCGCGCTTGGCGATTCATGACATCATTGTGGTTGAGTAAGGGCGGCGACGTCGCCGCCTTCGCCTGAAAAAGGAGATTCTGTACAAATGTCTCATCATTGGAGCAGACGGGACTTCTTGAAATCGGCCTTTGGCGGTGCGGCGGCGCTGTCGCTGTCCGGATGCAAAGGCACTCTGCTGCCGGACATCCTCGGCCTGTCGAAGAACAAGCCCAACATCATATTCATCCTGGCCGACGACCTCGGCTACGGCGACTTGGGCTGCTACGGGCAGGATAAGATCCAGACGCCCAATATCGACAGGCTGGCCGCCGAAGGAATATGTTTTACCGACCACTACGCGGGCAGCACGGTCTGTGCGCCCTCGCGGTGCTCCCTGATGACGGGCCTGCACACGGGACATTGCTATGTCCGGGGCAACCGGGAGATTCAACCGATGGGGCAATTGCCTCTTCCGGCTGATACCGTGACTATTCCGAGGTTGTTGAAGAAAGCCGGTTACACGACGGCCCTGATCGGCAAGTGGGGTCTGGGCGGGCCGGGCAGCACAGGCGTTCCCAACAAGCAGGGCTTCGATTATTTCTTCGGGTATCTCTGTCAAAGGCATGCCCACAATTACTATCCCGAGTTTCTGTTCCGAAACGAAGAGAGGGTGCCCCTTGTCGGAAACGCGGTGGCCGAACCCAGGCCGGACGGCGCCGGCGTCGCCGTGGAGCGCGCGCAGTATTCGCACGACCTGATCGCCGGCGAAGCGATGCAATTTATCAGGAAGAACAAAGACCGGCCGTTCTTCCTCCATCTGGCCGTGACGATACCCCATGCCAACAACGAAGCCGTGAAAAACGGGATGGAGGTGCCGGACTATGGAATCTACAGAAATCGAAGCTGGCCCGAGCCGCAAAAAGGCCAAGCGGCGATGATCAGCCGGCTCGACCGCGACCTGGGCCGAATCATCGAGACGCTCAAAAAACTGGCGATCAATGAGAATACCCTGATTCTCTTTACAAGCGACAACGGTCCGCATCGGGAAGGCGGCGCGGACCCTGAATTCTTCGACAGCAATGGCCCTCTGCGCGGGTGCAAGCGTGACCTGTACGAGGGCGGCATCCGCGTGCCCTTAGTCGCTCGCTGGCCGGGCAAGATCAAAGCAGGGACGGTCAGCCATCACGTCTGTGCCTTCTGGGACTTTCTTCCCACGTTTGCCGAGCTTGCCCGCCTACCGTCTGGCGGGCTGGCAGGCATAGACCATCGAGATACGATTGACGGCGTTTCGATGTTGCCGACACTTCTGGGTCAGCCGGCCAAACAGAAGCAGCACGAGCTTCTTTACTGGGAATTTCACGAGAAAGGCTCCAAGCAGGCTGTGCGAATGGGGGACTGGAAAGCCGTGCGCTTCGGGGCTGAGGGCGAGCTGGAGCTGTATAACCTCAAGGAGGACATTGGCGAAAAGCACAATCTCGCCGGCCGCTACCCCGACGTCATCGCAAAGATTGAAGATTACCTCAAAACCGCACGGACAAAATCCCAGTTCTGGAGCATATCGCAGGCAGCCGAAGGCTGATGGGTTTGTATCCGCGTAGGCCCAGAACCTGCCCATCCGTCGAGAGAGCTCAGTCATGATTCAGCGGGCACACCCAAACGTGTTTGGAGTTGAGAAAATCTGTCTGCTCTTCAGTCCTATATTCTTCCGGCTATCAGAGCCAAATTCGGAAGGCCATAGAAAAAGTCCAAATCGGACCGTTTTTTGTTCGGTTTTTGTTTGGGTAATTTTGGCCGCTTTGCCGATAGTAACAGTTGCTGGTTAGCGCCATGGAGTTT
This sequence comes from uncultured Pirellulales bacterium, assembly GCA_964462945.1. Taxonomy (GTDB): domain Bacteria; phylum Planctomycetota; class Phycisphaerae; order Sedimentisphaerales; family Anaerobacaceae. The sequence goes on from CAYWZW010000054.1 coordinate 15,363, forward strand.
CCGGTAAGGTCGGGAATCTCCCTGGGGGACGCCTTACGGTGGAATGAGAATGATACCTGAGAAAAACAGACAAACTGAACCGCCGCCAGGGTGGCAAGGGCCACTTTGCAAGTTCGGACCCGGCGGTGATTTTGTTGCGGTTTTGCAGCCGGAACTGCCGCAGTCGCCCGCCCTGCCCAATCGTCTGGTGAGGTTGCTGGCGTCGGCCGTCGAGGTTGCCGCCGTCGTCCTCGGCCTGCGGAGCACCAGCGCTTTTGTCCATTTGGGCAACACCGGCCGCTCGGATGAGCGTACCGCCGGACACAAGGAGAAAGCCAGAAATGCATTTGAAAACAGCCCCGTGTTCCGCGCAACTGACGCCTCGCCAGCTCCAGTTGCTCAGGATGGTCGCCGGTTTTCAAGAGAGCCGATGCTATTCGCCGACGTTGGGCGAAATGGCCGCCGAGTTGAACATAAGCCGAAGCACAGTATTCGAGCACATCGCCGAGCTGCGAAAAAAGGGTCTGCTCTGCGGTTCTCCAAACAGAGCACGTTCTTTGACGCTCAGCTTACGAGCGCACGAATTGCTTAGCTCCTTTACCGGGCGCAGCATCCCCTTCAATCCTCCTGAGCCGGCGGGAATTCCATTTGCCGGCAGAGTGGCGGCCGGCGCGCCTTTGGAGGCCGTTGAGAACGTCGAGAGCCTATCATTGAACTCCTGTTTCGGAGCCGGCGACGACATCTTTGCCCTTGAAGTGACCGGCGACAGCATGGTCAATGACGACATTCGTGAGGGTGATTATGTGATTTGCCGCCGCAGCCGTGTGGCCGAAAACGGGCAGTTGGTCGTCGCTATCGTCGATGACGAAAACGCGACGCTCAAGCGGTTCTACAAAGAGCGGGACCGAGCCCGATTGCAGCCGGCAAACGATAGTTATCAACCAATCTGCCCGGACAACTGCCGAATCGAAGCGATCGTTATAGGATTGGTGAGAAAGCTCTGAACGAACGTCGAGCATTGAAATCTTGATGAGTTCTGCAAAATTGAAGTTAGACATATATTATTTTAGAAAATCGGCTTCACGATTTTCTAAGAATAATTCAGCATGCCATCATAACCTATTATCAGGTAAGATGTTATGTGGCCTGTATTAAAAAGAAAAAATCACGACGGAAGATTTTTTCTTTTCAAGAGTATGCCTAAATTCAATTTTACAGAAGCCTTTTGAAATCTTACAGAAGGGAGACTTCGAGTGAAAGTTACTAACGTAGTGAGATGCTTTTTAATGCTGTTTACCGCCGGAGACATGGCGGCCGGGAGCGAGGGGGCAAAGGAGGCTCTGGTCTATCGTGGAATGTGTGACGCATCGGCGGCCGTGGCTCTGGATGAAGAAACGTTTGTCGCGGCGGGTGATGGGAGCAACGTGTTGCGAGTCTATAAGATCGCCGGGGCAAGCTCGCCCGTTTCGAGCTGTGACCTGACGGATTTTCTTGGCGTCGAGCCGGCGGACATCGAAGGAGCAACAAAGGTCGGCGACCGCATCTACTGGATTGGTTCACACAGCAGAAACCAAGAGGGCGAAATGCAGCCGAGCCGATATTGCTTTTTCGCTACGACGATAAAAAGCCGGGGCCCGACCGTCGATATCGAGCCGGTGGGAAAGCCCTGCGCGATACTCATGCAGAAACTGGCCGGGCTCAACACGGTCGGCGGATTGCGGCTGGATAAGGCATTACGATGGAATAAAGAGCTTTCCGGGGACGAACGGGAAAGGCTCGCGCCGGACAAAGAAGGTCTCAACATCGAGGCGCTTTGTGCATCGCCCCTCACCGAAAGACTCTATATCGGCTTCAGAAATCCCAGACCCGTCAGAGTCACCACGGCAAGAGTCAGTGCGGTGGTTGTGCCTCTGGAGAATCCGCGTGACGTGATCGAGCGCGGTAAGGAGCCCATCTTTGGTGAGGGGATGCTGTGGGACTTCGCAGGTCTGGGGATCAGCAGCATGGAGTATTCGCCTTATCATAAGGCATATTTCATTGTTGCGGCGCCCCACGTCGACGAAGGACAGTTCGTGCTGTATCGCTGGTTGGGTATGAAAGCAATCGCACCGGAATTAGTGCGCCGGCTGAATAGGGAAGGGGACCAGTTTTGGCCGGAAGCAATCGTGCCTTTTGGCAGCTCGGACAAGATGCTGCTGCTCAGTGATGACAAGAGCCTGGCTGTCAAGGTGAGCGACGCCGGGCGGTGTGCGGAGGGAAAATATCGCAGCGACGGCACATGTTTGAACAGATACCTTGTCGATCCCAATACGCAGTGCTTTCGTGGGGTGTGGTTGGAACTGTGAGCCTGGCGAAAGCCCGCAGCCCGCGTATGGGCGGATCGAACACACACCCTTGCGTTCGCTGAAAACTTGCTTAAAATAGCAGCATAATAGTTCAGTCCGACTTTTGAGAAAGGAGTATGGGAAAATGTTCAAGAAACTCTCGTTCAGTATGCTGATGCTTTTGTCGCTCGCGGCCGGTGCGTATGCCGGCGAGTGGCTTGATCTGTTCGACGGCAAGACCCTGAACGGCTGGAGCATCCACAGCGGCTTTGCAAAGTACCTCGTCGAGGACGGCATGATCGTGGGTACCGCCGTCGAGGGCAGCCCCAACACGTTTCTGTGCACCGACAGAGAGTACGGTGATTTCATCCTGGAGCTTGAAGTCAAATGCGATCCCCGGTTGAATTCGGGCGTTCAGATTCGCAGCCGGGTTTCCGACAGCTCTACGTTCTTTGTGTTCCAGGGCCCCGACGGCAAGCCGCGGCAGCGAGTGAATCCGCCGGACCGCGTCCACGGCTATCAAGTGGAAATCGCCGGTGCGGAAACAGGGACTTCCGGCGGGATTTATGACGAAGCTCGGCGCGTGTTCTTTCTGGCCGATGTGAGCGGCGATCCGGCCGCCAGCAAGGCCTTCAAGAACAGCCAGTGGAACAAGTACCGAATCGAATGTCGCGGAAGCTCGATCAAGACATGGGTGAACGACGTTCCCTGCGCTGATCTGAGGGACTCGATGGACGCCAAGGGAATCATCGCCCTTCAGGTCCACGGCGTGAGCAACAACTTCCAGCCGTACCAGGTTCGCTGGCGGAATATCCGCATCAGGGAGCTGGATCCGGAAGAGGTGAAAAAACAGCTTGAGGTGGTGGTCATCACCGGCGGGCACGGCTTTGAGCACGATCCGTTCTTCAAGATTTTCGACGACATCAAGGAAGTTCACTATACCGAGTCCGTCCAAAAAGACCAGAGCGAGCTGTTTGAGGACATACAAGGCTGGGATTACGATGTGCTGGTCTTTTATAACATGGGACAAGAGATTTCACCGAAGCGCTGCAAGAATTTCCTCAAGCTGCTGGATCAGGGCGTCGGGGTCGTCGTGCTGCATCATACTGTATGCGCGTACCAGGAGTGGCCCGAGTTCAAGAAGATCACCGGCACGAAGTACTATCTCAAGGAGGCCACAGAGGGCGGCGTCCCGCAAAAAGCCGGCACGTACCAGCACGATCTCGATATGAACGTTCACGTGGCGGATAAAAATCATCCGATTACGCAGGGGATGAGCGATTTTGCGATTCACGACGAAGCCTACAAGAACTGCTGGTTTGACAAGGACAACCACGTCCTGCTGACGACCGATCACGCGACCAGCGACCAGACTATCGGCTGGGTGCGGGAATACGGCAAGTCAAGAGTGTGCACGATCCAATTGGGGCACGACTCGAAGGCGTACGAGAATAGCAATTACCGGCAATTGATAAAGCGTGCTATCCTCTGGTCCGCCGGGAGACTTTAGCTTCGCTGGTCGATGTATGACAGGCGATATACGACAGAGGCTAAGGTTCCATCAGCCGGAGCACTCGCTCGTCGTCTCTCGGTATGACGGCGGAGATCTGTCTGCGTGTGTCTTCTGCAAAATGCTCGAAGGCGGCAACAAGCATATAGGTGAGCAGCTCTCGCAGGTCCGAACTGGTTCCGGCGCTTGTGACCTCGCCGATCCACAGAGGTTCGGCATTCTTCGAGGCTCTGTACGCCTGGCCGTCAATCAGTTTCAGTATGAGCCAGCGCGTATGGATAACCTCGGAATAGGGCACATAGGTGGTATAGCCGTGCCAGTAGAAACCTGAGAAGGGGTATTCATCATAGAGCATGGGGTGGTGGACGGGTATGGCCTCAGTGACAGTCCGGCCAGCGTCAATTCCGTAGCTGAAGCGAAGATAATAATTCGCTTTGTCCCGGCCGACGCTGTACCCTTTTTCGGCCAGGAGCTTTTCAATTTTCATCCCGACTTCTTTTTCAAGAATGGGATTGGGCACGTTGCTGTCGGTCACGACAGAGATCGATGAGGCGTCCGGCCCGCCTGCCATCGGTCGGGCAGGGATTTGCAGGCTCTGGCCGGTTGCCGAGTATCCATTGATTCCCACGCTATACGAGGCTCCGCAGCCCACGCACAGACAAATCATAGGCAGTGAAAATAGGTACAGTTTCATCCTAATCCTCACGTCAATACATACCCTAATGCGTTTTTCGGCCGATCAATTAGTCATTATATTCGCAAGTGCCGGATGCATCCACCGCAATCGCCGAGGTACAAAAAACCATTCCTCCCAAAGAAGGCAACAGGCAGTTGTATTTCCCGATGCGATTTGGTATTTCAGTGAAACAGCGGTGCAGCGTTTTGGCTCGGCGCCGTAAGGCGTCCCTGGTGGGGCTGCGATACCAAGAAACAGGAAAGGAAGCAGGAAATGAAAGAATTACCCAAGATCGTTCTGAGCCTGATCCTCTGCTTACTACCCGCTTTGAGCAGTTCGTCGATGGCCGATTCAGATGCTCCTTATCCGGCCAGCAAAATCATCACCAAGCTGGCCTGGGACTCCGACGTACTGAAAATGGAAGGGTGCGTAAGCGGCGACAACTGGCCCATTGCCTGGGTGGATGGCAACCTTCAGATCACGGCCTTTTGCGACGGGAAGGGTTTTTCCAAACAGGATCCCGATTTGTCGCTGGGTTTTGCCAGGGTTCTTGGGGACCCGCCGGGCTTTCGTGCCGAGAATTTCAAGAGCGATGCCGACACCCCGATGGGCGGAGGGCCGAAAGGCATCAAGGCCAGCGATATGATTATCGTCGATGGCGTTCTCTATATGTTTGTGAGAAACTACAAGCCTCCGGGCTTGGAGGATTTCACCAACGCTCGGCTGGCCTGCTCGACCAACCTTGGCGTCAACTGGATGTGGGCGGACTGGCACTTCTCGGACACGTTCGGCTGCCCGGCCTTTGTGCAGTTCGGCAAAAACTACGAAGGGGCCAGAGACGACTACATCTATATCGCCTCGCAGGCCAACGACAGCGCGTATGGTTATTCGCCCGACATCGTGATGGCCCGCGTGAAGAGGGATAGCGTCATGCAGAGGGCTCGTTACGATTTTTTTGCCGGCCTTGATGATAACGGCAAGCCTCTCTGGTCGCAGGACATCACAAAGCGAAAGCCCATCTTCACTGATGCCAAAGGGACGCAACGCATAGCGATTACTTACAATGCGGCCCTTCGTCGGTATATCCTGGCGACGTCTCACCTGACGGGCAAGGAGGCCACACACACCGCCGCTCTGGGCGTCTTCGAGGCTCCCGAGCCGTGGGGACCCTGGTCAACGGTTTACTACGACGACCATTGGTCAGTCAAGGATGGGCAGGACTGCCGGACGTACCATCATCGTTTTCCTCCGAAGTGGATCAGTGCCGACGGTAAAACGATGTGGCTGCTGTATTCGGGCCTGGATTGCGACTTGTATTCTTTCTGCGTGAAAAAAGCCACGCTTGAGATTTCTACCACCAGTGAAACGGGGGCGAGACGCGGACCTGCATCTCGGTGAATCGCCGCCAGTCGAGATGGCCATCGACAAAAAGGATGTTGGCGCCGGCGGGGTTATCGCCTTGTGTCAGATGGTTGGTGCGATCGAAGATTTGCCAGCGGCTCCATGTTCCGCCCTGAACCTCGACAAAGCTGGCGGTCTTCGGGTCGGCTCCGGTGCTGAGCGCCGCGTCCAGAACAAGCTCCGTCTCGACCGGCTTCTTGCAGTTGAGCGTCTTGACCCAGTCTTTTTTGGGAGTCCCTTGCGGGTGGTAGGACCTTCCGTTTTCGGTATCCATCATCCAGAAATAACCGGTCACGCGAAACTGCTGGTTCCGGCCGGTCAGCGGCTCGGCGATGGCGCCGGGGCGCGTCTCCGGCGCGGCATTCTGACTGAACTGCCAGAGATTCATCATGTCCGCTGTCTTGGTCGGGTCGGCGGGACAGTAGAACGTGTGCGGGTCGCCGCCGGTGGCGATGATATAATCGGTCGTGCTGTAGGAAACGTCCCAGAGCCAGTTTCCCGCCGCATTGAGCGGGAGCTTGCCGTCGTTTTCGCCGCCGTACATGTGCATACTCGTCCCAATCTGCTTGAGATTGTTCGAGCAGATGACTTTCTTGGCCTGTTCTTTGGCCCTCTGCAGCGCCGGCAGCAAGATCGCCATCAGAACGGCAATAACCGCGATCACGACCAGCAGCTCTATTAGGGTAAATGCTCTTGGTCGCTTCATTGTAGAACACCCACTTCTTTACCGGTGGAATTGCAGAACTGCATACAAGTATAACCGGTTCAGAGCCAATAGTCAAGGCCCGGATATCTAATTTTCACCTCATGCTTCCGAGAACGGTCCGCATGGGCAGGATACGCTCAGTCGGAGACCTCGATTTCGCTCAGCGGATACCATCCGTCGCCTGCGCGGCCTTTTATGCCGAGCCGTACAAGAGGATCGAGCGTCTGCTCGCCGACGACGCCGACGGTCAGGCGGAACGTCCCGGCGGGGATGTCTTCCGGTAGGACCACGCGGTCGATAACATCAACGACCGGGCCGGGCGGCAGGTCGGGAGGATTTTTGATGAATTCCTCGGTAAATGTCTCGACCGAACCGGGCATCCACTTATCAACGGCAACGTTTCCAACAAGCGTTTTGTCGTAGCCGGTCGTATTTGTGAGGCGGTACGCCACGCGGTACGGTCTATAGCACGGCGCCGAACCGACGTTCTGCCATTTCATCGTGAGCACGAGCGGCTCGCCCGGCTTTACGCGCTGCGGGTGTTTTAGCTCCCGCAGGACCAGACGATAGCCGAGCCGCCGGAGGAACCGTTCGATCTCCTGCCGCACGTTCTCGCCCTCCGGCAGCAGAACGGACTTATTATTCAAGTATGAACCGTGCAAGGCCAGCGCGTAGTTGAAGATGTATCGCAGCGACCAGTCCTCTTTCACCCACCGCCGCATGTCCCAGCAGCTCTCCCAGGCGACTGGCGCCGTCTTCCAAACGTCACCTGCCCCCGCCTCCGGGATCAGCGTCGGGTAGGCGTCACACATGTGGCACCAGGTCTTCGAGAAGCCGCCCATGTCGCCCAGGCAGTCCGCCCGCCAACCAGCACCGTGCTGGGCGGCATAGCTGAGGTACTCGCGGCCCCCGATGAGCATGAGCAGTGGTGTTTTGCGAAATGCGGCCAAATAGGCATCCATGATCTTCCTGCAATTGGCCGTCGTCGGCATCTTGCCGGTCTTGGAGCTGCTCATGTGCCACTCGCCCCACCAGCCGACCGTGCCGAGATCCACGTGGTCGATGTCCGGGTGGCCGTCATAGCGGGCGCCGAGCCTCTTGATGAAGTCCAGGTGCCGCTCGATCACGACCGGGTCGTCAAGGTCGGGGACCGCAAGCTCTTTGAGATCGCTGTAGTCGCAGATCAGTATCCTGCCGCCGACGTCCTTGAGCCAGGCAGGATGATACGGGCTGCCCGGCCGTGTGGAACAGCACATCACGCGGAACGCAAGACGCTGGCCCGCCTGGCGGGTTTCTGCAAGAACCTCGTCGAGAAACGCATAGTCAATCTTGCCGGCTTCCGGCTCAAGGGTGCCCCATCCCCAGCGGGCGTAGTGGACGGTTGAAGGAATCCAGTCCGGCAGGGTCTTATCCTTGTCGCGGGTGCTGTGGAAGGTTTCCCACCCCATGCCGGGATTCGCCAAGAGTTCATCGGTTTCTTGCGGCACAATTGTCGTCTGGGCGGTCGGCGCCGGCTTTTTTTCAGGAGTTCCACATCCAAACAGGCACAAGACGGCGCACCCTAACACCGTCACAACATATCCGATTGCTTTTGAGATCTTCATGTTCGTCTCCCATGAGGTACTTTCGGCCATGAGGCGAAAACTGACGTTCGCCAATGCCCTTTGCGGGCCACGTTTGTTCATATCTTACCGACGTGAGGCCATTGTGCAATCGGCAGGTCCAAAAAAGAGCTGCCGTCGGGGATGGGGATAGTCTGTTAGTCCCCGACGGCAGCATCAAAACTCACAAGATTAAGAAACTCAGCCTACCTGCTATGAACCTCCCAGAGCGGCCAGTCTGGCCGTAACGTAGGCAGCCACGCCAACGTTCTGACCCTCAGCCAATGGTCCGACGTACTTGTCGGTAGCTAATTGGATCGACTGCTCGGCGGAGAAGCCCATTTCGCTGTTCAGGATGCCGACATACTTTGCCAGAGCATCGAGGTATTCTCCGGCTGCGGCATATTGATTCTCGCCTCCGACATTGAGTGCTATTGCATTGGCAATCGACGTCATCTGCTCCTCAGTCGGCGGTGCAGTGCTCGAGGCGAACTGACTTATTACCTGCGCCAAAGCGGCTATATGCGTCCCTTCGGCATCTTGCAGGATTGTAGCGGCCTGCTTAAGCCCCGCACATGCATCGCACGGCTGTATGTTTCTGGTCGAGGCCAGAGCGTTAGCGATGCCAACCTGTATCATTCTCTCGTCGACTCCCAGCTCTGCAGCCGTCCACACCATCAACGCCGGGCAACCCGAAATCTCAAATTCTACTCTCTCAAGACCCGGCGCCGCGGGGAAACTGAGCGGAGCAGCCTGTTGTGGATTGACCATGATCGTCACCGTTCCGGATGCACTGTTGAAGCCGTCGGTGACTGAATAGGTAAAGCTGTCCTCTCCGACAAAGCCACTCGGCGGAGTATAAGTGAAAGTGCCATCATCGTTCAGTACCACGGTTCCGGGACCTTCGTAGGCAAAAGAACTCACTCCAAGCGGGTCGGTGTCAGAGTCGGCGTCGTTAGACAGGACATCGATGACCACAGGGGTGCCCTGATTAGCCGTCGCCGTATCATTAGCCGGAGCGGGCAGATTGTTGGTCAAGGTGATTGTGACCGTCGCAGGATCGGAGGTCACTTGGCCGGCATCCGTGATGCTGTACGTGAAGGTATCTGTGGCCTTGCCGTCCTGGTCAAATGTCAGCCCGCTCAAGTCGGCAGGCGGCTCGTATGTAACAGTGCCGTCAGGATTAACGGTAAGCGTGCCGCCTTGGTCGCTGGTCGGAGAATCCAATGTTACCGTAACCGGCGGGAATTCACCTGCATCGTCATTAACCAGGATGTCAAGTCCAACAATCGGGGTGTCTTTGGGCGTCTGTGCAAAATCGGGCAGCGCCAGCGGCAGTATCGCGTCAAGCACCCAGGCGCTGTTAATACCGAGGTCGTTTTCGCCGCGGAGTACGTATCCCTCTTCCGGGCCGCTTCCATCGGCATAAGGCAGGGTGCCATAGACAACCGCTTCGTTCAAGCTGCCGGTTCTGCGTGAGCAGACCTCCAACCAACCGATACCTTCCAAAGATTCCTCGACGAACAGGCTTCCAAAGGTGACTGTGTCATAGGCATCGACGACCATGGCTCCGGTTCCTTCGGATTCAATGCTGACTGGCGACCCGACGTGGACATTGCCTGTCACACTCGCAAGGTAAATCGCCACATCAATTGGGTCGCCTTCATTCCTCAGAAGTCCATCGATTTCCGCAGGTTCATCCAGGAAACCGACAGCCGCACGGTCATCAACAGAAGCAGCGTCGTACAGTCCTTCAGCGGATAGTCCTGCACTCTCGCCCAACTTCAAGTCTTCGCTGCTCATAATGACAATCGCCGCCTTGCCGTCATCATAAGGCAGGTCAACGCCAATCGCTTCGGATTGATCGGAATAACCCTCGACAATGACATTAAGTGTGTCATTCAAGCCACTAGGTGTAAATATCTTGCCATTCTCGGAGATAATGGATACTCCACCAGAATGAGCTTCTACGTAATCAGCAAGGCTGATGTCGCCAGCAGCCTCCAGATAAAGGCTGCTTTGGTCCTTTTGCAGCCAGCCGTTAGCGGTGATCGTACCGCTCTGGGCGTCCACCTTCTGGTCATCTTCGCTGCCAAACACGGCGTTATTATTCAACACGATGTCGTCGTTCGCGATCACATCGTCATTCAGATATATCGTTTCATCTGCCGCTGAGACCTCGATACTGCCACCCGTCGAAACGAGGCTGCCATAGGCCGTCATATCGCCGCCATCAGCTTCATCGGCATCAGCGGTAAGAGTAAGGTCTCCGACCGCATCCACCTCTCCGCCCAGGACGATATCCCGGTCTGCTTCAACCGCGATGGCACCCTCGCCCGTCAACGTCTTTTCATCAGCCAAAATCACATCCTGGCCAGCTACGAGTGCCACCTCATCAGCAGCCCAGGCGTTGTTATTGAGTAAAAGGTCTATCGCTGCATCGACGTTATCATAAAGATATATCGTACTATCCGACGCTGAAATCAAGATGCTGCCGCCAGTCGAAGTGAGGCTGCCATAGGCCGTCATATCGCCGCCATCAGCTTCATCGGCATCAGCGGTAAGAGCAAGGTCTCCGACCGCATCAACCGCTCCGCCGAGGACAATATCCCGGTCTGCTTCAACCGTGAGGGCGCCTTCGCCCGTGAGCGTGGTACCGTCGTCAGTGCCATCGCCAACAATCACATCCTGACCGGCTGACAGTGTTACGCCGTCGGCAGCCACTGTGTAGTTGTTGAGATGAACGTCTGTCCCGGCAGTAATGTTGCCGTCAGCGTCGATCCCACCATCCGCCGTAAGATTCACACTCCCGGCAGTAGCCTCTATCGCCTCGGTCGCCAGTAATTGGCTGGCTGCGGCTTTGGCATTCACGTCAATGTCTCCGGTTGTTGAGGTCAATTGCTTAGTTGTTATGTTGCCTTGATCACCTGAAAGAGTGATGCCGGCATCAGCCGTTGCTCCCACGGAAGCCCACTGGTCGGCAGCATTTTCCGGATTGCCTCCGTTCTCTACTGCAGTTACCGAGCCATTATTGCTTATCAGTGTAAGGTCCGTGTTGCCCTGGCTTCCAAACAGAAAATAAGCCAAATCCAAATCAACGTCCTGCTCCAACGTCAGGTAGCTGCCCGTGACGGTGATAGTCGTATTTTCCGCATAGATTTTGCCGTCGTCAACGCCATCTGCAGCTCCCGCTCTAATTGTCAGGTCATGGTTGCCGTTCAACTCGTCACTGTCTCCGTTATATCCTTCGGTCGGATAAGCGCTATTTGCAAAGATTACGTCCTGGCCGGCTTCAAGTGTGGCGCCGGAAGCAGTCATATCTGTATCGTTGTTCAGTATAAGGTCTCCACCTGCAATCGCGTCGCCGTCCAGGGTTATTTGCCCGGTGGTGTCGATGGTATCGTCAGCCAGACTTTCTCTTACTGAGATATCGAGATTACCCCCGGCCTGGAGGTGACCTGCGACGTGCACACTACCGCCACCGTCATACCCCCAGTTTGCCATTGCTTTTATGGTCAGGTTACCTCCGGCAGCCGCAGCGTCATTAACAGCGACAATTCGGCCTTTAACCTCCATATCGCCATTCGGCGCATTCAAACCCTGGGTGCTCAGATTACCGAGCCCCAGGCCGTCGCTATCGGCAGTCGCATATATGCTCCCGCTATCAGATGTAACATCACCCTCGAGGATAACATGCTCACGAGCCGATACGGTAACATCACCAATTGTACTGTGCAGCTCACCGGTAACAGTAAGATCGTGGCCGTTGTTTGCTGCATCTGCCGGGTCTCCGGCCTGGAGCATTATGCTGCCTGCAGTAATACTCCCATCGACTGTAATATGTGACTCTGTTGCACTTTCCTCACCGGAGTACGCTTCGACATCACCTGTCGCCGTGACATCGCTAAGCTCCACATCATCCCGTGCTGTAACCGCCAGGTCCCCGATGTTGGCGATGGCCTGGGAAAAGACATCGCCGGCTGCGAGAACCAATTCCCCGACCGGTGAGCCACCTTCTCCCACGGTGCCGTTGTTTGTGACACTGTCGCTGCTGCCAGCGATTAAGTCAGTGCTGACATCGACAATAACGCTGCTGCCGGGCTGACCGAGACGCAGTGTGTCGCCGGCGGCCATTACTACAAGTCCGCCTGGACAAAGAATAGCGCCATTGTTTATGACGTCGTCTCCTACAAGATAAACGCTGTTGGTGGCTGCGATTGTGCCGGCGTTAGTCACGTCACCTCTGCCGCCGGAGAATATCATCTTCAGCGCCGGGTCGCCTGTGGCATTGAGGAAGTTTGTGTTTGTCATTCCGAGGCCGGAAGCGACCAATTGAGCGACATTGACCTGGGATCCCGCGCCAAAGACAATCCCGGCGGGATTCACGATGAAAATCCGCATGTCCAGGCCATTGAGGGTACCGTCAAATTGCGTCGGGTTCCCCGACATGATCCTGTTGAGCACGGCGGAGTTACTGAGCCCCCCCGCCTGCAGGAACGTGAGAATTTCAGTCGCGCTGGTGTTTATCCCTCCTGTTCCCGAAGCGCCCCACTGGATGACCGACTGGGCCTGGTTCACCGTTACAGCGGTGTTGGCGCCGTACGTAATCGTTCCGGTCCCGACCGTGAATGCCCCGCCGGCAGGTGTGGCCAGCACGACCGGAAGCGACGTGTTCAGAATCAGACAACACGTCAGGAAGTATATGACGACCTTCCTAAAATACCGCGCTTTCAATTTTCTTATTACACTTTTCATCATCCATCCCCTTAAATAAAAACGACGATCGTCTTTTCACATCCCTCCCGACCACGCTGTCGGGCAAATATGTTCCCATTGACCCCCCAGCCCCAAGGTGCGCCTGCATGATGTTAAACCGCATTCCGACTACATTAGCGATTATTATACCTTATTTGGACTCCATTTGTCAAGAGCGATCTTGACGTTTAGCCGGTTTTTCAGCTTCCACTGGTGTTGGGGGAACAAGGGCAATAGCAGCCGCAATGTTGGCCCTGGGCCAAACGGCCCTTTTGCTGATCGCCGAGTTTGTGATGCTCACCGTGGATGGCGAGATTATCAGCGTATGGCTATTTCCTGCAACCGCGGGGCCAATCGCCCCATATTTTCCGGACGAAGCGTTGTGCTTCTTGCCGGGATTGGCTATTTTATGAATGGATAGACTCACGAACTTAAGCCGCGTTAAGCGGATTTTTGGATATGGCAGGCAGAGCTGATTATGGAGAGATAGCGTTATGGTGAACACAAATATTACTGTAGCCTCCGTTGAGTTATTATTTCTCACATCCGTGTCCATCCTCCAGGCGGCGTCGAGCCCCTTAGAGGGGACACTGAGCCAGGAGGACTGGGGGGCGCCCAAAGTCCAGGTACTCCAGGAACAGGGACGATGGACCGTTGAGGGATTGAGAAATCGAATAGAGCTGGAACCATCGGACTTACAGATGACGGTACATGCTCAGGGCCGGAAATGGTCGATGGTGTCCTCATCGTCCGGCGACCTTGTCGTCGAGGATTCGGGAGCACGGTTGTCTCTGCGTCTGGCAGATGCAGGGAATAAGCAAATCTCACCGTACCACACGGGCTTCAAGTCGGGACTCAAAATTGCCTTGAGCGACTTTGCTTACAAAGATAAACAGATTGATTTGCAGATCGCACTTTTCATTTGTCTCGAAGGCCGGCAGGAAGAGCTGGTCTGTGAAGTCATTGCCGCAGAGACGACTGCGACGGTCCTGGAATGTTTTTGGCCCCGGGCCGTGGCAGACGAGTGCTTTGATCATACGGTGATTCCCTTCATGCAGGGCATGCTGCTTCCAAAGGATTGGCCCCAGAAGGTGCGATTATACGATACGATGTGCTACGGGCGAGGGCTGTATATGCCTTGGTGGGGACATCAAAAAGGCAAATCCGCGATGCTGGTTCTGATCGAGACGCCGGAAGATGCCGGCTGCCGCTTTGAGCATCCTGCCGACGGCCCGACTAAAATGGAACTACGGTGGGTTCACTCTCTGGGCAAATTAGCGTATCCGCGACGTGTCCGGCTCTGCTTCTTTGACGAAGGAAATTATGTCACGATGGCCAAGCGATACCGCCGCTATGTCCATGAGACAGGGCATTTCGTTTCTCTCAAGGAAAAGATCGCTCGAAATCCTCTGGTGGGGAGACTGGTTGGCTCTCCCGTCGTTCACACCGGCATCCTGTCGCACATCCAGCCGGAATCCAGCTATTATCACAAGGACGACCCCGCTAAGAACCATCAATTTGTCAGCTTCGACGAGCGGGCCGGGCAGCTTCGCCAACTGTCGCAAAAGGGGATAAGGCGGGCCTACGTCCATCTGGATGGATGGGGGTTTCGAGGCTACGACAATCTTCACCCCGACGTGCTGCCGCCTTGTCCTGAAGCGGGCGGATGGGAAGGCATGAAGCGGTTTGCCGAAACGTGCGAGGAGCTGGGCTACGTCTTTGCGATCCACGATCAGTACCGTGACTACTATCTCGACGCCAAATCCTACGACCCGCGGCACACCATCCTCGACCGAAGCGGAAATCGCCCCGCCGGCAGCACGTGGTTCGGCGGCAAGCAGTCGATCCTGTGTTCGCGGCTGGCGTTAGGTCACGTCAAGAAGAATTACCTGGGCCTGCTCGATCAGGGCGTAAAAGTCCGAGGGGCCTACCTCGACGTTTTTGCAGTCGTGCCTCCCGATGAATGTTATAGCCCGGAACACCCCGCAACCCGCGCCGACTGCCTGACGCACCGCGGCTTGTGCCTGGATTTCATTCGCGCCGCCGGAGGCGTTGTCAGTTCCGAAGAACCGGCTGACTGGGCCATTCCGCATATCGACCTGGTTCATCACGGTCCTCATGCCTTAGTGCCGAACCCAGGACACGGCCCCGCAATGGGAATCCCCGTCCCGCTCTTTAGCCTCGTTTATCACGATGCCCTGCTGCTGCCCTGGTCTCTGGGAAAGGGCGCGTGGGGAATTCCTGAGAATGACCTCGGATACTTACATGGCTTAGCCAATGCCGGACTTCCATATCTGTCGCTGAATCCCGCCCAGGAGGAGCTGGCCCGTGTGCGGACGATGTGCGCGCTGCATGAACGAGTCGGGCTTCTGGAAATGACGAACCATGAATTCCTGGACGAATCCCGTCGAAAGCAGCGGACCACCTTCTCGGATGGAACCACGGTGACAATCGACCTGGACAGCGAGACCTATGAGATTTCGCCGAACCTCACTTCAATTTCCGACGCAGCTCGTCCTGCAACTGCGTGCTCAGATTCGCGCGGGCCAGCTCACCGGCGCCGCGAAGTCGTACGTGCCGTGTTTCCATGCGGCCGTCCGGCGACTTGAGAGCAACCGTCACGAAGGCATCGCCGTTTTCATCCGGCCACGTCTGGCCCACCGCAATGGCCCATTGGCTTGCCGTCACATCCGCCGCTGCGGTGGCCAGCCGCTCCGCCTTTTGGCTGCGGGACATGCCGTCGGCCCAGTGGTCGTCGCCCACACGGAGCAAGCGGCGTAGTTTTTCGTCGGTTGCCGCGACGAATGAGCCGGCTAATACCCGTTGCGCGCCGTCTGTATTGCTCAGGGCCGCAGCGAGAGAGCCGCCGCTGCCCGCTTCGGCCAGCGCCAGCGTCACGCCGCGAGCCTCAAGCAGCTTGACAATGTGTTGCTCCAGGGACGTTTGGTCATCCGCATACACGTATTCGCCCAGGTGCGTCATAATCTTTTGTCTAAGCTCCTGGAGCCTCGCCCGATCCTCCGGCGTGTCCGCCGGCAGTGAGAAAGTGAAATCCACCCGGCTGCCTTCGAACTGCGACGATACCGTGATGTCGGGCGGCAGCGGCACATGGTCCTTGAGCGTCTGGTCGATCTGGGACTGGCCCATGCCCACGAACCGCAGGGTCAGCGAGCAGCCGGGCAGCCGCGTGCCGAATCGCCGGCTCAGATACGGCACCAGCTCATCGCCGACCATCGGCTGCAATTCGCGCGGCGGCCCCGGCAGCGCGACGACCACGGCGTTGGACAGTTCAAAGACAAGACCCACGGCCGTGCCGTTGGCGTTCTTCAGATAGCTGCCGCGCGTCGGCACCTGTGTCTGGCGGCGCAGGTTAGGGCGAAGCTCGCCGGGTGGCACACGAAAACGTCGCCCCATCTCCGCCAATACGTCGGGGTGTTCTTTCAGCGTGACGCCCGTGAAGTCAGAAATCGCCTCGCGGGTAATGTCGTTGTCGGTGGGCCCCAGACCTCCGGTGACAATGGCCAAGTCTGCCTTGCTCGTGGCAAAGGCAAGCGCCTCTTTGAGGTCGGCCTGCTTGTCATCGACGAGCATCGAGCCGACGCACTGCAAGCCCAGCGGGCGAAGGGTCCGGGTCAGAAAGCAGGTGTGCCCGTCCGGATAAGCGCCCGACAGCAGCTCACCACCCGTGACGACGATCATGTAGCGCGTCGGCTGTGGAACTGCCTCGCTGTCAGCAGCTCCTATCGCCAACGATCGCACAAGGGCAATCAAGAACAATGCCAACCACCACGCCATTTGAGGCTGGGTGGCAGCCTCAAGCACAGCTTGGGGATGGCTTTTTCCCCACCATCCCCAAAGCCTACGGCTTTGAGGCTGCCACCCCCCGACCTGGAGAAATTTATCTCGCATCGTTCGAACTCCTCTCTGGGATACCATTCATCCGTGATGTGCCGCCCTTCACCAGCCTTCGGCAATGATTTCAATTCCGCAAAGCAGGGGCTCGGCCTGGCGTGTCGAGCGCGTCCCGCCCTCAGGCGCGGGCAGGATGCCCGCGACACACAGAGCGACCTTCAAATCGTCCTTCACGTTGATGCCCTTGAATTCTCTGACCACGGTTCGGTTTGCCCCGCCGGCTTCCCTGGCGATGTCGAAGTTTTCCAGAACTGTCCTGCCCTGGAGCGAGACGTTGAAGACCCGCTGCCCAGGCTCGCACTCCTCGATCTCCGCAAAGTACAAGCGTACGGTGTAAGGTCGGGGCTGCTCGAAAGCACCCTTGATTTGGTCTTCCGACCAAGTCGGAATTTGGCCGATGTGCTTATCGAAGGCGTCAACCACCGATGGGTTGCGGCCCGGCTGAAGAAACATGCGAATGCGGACTTCCCTGATTCCCGTGACACCTGATGCCGTGATCCAATTGTACTGCCCTTCCACAAGCGAGCTGTCATGGCGCAGCCACTGTGGGTCTTTGCATTCAACTCGGACGGGAACGTCCGGCGAGGGTCCACCAATGCTGGGGAATTCCAGCCACAACGTTCCATTTTCGCCGTAGCGGTTGCCCGGGGCGCCGAAGTTGATCCCCACCTGTTTCACGGGCGTCGGCTCGCTCGGCGAGAGGTAGTAATCAAACGTCCAGTAGGCGACCTCCGGGCTGTGGATCAGGGCCAGCGAGGCCTGATTCTGGTAGCTGCACACACAGGTCCGCGTATAGTCCGGGGCGTTCAGCACGCCGTCGGCGATGATCAAATTCGACGTGCAGCCGGACTTGAATCCGCCGATGCTGGCCGTACCCTGTCCGGCGGTCAGGTCCACGAACGCTCCCGATGCCGACCGAAACGTCAGCAGGTTCTCGCTGGCGATGGCTGTGTTGCACCCCTTGAAGCGAACCCACGTCCAGGGAATGATCTGGCCGGTCAGCAGATGTTCGCGCATGACGGTCTTGCCGGTCAGCAGGTCATAAGCCTTTGCCTCCTCCGCCGCCGAACCACTGCCGCCGCCGGTCTGTGTGATGACCCAGTCGCGGTTCGGCCCTGAGCTCACCGTCGAAGGGTGGTAGATTATGGGGGGCCCCTTGTAGCTGTCGTCAGTCCTCCAGAGCACTTGGCCGTCCGATCCCTTGTAAGCTGCCATTCCTCTGTCGGCCTCATCCGTGGCCCGATCCCCGGAGTGGCTGCCCGCTTCGAGCAAAACGTCGTGCTCGCTTGAGTAGGCCAGCCACGTGCCGAAAACATTCTGGTCCGTTTTCCACAGCAATCCTCCGGTCTGCACATCATAAGCGTACAGGGTGTGCTCTTTCTCGATTTTGAGACCTCGGCGCTTGAAGTAAGCCAACTGGGCCTCGCTCATGCCGTCGATGCAGAAGACCTTGCCAGCGGCTGCGGCAATGGTGTTGTGGCGGAAGGAGTATTTGGCGCTGCGTTTCCAGATGAGCGTACCGCTGTGCCGATCCATGGCAAGAAGTATCTCGCTGCCGGAAGCGTAGTCCGCATTGGCCGTTACGCCTGTGACGCCGGCCAGGTCAACTCGTGGCTCAGCCACGAGTTCGTCTCTCTGGCCCGCCACCCGTCTGGCGGGCTGGCTCGTCCCGCCACTTTCGTCCGGCACAACGACCAGATAAGGATCGAGAGTAAAACCGCTGCTGGTGACTTTCTCGTTATGCCCTTCGATGGCCAGCACGTTTGTTCCCTTGCGCAGAAAGCTGCCGGGCCTGTCGATCTTGAAATATTCCCAGCCTCTGGTTTTACGTTTGTCGATCCCCGAGGCCCTGGCTCCGCGACCACTGACAACACCCACCCGGAGGATCTCCTTGCCGTTCAGGTAGGCGATGAAGGCGTCGTCGTAGTTGATCACTAACCCCAACCCGTTGATGTTCTCCGGCTCAGGCACGCTGAACGACTTGCGTATATACACGACCGAATAACGGCCCTCCATGTCCTTTAGCACTGTCTTGTTGTTGCCGTCATTGTCGCTGCCAAAGCCCGCCGGCGCAGTCTTCCACGTTCCGGCGTCGAAATCCGGTTCTGCCCAGTCATCATCCGGCCGGCCACCGGCGAGGTATTGCCAGTCCGCACCTTTTTCAATGATGGGCCGCATGTTTGCCGGTAGTTGTGCGCGTCCGTGGTTGTCCTTTAGCGGAATGTGGAAGGGCGAAGCCGTCGCCAGCAGCAGATCCTCCCAGACCAGCAGTGTGCCCCACCGAGGCTTATCTTCACCCGGCATCGAGAATTCTTTTGTCGTCCTGCCCGTGGCCGGATCGAGAACATGGATCGTGTCCCCATACACGACGTACACGGCGTCTGAGAGACAGACGTAGTTGCTCCCAATCTCGTTGGCGCCGGGCTGGTGGTCGGTGCTGTCGTAGTACTGGCCCAGGTCCTGGAACTGGCGCTCCCAGAGCAGCCGGCCGGTATAGACGTCAACCGCCCGCAGCAGGTTCCGCCCTTCGATAAAAAGCCGGCCGCCGACGACCTGTGGAGAGGGACCATGTCCGTGCCGCGGCAATATCTTGTCATTGGAGGGACCGCCGAACCAGAGAAGTCCCAGCGGCGCCTTGACCCGTTTGTCCTGCGACATCACGGTATTGGCGGCGTCGGCGTACTGATGAGTCCAGTCGGCCGAATCGGCCAGTGCGCCTGCCCGGGTCAGCGTGATAAACCTGCCTGAGCTTGCCGTCGTGCAGCCCGGTAATTCCGACGCGGTCGCCCGCCTGAGAATGGCAGCGTGTCTCTTCCGAGGGGCCGAAAAGCAGGCGGTGCCGCCATAGGGACGAAGTGAGTGAAAAACACGTTCAATGAAAATGTCTCCCTTCTCAAAGCCGGCGGCGTCCAGGTCCTCCGACACGACGAGATTGGCCATGTAGGGGGGAAGCTGCGCCGTGGTGACATCGCCGAGGTGGACGGCAACCCGAGTCCCGTACAGTCCTGCCTCGTCGAGTTTCCGCCGCATTGACGCGACCTTCTCGGCGTCCGGATCGAGCGCGACAATGTGCAGCTCTGATTGATTCACCAGCTCAAAGAGAAGCTCACCCGTGCCAAGCCCGAGCAGCAGGCAGTATCCCTCTTTTTCACCCGTCGTTTCCAATATTTGGCTGGCTCTGTTCTTCCAACGGGAGGGGCCGGCCAGCAGCGGTTCGAGCCGGCGTGCATGATGTATCGGTTCGGTTCTACCGTCTGCGAAACAGTACAGGCTGCCCTGGAGCGTCACCACAAAAAGTCTGCCGTCCGCGGCCAGCATGGTCCACACTTCGCCGTCCACCTTCGCCTGCCACGAGACTTTGGGTTGAGCCTTGTTCACAGGAACATCAAGGGCCAGGATAGTGCCGTCGTCGCCTTCGCCGCTGCAATAGAGGCGTGAGCCGGCTTTCAAGTGGATTCTACCGACCTCCGGGGGGATTCTGCCCTGCCACGTTCCCTCTGCTTTTTTTGCTCCCGGCTTGAGCTTGTAAGCCATGATCGTGTTGTCTTTTTTGCCGATAATCGTTTCATCTGCTATGACCGAGGCCGGCGAACTGGAGATTCCCATGCCGTCGGAAAGCCTGTATATAGCCCCGGAGTTGAAGAAGTAATTGTCCGAGGCCATGACCTCGCACGTGCCGGTCTTGCCGTATGTGTTCAGATGATAGTACAGGAATTGGCCTGTTCTGCGGTCGTAAGCCGCCGGCACGGAGCGTCCGCCGGAGATCAGCAGCTTGTCCTGCGTGGCCACCAGATAGCCCTGGGGCGCCACGCCGGCAAAGGCCGGGCTGCTGTGAGGCTGCATGAGGTACGTCGCGCCGCTGCCGCTGTTGGCCCAGACAATCTGGCCGCTCTCGGCGTCGATGGCGTAGATGAAGGTCCCCATGAAAGGCCATATACTGGCTGCAAAGTATATCGTCCCGTCATACAGGACGGGACCGCCCCGCACGGGCCACATGCCAATCAGCCGGTCGTTGCCGATCACCTTGTTCTGTGCGGGACCGCCGAGGAGCTTGCAAACTAAAGCCCCGTCATCTGCATTCAGGCAATAGAGATACCCGTCGTCAGAGGCAACGTAGAGCTTGTCCTTATAGACCACCGGCGCGAAACGCACCGGGCCATCGGTGTAAAAACGCCACTTCTCCGCCCCCGTCTCAGTGTCGTAGGCCGTCACACAGTCGCAGACCATCGAGCCGACAAAAATGGTCTTTCCCGCAACAACAGGTTCGTAAGAAGCGTCAAACTGGAGCCTGTCCTGGCTCGCCGGCCAAGCCGGTCGCGGAGGGGCAAGCTCACGAACCCATTGCAGATACATCTCGGCGGGCAACTCCTCGGGCGACGCCGCCGAGCGCCTGGCATCGTATCTCCACATCGGCCAATCGTCCGCACACGCGGGAGCCAATGGAAAGAACGCCGGCACAAACCAACAGCCAAGAAGAATGAGCAAACAGAAACGCTGATTGATGTATCGACCGATGTTTCTGCCAAGTGTGGGTCTGTGAGTTTCGTTGGACATCAGATTCGTACTCCAGCGATTAGAAGACAAGCGCATGCTCGGCTGCACGCCGTATTATCGTAGAATTGTGTGAAAATCACCCCCCCGACAGACTCTGCCATGTACACAACTTGACGATCTTGATAACGCTTCTTATTCCCCCGTGTACCAGCGTAGCCGCACGTCGTCTCCTGTGGTTTCTTCCAGGGGGCTGA
>CAYWZW010000055.1:0-36945 GCA_964462945.1 uncultured Pirellulales bacterium
TCGGAGCACAAAAGTATTTTGACATTGCCGAATTGTATCAATGACACCAGTGATTTGTTATTGTCACTTAGTTGCTCATAATAAGTTGCTTTTTTGTTTGGCCAAAGTATTTTTATTTTAGCGGCACTGTTTAGATTTAAATCTTCTAAGCCTTTTATCTTAAAATCATTTTTACTCAATAAGGTTTCAAGAAACTTCGCCGTGCCATTTGGGTCTGTTTTCATATCTGTAAAAAAAGCATCGTTGGCGTAAACGCCCCCGACTTTGCAGTGTTCGACAACCTCGGGGACGCCGTTGATGTGGTCGGTATCATTGTGGCTTATGATAAGAGCGTCGAGCCTGCTTACAGCCTCGTAGTCCAGGAAGGGGGCGACAATTCGTGTCCCGATGTCACTCCTGTGCAGCGAGCCTGTGTCAAACAGCACGTTGGCTTTTCCCGGGAACTGGGCCAGTATCGCCTGGCCGTGGCCGACGTCCAGACAGGTCAAGGTCAAACGATCATGATGTGTTCGCTGCCATCTTATTGCGCCCAGAAGGGTAATTATCGTTAGTGCTGTAAGCGTGCAAACCACTTTTTTAAAGACAGGTTTTTTAAAATAAGCGAACGCCATAAAAAAGACGAGGCAATAATACAGGACTATCATTGTAAGTGGAGTGTGCCCTATGAGTATTTCGGATATGTTCAGGTCGGCTATGCATTTTACAATCGAAATGAGCCAGCCGGACAGAATATTCAGTATGATGCTCAATATCGACGCAACGGTAGGCAGGAACAGTGCGATTACCACCTTCACATACGCGACAACTGATACGATGGCTATCAGCGGTGAAACGACCGCCGTCCAGAGGCTTGTGAGCCAGTTAATTGTGTAGAAATGATACAGTGAGATGCCTGCGGTGGCCAGCCAGGCAGTAATGCAGGTAGACAGTAGTCGTAATATATACGGCCCCGGTCTTGCGGCTATTTGATAAAAAGGTCTGCTTACAGGAGCTTTTATGAACCAGAAAATGCCTGTGATTTTTTCATCAAGAAAAAAGTGGGTTCGTTCGCAGAAAAGCAAAAGCCCAAGCACCGCTGCGAACGATAATTGCCAGCTCGCTTCAAATAGTTCTGTCGGCCTTATCAGCAGCAGTATTATTGCCGCAAGTGAAAGTGAATTTACCCAATTTGGGCGTCGGCGGAAAAGGAACGATGCGCAAAACACAAAGCTTATAATGCCGGCCCGAAGGGCAGGTGCGTTGGGCGGGATGACCAGCAGAAAGAGTATCGCTGCGATCATGCAGACAACCGCACGGGCAGGTTTCATCAGGCCTGCCGTTTTGCAAAGCCACCAGATAATGCTGATTACGATGCCGAAATTCATACCCGACAGGCACACAAAGTGCAGCAGGCCGGTCTTGCGAAAGGCAATGTATGTCTTGCTGTCGATGTCTGCTCTGTAGCCCAGCACTAATGCCTGAAGCAGACTTTGATTCTGGTCCTGTGGGTATGGGCTGTCTAATAGAGCCTGCGTGACGGTTTGACGTAATTTTCTCTTGATTTTCACGAAGCTGCTTGTTGCTGAGGCTTTTTGCAGCAGTTCGATACCGCTGCGGGATTCTACCGAAGCTGCAATATAAACATTTCTGCGAGCGAGGTATTCAGCGGTATTGAACTGGCCGGGGTTGGTGGCCGGCTCGAACCGCTCCAGCCAGCAATAGGCCTGGATTTCGTCGCCGGCCTTCAAGTCCAGCACCGGCTCATCCACCTGCACGCGAACCGTGCCGGTGACCTTCGCCCAGCCGGCAATGGTCTCGACCTCATCGACCTTCAGGTAGAAACTCGTGGTCGGGTCGGTCGGCTTGAATCGGGCGAATTTCCAGTCGGGGTACTTGCTGACGTACGGCTCAGTGACAATCCGCCCGCGAATCGTCGCCAGCCTCCGCTCATCGGGGGCGAGATTGCGGATGTCATTGGGCTCCAGCCGGCCGTACTCCGTCAGCCGAATCGCACCGAGGCAGACGAAACAGCTCAGGGCCAGATACGCCGTGACATATCGACTGACGGAAGATACTCGCCG
The DNA here is from genome assembly GCA_964462945.1 of uncultured Pirellulales bacterium. GTDB lineage: Bacteria > Planctomycetota > Phycisphaerae > Sedimentisphaerales > Anaerobacaceae. Next base: position 2,061 of record CAYWZW010000055.1, read on the forward strand.
GATACAGAAGGCCGGAACGGTCACCGCCGCACACAAACCAAGCAGTACAAGCCAGATTGATGCGGCCACACCAAATACGTTCTGCACCACAATCCCCGCAATAAGCCCCACCGCGACAAACACAAGAGGGCAGGTGCTGATGACCTGGTCGTGAAAATTCCTCCCCGCCAATTGCCTGTCAATCAGCTCTAATTTCCGCCGGATCTCATCCATGGCCGAACAGACTACAGGCTCAAGACCCAAGACTCAAGTGCTATTTTGAGACCGAAGAAAGGTTGCTGTCATTCCGCACCCGATGCGGAATCCACAATTGCCGATGGTTGTGGATTCCTGCTTTCGCAGGAATGACAGACGTGAAAAGAGGCGTGCCTGCCGTTTTCCGCTGCTTTCGTTAGGATGTTTCTGCGACGGCGATGGCCTTGGCTCAAAGTTGGGTGTACTGTTTTGGGTCGAAGTTTGTTTCCATAGTCCAGGTGACGGCCTTGCCGCTCTTGAGGCGATAAGTGACCATCACGTCGTAGCCCTGGCTTTCGACCCACGGCTTTAAGAAGGAGAAATCGTTAACGATTTGCTTCTTTAGTTTCAGATCGTTGAGCATCTCGACGACGCCTTCGATTCGGACCTGGCGGCCTTCGTCGGCGTTGTAGAAGCACATCTCGACGGCCGGGTTGGCCTGCAATTGTTTGTTGACGTCCTTGTCCCTGCCGGTGGTGAAGATGAGCCCATGGTCGTCGGCCCGATACAGCATCATCATGCGAACGCGAGGCCGGTCGCCGTCGGTTGTAGCCAGACCGAATACCGGGTTCTTGGCTGCAAATTCGAGAACTTCTTTTTTGGTCATGATCAGATTCCCTTGGCTGAAGATTTCAAGCGATTTTTTCTTTGCCGTTCATGTAAGGGCGGAGGACTTGCGGGATGGTCACTGAGCCGTCGGCGTTCTGGTAAAGCTCTAAGATGGGGATGAGGATTCGCGGCGAGGCGATGACCGTGTTGTTGAGCGTGTGGCAGAAGAAGTTCTTCTTAGTGGCGGGGTCTTTGTAGCGGAGGTTCATTCGCCGGGCCTGGAATTCGTAGAATTTGCTGGCACTGTGGGTCTCGCAATAGTTGCCGCGCGAGGGCATCCACGCCTCGATGTCGAATTTCTTCGCCTGGCCTCTGCCCAGGTCGCCGGTGCAGACGTTTGCGATACGGTAGGGCAGCCCCAGCGACTGCATCACGGTCTCGGCGTTGGCTAAAATCTCCTCGTGGTATTTATTGCTCTCTTCAACGCTGTTCTCGCAGATGACGACCTGCTCGACCTTATCGAACTGGTGGATTCGGTACAGGCCGTAGGTGTCCTTGCCCGCAGCGCCGGCCTCGCGCCGAAAGCAGCTCGATAAGGCCACGTACTTGAGCGGCAGCTCTTCGACATCTAAAATCTCGCCCATCCGATAGGCCGTGAGCGGCACCTCGGCGGTCCCCACTAAGTTGAGCTGGTCTTTCTCCATCCGGTAGGTCTGCTCTTCGGAGCCGGGGTAATAGCCGGTCCCTCGCATCGCCTCATCTTTCACCAGAAGCGGCACGGACAAGGGGACATAGCCCCGGCTGACCATCGTATCTATCGCAAACCGCAGGACCGCCCAGTGCAGCAGGGCGCCGTCGCCTTTCAAAAAGTAGTTTCTCGCGCCGGCCAATTTCACGCCGCGCTCGATGTCGATAATACCCAGCGCAAGACCCAACTGGACGTGGTCTTTCGGCTCGAAATCAAACCGGCGGACCTCGCCCTCTTTCCTGATCTCGACGTTTTCCGTGTCGTCCCTGCCCACCGGCACATCGTCGTCCGCCGGCTGAGGCACCTGCTGCATCAGCTCGTCAAACTCCGGTTGCAGTTTCTTGATGTCATCCTCAATCTTTGCCTCGTTCTTCTTAAGTATGCTTAGATGACCTATGGCATATTTCTTTTCTTCACCAGTTAATTGAGGAATTGACTTTCCCAGCTTGTTTTTTTCTGTCGCACAATCCTGAAGTTGCTTTCTGTAATTCTGCAAATCAGCATCCAACTCCAGCAAGTGGTCAATATCAACCTTGAAGTGCTTATCCAGGGCTGCTTTTTTGAACCTTTCCGAATTCTCTCGTATTTGCTTAATATCGATCATAATTCGTCCTTCGTCTCTCGTCGATCGTGCCTCGTATCTCGATCCACGGGTCACGAGTCACGAGAACCGCCTAACAATGAGCACGTCGTTCTGTCCTCCGAATCCGAAGGACTCCTTCATGGCGACGTTGACGGGCATCTTGCGCGGCTCATTGGGAACGTAGTCCAAATCGAGCGATGGGTCCGGGTCGTTCAGGTTCATGGTCGGCGGGACAATGCCGTCGCGGATCGCCAGGACGCACGTAATCAGCTCAGCCGCCCCGGCGGCGCCGATCAGGTGGCCCAACATGCTCTTGACGCTGCTGGCGGGAATATTCTTCGCCTTTTCTTTGAAGACCGCTTTGATCGCTTTGGTCTCTATCGAGTCGTTCTCGGCGGTGCTTGTGCCGTGGGTATTGACGTAGTCCACATCTTTGTAGGTAATGCCGGCATCGGCCAGTGCCGCCGTCATCGCCTGGATCGCGCCTCGGCCTTCTTCGTGCATATCGGTGACGCGAAACGCATCAGAGCTGCTTCCATAGCCGATAAGTTCGGCCAAGATTTTCGCGCCTCGCTTTTTCGCCGAGCTTAGGGATTCGAGAATCAGCACCGCCGCACCCTCGCCGAGGACGAAGCCGTCCCGGCTGGCCGTGAAGGGCCTCGATGCGGTCTGCGGGCTGTCATTTCTGGTCGATAGGGCGGTGAGCCGATTAAAGCCCGTAACGCCCAGCGGGTGGATCATCGAATGCGCGCCGCCCGCAATCATCACGTCCGTGTCGCCTTTGCGAATCATCATCATGGATTCGCCGACGGCCTGCGTGCTGGCCGCACAGGCGGTCAGGCAGCTTCGTGTCGGCCCGCGAGCGCCGGTCAGCACGGCGACGTGAGCGGCGGGCATATTCGGCTCCTGCTCAAGCTCACGCATCGGGTCCATCCTGCTGAAAGAGACTTGCGCCCACCGGCCCCAGTCCATCTGGTTCTTCTGTGCGTCCCAGCCTTCAAGGATCGCATTGAAAAACACATCATTGTCAACGGAGCCTTCGCCAGCTCCCAAATAAATCCCTAACCGGCGGCGGTCAATTCCGTCGGCCGGCTCGCCGGTTTCTACATCTATCCCGGCCTGCCTGCATGCCTCAACCGCTGCACCGATAACAAAGCCGGAGCCCCGGTCGCCGTGCTTGTGCAGCCGGAAGTTCTTGGTATATTTTGCGAAGTCGTACCCTTTGACTTCGGCGTCGAAGGTCGTCGGAAACGTCGAGGCATCGAAAATGGTGGTCTTCGCCATGCCGCTCTCGCCCGCCAATATCGCCCGCCAGAACGTCTCCACGTCGTGACCCAAGGGGCAGACAATGCCCATCCCGGTTATTACAACCCGCTCAGTCATTCGTTAGACCCTTATGACTCTTTGCCATAAACAATACCTTGAATAATGAATAGCGAATAACGAATTCCGAACGTCGAACTAACAAACTGAGTTTCTCTGCACAGCCGTATAACTTCATCATTCTACATTCCTTGTTCGATATTCGATATTCAAGTCAGAGCTTGTTCTTGAATAATGAATATCGAATGTCGAAGTAACAAATCAGGTCTCTCTGCTCTTGTTGCGTCTGTTCTTTTCCGCTGTTTTTACACTGGTGACGAAAATCGAGATTAACTCATTACATTCGGCTACGAGTAGTTCTGTCTGACCGCCGGACTTTGTCATGCGTTTACGGTGGATAATCTGTAGCCACACTTTCGTCTCCCGCAACTCCTTAAGGACGATCTTGATCTTGTGAATGAAATCGCTGCGAGACTCAGCACTCTGGGCTTCGCCATAATTCGGTGCAGGGGATGTTCCGCAACGCACTAACTGACCTGCTATGTGGCTCCCAGCACGTGTATTTGGTAATGTCTCAACCAAGTCCATGATACGAACAGCAGAGTCAATCAGACGCTTTTCAAGATCATACTTTTTGTCCCTATCTGATTCTTCCCGCATTTCCGAAGCCATTGGTTTACTTCATTATTCGATATTCCTTGTTCGATATTCTACATTCGGTGAGGTTTTTTCAATACGACGGCGGCGGTTTGTCCGCCGTAGCTGTAGCTGCAACTTAATGCGTAACGTATTTTTGCCTCTCGCGGCTCAGTGACAATATTCAAATCGCAGCCTTCGGCTTTTCTATCGCAGTTTTTCGCCGCGGGTATTTTGCCGTCCCTCATCGCACACACGGCGGCGACGATATCAACCGCGCCGCCGGCTGCGCCTGTGTTGCTCAACATGCTCTTGGTCGGCCAGACCGGGACTCTTGCCGCCGCTTCGCCGAGCGCGGCCCGGATCGCCCTGGCCTCGGCTAGATCATCGGCGGGTATCCCCGTGCCGTGCGGGATAATCAGGTCCAGATCATGCGGCTCTATCTGCGCCTCGGCAAGCGCCTTCTCTATGGCGATCTGAATGCCCTTGCCATCCGGCTCGATGTGCTCATACGCCGGATTGATGCTGTTGCTCTGTCCGAGGCCGGCGACTTCAGCGTAAATCTTTGCGCCGCGATTCTCGGCGTGTTCCAGATTTTCCAGAATGACCACGCCGGCCGCCTCGCCGAACACCGAGCCTTTGGCGTCGGCGTCAAAGGGCCGGCACGCCGTCGCCGGGTCATCGTTGTTCTCGCCGGTCGCCCTCTTGAGCAGGCACTGGCGGATCATGACAATCGGGTTGACCTTCGCCTCAGCGCCGCCGGCCAGGGCAATGTCGCTGCTGCCGCGGGCGATCGTCTGCGCCGCTTCAGCAATGGCCAGATGCCCCGCCGCCTCGGCGCAGGTGATCGTATTGCTCGGCCCCTGGATGTCGTGGATGATGCCGACGTGGCAGGCGAGCATGTTCGGCAGATATTTCAACAACCACAGCGGCGTGACCAGCTCAAGGCCGTCTTTGCCCCATTTGTGGATGTCGAACCTGCCGTTCGTGACACTGGCCGCCACGGCAGGGGCCAGCTCCACCAGGTCGCAGCTTATCAGGCCGGCCCCCAGATTGATCGCCATGCGCTGCGGGTCGATATTGACACGTTCGGGGTCGATGCCCTTCGTAACCAAACCGGCGTGAACGAGGGCTTCGTTGGCCGCGATGACGGACAGCTCGATGTCCCTGGACATCAGCTTGACGGCCTTGCGATGGGTCTTCGGCACGTAGTTTTGTATTCTGTACTCGGGGACCTGGCCGGCCAACCGGCAGGTAAAGCCCACCGGGTCGAACGCCGTGATTCTGTTTATCCCGACCCTGCCGGCGCAAAGAGACGCCCACATCTCGCCGACGGTCAATCCGAGGGGGGTGATGGCGCCGAGGCCGGTGATGACTACGCGGGCGGAGCTCATCAGGCTTGCTCCGACTTGCGCCCGGCCGCTGAAAGCACCTCTCGCAGAAGAGACTCGAATACCGATGTGCCGGTATTGAACACGAAGTTCTCCTCCGGAAACTGCTTGCCCGCCAGGTTCCGGTCGATATGACTGAACATTAAATCGATCTCGGCGACGAGCTTGTCGGCGCGGGTGATCCTGCCGCTCGTGCTGGCCGCTTCGGGGGCGAACGATTCAATAGCCGCCTCCAGCTTCAATGTGTCACCCGGCTTGACATAATCGAAAAAGACGGCCTTCTTGATCTTTGCCAGGATCACTTTTTCCTGGAATTTCGCCGCCTCGCCGACGAGGATTCCCGCCGTCTGGGCCATCGCCTCGATGCACAGACTCTCCGGCATGACGGGATAGCCGGGGAAGTGGTCGTGCAGATGCTCCTCGGCAAGCGTGACGTTCTTGATCGCCACGGCCCGCCGGCCGCTCTCAAACTCGACAAACTTATCTATCCAAATCCAACGCATTTTTTGCCGGGGCTCTTTGCAGCGTCGTGTACATTGCGGCCCCGCTCATATTGAAGAAAGCGGCAGATTGCAGCCAGCCATCCTGCCGCTGACATCTGAAAGACACTGCTCGCTTGCTAAGCCGCGTTGAGCTTGTTCTCAACGTAGTTCACGATTGCCCCGACGGTGAACAAGTCACCTAACTTGTTAATATCGGGGTCGTTTTCAAACTCCGACAGGTCGGTATGCGGCATCTTCTCCCGCAGCTCGGCCAGCCCTTTTTCAGTTAATTTGCCGTTGTGAATGAATTCGGAATTCGTCATCAGATTCTCAGCGGGAAACAGCTCTTCCCGGGGGATTTTTATGCCGAACGCTTTTTCCAGTCGAAACACAATGTCCAGAAAATCGATGCTCTCGGCCCCCAAATCCCCCATCAAGGTCGCTTCAATCGTGACCTCCTCGTCGTCCACTCCCAGCGCATCGACCAGAACTTCATGGACCTGCTGTATAATCTCGTCCCGACTCATTGCCATAGGTGTTCTACCTCCCGTGTTCAATTCGTTTTGCCACCAAGACTCGAAGAACAAGAGAATAATGAATAATGAACGCCCAATGTCGAAGTCTTTCGGCATTCAACATTCCTTGTTCGATATTCGATATTCATGTTTTTTCTTTGTGCCTTAGTGGCTTCGTGGCGAGCTATTGCAGCAGTCGCCATCGTTCCTTCAGATTCTCAATGACGACGGCATCCACGGCCGCCATCGCCGAATTGGCGTCGGCCAGGTTAAAGTGCCTCAGCCCGAACCGCGCTTCCACAATGCGCTCGCCCTGCGATACGCCGGCGCCGGTGAAGCTGCTGACGTTCTCTTCGATGGTCTTGGCCTCGACGGTATATTCTATCTGGGCGCCGGGCGCCAAGAAGCTTTTATACTTCACATTTCGCGCTTCTTCAAGCAATATCATGCTGTGGGCGAAATTTTCGCTCTCGCGAACCAGCCACGAGGCCGACTCGATCAGCCCTTCCAGCAGCAACACGCCGGGCAGCACCGGAAACGTCGGGAAGTGGTCGGCCAGGTACTCCTCGGCCAGAGAAACGTTCTTGACCGCCCTGATTCGCTTGCCCGGCTCTAACGAGATCACCTTGTCAATAAGTATAAATCGCATCCACAGATTTCACAGATGACACAGTCTTGTCATTCCTGCGGAAAGCCTGCCCTGAGCGAAGCCGAACGGGCAGGAATCCACTTCATCAACCACAGATTTCGCAGATGTTCTTATTCGCAATACGAAATCCGCAATACGATATACCAGATGCAATCGTTTTTCCAGCTTTATTTTGTTTTTTGAGGCCTTCCAATTCTATTGCTGACGGAATCGGGATTAGTGTTGGAAAATCTCCCACTCCTGGCTATACTCGTATGTCATGAATGTACGCAGTGCAAAGATTTCGGATGTGAAGGCGATTCATGCTCTGATTAGCTCTTATGCGGAGCGGGACCGGATGCTGTTTCGCTCGCCGGCGGATATTTACGAGAACCTTCAGACCTTCAGCGTCGCCGAATCAGGCGGCACTGTGGTCGGCTGCTGCGCGCTGGAGATTATCTGGTCGGACTTGGCCGAGATAAAATCATTGGCGGTCGATCAGGCAAACACAGACAAAGGCATCGGCACGATGTTAGTTACCGCCGCCCTCGAACAGGCGGCGGCGCTGGGCGTGCCGAGGGTCTTTGCACTAACGCTCGAGCCGCAGTTCTTTGAGAAACAGGGGTTCACGGCGGTTGAAAAAGAAGCGCTGCCGATGAAGGTCTGGAGCGACTGCGCGCGGTGCTCGAAGCAGCAAAACTGCGACGAAACAGCGGTAATAAAAGACGTGCCTCGTGAAGCGTGAAGCGTGGTGCGTCATGGGATGGGAAGAATGACGCGATACGCAATACGCACGACGAATTAGCCCACCTGACGGCGTTGGAAGAGGGCGACGGCTAATGCGAGGATGGCCGTGGTGTAGCACAGGGCGTAAGAAGCACTCGTCAGGATATATTTCAGCGGGACCGTGCTGCCTTCGTAAATGGCGTCGCTGATCCAGAAAACCTGGAGATTCGGCACAAGATACCTGCCCACCCGGGCCCACAGGTGGGTTGCGGCGAATCTGCCGAATACGTAATCGCTGATAAGACCCAACAAGAAGATCCCGACGCAGACCGAGAGGGTGACGACGATGTTGAATCTGGCCGAAAGCGCCACCGCCAGGGCAACGATGATTATCGCCGCCAGCAGCAGCAGAACCGAGCCGTAGATGTCCACCGCGTTCATGCCGTTTTCCCTCGGGTTGAACTGCCAGTTCCGGTCGATAAGGGAGAGGAAAACGATAATCAGCGTTGCAAATATGCCGGTCAAGACCATCGCCGTCGAAGAGAATTTCCAATCGTAAGTGTAGTTTAGAAAAGCACTTAGCAGAATTACAGCGGCGACGCCGATCGCCGCGGCGCCTATAACTGTCCAGTCGTGCGTATCGTTCACCGTTTCGAGGACGCCGTGCCGGATCGCCATCAGCAGGGCGACCGTGCATATATAGTGGGCCAGAACCACGGCGGCGGCCACGCCGAAGAACTTCGCAATGATGAATATAGGACGTTGGACGGGCTTGCTCAGAACGGTCATTATGGTCTTATTCTGCAGCTCCTCGGCGACCGCGCCGGAAGCCGAGAAGATTGCGATGAACAAGCTGGCCAGAAATAACGTAGATAACCCTATCTCGCGTAGGAGCTTGTTGTCGTCGCTCATGGTGTACATCGTCAGAGACGGGCTGACGAAGAACAGCAACAACGCGGCAACGATAATAACGGCGTAGATAGGCTGTCTCAGGGTTTCGATGAAGGTATTCTTCGCTATAGTAAATAATTTATTCATCTGTCACGATCGTTTCACGGCGCCCATGCCGTTTGCCGAGGCACCGCGATTTTTTTGGACATAAGGGCCTGTTTTTTTCACAGTTGTCCCTATACTAAGATAGCATTTGTTGCTATAGTACACAACTTTATAATCGTGAGAAGCTTGCACGTACGTCGAATGAATACTGTGTTTGCGTTGGTTTTGTTCAGACTGTAAGGCCGGGATAGAAAATGACAGTATCGTCCAAACGCCCCGTACACGTCGCTCTGGTGTCCTTGATTTTAAGCGTGGTCTTCTTCGGCATTTCCTTTTTCCTGGGTCGATGGAGCGGCTTCTTTGCGGTCTCTGCGGTGGGGTGGCTGAACCTCTCCGTGGCCTTGATCTGGCTGGTCTTATGTTTGCATTTCCATCAGCGTGCGCTGGCCGAGCAGGAGAAGCTCGACGCCAGCCAGTTGAGCAAAGACGAGGCCACGTCCACCATCTTCCAGGCCGGGAGCGAACGCGCCACCTTATTCTACGTGGCTCAGCGCCGCCTGCAGATATTCGAGAAATGGTTTATTCCCATATTCTCGGCGCTCATCGCCGCCTATCAAATGGCGATGGGCCTGTATTTGCTGAACGCCGCCCGGACTGCGATAGAGACCGAGTCCAAGCAGCCTCTGCTCTGCGGTATTTGTATGACGGCTATCGCTTTCGTCAGCTTCCTGATTTCCCGCTACGCGACGGGCATGTCGCGCCAGCCGGAGTGGAAGCCGTTAAGGGCCGGCGGCAGCTCCCTGTTAGGGGTGGCGGTTTTGTGCTTTATATTAGCTGTGGCGCTGGCATTAGCTTACCTGTTGGACTTCTATGCCTTTGTAAACGTCATGGCGCTGGTGATTCCGGCCCTGCTGGTCGTGCTCGGGGCCGAAACCGCCCTGAACCTTGTTTTGGATACCTATCGCCCGAGACTGAAAGGCCGGTACAGCCGCAGCGCTTTTGACAGCAGACTGCTCGGGACGATCAATGAGCCGGGCGGCATATTACGCAGCGCCGCCGATGCGATTGATTATCAGTTCGGCTTCAAAGTCTCGCAGACCTGGTTCTACAAGCTGCTCGAGCAGGCGATTGTGCCTTTGGCCCTGTTTGCCGGCGTCACCCTCTATTTGCTAAGCTGCATTGTCGTGGTGGCCCCCGACGAGGAAGCTATCATCGAGCATTTCGGCAATCCGGCGAACGACGCGAATGACGTCAGGCTCATCGGTCCCGGCCTGGCCTTCAAGTGGCCCTGGCCGATTGACGTGGCCTATAAATATCCGACGAAGAGGATTTCAGAGATCAGTATCGGTTTTGTGCCCAAGGTCGATGCGCAGGGCCGGGTTGAACATACGCCTCTATTGTGGGGCGAGTCCCATTACAAAGAGGAATACCAACTGCTGGTGGGCAGCGAACAAACCGGCGCGGAGTCATTCAGGGGTACCGTGCCGGTGAGTCTTGTGATAGCCGCGGTGCCCGTCCAGTACCGAATCAAGGATTTGTACTCTTTCATCTACAATCACAACAAGCCGGAGCAACTGCTCGAATCGATATGCTACCGGGAGCTGACGAGGTTCGCCGCCAGTGCGAAGGTCGAGGCGGACGATCAGGCCGGCATGGAACACAGTCTGTTGGGGGCCGGCCGGGCCGAGGCCAGGGACACCTTGACCACGCGGATTCAGGCGGCCGCCGACGAGGCGGGCCTCGGTGTAGAAATCGGGTTCGTCGGGTTGCAGGGCATTCACCCGCCGGTCGAGGTGGCGGCGGATTATCAGAAGGTCACCGGCGCCGTTCAGAAGAAGGAGGCGATGATCCTCCAGGCCCAGGCGGAGCGAAACAGGACCCTGAGCACGCTGGTCGGCTCCGTCGAAGAGGCCGATGCGCTTTATCGTCTTGCGGCCGATTACCAGCAGGCCGTACAGGCAAACTCGCCGCAAGACATCGAAAAGCTCGGGGATCAGTTGGACCTTGCCTTCGAAAAAGCAAAGGGTGACATCTTCAAAACCTTGAGAGAAGCGAAAAGCTATGCCTTTCAAAAAGCGACGCTGGCGGAGGCGACCGGCCGGCGCTTTGCGGGCCAACTGACGGCTTATCGGGCCGCCCCGCAGATTTACGTGCACGAGCAGAAGCTGGCCATGCTCGAAGAGGCGCTCGCCGGCATACGGAAATACGTCATCGTAGCCGATCAGAACAATACGCAGGTTACGGTCATTGACCTCCAGGAAAAACTCTCGCCCAACCTTTACGAGCTGGGCGGCTTTGAGCGGAGCAGCGAAAAATGAAGAATATAGCCATTGCCGTCTTTGTCGCGTTGATTGTCGTCACTCTGGGTCTGTACCTGGTCTCGTTCCAGGTGCGGGAAACCGAGTCCTGCCTGGTGACAACGTTCGGCAGGCCCACACGCCCGATCACCGAACCGGGCGTGTACTTCAAATGGCCTTTTCCCATCCAGCAGGTGCACAAATTCGACTCCCGCATGCGGGTCCTGGAGCCGGAGCTTGAAGAGACGACAACCGCCGGGGGCGAGCCGATCATCGTCAACACGTACATCGTCTGGAAGATTGCCAGGCCGCTGGAGTTCTTCAACGCCATCAAGACGGTCACCAAGGCCGAAGACGAGCTGCTGCGCAGCCGGATTCGCAATACGCAGAACAACATCATCGGGCGGCATCATTTCTCCGAATTCGTCAACAGCGACGCCTCGAAAATAAAGTTCGAAGAAATCCAGAACGAGATGCTTGCGGACCTTCAACGGGCCGTGGCTGACGCCAAGTTCGGCATTGAAATCAAGACCCTCGGCATCAAACAGCTCAAGATCAGCAAGGACGTCAGCACCCAGGTCTTTGAGCGCATGAGGACCGAGAGGAACCGCAAGGCCGAGCGCATTATTTCGGAGGGGAACGCCGAGGCCATCAGGATACGAACGGAGGCCAAATCGAAAAGTGACGAGCTTATCGCGGCCGCCGAGGGCCGGGCCAAAGTCATACGGGGCCAGGGGGACACCGAAGCGGCAAAACACTACAAGATGCTCGAAGCTGACCCCAAGCTGGCCATGCTCCTTCGGGACCTTGAAGCCCTTGGAAAGATATTGCAGGACAAAACAACGGTTGTCACTTCCACGGATGTCGCACCATTTTCGCTCCTGAAGGGAATACCCGACATGGAGCCCAACGAACCGCAAAAATAGCTCGGAACGATCTATATTATGACCAAACACCATCGCCAAGAGGATAAGGAGCTGCCTCCTGCGGCGCCGCAGGAACCTGCGGGCGATGAGCTTGACGCCGCCGGCAGGAGCCTCTCCGAAGCGCTGAGGATGAGCTTCATCATCCTGAAAGTCATTATGATTGTGCTGGTCATCGCCTTTTTGGCCTCCGGTTTCGAGACGGTCGGCTCCAACGAGCAGGCGATTGTCCTGCGATTCGGCAGGATTCGGGGCGTGGGCGAAGAAAGACTGCTCGGTCCCGGCGCGCATTGGATACTGCCGTACCCGATAGACGAAATCGTCAAGATTCCCGTGGAGACCACGGTGAGTTTGCCCGTTGATTCGTTCTGGTATGCCGAGAGTCCGGAAGAGAAGCTCTCCGGCCAGCGGCGCCCGGTCCGTCCGGACAAGCCACTGGACCCGAAGAGTGACGGCTATTGCCTGACCCGAAGCGAACAGACCGCGGATGCTGACTCCGCCCGGCAGACAGCAGATGTATCCATCAGCGCAATGCCGGCAAGGGCGGGGTCGGATGGAAGCGACTACAATATCGTTCACACCCGGTGGCAGCTCACGTACCAGATCGATGACCCTGAACGCTTCTTCAGGAACGTTTACGTCAGGGACGTCAAACCCGGCGACGTTTACTTCGCGGTCATCACGGGTGAGGAAGGCGTCAAGCCGCTCCTGAAGAACCTGTTCGAAGATGCCGCCGTGACCGCCATGGTCAATTACACGATGGATGAAGCGATCTCCAGCCAGGACAGGATCCCCAGACACGTTGGAAGGTTGTTGCAGGACAAGCTGGACAAGATGCAGAGCGGCGTCCGGGTCGTATCGGTCCAACTGACCGGAAGCGAACCTCCTCCACAGGTCAGAGACGCATTCGAGGCCTCCACCAAAGCCAGCCAGAAAAGCCAAACGACCATTACCGAAGCCCGAACGTACGCCGAGAACACGCTCAGCCAGGCGGCCGGTCCCGTCGCCGAGGCGCTGTCCAAAGCTCTGCACGATGAAACGGCCGGCGAACAGGACAAGGAGTCTCTGTGGTCACAGTTGGCCGGCACGGCCCAGGAAAAAATCGCCGAAGCGAGAGCCTATCGGACGAAGGTTGTGGAGACGGCCAAGGCCAACGCCGATTACCTGGAGCGGCTGCTGCCCGAATACCGGCAGCGCCCGAAGCTGGTTCTTCAAAGAATCTATCTCGATGCCATCGAGCAAATCCTGAACAACGCGGATGAGAAGTTTGTCATCCAGACGGCCGGGGGCGCCAAGGGCACGGAGCTGCGAGTGCTTTTGAACAGAGACCCATCGCTGAAGCCCAGGGCAAGCAGGGAACAGACGGCCCAAGAGCAGCAGACTAAATAATCCGGCCATGCGCCGATTTTCACTGGGGAGCAAGTACGAGAAACAAGAGACGCAATTATGGCTCACGAACACCTGCATTTTAAGGACGACATCGCCGCCGAGCAAACGCATGGCAAGCAAATCCGTGTCAGCATGGCGCTGTTAGGGACCTTGGCCGGCGGCGTGCTGCTGATTAACAGCGGCGTCGCCAGGTACATCTACGGCGGCGGCAGTTTCAACACGGAGTTTCTGGCGATGGTCGGCGCCCTATTGCTTGGCGCTCCGATTGTTCTGCACGCCGTCAAGAGCCTCCTGCGCAGAGAGGCCCACATGGATGAGCTGGTGGCCCTGGCCATCCTGGCGGCCTTTGCCATGCAGGAATATGCCACGGCCGGCATCGTCGCCTTCTTCATGCTCTTGAGCGAGCTGATTGAGACCCGCACGGCGCTGGGCGCGCGCGCCTCAATCGAATCGCTGATAAAACTTACCCCGACGAGAGCAAACCTGATTGACGGCAGGGGCGGCGAAAATGAAGTGAAGGTCAGCAGCCTCAAGGCCGGCGATTGTGTGCGTGTCCGGCCGGGCGACAACATCCCCGCCGACGGCGAGGTGGCCAAGGGCCTCAGCTCGGTCAATGAAGCCACGATCACGGGTGAATCTTTGCCCGTCGATAAAGTGCCTGGGATGCAGGTTTTTGCCGGCACCAACAACCTGACCGGCGTGCTGGATATTGCGGTGACCAAGGCTGGCAAGGACACAACGCTCGGCAAGGTTCAATCGCTGATTATCCAGGCCGAGCAGACAAAAATACCGATTATGCGGATCATCGACCGCTACGTGAAGTGGTACACGCCGACCGTCCTGATGATTGCCGGCATCGTTTTGTTTTTCACCCGCGACATGAACAGGGCCATTACGATACTCGTCGTTTCGTGTCCGTGTGCGTTGATCTTGGCGACGCCGACGGCGATGGTCGCGGCGATTTCCGCCTCGGCCCGCCTCGGTATTCTGATCAAGAACGTGGCCGATCTTGAGATCGCCGGCAAGATCACGGCGATGGTGTTCGACAAGACCGGGACGGTCACAACCGGCCGGCTGTATGTGACCAAGCTGACGCCCGCCGAGGGCGTTGAGCCGGCGGAACTATTGGCCGTGGCCGCCTCGGCCGAACAGATGAGCAAGCACCCGGCAGCAAGGGCGCTGCAGGAGGTCGCCCGGGAGGCCGGCCTTTCCCTGCCCGGAACGGACAGCTTCCAGGAAACGCCGGGTAAAGGCGTTACGGCGGCGGTCAATTCGGCAAGAGTGCTGGTGGGCAGAGACACCTTCCTGAAAGAAAACAACGTGGATGTCGGCAACGTTTCCGACCCGGCGCTGCACGAGGAGCAGGGCTTCAGCACCCTCTATGTGGCGAAGGACTCCAAGTGTATCGGCTGGATCGGCCTTCAGGACAAGACCCGGCCGGAGGCCCGGCACGCCATCAAGGAGCTGCTTGATCTCGGCGTCAAGAGAGTCACCATGCTGACCGGGGACCGCAGCGAGGTGGCCAGCCGGGTCGCTGCGGAATTGGCCTGCACCGATTTCAAGGCGCACTGCCTGCCGCAGGACAAACTGGCGATTGTCGAGCAGATCAAGAAAGACGGCCATACGGTTGTCGTCGTCGGCGACGGCATAAACGACGCACCGGCGCTGGCAGCGGGGGACCTGGGCATCGCGATGGGGGCCGCCGGCAGCGACGTGGCCATCAACTCCGCTTCGATTGCCCTCATGAGCGATGACCTAACGCGGCTGCCTTTCCTCGTCCGGCTTTCGCGAAAAACCGGAAAAGTCATCTATCAAAATCTCGGCTTTGGGGTCATCTTTATCGTTTTGGGCATTGCCGCGGGGGCGGCGGCATGGCTGCCGGCGATTTACGCCGCGGTCCTGCACTTTGTCGGCTCGCTCATCGTCGTTTTTAACAGTGCGCGACTCGTCCGCTACGGAGAAGAGCTCGACCATGAAGCCCACCGGTAGCAAAGGACGGGTGCAACCTGATGCGAGACGCGATTGAGGAGCTGTGAAACACGAGACTATGGAATACGCGGTTGAAACTTTCTCGCTGACCAAGATATTCTCCGACTGGTGGGGCCGGGCCAAGGTCTATGCCGTCGAGAACCTGGATCTGCAGGTGCGTCAAAATGAGGTGTTCGGGCTTCTGGGCCCAAACGGCTCAGGCAAGACCACGGCCCTGAAAATGCTGCTGGGCCTGCTCCATCCGACGAAGGGCAAGGCCCTGCTCCTGGGCGGCGACGGAGCCGACCCGAAGATCAACGCCAGAATCGGCTTTCTGCCCGAGGAGTCCTATCTGTACCGGTACCTGACCGCGCGCGAGACCCTGGACTTCTACGGTCGGCTGTTCGGCCTGCCGGCCAAGGTGCGCAAGATGCGTATCGAGGCACTGCTGGACATGGTCGGGCTCAAAGCCGTTGCCAACAGGGCCGTCGGGACCTTTTCGAAGGGCATGGCGCGCCGAATCGGGCTGGCCCAGGCGCTGATCAACGATCCCGACCTGCTTATATTAGACGAGCCGACGACCGGCCTGGACCCGATCGGGACAAGGCAAATCAAGGATTTGATCCTGAAGCTTGCAGAACGCGGCAAGACGATTCTGCTTTGCAGTCACCTGCTGGCCGACGTCGAGGACGTATGCGATAGGATTGCCATCCTCTACGGCGGGAAAATACAGACGCAGGGCCGGGTCAGAGAGCTTCTGCAGCAGACGAACAAGAGGCAAATCACCACCGATGCCATCAGCGATTCAACCGTCGAGAAAATCAAGCAGCTCGTTGCGGCCGAAGACGCCGAATGTGTCGTGACTTCTCCGATGGATAAGCTCGAATCATTTTTTATCAGGACCGTCACGGCGGCTCAGCAGCAGGCCCAGCCGACAAGCGGCGCCGTCAGCACGACCAAGATCGGCGATTTCCTCACGCGGAAGGAGCCTGCGGAAAGCATATTGGATAAACTCGTTTCGGCGCCGGTCTCGCAGCAGGCTTCTGAGCAAACGCCGGCGACGGAGAATGTCGTTGCCGCTCCAAGCTCCGCGTCCGGGCCCGATGAGAACCTGTTGAGCAAATTGACCCGCCCGGCCGAGCCGCCGCAGCTCAAACCTGTCGCCCGAGATGAAACAGCGGCAACCGAAGCGGTCGAGCCCCAAGCCTCCGGCGAGGAGCAGGTTCGAGAGAGCATCTTGGATAAGCTCACGGGCCGCTCAGCCCCTCAAAGCAAGAACAAGGAAAAAACGGACAAGTCGCAGGCAGGAGATTCCGGCGATGCGTAGTATCTGGGCTGTCGCCACTAATACGATCAGGCAGGCCTTGCGGATGAAAGTCGCCCTCGTCTTTATGGTCCTGCTCTTTGTCCTGCTGCCGGCCCTGGGGATTTCGACGACGGGTGATGAAACACTCAAGGGCAGGTTGCAGACGTTCGTCAGCTACAGCCTGTCGCTGATGAGCTTCCTGCTGTGTCTGCTCACGATCATTATCTCCATCTATTCGATCACAAGCGACATCGAGCAGAGACAAATATATACCGTGGTTACCAAACCCATCCGGCGATTTCAGTTCCTGCTGGGCAAGCTGCTCGGCGTGGTTCTGCTGGACGTTCTCCTCCTGGCGCTGTTCTCCGCCGTCATATACAGCATCACGATTTATATCCCAAGATTCCTCAAGTCCCCGGAGACGGAGCTGACTGCGGCCCGCAATGAGTTCTTCACCGCGCGGGCTGCTCTGACGGTCCCCATGGTCGATGTGACGCAGGAGGTCAGAGAACGATATGAGGAGCTCAAGAAGCTGGACCGGCTGCCTCCGGACTACACGCAGGATCAGATCATTGCCGAGCTGACCAAGCAGGCCCAGCTTGCCCAGCGCGCCGCCGGCGCCGGCGAGGTGCTGGTCTGGGAATTCGACAACATCAAGCCTCTGGCCGAGAGCATGTTCATCAGATTCAAATACGACGTGTTCCCGAATCCGCCCGACTCGCAGGTCTATGGCCGGTGGCTCGCGGGCGACTACCAGTACATCAAGTACGGGGAGCAGCCCAAGACTCCGATCTACGACCAGGTCCACAAGCACGCGGCTCGGACGTTTCACGAAATCGAATTTCCGGCCGAGGTCGTCCCCGAAAGCGGCCGTCTGGCGATTGCGTTCGGGAACGTTCCACTGAATGACGCAACGGTCATTTTCCCGCCGGATGGTCTGGAGGTGCTTTACAAGGCCGACAGCTTCACCGGCAACTTCATACGAGCCGCGATTCTGATCCTGTTTCGCTTGATTTTCCTGGCCTGTCTGGGGGTATTGGCCTCGAGCTTTCTGTCTTTCCCGGTGGCCGTATTGTTCTGTCTTGTGCTCTTCCTAACGGCAAGTTTCAGCGGCTTTGTTATCGACTCCTTCGATTACCTCAGTGCAAGCATGGGCGCCGTCTATTCGTACACGCTCAAGTGGGCGATTCGGCTCCTGCCGGAGTTCGACAAGTTCAACCCCACAAAATTCATGGTCCCTGCACGGCTGTTGAGCTGGTCCTTATTGGCCCAATGCGCCCTCTTTATGGTTTGCATTAAGGCGTTCTTGATGCTTGTCCTTGGCCTGGTGATTTTCAGTTACAGAGAAATTGCGAAGATTACCGTTTAGCTGATATTCTATGACCATCAACGGTAAACATTGAACCACTTTATGCGTTCGCGTGACACGATAATCTGGTCCGTCTGTATCGTCCTGGCGGTGGGTCTGTGTGTCGCCGCCGGCCTGCAGCTCGATTCGGTCAACCGCCAGCGTCAGGAGATGAACCTGATCATTGACCAGCCCGGGAACATTCCGCCCTCGCTGGTGTTTGCCACCATTGCGACGGGGGCGTTTCGCGGCCTGGTCGTGGACGTCTTGTGGATGCGGGCCGACAAGCTCAAAGAGGAAGGTCAGTTCTTTGACGCCAGGCAGCTTGCCGAATGGATCACCGTTCTGCAGCCTCGTTTCGCCTCGGTCTGGGAATTCCAGGCCTGGAACATGGCGTATAATATTTCCGTGGCCATCCCCGCGAGCGAGCCCGACCAGCGATGGCGATGGGTCCGGAACGGCTACGAGCTGCTTCGCGATGAAGCGATCAGCAAGTACAAGCTCAAGAACATCACGCTTTACCACGAGCTGGCCCGGATATTCCAGCACAAAATAGGCGGCGTCTCGGACGACGCCCACAAATACTACAAGCTTCAATTGGCGATGTCGCTCGAGCCGCTGCTGCGCTCAGAGGACAACCAGCTCGATGGGCAGGACAATCGCTATTTTGACGCCCTTGCCCAAACGCCGGCAAGCGGGCGGGAGATGGCCAAGGATCCCAATGCAGCCTCGCTGATTGCGGCCCTGAAATCAGCCGATGCCGTTTTCTCCGATGACGATGCGCTGGCCGCGCAGTACCTGTCGCTGCGTCAGAACTCCGGCCGCTTCAAACCCGAGGCCGGCAAAGTGATCGATCAGTTCCGGGGCACCGAGGCCCTCAAAAAGTTCGACCTTTTCGCCAAGGCCCACGAGTTGCGGAAAACCTGGAAGCTCGATCCTGCCGTGATGCGAGACCTGAACAGAATGTACGGGCCGACTGACTTCAAAGATCCGAATGCCCATCTGCCCCTTGATTGGCGGAACGCCGACAGCCACGCAATCTACTGGGCCGTCATGGGATTGCGGATGGCTGCTCAAGAGCCGTCTCGAGAAATTGGGATGAGCGAAACAAACACGGACCGCATTGTCGGTCACAGTCTGCAGAATCTTTTTCGCAGCGGCAAGATGTTCATCCATGACGTGCCGCTCCAGGTGCCGGCGGCAGAGGGGTCGCTGGAAACTCACACGCAGATATTCAAGGAGGTATTCCTGCGGCCGGATTTGAGGATGTTCGAGCCGTACAACAGGACCGTGCTGGCCGTTCTGGAAAAATACAAGAACGACAGCAGCTACGAATCCCTCCAGAACGGCCATCGCAATATGCTCAAGAACGCCGTGCTCCTTTTCTATCAGGCCGGCCATAAACCCCAGGCGCAAAAGATTTACAGCCAGATGAGAGAGCTCTATCCCCTGGACGAATTCAAGTCCCCGCTTGTCGATGCCTATCTGAAGAAGCGATTCGCCGAAGAGCTTGAGAACATCAGCATCAGCGATGCCAAAGAAATGATTGCCGCGATGCTCAGCGAAGTCTATTTCAGATATGCCATCCGCGACGACGACGAGGCCGCCGGCCAGGAAAGCCTCGCAAAGGAGATTTGGGACTATTACCAGTCAAAATACAGCGACGAAAACAGGATTGACCTGCCCGATTTCAAGCTGTTACGATACCTTGCACTTCGTGATTTTCTTGAAGACTGGCTCTATCCGCCGAATCTGAGGCTCAGCCTGTTAGCTCGGATCGAAATCGAAAAACCCGAGCTGGCCGAGCAGTTGAAGCCGTGGAAAGACCAGTTGGAGCAGCAGAAAGACCAGATAAAGCAGCAGGAACAGGACTTGCTTAAAGCATTTTGATCGATGAGCTTCACAGATATGAGCGTTTTGCAGCATGCACGACATACTCCGCCGACAACTGACACCCTCGCAAAAAGAAGCCGTTTTCCACACTGAAGGTCCGCTGCTTGTTCTTGCCGGCCCGGGCAGCGGCAAAACCCGCGTCATCACCTATCGCATCGCAGCCCTTATTGAATCCGGCGTTCGGCCCTATAATATCTGTGCGATCACATTCACCAACAAGGCCGCGGAAGAAATGCGCCAAAGGGCAGCCGCTCTCGGGGCCTCCGGCGGCGCGCATATCAGCACGTTTCATTCTTTGTGCGTCAGGATTCTTCGCCGGTATGCGGCTCGCGCGGGAATCAGCGCGAGCTTCAGCATCTATGATGAGGCCGACCAGGCCCGGTGCATCAGGGATGCGGTGAAGAATTGTCAGCTCGACAGTACGAATTTTCCGCCGGCTCGAATGCTTGACGCGATTTCCGCTCTCAAGAACAAGCTGGTGGACGCCGAATCGTTCAGAGCGGAGGCCGACAGCTTCTTCACCAGGACGCTGGCCGAGGTCTATCAGGGCTACGAGCGCATCCTCCGCGAGCGAGACGGCCTTGATTTTGACGACCTGCTGATGAAGACCGCCTTCCTGCTCCGCGATTGTCCCGATGTCTGCTCGGAGCTTGGCGACCGCTTCAAGTTCCTGCTCATCGACGAATATCAGGACACCAATCACGCCCAGTACAGAATCGCCCGGGCCCTTGCTTCACAGCACAGCAACATTTGCGCCACCGGCGATCCGGACCAGTCCATCTACCGCTGGCGCGGCGCGGACATCCGCAACATCATGGCCTTTGAAAAGGACTGGCCCGAGGCGACCGTTGTCAAGCTGGAGGAGAATTTTCGCAGCTCGCCCAACATTCTGGCGGCGGCCGATCACTTGATTGCGTTCAACCGGAATCGGAAAGAGAAAAAGCTCATCGCAACCAAATCGCAGGGCGAGAGGATTCTCATCACGGGCTTCGAAGACGAGAACGCCGAAGCGCAGGCCGTCGCCCGGCACATCCAGGAGCTGACCGGCAAGGGTACATCTGCGAGCGACGTGGCCGTCTTCTATCGCGTGAATGCCCAGAGCCGTGCGCTCGAAGAAGCTTTCATTCGGGACAAGATACCCTACCAGATTGTTCGCGGCGTGGAATTCTACAGACGAAAGGAGATTCGCGACGTGCTCGCCTATTTGAAAGCCCTGGTGAACCCGAACGATGAAATTGCACTATTGCGTATCATCAACACGCCGGCGCGGGGCATCGGAAAGACGACCGCCGACAGGGTCCTCGCCTATGCCGTCGCGAATCATGTCAGCTTCTTCGAAGCGCTGAAGAGATCGGCTCAGATCGAGTCTCTTTCCGAAGCGGCTCAGGCCAGGCTCGCCGTCTTTGTGAACATGCTCGAACAATTCAAGAAAGACATGGCCGGCAAGGTGGCCCCGCTCGCCGAACGTGTATGGGTCGAATCGGGACTGGCTGAGTCGCTCCGGGCCGCCGGCGCCGAGGGCCTAAGCGCATTGGAGAACGTCAACGAGCTGATCAACAGCGCCGCCGAATACGACCAGCAGACCGAGCAGCCTTCGCTCATCGATTATCTGCACCAAATATCCCTCTTCAGCGACGCCGATGCGTACGATGCAACCAGCGACCGCGTCGCGCTGATGACGCTGCACGCGGCAAAGGGGCTGGAATTCGAACGCGTCTTCATCGTCGGCGTGGAAGAGGGCCTGCTTCCCCATGAAAGGAGCAGCACGGGCGAAGATGACGAACAATTGGAGGAGGAACGCAGGCTCCTTTTTGTCGGCGTCACCCGCGCCAAAACGGGCCTGTGCATCAGTTACGCCCGCTACCGGACAATACGGGGCCAGTTTCTGCGAACGATACCGTCGCAGTTTCTTTTCGAGCTGGGTGCGGACTTCACCGAAGAGGCCCGGGAAAGCGGCTGCGATGACAGCGACGTGGGCCAGGCCGTGTCTGCGTTTCGCCCGGGCCAGTTGGTGCGGCACGATATTTTCGGCCTGGGCAGGATCAAAGAGTTTATCGACATGGGCCAGAACAGCGTCGCCGTCGTCAAATTCAACTCTGGACAGACAAAATCCCTCATGGTAAAATACGCCAACCTTTCAGACGTTGACGTTTAGCCTGCGGTGAAACGGCAGGTTCGAATGTGTATGTTTGCCGAGAGGCCCAGCGAAACGATGAAAAAAGGAGGTCACAATGGAGAAGAAAACAAGCCGCAGAGAGTTCATACAATTGACGGCGGCGGGGGGCGCTTTGTGTCTTGCCGGTCCGGCGCTTTCGGCGTTCGGCGCGGGCCAAAGAGGATCGAGGCTTGTCAGTCCGGGCTGTAGGGGGACGAAGGTCAAAGTCGCCCGATTCTATATGGGCACCTCGCAGGGCCTGTGGCCCAAGCCGAAGCTGGATTTCAAGAGTGAGATCGGGCTGTACGAATCGCAGTTCGCAAAGCTCAAAGATGAGCTGTCGGACGTCGAATTTGTCATTGACCAACTGGTTTCGTCCCCGGATCAGATTGTGCCGCTCAAGAATAAACTCAAAGACGTTGACGGCATCCTGGCGATTCATTTGAGCATGGGAATACGGCCGGCTCTCGATGAAATTCTCAGCGTGGACCGGCCCACGGTTTTTTTTGCCGTTCCGTATTCCGGGCACGAGTGGGCGGGGTTCGGCGCGCTGCAGAAACAGAAACTGGGCGCGAAATTGGAATGTATGCTCACCACAGACTACAGCCGATTAGCGGCTGCCGTCCGGCCGTTTCGCGCGATTCATCATTTGCGAGAGGCCAAGATTCTAAACGTCACAACCCGATCATTCGATGAGTACGCAAACGCCATGAAAAGCAAGTTCGGCACGGAGATCAAGCGAATCGAGCGCCAGCAGGTGCTCGACGCTTACGATGCCGTCAGCGACGCGGATGCCAAAGCCGAGACCGAACGCTGGATCAAGGCGGCGAAGGAGCTCGTGGAACCTTCGCCGGCGGACGTGTTCAAGTCCTGCAAACTGGCACTGGCCCTTGAGAATCTGCTGGACCAGGAAAACGCAACGGCGATGACTATCGATTGCTACGGCACCATGTGGGACAAAACCATCAAGCTGCCTGCTTATCCCTGCCTTGGCTTTACGAGGCTTAACAACATAGGATTAGGCGGCATCTGTGAATCGGACTTACAGTGCGCGATGACCCACGTCCTGTTCCAGGGACTGTCGGGAAAGCCCGGTTTTATCAGCGACCCGACGGTGGACGAATCCAGGAACAGCATCATCCTGGCTCACTGTCTGGGCACAACGAAAATGGATGGTCCAAGCGGGCCGGCGGCTCCATACAAGCTGCGAACGGTCATGGAACGAACGGAAGGGGTCGTGCCGCAGGTGTTCATGCGGACAGGCCAGAAAGTCACGCAGGCGATACTGGTTGGCTCCGACCGCCTGCTGTATTTCACGGGAGAAATCCTCGACGCTCCCGACATCGACAGAGGCTGCCGCACCAAAATCACAGTCAAAGTGGATGGCGACGCTCAAACACTGTGGAAGAGCTGGTCGAGCGGCTTGCACCGGCAGACGTGCTATGGGGACATCAGCGAAGAAATGAAGTATTTCTGCAAATTCAAAGAAGTTCAAATGGTCAACGAGGCAGTATAGGCATGCGCTCCGCGAGTCAGTCTCGTATTGAGCTCCGCACTCGGCGCGGGGCCCTTTTTTACGGAAGGACAACTCTATGAATCGGCGAGATTTCCTCAAAGCCGCTGGCCTGAGCGCCGCGCTGCTGGCCGACCCGGCATCACTGCCGGCCGGCGGGAAAGAGTCCGGCAGCGGGGTTCTCGGACAGGCTGACGCCCGGATTGAAAGACATCGCAAAGCCAACGCCGTGTTGAGGCTCGTCGGGCCGGACAGCCAGGCGATTGCGGGCGGGCTGCCCGTGAAGATAGAACAGAAGCGGCACAAGTTCTTGTTCGGCTGCAACATCTTCAAGCTGAACCGGTGCAGAACGCCGGAAGACAGCGCCGCCTACGCCGAGCGATTCGCCACACTGTTGAACTTTGCAACGCTTCCTTTTTACTGGTGGAACTACGAGCGCGAGCCGGGCCGGCCGGACGATGAACGGACCGACGAGATCGTTCGCTGGTGCAAGGCCCACAACGTGACGGCCAAGGGCCATCCGTTGGCTTGGAACTATGTGGATCCACGGTGGCTGCCAAAGGAGCCGGACGCGGCGATGCAGCTTCAGCTCAAACGTATTGACGGATGCGTTCGCAGATTCAAGGGAGGTATCGACATTTGGGACGTCGTCAACGAGGCCACGCATTACGACCGCGAGCAGATCAAGAAGCAGTCGCCGATTCTGACGGAGGCGATCCGAAGAATGGGCGTCGGTGCGTACGTCCGGGAGGCGTTCAAGACGGCACGGCGGGCCAATCCCAACGCGACGCTGCTGATCAATGACTACCGGACCGACCCGGCTTACGCCGAGCAGGTAATTTCCGAGCTGGTCGATGACAACGGGCTGCCGCTGTACGATGTCATCGGAATTCAGTCTCACATGCACGGCGGATATTGGGGAGCGCGGCGGGCATGGGAGGTCTGTGAGTGGTTTGCCAAATTCGGAAAGCCGCTGCATTTCACCGAGACAACCGTCGTTTCAGGCCCAAAAGCCGACCGAGAATGGGTAACGACGCCGGAAGGCGAGAAACGCCAGGCCGAGCAGGTGACCGAGTTCTATCGCGTTCTTTTCTCGCACCCGGCCGTCGAGGCCATCACCTGGTGGGACTTCACCGACCAGAATGCCTGGCAGCGAGCGCCGGCCGGGCTGGTACGCGCCGACATGACGCCCAAGCCCGCCTACAACGAATTGGAGCGGCTCATCAAAGACCAGTGGTGGACGAAATCGGAAGCGACCGCCGGGGCGGAAGGCCAGGCACAATTCCGTGGCTTCCTCGGAGACTACGAAATCAGCGCGCAGGTGGCAGGCAAGACGCTCAGTGGAACCTTCCGGCTCGACAAGACGGCGACAGAAGCAATCGAAGTCCGCTTGAAAGCGTAACGAAAGGAAAACGCACGTGCCGAAATCGCAGATCAAAATCGACTATGGGAAGGTGATGGCCGGAGCAATCGGCAGAAAACATGGAATCACGCTGAGTCAGCTAACATCGCTGGGTAAGAAGATAAAGCCGTTGATTTCAAAGATAAACAAACAGCGAAAAGGCGGTAAGACTCCGTTCAGAGACCTGCCTTACAACAAACGCATCTCAAGGCGTGTAAATGCACTCGTGAAGACTCTTCGCAAAAAATGCGACTGCCTCGTCGTGTTAGGTATCGGCGGCTCGGCTTTAGGTAACATTGCCTTGGATACGGCATTACGCCCCTTTTTGCCCAATCCCAAAGACAAGCAATCCAAGAGACTGCGACTCATCGTCCTTGATAACGTCGATCCTGCTCAATTTGACTCATTCCTTGACTATATACGACCAGAGCTTGGAAGAATCGTCTTTAACGTAATAAGCAAGTCCGGGCGAACCTCAGAGACCGCGGCGCAGTTCATGATCATTCGTAAAATGCTCATTGATGCACTCGGCAAGGACGGCTACCGAAAGCATGTCGTGGCCACCACCGACGCAAAAGAAGGTACCCTCCGCAAAATCGCTGACACAGACAAGCTTGAGACACTCGAAGTTCCTGATGGCGTCGGCGGCAGGTTCAGCGTCTTAAGCGCGGTTGGCTTGTTCAGTGCCGCGATGTGCGGCATCAAGATAAATCAGCTCCTCGCAGGCGCCAGGGATATGGATCGACGGGCCAGTCGCAGAGACTTCCGGAATAATCCAGCAGCTGTTCTGGCTGCGATAAACTACTATTACTATATGCATGGCAAGCCGATCTCGGTCATGATGCCTTACAGCTACGCACTCAAGGATATGGCTGACTGGTACCGTCAACTGTGGGCGGAGAGTCTCGGCAAGGCCGAAGACCTGAAAGGCAATAAAGTTTATATAGGCCCCACGCCCATCAATGCGCTGGGCACCACCGACCAGCACAGCCAGGTGCAGTTATACCGCGAAGGGCCCAACGACAAACTGTTCACATTTCTGGAGGTCAAAGATTTCGACAGCGACATCAGGATTGGCCCGGCCCCAGACTGTGCTCCGGAACTTGGCTTCCTTGCGGGCAAGAATCTAAGCGAGCTGCTTAACAATGAGAAGAAGGCCACCGAATACGCCCTTTTGGAGAGCCATCGTCCCTGCCTGACGGTTCTTTTCGATAAGGTAAACGCCTATGCGGTCGGGCAGTTCATTTATCTTTATGAAGTAACGACTTCTTTGGCCGGGGCCTTGTTCGGCATCAACCCTTATAACCAGCCTGCCGTGGAATTAGGAAAAGAAGCCACGTTCGCCCTCATGGGTAAGAGAGGCGATTATAAGAAAAACTACACTTACGAACAGTTCGCAAAGGACATCCGGACCAAGACCGCTATCGACCAAGATTTCCTGGTTTGATTCGCTTTAGATTTTAGTCAAACAGTACGGGGTGCGAAAATGGATTACGCCGTGATCATGGCAGGGGGGACGGGCAAGCGATTATGGCCTCTGAGCCGGGAAAAGCGTCCGAAGCAGGTCCTGAAACTGCTCGACGGCCAGACCCTTCTTCGCCGCTGTTTCGAGCGTCTGAGATTCATGTTCGACATAAGAAACATCATCGTCCTGACCAATGCCGGCTACGCCGACGTGGTCCGCGAAAATCTCTCCGAGCTGCCCTACAACAATGTCATCGCCGAGCCGGCCGTGCGGGATACCGCCGGCGCCGTTGGGCTGGTCTCCACCGTTCTGGCCAAGTATGACTCCGACGCCGCCATGGCCGTGGTCACGGCCGACCAGATCATCGAGCCGGTCGAGGTGCTGCAGCAGGCCCTCAAAGATGCCCTGACCTTTGTCCGGGATAACCCGGACGATATGATTACGTTCGGCATCCGGCCGACTTTTGCCAGCACTCTTCTCGGCTACATAAAATGTGTCAAGAGCCGCAAATGTCCCGGCTGTGAAAACAAGATTTACTCGGTGGAAGCCTTCAAGGAGAAACCGGACGAAGCCACTGCAAAAGAGTATATCGACACGGGCCAATACTTCTGGAATTCCGGCATGTTCGCCTGGACAGCCCGGACGATCCTGGCGAACCTGGCGAAGTTCCTGCCCGAAGCAACCGAGCCGCTCGCCAGGATTCGAGCCGGCTGGGACGGCCCCAAGCAGGAGCAGACCCTCCAGGAGTGGTTTGTGAAGCTGCCCAAAATCAGCATTGACTTTGCCGTGATGGAAAAGGCCGATAGAGTCAACGCCATCAAGCTGGATTGCCGCTGGCTCGACATGGGCTCTTTTGCCGCCCTTGCCGATATCATCGACTCCGACAAGGACAAGAACATCGTCGTCGCGGGCCAGAGCAAGCTGCTCGACTGCAAGAACAGCATCGTCGTGACCGAAGATGGAGGTCATCTCATCGCTGCTATCGGTTTGGAGAACATGGTCGTGGCGCACAGCCCGGACGCAACGCTTGTCTGCCACGTGGACCAGACCCATAGACTGAAGGAGCTGATCGAGCTGATCAGGCAGCAGGGCGGCGAGAAATTTCTATGACGGGGCGGCCTGAAAGCGGCTGTCCGAGAGAGAAATGAGATACCTGGCGATAGACTACGGTACCAAACGCACGGGGCTGGCGATCTGCGACGCGGCCCAGACCATCGCGTCCCCTCTGGCCGTGATCGGCGACCGGAAACTCTTGTTGGCAAAGATCGCCGAGATCGTCGAGGCCGAGAATGTCCAGGCCATTGTCCTCGGGCTGCCTTTGAACATGACCGGCTCCGAAGGCCCCCAAGCCAAACTTGTCCGCAAGTTCGCCGACCAGTTGAGAGCCCACGTGCATACCCCGGTTTACCTGCAGGATGAGCGTCTGAGCAGTTTCGGCGCCGAAGAGAAACTCGCCCCGGCGAATCTCACAAGGGGCAAGCAGAAAAAGCGGCTGGACGCCGTCGCCGCCGCCGAAATCCTCGAAGCCTTCCTCGAACAAAAGCGATCCGCCGGCGACGCCGGAACGGACCCCTCACAGACGTAGGGGCGACCCCGCGTGGTCGCCCGCACGTGTTTAGTCAGGGAAAAGCGATGCCCACTGAGATCCCTGCTTTTTCTCTTGGTTCTCACGCCGCCTTTGCTATAATTGTCGCTGTCAGTGGAAAAATTGCTCAATAGTCAACGTCCCATGAAGATCCAATTGGAAATGCGGCTATGATTACAAAGCTAAGCGTATCGAACTTCAAATCGGCTCGTCAGTTGGATATCGAGTGTAAGAAGGTCAACCTGTTTATCGGCGAGCCCAACACAGGCAAGTCCAATATCCTGGAGGCACTTGCTCTGTTGTCTTGGTCGGGCAATCCTACCGTGAATCTGGGCGACTATGTCCGCTTCAACCAAGCCACGCAGAACCTGTTCTATGACGGATTGGTGGACCACGAGATTCGCATCTCCTTGTCCCTATCATCCGGAGCATCCGAAGCCGGATTGCATGTCCGTTTCGTAAACAACCGCTTCGAGCTTCGAAGTCAACCGTCTGGGTCTTTTTTTACAATAGACTACGATGGGCGCTTCGGCGGTGGCACTCTGGTTCAGCAGACCGAACACATCAAGTTCTTTCGTTTCAAGAACCTGCCCAACTACACAGACGCCACGCCGGGCGGCCTTAAACCGCCGGACGGGGCGAATCTCTTTTCTGTCGTCTTCGGTTCAGAGAGTCTCCGCGAGACGATGAAGGAGTTCTTCCGAAAGTATGAGCTGAAGCTCGTCTTCAAACCGCAAGAGAGGGCGTTTGAGGTACAGAAGCAGACGGGCGACTTGGTCTTTGGCTATCCATACACTCTCGCATCCGATACTCTCCGCCGGATCATTTTTTACACGGTGGCCATCGCCTCAAACAAGGATTCGATACTGGTCTTCGAGGAGCCGGAGTCCAATGCTTTTCCGTACTATACCAAGTATCTCGGGGAGCGGATCGCCCTGGACCAGACCAACCAGTTCTTCATTGCCACGCATAATCCATATCTGCTCTCGGCCATCATCGAGAAGGCTCGCAAGGAAGACGTCCAGGTCTTCATCACCTACTTCAAGGACTTCCAGACGAGGGTCAAGCCCCTGACGCCGGACCAGCTCGTGGAGTTGATGGAAGCGGATCCCTTCTTCAATCTGGATCGATTCATCGAGGCGGAGGAATGAGGATCCTGGTGGAATGTTATCCCGACGCGGCGTTACTTCGTGCCCTGGGAGTACCCAGGAAGCAGTTACGTCACGAAAGCTGCAAAGGTGAAGTAGTTAAACGAGTGCTTAAATCCGATTGTGCAACCGGTCTCATAGACGAGGATCCGTTAAGCGCTCAGCCCCGCGACATAGACAACTACAAACAAGTGCAAGCTGCGGAAGGGCTCCGCCTGCTCGCTCGTCGGGATGACAAGAACAAAAGGCTCATTATCGTCCGTCCGCGGCTTGAGGATTGGCTAATTGCGAGAGCCAGATCGGTAGGTGTTAAGCCGGAAGAATACGGCCTTCCCAGCGATCCTGATCGGCTTCACAGTATCCCCCGATATGAGCAGAACGATGGATTCCGTCGCTTCCTTGTGGAACTGAAAGAGCGAGACAAAGGAATGCATCTCCTGCGCCGATGGATTCTTGAGGAAGAATCGTAGCTCAAATGAACGTTTGCCACAACACAAAGAAATTCTCATCAGCAGCAAAAAGATAAACGTGACCCCCTTTTCTGCTTTTCTGCCCTGCGGACGTAACCCAGTCCTGAGCAGAGTCGAGGAAAGAGACGTTTTTTCCTATTGCCGTGCCCGTGGTGCCATGCTATGATCTCCGTTGTAAGCGAAGGAGACCGATTTAGAAAACACGGTATCTGCTCTCCGATTATGGGAGCGATGTGTGTTGTACGGAAACCATATGAACAGAAATAGAACGGAAAGCAGAAAAGCTGGCGTAACGCCGAATCACCATAGAACGCTACGCGTGCAAGACGCTCTATGCGCCCCAAACAGACCTTGCCAAGAGGTATCGTCTGGTAGGATAGGATAACGATGAAGGGTTTTGTACCGACACCGCGTGAAACCGTCGACACGATGGTCGAGTTGTTGTTCCGGGAGCAGCCACCCGGGCCGAAGAATACCGTGCTTGACCCAGGCTGTGGAACGGGCGAGTTCATCGACGGCGTCATCCGTTGGTGTGAGCGGCGACGGCTTGCGCTTCCGCACATCACCGGTGTCGAGTCGGATGCACGCCACCTGCCAGTGCTGCGCGCAAAGTACAAAGGGCAGCGGGGCGTGCGCATCGAGCACGCCGACTTTCTGACGGACCGCCGCACAACGTACAACTTCATTGTTGGCAATCCTCCATACGTCGCCATTACGGCACTTTCGGAGGGCGAGAAGGCACGATACCGCACGTGTTACACTACTGCGCGCGGCCGGTTCGATCTCTACCTGCTCTTTTTTGAGCAGGCACTGCGATGTCTCGCTCCGGGCGGCCGGCTCGTGTTCATCACGCCGGAGAAGTATCTGTATGTTGAGACCGCTGGGCCGCTGCGAGACCTGCTCTCGCGCTGTCACATTGAGCAGATTCGCCTTGTGCGCGAGGACACCTTCGGTGAACTCGTGACCTATCCGATGATCACCGTACTGTGCAGCAGGTCACCAGGAAGGACGCAAGTCATGCGCCGCGACGGCAGCACGGTGACAGTACACTTGCCGGCCGGGCCGGACTCGTGGCTACCCTTACTTGAGGGTGCTGCGCCGCAACGGGCGGCTGTCGTGCTTGGGGATTTGTGCTTGCGAATCAGTTGCGGTATCGCGACAGGTGCGGACAGCGTGTTCGTGCGGCTCGCAGACAGCCTCGACCTGGCACTTCGGCGCTTCGCGCGCCCGACGATAGCAGGCCGGCAGCTTACACCCGCGACGACCGATATCCCACAGCGTTTCATGATGCTGATCCCTTACGATGTGGATGGTCGGCTGCTGCCGTTGGGGCGGCTGGGGGCTCTGGGACGCTACCTGATGCACGAGGACGTTCGCCAGCGGTTACTTGCGCGGACGTGCGTCAGACGTAAGCCGTGGTACGCATTTCACGAGACGCCGGCGCTCCACGAGATCCTGCGCCCGAAAATCCTGTGCAAGGACATCGGCGAGTCGCCGCACTTCTGGGTAGATCGGTCCGGACAGGTTGTCCCGCGGCATTCTGTTTATTACATCGTGCCTCGCGATCCCGCCGCAATCGATGTAATCGCCAGCTATCTGCAATCACCCTCGGCGCATCAGTGGCTCGTCCAAAACTGCCAACGGGCATCCAAGGGGTTCCTGCGCCTTCAGAGCCGTGTCCTGCAACGGTTGCCGTTGCCCGATGAAGTGGTCCACGCGGCTGCCGGTGGTCGACCGGTCGTACATGCGGGCTCTCCGCAACTACAAACGGAATTCGCCTTCACATGATGAGGTTCGAATGACTACGGCATTTGATGAGGTCGTCGAGGAGATCAGGACGCGAGGTTTCCACAACCATCGACTTGAGGAACACTCCGCCACAATGAGCCGCGGAATCTTGCGCGACCTTCTCGCCATATGCGAGCCGTTCAAGCGTGATTTCACGGCAGGGCGCATCCGCGAGTGGCTCGACTTCCCATCGCCTGGTGGGCGGGCGCGAAAACTTGACCTCGTCGTGGCCGAGCCCGCCGGGGAAACGCGGGAGCCGGACCTCAAGTGTCTCCGTTTATGCATCGAAAACAAGTCTGTTGTTACTGCGCACCGTAACCGCACGAACCGCTATGACGACTTGAGCGACCTGCTCGGAGTACTCCATTCAGAGAAGCCCGACGCCATCCTGGCCGCGACCGTGCTCATCGGTCTTGCCGAGAACGTTCTCAATGTGCCCGATCGTGTGAAACCCTTCCTACCACCCGAGGACTTCACCGGGCGAATCCTGCCGCGTCTGTCCAGCGGCGATGATGCACTATGGGCGGAGTTCCCGCATGCTGTAAGCCGCAACCGTCCAAGTGACCCTGAGCGCAGTGTGAACAAGTTCCGCGAACTGCCGACCCGCCCGCCCGGAAGGACCGACCTTGTGGCATACGACTATGTCCTTCTCGTGCCGGTCTTTATCGACAACGTGCACCCGCCCCGAGTCGCACGCGACAATGCGCTCGGCATCGACATCGATGCCGAGTACCATGCGATGCTCGACCGCATCTGCAAGGCCTATATGGCGAGATGGCACTTGTAGGGGTGGAATTAAAGGCGTACGGTACTCCGCGACACACCATTTCGTATCGAGGGCACTCCACCCTCGAAGCGCGGGCAGGATGCCCGCGACACAGATAAGTGGTGCGATTCATCGTACCCTACCTGAGCCTATCGCGCAAATCCTGTCTGAGAACTGTTTTCCCATTGATTCTGCCTTAAAAGGCATTCTGAAAGACGGCTCCTGCCCCGAATGGCGGTTCCTTAAGGGATTTTAGGACACAATAGTTCCGCATCGGTAGGCGAGAGCGTATAGAATGCCGAATACGCTACTTTGCCGAGAAACATGTGCAAAATTGCATTTGTTAGTTTTTTCGTCAATCCGAATGTGAAATCTTCAATAATCGCGAAAAAAGGCAGATATGTGGCTTAAGGAACCGCGATTCTATGGTGTCCCCCGATTTCCGAAGGGATGACCCTACTGTGTCCCTAATAAATTGAAGCAGATTTTCTTGTTCATTGTTCATTGTTTTTAACTACGAACTATCAACAAAAAGCTCAGAACCAAAAATGGTGTCCCCGGATTTCTTCCTGAACCGAGCAACGCGCGGTGAAGATCGTCTGGATGAAGTGGTTAAACGTTTATATATTCAGCTGTTTTATTATTGTATCCCAATCTGTAATCGCATTCTGAGCAATTTGAAAGGCATCATATTCTGAACCGTCTTTAGTTTCAATGGTGTAAAAATATTCAGAACGACATTCACCAACTGTATGGGATTCACCCGTTTTCGAATTTAAATGCAAATGCAAACACGGCACATGAACTGTAACGCTTTTTTTCGTAATATTTGCATCCAGACGCTTTGGAGTTAAATTGAAATGTTTGCTTCGATTTGCTAAATCTGCTGCAATCATAAGAGAATTATATTTTTTTATTTCATTTTCTATTTTATCTTCAAAAATCTTACCAATATTTTGAGGGATAGTTAAATCATTTTTGATCCAATCTTTTAAGTGCCAGCAATTTTGAAAGAAAGCCCAAAGATCATCTTCGTAATCAATCTGTGAACGATTTTGATTAGTTAATCTAGAAAAAAATCTTTTTACTCGATCATATTGTTGTGTGTATTCATTCATTTTTTCCGTTTAACAATGATTATACAGTCTGTATAAAACGCCTTAAAGCCCATCGACCTGGCTACGCAACCAAGCCTTACAATTCAACTACAGTAACTGCGTTTTTTTCTCAATATCACCGCACCCAAGACGAACAGATAGTTTATAGCGTTCTACTCCTGCGTAGCCAATGAATACAACCTACGCCGATACCCGCAAGAACAATAGCCCCTGGAGCAGGGATGACGGTGGGTCCGGGGACGGCCAAGATGGTCCCTGTGCAGTCGTAGCCTATGATATTCACAACCCACGGTGTCCCATCCATCCACTCAGCGGAAAGCACACCTGTGCCCATGACACGCTCACCACTGAGTATAAGCCCGCCGCTAACACTAAAGTTCTGGCCGTAGAAGGTAACCGCGCTGGGGCCATTATGGTAGAGGGACGACACGGACCCGCCGGAGATGTCCACAGTGCTGGAGTCATCCGTGTAGAGATAGGACACGGACCCGCCGGAGATGTCCACGATACTGGAGTCGCGGGCGCCGAGGAAATAACTAATCCACCCACCGGATATATTCGCGGTGCTGGAGTCGAATGTGTTGAAGTTCTCACTAATAGACCCGCCGGAGATGTTTATGCTGCTGAAGTTACTAGCGGAGAGGTCTCTCACAGTCCCGCCGGAGATGTCCACAGTGCTGGAGTTCCCGGCAGAGAGAGAGGAAACGTACCCGCCGGATATATTCGCGGTGCTGGAGTCCCAGGTATTAAGGAAGCTGCTTATGGTTCCGCCGGAGATGATAAAGGCACGGCTTCTATCGTATAAAATCCCGTAAGAATGGTAGGAGTTGACTATAAGCCACTGGTCGTCCGTCAGAACAAAGTCGCCTCGGCTTTGACCGGCCAGCGGGCCGAGCAGGGCCAGTATAGCCACTATGAACAGATGAACCAATTGTCTTTTCATTTTTCTGCCCTCCTAAAAATTATTAAGCCGACATTTCCCATATTTATCCGCCATATCTGGATAAAAGCATAGATACGCAACCAAACCTTTCGATTCCACGATAATATCAAAATCTTCCTCGAATTGCCTTTTTATTTTTCGATATTTCCTATCCGCCGCCTTAAAAAGTGTCTTTTCAAAGCTCTCCGTCCTGCCGTTACTGCTTTTCGCCATTAATCCACCTTATCAGTGCCTATCGGTGTGAATCAGTGTCAAATATTCTTTCTTCTCTGCTTCAAGTTCTCCCCGTCCAAAAATTCCCCCTAAAGCCCAAAAATTACTATGTGTGTGTTGTATTAACTGATATTATTCATCGTGCTCTCCTTTCTTTCGTCGTGCTAACGGTGTGCGTCAGCCGTTTGCAGAGCGTAGCGGAGCAAATCGGCTACACGCGATTGTTAGCTCGCTCTCCGTGATAAGTCAAAATGGCTGCGATAGATTCGACTCCAATATACTCAAGATTCCTGCATCAACGGTTTCGTCGAATTTGCGGGCAAACAAGCCTTGACTTGCCATCAAGAAATCGGCGTCTTTGGATGTGAAGTCTCTTGGACGTAA
>CAYWZW010000056.1:0-36424 GCA_964462945.1 uncultured Pirellulales bacterium
CATATTGACGCTCCAGTTTTTCACGCAGGTCTTCTTTGAGCAGCCGGGTCACCTTACGGCCCTTGCGGCTGTCGGTACAGTGTCCAAAATGTTCGCATGCTCTGCATACTCCGGCCTGGGCGAGGTATTCCTTACGGTTCCTGTCCAGATTGGTCCGGCGACAGATCAAAATCTTCCCCGCCGGGCACGTATAACGATCCGCCACGGGGTCGTAGGTGAAATGGCTTTTATCAAAGGGCCCAGGCTCCTGCTCGCAGACCTGTCGGGGGCTCGGCACCACCACCGTAATGGCCTGATGATCAACCTTTTCCAGTTCATCGATGTTCGAATAACCGCTGTCGGCACAGGCCGTCTTGCAGGGGTGCCCCAGCGTCTGGTGGGCCTGTTCCACCTGATGGGCAAACTGATGGAGATCGTTGTTCTCCGCCACGACGTCGCTGCTGACGATCAGCCCGTGTTTCTCGTCCACCACCGTCTGGACATTGTAACCGGCATGAGACCCCTGACGGCCACGAATCTTCGTACACTCCGGATCCGTGGCATTGATCGACGCCTGGCCTTCGGCGTCGAGCCGCTTCAGAAGGCCCCGAACTTTCGCCCGCAGCGCCTCCTGGTCGGCCAACTCCTTGTCCATCTTCACCATCGAGCCATCCTCCCGTTCCTGCTGGTCGGCCTGTTCACATTCCGAAAGGATCTCGGCGATCCGACGATCGATCTGCTCGAGCCGCTTGATACAACGCTCAGAGGTCCAACTGTTCCCGATAGAGGCATTGGCCCTCAGCTTGCTGCCGTCCACAAACAACGTGTTGCCTTCGATCAGACCCAGCTCCACACAGAGCCGGGCACACTGCTTCAAAACCAGGGCCAAAGCCGCCTTGTGGCGCCGCCGAAATTCGGCGATGGTCTTGTGGTCCGGCTGGATCCCTCCGGTCAGCCACATAAACGACAGATTGTAATGCACTTCCCTTTCCAGCTTGCGTGAACTGCGGATCCCATACGAATAGCCATACACCAGCAGCTTGAGCATCACCTTGGGATCATATTGCGGACAGCCAACCTTCTGAGGCTCTATCGGGATGCCCAACTGCTCAAAATCCAGCGACTCGACGAATACATCATAGGCCCGCACCGGGGCGTCCGCCGGGATATATTCGTCTATACTCTGCGGAAAAAGCATCTTTTGCCTTCGATCTCCATATCGATATGCCATAATCAAAATCCTTTCGTTTGGACACCTCTATTATAACATATCGGCCAAATTGCCAAACCAACCATCAACCGTAATTGCGACACAGCCTGTCCGCTCAGGACGGCGTCTGCGGTTAATAGAAATTCCAGAAGCTATTTATTTGACGGGATTTACAGGAGGTGGCGAATTGGAAGACAAGGCTATCAGGTTATCAGGGCATCAGGGCGCAGGATATCGTGATACCAGGGAATCAGTAGGTGGAGGGAAATATCCAATATCGAACAAGGAATGTCGAATAATGAAGTAAGAAAACCGTGTTAATCTGTGAAATCTGTGTCTGAGATTGTTTTGGTGTCCGAGGTGTCCGGTACTTTTTTCGAGAGATACCTGAGCCCTTTATTTGATTTGACAGCTTTGCTTGATTCCGGTAGAATGTCGAATATGATCGAACCGGAAGAGCTCGTCGGCGACGAGTGGGCCGACTGGTATCGGCTCACCCCCCTGCAACGCTGGCACGCCAGCGGCGAGTTATGGGAGCACTATCTGCAGATCGGAGGTTCGCTTGATTCCGAGCCGGATACGGAAAGTCCTTTCTACGATGGCCGGCCGCCAGGTCCGTGCCCTGCTGATGGGCGGCCAGGCGTGCGTGTTCTACGGCGCAGCGGAGTTTAGCCGCGACACTGATCTGCTCATTCTGGCTGACGCCGCCAATCTGACGCGACTGGAGGCGGCCTTGCAGGACCTGCAGGCCCAGTGCATCGCGGTCCCGCCTTTGACCCTCGACTACCTGCAACGGGGTCATGCGGTTCACTTCCGGTGCCACCATCCCGAAGCCGCGGATATCCGGGTGGACGTGATGTCGCGACTGCGCGGGGTGGACGAGTTCGAGGCCCTTTGGACCCGGCGCACAACGCTCACCGACACGGACGGCGCGGTGTATGAGATCCTCAGCTTGCCCGACTTGGTTGCGGCCAAGAAGACCCAGCGAAGCAAGGACTGGCCTATGCTGCAGCGGCTCTTGGAAGCACATTATCTCCAACACCGTGTCGCTGGTACGCCAGAGCAGCGGCGTTTCTGGTTGCACGAGTTACGTACGCCCGAGCTACTGCTGGAGGCTACCCAACGATGGCCCGAACTGGCCGAGCAGGTCGCTCGGCAGCGCCCCCTGCTGCTCGTGGCCCAGTCCGGACAGCTTGACCTGTTGAGGGCGGCCCTCGCAGCGGAAGAACAGACGGAACGCCAGCACGACCGAACCTACTGGCAGCCATTGAAGGCGGAATTGGAGCGACTGCGCCGTTCGATTCGAACCAAGTCCCAGACAGACAAAGACCACGAATAGACGGATGGCGTCTGTGGCCAAGAAATTCGTGTTCGTTCGTGTTCATTCGTGGCAAAAAAAATTCACGGGACGAGCCAGGTCGCTCGGAAGGTTTTCTTGTTGGGGTCGAGCAGGAATTTGTTGGGGCATGTGCCGTCTTTGCGATACTGCCCTTCGGCGCACTCGTGCGGGCCGGCTACTTTGATGGGTATGGAACCATCGTCGCTGAGCAGTAGTAATCGGCCCGAACCGGCAAACGGTATCAGCGCCTCCGGACTGAATTGTCGCTGGCCTAAGTCCAGTTGCCGCACCGGCGCCGGTTTCTCCTCCGGCTTACCCGACCAGTGGTACAGAACAAAGCCGTGCTCATCCTCATCGTCTGGCCCGCCGGCAATGATGAAATACGCCTTGTGAAATGGGGAATACTCCATGCTTCGGATTCCCAGGCCGGCCAAATCCCACAGCAGCGGCTCACCAAAAAGGGGCGCCTCGCCGCGCTCGACAAGCCCTCCGGGGTTCTGCAACGGCACGACAATCGCCTCCGCACGACGTGTCAGCCTGTTCGTGGGGCGCGGATTCCGCAATCCGATGTAGAGCATCTGGCCGTCGGGCGATGCACAAAGGCCCTCGATGTTCAGGCCATCTTCTTTCGGCGCGAGTCTTTTCTCCTCCTTTTTCTTCAGGCCGGCGGCATCGAATCGCGTCGCCTTATCCAGCCCGAGCCGGCGGCCCGCCTCAGTTTCCACAAGGCTGTGGACCAGGGTTTTGCACGGCCTGCCCGCCGGCGCGATTGTAACATGCCCATTCTCGACGCTCACGTCCGTGGCGAAGAAACGATACCGGCTGGGCCTGACCTTCCCATCTTTATTTCTGCCGTGCGAGGTAATCCAATAAATGCGCCGCCCAATCACCGTTGCCCCCTCAATATCCGCCTCCGGGGATTCGCGGTCCACGCCGAGAGACTCCGTCATGTCATAGGAGAAAACGGGCAGCCCGGCCTTGTTAGTGCTGTAAACCCTCAGCGTATTGTTCTCATCATCGCCGACGATGAACATATCTTCAGTAACCGCCACGGCGGCCGAAGCATCGCTGGCCCCGCGAAAGACCAGAACCTCCCCTGCCGGCTCGGCGGCAGGTGCGGCACCGAGCATCGCGCACACCAGGGCGAAAACCACAATCCCGCTGACAACTTTCATCCTGGACTTCCTCAAGTACATTGAAAAAACGGTCCGATTATACCGCCCCGCCGAAGACTCCCAAGTACACTGCGGGCCGGCTATCGGTTCAATAGAGGGCCATCGGCTCTTGTTCCCGGCTGCCCCGGCGATAGACCGTAACTCCTTTGCAGCCGAGGTGATAGGCCAGTTTATAGGCCCTGTCCACGGCGGCGGGCGTTGTCTTTTCGCTGAAGTTTATGGTCTTACTGACCGCTGCGTCGCAATGCTCCTGGAACGCCGCCTGCATCCGGATATGCCATTGCGGCTCGATATCGTAAGCGCCCTTGAAGATCCTGCGTATTCGCGCGGGGATTTGAGTGAGCTTTTGAATGCTGCCGGTTTTGGAGATTTGCCGCTCCAGCTTCCTGCTGTAGAAACCGCCGCTCTCGGCGACCTGCCTGAAAACCGGGTTTATCTGGAGCATTCTGGTGCCGTCCAGGACTTGGCGCACGAAAACCAGCGAATAGATCGGCTCGATGCCGGAGGAGCAGTCGGCGATGATGCTTATCGTGCCCGTCGGGGCAACGCACGTAATCGAAGCGTTGCGAACCTTTTTCTTCTTCTCTTTTCTCCAGATACTCTCGCCCCAGTTCGGGAACGGCCCTCGCAATTTGGCCAGCTCGCCGCTGGCTTGGCGTGCATTTTCGTTGACGAACTTCATTACCCCAGCCCCGAACTCGACGCCCTGCCGGGAATCGTAAGGTATTCCGAGAGCGAAGAGGCAATCCGCAAAGCCCATCACGCCCAGGCCGATTTTGCGATTCCCGTGCGCCAGGCGGACGCTGTCTTCGACCGGATATTCGCACACATCGACAACGTTGTCCAGAAATCGCACAGCGACTTTGACCGTCTCGGCCAGCTCGGGCCAATCCATATCCGCTCCTGCTTCGGTGACAGCGACAAACCTGGCAAGGTTGACGCTGCCCAAAGTACAGGCCTCATAAGGCAGCAAGGGCTGTTCGCCGCAGGGGTTCGTGGCCTCTATTTGGCCAAGTGAAGGAGTGGGATTATCGCGGTTGATCCGGTCGATAAAGGCAACGCCAGGCTCGCCGGTCTTGTGCGCGCAGTTGATGATCATTTTCCATACGTCGCCAACGGTGTAAAACCGGCCTGCCGGCTCGCCAGCAGGTTTGCCTGCGCCCGCAAATTCATGCAGGTCATTTATCGTATAGCCTGCAAAATCGATTCGTCGCGGGAGCAGGTACTCCTGCCCCGTGCGCGGATTTATTACGATGTGCAGCGTCTTGCCTGATTTGAGCACCTTCTTCATCCAATCGTCGGTGATTTTGACCGAGATATTGAAATTGGTGAAGGCTTCCAGATTCTGCTTGGCGTAGAGGAATTTCAATATGTCCGGATGCTCGACGCTCATCATGCCCATGTTTGCCCCGCGGCGGAAAGCACCCTGCTGGATCGCATTGGTGGCCTCGGAGAAGACCCGCCAGAAGCTAATCGGTCCGGATGTGGTGCCGCCGCTGGAGGCCACGCGGTCGCCGGTCGGCCTCAATCTGTCGAAGGAAAACCCCGTGCCTCCGCCGGCCTGCTGAATCAGGGCGGTCTGTTTGATGGCCTCGAAAATCCCTTCTATGCTGTCCTCGACCGGCAATACAAAGCAGGCACTGAGCATCCCCCGCCGGCGTGCGTTCATCAGGGTGGGCGAGTTAGGCAGAAACTTCAGCGATGCCATCAGGTTGTAGTACTTCTGGTGCCACTGCTTGATTTCGCCGTCGCTGGCCCCATACCGGCCTTCCGCCTCGGCTATGAGCGAGGCGACCCGGCTAAAAAGCTGGGCCGGCGTCTCGATACACTTGCCCTGCTGGTCCTTAATCAGATACCGGCTATGCAGGACCGTCAAGGCATTTTCACTCAGCACGGGAACCTCGCCCGGCACCAGACTTGTATCGAGATCAGCCATAAGAAAACTCCAACGCTCAAGAAAACCTGCACGCGATCAGTCCAGGCTGTTCGCCTTGCCCGAATACGCTCCTGGCCTATTGAATACGATGAGATTCCTGACGTTGTTCCGCGTCACTGGGGTACTTCATGCCGGCCTTGCCGGCCACTTTGAGCCATCTGAACCGGAAGGCATCGCGGATTTTCTCGCTGAAGCGAATCCCCAGACGCTGCGTGCTGGTTCCAAAGTCGGCCCGCTTCAAATCGTCCGCCGCAGGCTTGGGCGGCGATTTGGCAAACAGGGACAACAGTCCGGCCGCAACAAATCCGAGAAATGAATTTACTTTAGTGTATAAGCGCATATTCGTAATTCGAGGCTCGCGGTTCGCTCAGGTCACGATTGACTGTCCACCGAGG
Organism: uncultured Pirellulales bacterium; assembly: GCA_964462945.1. Classification (GTDB taxonomy): domain Bacteria; phylum Planctomycetota; class Phycisphaerae; order Sedimentisphaerales; family Anaerobacaceae. The sequence goes on from CAYWZW010000056.1 coordinate 6,035, forward strand.
ACTACCTTTGTACTGCCAGTTTCACAGAGGCCAACAGCTCAGTGCCGGTTCTGCTTATCGATTCCGATTTGCCAAACAACTGGTGCCTGTCCAGAATTTCCGCCTGGCGATCGTAGTATCGCTGAACCGCGCTGACGCCGCCCTCAGCGACCCCGGCGGTCTTGTACCGGCCGTCCAGGAGCCATGAGCTGACCTCGGCATCGTACTCAGCCGGATAAACAAGCGCAACCACAAACTCGTTGTCATTGTATCTGCCCAGGTGCACCTTGGCCCGGCAGGGCGGAGCAGCCTTGACAGCTAAGTTGACCAGCGCCTTGAAATCTTTCCGGCTCGTTTCCAGATCGTTCGAATAGAAGAACATCCCCGCCTCAAGCTGGAAGGTCTCGGCCAAAACGCCCTTAAGCTCAAGCCTGCCGTCTGGGTACGCTCGATGTATCTTGTAAACCTTGCCGTCCTTGTACTTCTCGCTTTCCAGAAGCTCAGCCACTTCTTCGGCGGTAAACCCCACGCCCGCGTGGTCTCCGAAGTCGAAGACATACAAGCCCACATATTTCTCAGGTTTTCGTAATTCCGGTAGTCTCATAAGCCGATATTATAACCTCGATCACAAAGATTTACACGCATTTTTGGGGATTCAACAATGAATCGTAACCAGGAACAAAAAGATAGAGAAAAGTACATTTTCGGAGAATTTGCCAAAGTATGCCCATTAGAAATTGCATCATTTGAAAGCAAAGACCCTCCTGAGCCAGACATCCTTTGCCAATTGAAAGATAACAGGAGGTTAGGATTTGAATTGGTCGAGGCGGTTGATAATAAAATACCTCATAAGGATAGTGTGATTGAAAAAGCAAAAGAACTTTGGGAAGAGTATAAAAACAATAAACTCCCGAAGGATGAGAACGAAAGATTTGAACATATATTTAGCGGTTGTTCTTTGACATTGAGCCTAAGTGATCAAGCTACTGGAAAAATGATTAAAGAAGCTATACCCCTAATTTTTGCAAAATATAAAAATTCATGCCGTAGCACACTCGGGCTAATCAAACGTGTAGAAAGTGATTTACCAGAGGGCTGCGAAAGTATTAGAATTGAACCACGAGACGCAAAACCTATTTTCAGATGTTCGAGTGGTTCACTTATATCTTCCGCTTGTATTAAAGCCTTAAGAGATAAATTCGGAAAAACATATGTAACTGATTATTCTATTCATCTACTAGTCTATAACGATCACCATCCTTTCTTTTTAATACAATCTGATATAAAGACCTATATTGAAGAAAATATTGATAGTTCACCATTTAAGAGAATCTGGTTTTTTGACCGGCGATCAGGGAAAATGGAGAAGATTGTGTATGCATTTCCGGAAATAAATGATTAACGATATCCCAGATGTTCTGTTTCGCTGAGCAATTCACCATATCTTGTGTAACATAGCATAATCCGGAGAAGCATTGTTTATTGAAAAACGGTGAAAATTTAGTTGACATGTATGTATTAATTATGCATACTTATACATATGAGAACTACACTAAATATAGATGATGAGACGCTAAACGAGGCATCCAGATTAACAGGCATAAAGGCAAAAACGTCTCTGGTGAGACTCGGCTTACGGGCCCTGATAGCCCAGGAAAGCAGCAAAAGACTATCTAAACTGGCGGGCACCGAAAAAAGGCTTCGCGCTGTTCCACGAAGACGTATGGGGACTAAATAATGGTCCTTGTCGATACCTCGGTTTGGGTTTCTCACTTGAGGCATGGCAATTCCAGGCTGCAGAAGTTGCTACAGGAGGGTAAAGTTGCGAGCCACCCTTTTATTATCGGTGAGCTGGCCTGCGGCAACATCAGTAACAGAACTGAAATCATTTCTCTGATGCAGTCACTTCCCATGCTGGATGTCATTCAACACGAGGAATTGCTTCTGTTCATCGAACATAACAAAATGATGGGCATAGGACTTGGTTTCGTGGACGTCCATCTTATAGCTGCCGCGATGCTCGCAGATATCCCTTTATGGACACAGGACAAAAAGCTCAAGCAGGCTTGCTCCCGGCTGAGCATCGATTTCTTGACACATTAAGACCAGAACATTCTATGAAATATTCAGCATCGAAGACAACAAGTCTTCCGACAAGGGGGCCTGATATGGCGAATGGAGCAGAAGCAGGTGGAGCGGCAGCCGCGATGGCGGCGCAAATCGCTCAGGCGATTAAGGCGTCCGGCGCGATCGTCAAAGTGGAAACCACGGACTTTATGACGATACTTGGCAGAGTCCAGAATCCGTTGGTCGTGTGCTCGGAAACCAGGTTTCTCTCCAGGAAGTATCACTACCTGACCGCATACAAGGGGCTGATATTCTACACCAAGTCCACCACGCCGCTGATACTGCGGCCAAGCATAGAGCTCATCCAGGCCAAAAAAATATGGGTTCCGGATTGATGCCAATCTTCCGGCAAGAAGCATCCGCTAAGTATTGACTCGCACCCGTGCGAATTTGCGCTTTCCGACCTGGATCGTCATTCCGTTGGCGGGGGTGATTTGGGCGTTTGGGTCGGCGACGCGGCTGCCGTCTATGGTGACGGCCGATTGTGCGCACATTCGCTTGGCCTCGCCGCCCGTCTCGACGAGCTTGCAGGTCAGCAGCAGTTGCTTGACGGAGACAGGCTCGGACGGCAATACAAATTCCGGAATCTCATCCGGGAGCTGCTTTTGGGCGAAGACCCTGTCGAACTCCGCGGCGGCTGAATCCGCGGCGGCCGAGCCATAAAACTGGCTCACAATCGTTTTGCCCAGGAGGACCTTGGCCTCTTTGGGATGCGTTTTGCCGCCATCGACCAGCTCGGCTATTTTCTCGCGCGACAGGTCGGTCAAAAGCGTGAAGTAGTTCTCCATCATCTCATCGGAGATGCTCATCACCTTGCCGAACATATTGTTGGGCTCATCCGTAACGCCGATGTAGTTGCCCTTGGATTTGCTCATCTTTTCCCTGCCATCCAGGCCGACCAATATCGGCACCGTGATCACAATCTGCGGCGGCTGGTTGTATGCCTTCTGGATGTCCCTGCCGACAAGGTTGTTGAAGGTCTGGTCCGTTCCGCCTAATTCGACGTCGCTTTCGATCATCACCGAATCGTAGCCCTGCATAAGAGGGTAAAGAAATTCGTGCGTGTAAACGTCGGCGTTGGCTTGAAGGCGCTTCTTGAACGTATCGCGCTGGAGCATCTGGGTGACCGTTTTCTTTGCGGCGATCTGAATCAGCTCCATCAAGGTAAGTTTTTCCAGCCATTCGCTGTTATATCTGACCTCCAGTTTTTCAGGCGAGGCATCGAGGATTTTGGCGGCCTGGTCAAAGTAGGTCTTTGCGTTTTGCTCGATCTGCTCTTCGGACAAAATCGGCCGGGTCGCGTTTTGCCCGGTCGGGTCGCCGATCCGGGCCGTATAGTCCCCTATAATAAGAACCGCTTTGTGGCCGAGGTCCTGGAACTGCCGCATCTTCCGCAGCACGACCGTATGGCCCAGGTGTATATCGGGGCTGGTCGGGTCCAGGCCCAGCTTGATCCGCAATTGCCTGCGCGTCTTGGAGACCTCGGCGAGCTTCTCGGCCAATTCGGCCTCGGTAAAGATTTCCACGGTCCCGCGTCTCAATAACTCGATTTGTTCTGCGATTGTCTTTGCCATATACCTTGTCTCTGCAACCGATTGCTTCCAAAGGACACAATTATAAGAGACGCACCCCAAACACGCAAGAACCTGTGTGACACCCCGCCCGGCCGGCTGAAGGGTTGCATTTTCGAGCGATTTATCCTATAATAATAAGGGCGAGGCTTTATGGGCAGAAAGTCGTTTGACATCGAAGATAAACTCCTGCTAATGCGGGCAGTCTGTCAGAAGGACAGAAGGGCACGGGCAACCCTCTATCTCAAATATGCCCCGCAAGTCAGGTCCTATATCGCCTCCCACGTCAGCTCCGTCGCTGATACTGAAGACCTGGTCCAGGAAGTATTCATACAAGTCTGCCAGGGCAAAGGGCATTACGACAGCAGCAAAGCGGTAAGACCGTACATCTTCGGTATCGCCAGGAACGTGATTCGAAGGTATGACCGACGGACGAAAAGATCACCAAGAACGATGCCTGCCGACTCAATGAACGGCCTTTCTCTCAAGCAGCATATGCGGGAGCGTCTCGACTCTGGGGGGCGGGTTGAAGTGGACCAATTCAAAAGAATTGTGGGGGAGATGGAGACCTCGCTGCCGCTTAAAGCCCGCGAAGCTGTCCGATTGAGGTTTATCGAGGGTCTGAGCCTGAAGGAGGCCGCCGCAAAAGCCGGATGCTCAATAGGTGCCTTTTACACACGATTGGAAAGAGCGACGAAAACCTTGCGAGAAATCTGCAGAGATGAACAGTAGATAGCCGTTGCCAATAATGGCAACGGGTATTTAAGAAAAAAATTTTCTTTCTCCTAAGAGCTTGCCCCACCAACGCTTTGCGCACTCCTACCAAAAAATCTGAAATTTTCTTTGTCGAATTTTGTGATTCTCAGGCAATTGTTTACAGAAAGGGTGTATTTTTCATGAACAGCGACTTGAGAAAGGAGGTGTTGCCAATGAGAAGATAGGTAAGTATTGGGCTGTGTCGTTCTTCATTTCGCGTGTGTTTGTTATGTGGAGATGGATTTCCGAATTTTCTACGGGGATGAATATCCCAAGGAGGTAACAGCAATGAAACGTTTAACGGAACTCTCCAATCTGTTCTTAGTAGGCATCGCCGTAGCAACGGTGTTTGCACTTGCTCCAGTCAAGACCACAAGTGCTGGCAGTTATGTGTGGGATCATTGGGAGTACTACGACTCTGACGAGGACTTCTATGATTCTGGCGACAACTGGCTGGAGGCTGGAAGCGCGGATTCTTATGCTTGGTATGATTACGCAACTTGCTCTGCCAGCGCCAATACCGAAGCTCGGATCAATAATCTGGTCGGCTCTTTTAGCGCTGGCGTCAGCATGAATGGGTGGGGATCTGGAGGTGTGTACTGGCAATGGCAAGGCCCGGGGACCCCGACTGGCGGCACCCTGAGTTACTCGTATACTGTATCTGGGAGCGCGAGTGCAAATGGCAGTACCAGTGCCGACCCGAACAGTACTGCCAGCGCCGGCTCTTCAGGCAGCAGCAGCGGCTCCGCCGGCGAAAGTGGATCTGGCTCGGCGTCGGGAGGTGTCAGTGACAACAACTGGGGCAACACAAGTGCGAGTGTATCTCCGTCCGAGGCTGGTGAGACTAGCGAGACGCCGGACTACGGCTCGTACTCCGCAAGCTGCAACTGGAGTCTGGACGATAGTGACTACGAGGAGTACCCCGTGGGTACTACGTATGTTTCGTTTTCCGTAAGTGCTAACTGCGACGCCGACTCGACGTCGGGGGCGAGCGCGTCCGAACTTGGTAGGAGTGCGGAGGGATCTTCCGGAGGTAGCTCCTCCGCAACTGCATCCGGTAGTGGGACCTTCCCCTAACCTATGCTGTCAGCTAACCTTCATGCGGCAGTTTGAATGATGCAGCAAGAGTGAGTCGATTGCAGGAATCAAGCGTCGTTGGTCAGAAGAACAGATGGCCGGGGGCTCTTGTCGCGAACGGGAAGAAAGAGCCCCTGGCACAGTTTAGAGCGAAAAGACGGGTTGTTTGCTGTTGTTTTATGTTCAAAGACCATATTCGAAGTGAATAGTACGGTGGAGGTTTGCCATGGCTAAGACAAAGGCAAGTCAGAGAAAGGCTCAATTGTTGTCGCTGGTCGTTCTGGCTACAATTGTGACGGTTTTGTGTTTTTCTCTCACACCCAGAGGAAGTGCCGCCTCCGGCGGAAAGGACCCCAAGACTTCCACGTCTATGTTGGATCAGGCGGTTCCTGCAGTCAGGAGGCAAATATTGATGGCGGCGATGCAGGTTTTCGAACCATCCCTCGAAATGAAAGAGAATGTCGATTTTCTTCTGACCCCGGCCCTGCTTGTGCAGCAAGCCATATCGGAGGGCGTGGTCATCACTTACCCCTCAGAATAACAAAGGAGACAGTATGAACGCGCATCTGAGATTCGAGAAAATACGACGACTGGCGGTAGTTGTGGCAGGCGCATCTCTGTTGTGGCCGGGCATTGTTTCTCCCGAGCTGATTCCCAGAGGGACCCAGGTTAATATGTTAAGTTTTGACGCGATACTGGAACTGACCGCCCCGCTTGCTGGCACACACGTCATGCTGTGTGCGCGATATTGGGTGAGCCCCAAGCATTACAGCGTTGCCGTGGTCTGGGCCGAACCAGGGGAGGGCACGCTGAATTTTCCGACATATCCGCCGGCGCTAACCATACACAGCGACGAGCAAGAGTTCTCACTGAGCAACCAGATCGGCACTCAGAATCATATGAGGTTTGCCAAGCCGCTGGGTCAGCGAGGTGTCTTTCGCAACAAGTTCAACAACTATCCTTTGGAGAATATCAGATTCGCCGATCCGGAAGCCTTGGCGTCACGCATCTATGTGAATGACTTAGATAAGCTTGCCGTGCCAACCGAGCATGAGTGGCGGACCCTTGAGATCGGGAATTGCTCAGATCTGAAGAAGCGCAGCACAGAAGTCGCGAGGCTCGATGTTCGCATGAGCGGGGGTCGTATAGTGGCTCTAAAAATGATGGATGCCAACGGCCAGATCATCAAGAGCATAGAATACGAATATTCAAAACAGGAAGGCCGGTGGCTGCTCGCCGGGCAAAACGTGCTTTTGCCGGAGCGGCTGCTGACGGTCGGCTACAACAGGCGCGGTGCCACGGTCAGAATCGGCGACAAGGAACAGACGTATAAAGAGTTGCCCGGATGGGACCACCGGGGCGGGCGAAGGTGTAGCGTCGAATACGAGCCAACCAAGATAGACAATGGCGTACTACCGCTTCCGGCCTGCATAACGGTCCGCCACGCAGAGACCAACGCAGTCTTGCGAACAGCACGAATGTCCAATTTTGTGCAGTTAAAGCAAGCCGACGAAGAAGTTGAGCAGGCTGCCCTGCAGTTTGGCCGATTTGATGACAAGGAGTTAAAAATACGGGAACTCTTGAGTAAGTATTGGCAAAAAGACCCGGACAAAACAGAAGACGCGGACGCCATGCTGTTAAAGCAGATCCGCGCACATTTCGAGAACCTTCACGTCAAGGGAAAGACACTTGGCGAGCAGTTGAAACATATCAACATGCTTATGCAACTGGATTGGATAGAGGCCCACGACGCCTTGAAAGAGCACTTCAGGCAATATCTCGCTATCCTTACTTCAAATCACCTCAGCGAGATAGTGCTGGCCGGCGGATTGCACGCGATTGATACGACAATTGAATGGGGTCAATTTCCCACGGCTGATGAACTGTCAAAGGAGTGGATCGAGACCGTGATGGGTGCCTGCGACGCCGAGTCAATCCTGCGTTTCGCCCAAGTTCAAATCAGAAGTCGCCATTACTGGCCCATTGCCAGACTACTTGGGGAATGTTCGAAAGCACCTCAGGGCTGGCGGCAAAAACGCTTTGAGGCCCGGGCGTTGCGCTGTATATCGCTCTGGGAACTCTCTGAAATCATCAAGGACCCTTCGAAGGCCAAGACGGATTGCGCCATCGCGCAGGCTGGTTTCGCGTCGTGGTCGCTCGGCGCGGATGGTTTATCCACCGCTGCCAACGAGAGCCTGGCGGAGGCGAAGCAATTATTTGCCAGTTTGCATGAGCCGACCCGGATGCAGATGGCCATAAGGAGGCAATTGGACCAAATCACCCAAAAGGTGGCCCAGGCGACGGACTAACAATGCTGACAGAGTACCGCTGGGGGTCAGTTTTTTGCGATTTGGCCATCCGAAAAAAAATCAGACTCAGCCAATTGCGGCTGTTGACATAGCGTCGCAAGCATGATATACTGACATACAAGGCTGGCATAAAGGGAGAAATAATGGACAACCGAAGGGGCTTTACCCGCCTCACGTATGGCGGGTTTACGCTGATTGAGCTTCTGGTCGTCATCGCGATTATCGCGCTGCTCGTGGCGCTGTTGCTGCCCGCCCTGCAGAGGGCCAGGAAGCAGGCTCGGGCCGCTGTTTGCCTAACCAACCTCAAGCAATGGGGATCGACACTCGTGCTCTACGCGGAGGATAACGAGGGCCGCTTCCCGGTATTCGGTGCCGCCACGCTCTGGATTCTCAGCGGACGCTACGTGAGCGTGATCAACCCGGACGAACCCAAAGAGTTTCAGCCCATCAAGACCAAGGGCATCGCCCTGTGCCCCATGGCGCCTATAGCGGGTGGGGCCGGAAAATTTACTGTCGGCTCGAAAAGCTATCGTGTGGACGGCCTCCTGGGTACGACGTTCACCTCCTGGGAGATTAGTAGCTTCTCTCCGCCGTTTCGCTGCAGCTATGGTCTGAACTTAGCGCTGTTTCCCGACGATCCTTACTATCGTGAAGGGGATGCGTTTTATGGGAAGTTTTATCCTTATCTGTTTTCCATCAGGGACAGCGCGCGGATCCCCGCCCTTCTGGATTCCGTAAACCCGACGGGCGCCCCTGTTCATGCCCGCGCAGTTGGCAAGCCACCGACGAGTGACAAGAACACGAACTCTTGGCCTTTTTGCATCAATCGGCACAACGGGCACGTCAACGGCCTTTTCTTGGATTGGTCGGTCAGAAAGATCGGCCTGAAAGAATTGTGGACACTGAAATGGAGTCCAGGGTTCGATACGGTGGGGCCCTGGACAAAAGCCGGTGGGGTGCAGCCTGAGGATTGGCCGCAGTGGATGAGAAGCTTCAAGGACTACTGAAAACCACGCTGCAAAGGTGACAGCGCGATCTGAGTAAAGGCCACATCAGGCGAACGCAGCGCGTAGCACGGCGAGGCTTTCACGGGAGATTCGGGTTGGTCCTATTCTGCTTCATGTAGGAAGCCACGGCAATTGCGTACGGGATGATCGACGCGACAAAGAAAACGAGGCATATCGTCTTGATCTGCTCCCTGCTGACATGGCTCATTACCGTTATCCACAGGGACTCTGTTTCACTCGGCCAAAATACCTTTACATCATGGTGATAGGCCCCGTCGATCAAGACGTGCAGCCACACGCCCAAGATGCCGGATGTGACCATCTTCCAGAAATGGGGTTCATAGGGTAGGCAGAGTGTTCGCATTATCGCTCTGAATAATGGCCGCAGCAGATATGCCGCCAGGCCCCAGAGCGCACCAGCCGCCGCACCGAACAAAAGCGTGTGACAATATCGGTGATGCGGCGGTCCAAGCCCAAAGAGCATTACAACCAAGACCTCGACGTCAACGATCACATTGGCAAGGACAAACACCGGGGTGTCGATCCACCGTCTGAACACCAGCCCAATAAAACCACTGGGCCCGAAATGATAGGGCGTAAAAGGCATTTATATCCTGGTCTTGATAGAACCGGCTCCGGCGGCGGCCATCATCGTTCTGAGGTCTTCTACTACCTTTTTCGAATTTTGCAGAGCTTAATCTGCCGCATAGAGGGTGTCAAATACTCAAACGGCGCGGGCGCATAAAAAAAGTCGCCCAGAACCGAGCGACAATAAATGCCCAAAAACCGGCACGTTTTCAGCACAAAGCAATATAGCTGGCGATCGCCAGAATCAGAATACGCCTCTTGTTGAATATGAACGGAAGCCAGGTTTCGTAATAAAAATTCCTCATCGGGCATCTCGGAAAACAATAGCATCAAATCTTAATTCTCACCATGAAACTATGATAACCGAAACGGCCCTCGAAAGCAAGAAAAATCACCATTTAATGCGTATAACTCTCCGCTGAAAAAGCACTTACATGCCGTGAGACAGATACAATTTTTTCCCGACTATGCGTGGAGCTGATGGCGCTCGGGGACCCCTCGGCCAACAGGAGGGGATTCGCCGGAGTCCCAAGCATCGGCGACGACGCAAACGCAGCGTGCGGCCGGCTGCCGGTTTGGCCTTCGCGTGGTTATGTGTCAAGAAGCGACGGCAGCTTTCAGCAGGTGTATGAGCATCCCTTGAGTCAGAGCGTTCGCTCCCACAGCGAACGTTTTCGACGGAGTTTACTTGACCTTGAAGCGCGGGTGGATTATATTTACTTCTTAGTTTAGCATCGATTGATATAGTATTTGATGAATTGTCACCATTGACTCCGTCAAAACGCTTAAGGCGGATAGCATCATGCAGCAATGGGGTGCCTAACGAGGCTGGCAAAGCAGTTTGGGTCGCATTATAGCGCTGCGACAGAAGAAAAAGGAGAATGAAATGGCTCAATACGCTCAATATCTGCTGGGTTTTCTTAACCTTCCGGGTCACTCTGAATGGCTGATTATTCTCATTATCGCTCTTCTGATATTCGGCAGGCGCCTTCCTGAGATCGCCCGCAGCGTGGGCAGGAGTCTGACTGAGTTCAAAAAGGGTATCCGCGAAGCACAGGAAATGAAAGATGATGTTGTGGACGACGTCAAGCAAATAGAGAAGGACGTCACAAAGCAGGCCAAGGACGCCACGGGTCTGAATGACAATGACACCATGGGCTCCAACTGAAGCTGGCAAACACTCCAGGCTCAATTATCAGCGATCAATTTCCAAGATGGGCGAAACTGAAAAGAAGGATGCCAAGGCCAAACCCGCCAAGCCAAAAAAAAGGATACCGGACCCCCACGATACCACGATGAGTCTGGGCGACCACCTTGAGGAGCTGCGCGCCCGGCTGATTCTGGCGATATTAGGTCTGGCGGCGGCGCTGATTGTGTGCCTGTTCTTCGGCAAGTGGATCATATTGTTCATCGAAGTGCCTTATTACCAGGCGATGGGACAGGAAAAACCCCTTCAGGTCATAGAACCCGTGGACGGTTTTCTCAGCTACATGAAGATATCCCTGATTGCCGGCGTGGTTCTATCTTCGCCCTGGATTTTCTACCAGATCTGGCTGTTTATTGCCGCGGGCCTGTATCCGCGGGAGAGGCGATACGTCTATCTTGCGGTACCCTTCTCGACGGGATTGTTTATTGCGGGGGCACTGTTGTTTATCCTTGTGATAGCGCCGGCTACCCTGAAGTTTCTGGTGATGTTCAACCGGCGTGTTCTTGAGGTAGAATCCAATTTTACCTTCAAGAGTTATGTATCCTTCGTGAGCACAATGATGCTGGTCTTCGGCCTGGCGTTTCAGACGCCGATAGCCATTTTCTTTCTGAACAAAACCGGGCTGGTCTCCATTCAATCAATGCGCAAGTCAAGAAAATTCGTTGTGTTAGGCAGTGTCATTGCAGCGGCCGTCGCCACGCCGGGAGGAGACTTCTTTTCGCTGTTCACTCTTGCGATTCCGCTATATCTGCTCTTCGAGTTCGGCATAGTGCTCAGTGTCCTTTCGGCCCGCAGGAAAAAACTGCCGGACAAGCAGGAACAACCGCAGCCAGCCCTTAGTACAGCCGCTGACGCTACAGATGCTATGACTGATTGACGCAACGCTGCACAGTCATTCTTCTGCTCAATCCCGTCAACAATCAGATCGGAAGGCAGGCGCGATAGAAACTCGCCCATGCCATAGGCAATCCTGTCGGCGTTACCCCGGTCAACGGCGATACTCGAAAGCAAACGGGGCCTATATCCGCAGATATAGGCCCCGAATTGGTGCAAATCCTGATGCCATTGCATCCCGAAGCGGCGTTCAGCTTTAGGGAGCCGTTCTCGGCCGATACAGGCGAATGTCATCGAAGTACATCTTGCCTGAGCCGCCCGGGGCCGTCTGATTGCCCCTGGTGCCCAGACCAACGGCGATCCGGTCCACGTTCTTCAGGTTGATGCCCTTGTCGGCAAACGACTGAAGCGGAATCACCCACTCCGTCCAGGTGGCGATCTGTGCGGCGCTCGGATCGGCATTGACCACAACGGCCGGCTGGCCCCCGCTGTTGGAAACGGCGACATACAACGGCTCAGCCGCATTGCTGGCGATACCGATATCCTGGTGCGCCCACTGCGGACTGACCGTACCGGTAATCGTAACGTTAGTGAAAACGGCCTGACAGGTCAGAGCAGCATCGTGGGCCGTTACCGCCAAACCGACATAGACCGTCGAGCTCATCGGGATGTTCCGCGGCGTCGCACCCGTGACCGGCTGCCATGTGGTGCCGTTGGCCGAATGGGAAACCGTAAAGTTGCCAGCTGCGTCACGCTCCAGCTTCAGCCAACGCGGAGCGGTGACCCCGGTCTGATTCGTGTTGAAGCTGGCGGCGCCCGTCGTGTCGCGGCCCTGCGAGCCCACGCCGTTGCTGGGCGTAACGCACGCAAAGGCGTGCTTCGAGCCGCCATCCAGCGTCTCACGAATCATCACGCCTGCTTTGGCCCAGCCGTTGGTGTTCTGGACGCTCTGGACCCTTGCGACAATCGAGCCGGCGCCGGTGAGCGTCTTGTAGGCAAAGTGAAACTCGTCGCGATAATTGCCTGCCGTGCCGACGTCCCAGATGTCCGTGCCGGAGGCGGTCATGGTGTATGTGCCGGCCGGAGCTTCTGTGAAGCTGCCGACGGAGCCGGGAAGCCCTCTGAACCACAGCGACAACTCCCCAACGCCTTCCTCGGTCCAGTCACGTGGGGCTGTTAATGTCAGCTCGGCTTCAGAATACTTCGCGAAGCCCTGCTTGTTGTTGTCGTAAGACAGCGGCATCGACTGCCGGCCGCCGTGAACAATGGTCTGCTCAGTAAAGGAAACCGTGTTCTCATCGCCCACGGCCGCACCGGTGCCGTTGCCGGCAAAGTACGGCGGGCTGCCGGGCGCACCGTAACCAAGACCATCGTGCCACGAGTACCAGATCTGATTAGCGCCGGCATTGTAGGACTCGAAATCATCCACAAGCAGGAAATCACCCGTTGTGAAGCTCCAGAGATTGCCGACCCACGGACTGTTGGCGTTGACGTTGTTGACCTCATCAATACGCCAATAATACGTCGTGTACCAGGCGAGTTTGCCCGGACTGTAGCTCTCATCGCCAAGCGCTTTGCTGCCCTTGTACTCCGGCGAGGCCTTGGTGGCATTCCTGACGGCGTCCGCAACGGTGCCGAAATAGACTTCATGCGACGCGGCGAAATCGCCCGGACCCCACGTTAGAACGGGAGTCAGCGACGTGCCGGTCGCGCCGTTGATCGGACTCGGGCCGCTGGCCTTGACAGGGGGCGACAAGGCCGCCTGTGGAACAAGCTGCTTGGGCGTGCGGGGACTCGACCAGCGTAGTTCTGCTACCGCCCCGCCGCCATTCTCATAGAACTCCATCAGGAGGCTGTATGTATTGCCGGCGACTAGGTCTATCTTGCCGCTGTTCTCGGTGGCCGCGTGGTCCGTCCAGTTGTCGACAAGCGGCTGGCCGTCAATCCACAGACGCACGCCATCGTCGCTGTTCGTGTAGAATGTGTAGGTCTCGGTAAATGCCGCCTCCACCTCACCCGTCCATCGGGCCGAGAACTGATCATTGCCGACCGCCGGATCCGGTCCGCCCGGATCGCCCCAGTTGAAGTTGATCTGGGGGTCTGTGCGGGTCAGGACGAAGGTCCCGAAGTCCATCCCTCTGTAGTAGTCTCCCCGCACTCCTCCGCCCACCTTTGCGGTCGCGAAGCTCCAGACATCGCCTTTGTGCGTGGCGGCGCCGTCGAACTCATCCACCCGCCAGTAATACGTCGTCTCGACTTTGAGCGGCCCGGGGTTGTAAGTTACAACGCCCTGCGGCGGGCGGCCGGTGCCATTGGCCACAGTATCAAAATTGTCGCCGAAGTACACCGTATGCAATTTCGCCCCGAAGCCCGCCGTCCAGCTCAGAGTAGTGGCTGCCGCGTCGATGAATTTTGAACCGTCGGCCGGTCGCGGGTTATATGCCTTCTTGGGTGGAACCGTGAAGCTCCAGACCGGCCCTTTCCACGGACTGTTCGGGTCCGCACTGTTGACCTCGTCGATTCGCCAATAGTAGGTTGTGCCCGGAACCAGGCCGTCCGGATAAGGGAATCCAGGAAAGCCGGCCACGAAATACGTGCTGGTCTGATTGCCTCGGAACGTACCTCCGGCGCCGGCGTTCACGTCGTCAGAACTCTCGCCTAAGTACACATCGTGAGAAACCGCAAAGTCGCCCGGCCTCCAGGACAGGGTCACCCACGTATCGGCGTGTAGCGCACCATCAGCCGGGCTAGGGCTCGAGGCATACGGATATCCCTCAAGACCGCGCATGGCCGATTGAATCTCGGCATCCGTCAGGGCGTGGCTATACACCTGCACATCGTCAATGATGCCCCTGAACCACTGACCACTACCCCATGCACCAATAACCGTATTACCTGATGTACCGAGATAAGGAGCCGCGGACCCCTGAGCCGCCTGCTTTCCGTCTATGTATATTCTTCTGTTTTGATTGGCAAAATCGTACCAGAAAGTCAGGTGGTACCAATTATTCTCCTGGATGAGCCCACCGGCAGTATCCAGGTCATTATTGTAGAATCCCATGCGAACGCCGCCAGGGGGCACATTTCCACTTCCAACTCCCCCGATACGAAAATGCATGTCCGTGTTATTTGCCCCTGTCAGCCCCGTGGAGAAGACGACTTGCTCGCCGGTGTACAACACCGGATTGACCCACATCGCGACAGTGAAACTTCGACTATTGAGCGGAATATTCGCCGCCACGACGCGAGCATTGGAACCGTTGAACTGGATGGCTTGACCAAGCTGACCTGCCACCCACTGTGCGCCCCCCTGGAGGGCGCCATCGTTGCCGGTGCCACTCGAATCAGCAGCGATGGTCCCGGAGCCATCGTCAAACCTCCACCAGGCGACAAGGTCAGCCCGGGCCGGACCCGTCAGAGTCAGACCTGACACGAAAACAAAAAGAGTTAGATAAATCACTTTTCTGCACATAGTAATCCTCCATCAAGAAAGTTAAGTTGAAAAACAACCTGCACTAATCTCTACGTTGACTACATTCTATCCTTGCTGCAAGACAGTCTCTTTCAGGTGTGATACCACCTCCTTTCCTCAAAAGGTCCAAGAGGACCTGTCAATCAGAATGTAGAAGAATCGTCGGTACGCGGCAAGAATCCCGGCCGAGAATTGCTCTGCCATGTTGGCAGCCCCCTTGGTCAGGCTCATTTGCCTGCGAACCGTGCGAATTCTGCCCGTCGTCCGAAAAAATCCACAGATTTTCCTTTCTCCTATTTATACCAGATTGGTCTTCCCGCCGTCAAGAAAAATCCCGCTGGGGGCAAAACGCGGTGCGGTCGGCATTCGGTGGCGGATTGCGATTCATTCCCCCCGCTTGTCATTTCGACCGGAGGCCGAAGGCCGGAGTGGAGAAATCTGACCTCCCGTGACAGACACGCCGCGTTCGCAGCCAGATGTCTCGACTCCGCTTCGCTGCGCTCGACATGGCAAGAGCGCCGGTGCTCCCGTTCTTACAAACATGAATCGCACCCGAAAACACACGCCTTGAGGCGGTAGGAGCAAAGATCCATGCTTGCGGCACGATATGCGATGCTAATCAAGGGTGATCTGGTCCTGATAGGCCGGAACAGCCACTTCCCAGCCCATTTTCTGCCCTATGTAGTCGGCAAAATGGCGCGCACTCTCGGATTCGCCGTGTACGACAAACAGCTTTCTGGGCGGCTTCTTCAGTCCGTTGAGCCATTGAAGAAGCTCCTCTCTGTCCGCGTGGGCTGAAAAGCCGTTTATCCGGGCCACTCTGGCCTTCACCGGATATTCCTGGCCGAGTATTCGGACTCGTTTCTGGCCGTCAACGATCTGTCTGCCGAGTGTGCCAACCGCCTGATAGCCCACGAACATTATCGTGTTCTGGCGTTTGGCGATGTTATTAACCAGATGGTGTTTTATTCTTCCGCCCGTGCACATTCCCGAGCCGGCGATGACCATGACCGTGCCTTTGATATGGTTGATGGCTTTGGACTGCTCGCTTGTCTCAACTATCTTCAGCTCCGGAAACTCGAAGGGCGAGCCATGGAGCCGCAGAAACTCAGCCATCTGCTCGTCGTACAACTCGCGGTGCCGCTTGAAAACCTTGGTAATGCTCGCGGCCATCGGGCTGTCCAGATAAACGGGAAAGTGGGGTATCGCTTTTTCGATCAGTAATTCATTGATATAGTACAGAAGCTCCTGCGCGCGCTCCAGCGCGAAGCTGGGGACGATAATCTTGCCGCCGGCCTGCTTAGTCGAATTGATGACCTCGGCAATCATCTTCTTTGCATCTTCAGGTCCCTCATGCACCCTGTCGCCGTATGTGGACTCCACAAGGACGTAATCGGCTTGCTCGACCAGCGAAGGGTCCCGCACGATGGGCCTGTGCGGCCGGCCCACGTCTCCAGAGAACAGGACACTCCTGTCCTGGCCGTTTTGACTGACCTTCACCTTTATGATTGAGGAGCCGAGAACGTGACCGGCCTCGCAGAATGTCGCCTCGACGCCGGCGCCAAGCTGCACGGGCTGCTTATATTTCACGGCGGCAAAGTGCGGAAAACAGGCCTCCGCGTCGGCCGTCGTGTAAAGAGCAACCTCTTCGTATGGACCCTTGCGGCCTTCGCGCCGGTGTCTTTTGCGTTTGAACTCGGCGTCTTCTTCCTGCAGCTTGGCCGAATCCAGCAGGATGATTCGGGCTATCTCCGCCGTGGCCTCCGTGCAGTATATCTTGCCTTTAAATCCGTCCTTGACCAGCTTCGGCAGCAAGCCGCAATGATCCAGATGGGCGTGAGTTAACAGAACGGCGTCGATACTGCCGGGCGGCACGGTAAACGGCTCCCAGTTTCTGGCCTGAAACTGCCGCTCCTGATAGAGCCCGCAATCGACCAGAAGCCGCGTGCCATTGGCCTGAAGGAGATGCCTCGAGCCCGTGACGTTCTGAGCGGCGCCGAGAAACTGCAACTTTATCGACATACTTCACCTCATTTTTGTGGGTGGCGAGCTTTGTAATAGAAGATTCTACAAAGATGCCACTGCCAAGTCAAATGAAGAACGCCACAAGGGACCCGGCGGGTGCAGTCGGCATTCGGTGGCGGATTGCGATTCATTCTCGCTGCTTGTCATCTCGACCGGAGGCCGAAGGCCGCAGTGGAGAGATCTGGCCACGAAGGATAGACATACCCATCCGCCGCCAGATGTCTCGACTGCGCTGCGCTCCGCTCGACATGACAAAACACGTGCCTGAGGTTTTTTGCCAAGCGGCACGAAACCTCCCCCCGTATTCCGACCGCACCCGATCCGACACGAGAAACGAATCGTACATCGTCCATATTCCTTTCGTCCATCGTGTACCTGAACAGAGGTGACACCAAACCGGAGCAGAAATCTCGAAACGGCCCGCGAGGCTCGGCCTCGTGCATTTGTTTTTCCCACGCTTTGAAACGCGACTTGACCATGCCGAGCATATCAGGCTTTTCTTTGGACAAATCGTGCTGCTCGCCAATGTCACTCGAAAGGTCGAACAGTCCCGATCCGCCGGATGATTCGATCCATTTGTAGTTTCCGGCCCGAGCGGCTTTGTCCCCTTGGCGCTGCCAGCACATTTCTTTCCGGGGCGATTTTTGCCTGCCAGCCAGGACGGCCGTCACATCGAAGCCGTCCAGCACAACCCCGGCGGGCGGCCGTACAGCGGCCGCGCTGCAAAGGGTGGGGAATATCTCCATCGAGCTAAGGAACTCATCACAGACCGATCCCGCCGGGACGACACCCGGCCAGCGCACGATGCAGGGCACGCGCAGGCCGCCCTCGAACATCTGACCTTTGCCGCCCTTCAGCGGAGCATTATCCGCTCCCCCGCTGCCGCCGTTGTCCGATAAGAAGATGACGATGGTGTTGTCTTGAAGCCCGTGCTTAGTCAGCGTTTCGAGGATTTGGCCTATTGCCTCGTCCATATACGTTGTGGCCGCCATGTATCGCTTCCGCCTGGCTTTGCGGGAATCGGCGTCTTTCGGGTCATACTCCCCGTAGGCAGCACGAATATATTCCAGCGGCGCCTGCACCCCGGGACGCGGACGCTCGAGGTTGGAAGCTCCATGCGGGGCGTTGAACGGCACGTAACAGAAGAAGGGACAATCCTTGTGTTTCTCGACGAACCTTATCGCCTCGCGCCGGAACAGGTCGGTTGCGTACGTTCCCTTGTCCTGCGTGGTCGGCTCGTTGCCGCGGCGCATCGAGGGCACGCCGTAGCGCTCATGCGTCCAGTAGTCGATGCCGGTGTTGGTAAAGCCGTAAAACTCGTCGAAGCCCCGCTGAAGAGGCAGAAAACGGTGCAATTGCCCCAGGTCCCACTTGCCGAAGATGCCGCTGACGTAGCCGGCCTGCTTGAGCACGCGAGGGATAAGCACCTCGCGGGTATCCATGCCGCCGACCATCTCCCACGAAACCGCATACTCGTCTTTGGGATAGAGATAATCGTGATCGACCAGGTCGTTGCGGAACATGTCGTATGTGCCGTTGCGCTGGGGGTATCGGCCCGTCAGCAGGCTGCCCCGCGACGGCGTGCAGGCCGGCCAGGTCACGTAGAAGCTCGTCAGCCGGACGCCGCCGGCGGCCAGGCCGTCGAGGTTCGGCGTCTTGATGTCCGGGCTGCCGTAGCAGCCCAGGTCGCGGTAGCCTTGATCATCAGACACGATCAGGACAATATTGGGCGACCGTTTTCCCGAAAGCCGTTGAGGTATGCCGGCGCAGCCCGGCACAGCCACCGCCGCTAACCCAAGACCTGCTGCGGCCTTCAAATACTCGCGTCGATTCATCATGGTGACTCCTTCGGGAGGCCTCAATGGTGGGGCAAGCCCCACCCTACGCTTACGCCTCACTTGGCCTGGAGCCGATATTCGTAGAGGTCGTATCCTACCTCGCGGCAGGCCCGGACTATCTCAGGGTAAGGCTTGTCGCAGATGTCAATGAACCCGATCTGGTAATTCTCGCCGTCACCCCGGCCGGTTGTGGCCTGGTCCTTGTACTGAAACCAGTGCGTCCCGACGATATACGGATTCCGCAGCGCGCCCTGCACGTAATCCTTGTATTTTGTGGCCCGGTCGTCCTGGTCCTTCGTGGCCTTAAGACCTGTGTGGAACATGCCGCGATCCAGCGCACCGAAGTGAAATTCACCGATGATAATCGGCTTGTCGATCTCATCCGGCAGTCGCTGGTCTGCGACGCTGTAGCTGTACCGGTTGTAACCGACAATATCGCAGAATTTGGCCGCAGCGAGCGCCGCACGGTCGTTCACCCACGCAAAACGGCAGCCCATATAAAGCTGATTCGGCGCGACTGCTTTAAGCTCGTCGCGGATAATCCGAAAGTAAGTCTCGGCCGTTTTGCTATAGAACGCGGTCAGATCGGCCCATGCCTCCTTCTTGTCGGGGGCTTGGCGGCTCTCCAGAAGAGCATCCCAGCTCGAATGATCCGTCCCCCAGGCAGCGTTGAGCTTATCTATCGTCGCGTATTTGGCCTTGAGGTCTTCGAGGAAAACCTTCTTGGCCGGCTGCTCGGCAGGGCAAATGAGCGTAGCCATCGCCAGCGAAACCTCATCGCCCCACGCTAATTCGTTATGGACGAAGTAGCCGATGCACCAGGGGTCGCCTATGCTCTTGCCCTTTTCCGACGCTAAGCGCTCTCGCAGCGTCTCGCGGAAACTCGGATCGAACACGTCGTAGAACTTACCCCAATAGCCCTCAGAGCCTTCCAGTGTCCGCGCATTATAACTTATCGTGCAGACGTATGGCGTCTTTCGCATCAGGTAGATGTTCGCATCCGACCAGTTGGCGATGGTATTCATCCCCCAGCTCTTGAGCCTGCGGTGTGTTATCCCGGCAAAGGCTTGGGACCATTGCCGGCCGTACTTGCGAAGCAGATTAGCCTGACTGAAATCGTAAGTCTTGTAGGGTGAATGGTCCTGGTAATATCCGTGCGGCGCCCAGTTAGCCGTGCCGTAAAACTGGGCAAATGGTGATTCGGATGCGGGCAGATCCCGGAAGTAGCGCTCGCGGTCACTCACGGGCGTCGAGCTTTCGGGGCGAACGCAATCGGCGCCGTGTGACCAGAACAGCCAGCCCTCCGGATCAATCAGCCACCATTTGCCCTGATATTTCTCGACGCGGAAGAACCCCGTCGCTTTGAGCTTCGGCCCGGCGGTCCAGCCGCCGTATTGATTGCGGTCAGCCGGCCCCGAATGCGCGGCAAGGTCCTCTTGCTCGGCCCGGCCGTGTGAGGCTAATTCATCAAGTGAGTGCGTCTTGCCCGGCCAATCGACGTGGATGAACTGGCCGAACTCGTCGATGAAGGGCAGAAAGGTCTTCGCATCCAGGATTGTCACGCCGCCGCCGGCGCGGATAGTTCCGATCTCGAATACGTGGTCGGCACCGGGCTTACCGGCGTACACAAGAATCTGGGTGACATTTGACGTGTCAATCTTGCCGGAATGAACCGGCGCCGCGCGCATGCCGACCAATTCCAGCGGCTCGGAAATCTTCCAGGGTACAGGAAAAATCCGCACCGTCAGCGTCCCTGCCTCGCGGCCGGCCAATGTGATGCTCTCGGTCACGCAATTCTTATTGCCGTCCGCGCCGGGATTATCGACGCGGCAGCTCACCGTGACCGGCCCATCGCCGACGTTCTTCACATCGACGCAGACGTATTCGTACTTCGACAGGTCCCATTTGCCCGCCGGCGCTTTGAGCGTAATGCCGGGCCACTTGCCCTCGCGCCCCGTTTCGACGCGCAGTCCTCCTGCTTCCGCTCGCGTAACCTTCGCATCGCTCGCGGCCACCGAGCCGATATTGAAGGTCGTGCCAAAATCGAAAAGAACCAGCGGCTGCGTCCGTTCGGCGGCAGTCACGCGAACGGTATGCGCCAGCGAGCAACTAAGAACAATCGCCGGGGCTATGAATAAAAATTTTCTCTTGCTCATCAGTCTATCCTTCCAATAATAGAAACATTCCGTCACGGAAGCTTCTGGCTGTATATCGCACTATTGTCGTATGTTCTGCCCTTGCCGTCGTAGGGACAATGAAAATACGAGGTGCTCGGCCAGACAACCGGCACGACGCCCGACCTGCCTTTGACGGCACAATCCAGATGCAGCAGCACCAGCGGCTCGACGGCATCAAACTTGACGTACATGTCTTTTCTGGTTCTCACAAAGAAACCCTCGCCGAAACGTGTGCTCAGGATGTTGTCGCCAATCCTTCTTGCCATGTTCAGGTAAGCCGGCTTTCCTGTCTTCTTATGGAGCTCAAGAAATCCCAGAAGAGCGGCGGAATCCGAACAATCCGAATCCATCTTCAGTTGCGGCTCATCCTTCGGCGAAGCTCCAATATCACCAAAAGCGTTGCCGCGTGCAATATTGCGAGCCATCTCCCACATAAACGCGTCGCC
This sequence comes from uncultured Pirellulales bacterium, assembly GCA_964462945.1. Classification (GTDB taxonomy): domain Bacteria; phylum Planctomycetota; class Phycisphaerae; order Sedimentisphaerales; family Anaerobacaceae. The sequence continues at coordinate 27,448 of CAYWZW010000056.1, forward strand.
CGTGATGCGCCAGGCCAGCGCGTACGTCCAGAAGTCCATCGGCCCGGCGTGCCCCGCCTTCAGCACCCGGCCGGCAGGTCCGAAATAGCCTTCTTTCTTGCACACATAGCCTTCCATACTGGTTCCGTCCGTCAGCATGGGGACAAACGAGCTGTCCTTTTCACGATAGGCCGCTTTGCCCCAGGCGGTCAGCTCTTCCAGCGCCCATTGTGTGAATTCTTTTCCCTCGCCGCCCAACATTTCGCCTAACAGAAACTCACAAATGCGAGGCCTGACCTCGGGCGTATCGCCATAGCACGGAAACAAAGTACCCTCGACGACGAAATGTCCCGGGAAATCGTCGCCGTACTGGTACTGTGCGCGATCCCCCTGGATGCCGGGAGCGCACGAGGCCGTCTTGCTCTGACTGAATTGATACCCACCGATCCCCGTCTTGGGATTCCTGGTCTCGACGTATCGCTTCGCCATCCGTTTGCTCCAAGTGAGCGGCTCCGCTTCGCCAGAGAGTCTTGACAACATCGCGGCCGCGTAGAACATGTCGCTGCCGGTGTTGATAAACGAAAGCCCCGTGCCCCAGAAGAACACCGGCTCGGCCTCGTATTTGTTCGCCCACGGATTGCCGAACTGCTTCTTCATATTGCCGTGCCGGTTCATCTCCAGATTCGACCAGTCCAGAATGTGGGCCGACCAGAACTTTTCCAAAAACTGCCTCGTGGCTTGCGGATCCACCTGCCACATCAGCTCGTAGTACGGATAATTGCACTTCAGCTCATGCTGGTACTGTTCCATGCAGAGGTCGTCGGCCAAGGCGTCGTAGGCCACGTGTCCGCCCCAGTGCAGCAGGCCGTTGGGACTTCGCAGATTGGCGAATGCGTACTGCGTCGCCTCTACCGCCGCCCGGCGATAATTCGGATCGTTCGTCAGAATGGTCAGCCCGTCCAACACGCGAAAAAGGTTCTGCTGGCTCGCCAGGTTGGACAGAATCCATTCCTGGCCGTCCTTCTTCCATTTCGCCGGCTCGTGCGTACGTAAATTTATGCCGTCGATGAATAACGGCGTGTGCTTCGGCCCGTACGTGTCTTTGCCGTACTTGAGGACGTTGTCCGCAAAGGTCTGCACGGCGTTCACATACTTATCGTCCTCGGCGGCCAACAATCTGCCGCCGGCCGCTATAATCAAAGCAACGATACACATTCTCGAAATTTTCATCATAGCCGCCTTTCATTGTACATACGTTGCCGCCCTACCGTGTCACAAGATACCACATGGTTCCGTATTCCGGTGAAAGCCTTAACACGCTGTTGCCAGTCGATGCCTCACGCTTCGGCGTCCCATCGGGACCGAGCGCCTGGTATTGCCATTGGCCTTCCGGCAGAGCCAGTACCGCTTCCACTGCCTCTATCTGCACCGGTGCCTGACCCCAATTGCGCCCGACCGTTCGACGGTCAGCCGAGAATATCATGCCGGTATTCTCACACCGGCCGCAGGCGGTTACAAGGATCTTACGGCTCTCATTTACGGCGGCACCGTCCAGGGCCGTGACCGTCATGGCGACAAACGGCGGCGACGTCACGGAGATCCGTCCGCTTGTTGACGCTTCGAACCGGTTTGCGTGACCGGCAAATGCCCAGGCGGCCGAGCCCCACGCGGCGTAGAATCCCCGGTCATATTCTACAAACCAGTCCAATACAGGCCCCGAACCAGTGGGGCTTTTCAAGTCACTCTGACCGGAAAGAGCCAAAACGATTTGCGTTTTGAGCACGTCGGAGAGGGTAATCTGAGCACGCTCGGCCACGATATCGAACATATCACGATCATGCCTTAGATGCAGATTGGCCAGCGACGTTAACATATCCTCCGAGCCGGTCAGAGCAATTGTCGAGACGCCGCTCAACGGCTGAATTCCGCCGTCGCGGAAGATAGCGGCCCCGGCACGCATAAAGCCCCACTTGGCGGGATTCGTGTCGATATCGAAATAGCTGTTCATGTTCTCGCGATCCCAGTCGTCCGAGCTGTGACTATAGGTGTAAAGCCAAACCGCGTCCCAATCCTGGGCGGCGGCAAAGGAAGCAATCATCGGAATGCACTCGGCCTGCGAATCGAGAGGGGCGGGGTGATTGTATTCGCTTAGCGTGAACGGCTTGTCGGCCAGACGCGACGCAGCGAGATTAAAGACGGTGGCCTGGTCGGGATCATCCGTCATAGGCTTCTGGTCGATAAGCCAGTTTTCGGCATCCCATGGCCGGCCGGGAAAACGAGGATGCTGCCAGTACGCATGGGTGTCGATGAAGTCCATGTCACTTTGAGCGTACAATCCCAGCGGGCCGAAGACAATCGTGCCGGTCACAAGCGCCTTACAGCCAAGCTCGTTTCTGATGAAGTCTCGCATCCCGTCGAAGTATTGCTTCTCCGTCTCCGCCAGGAAACGCATCCGGTCGCTCATGCGCTTCGGGCTTTCGTTGTCGGCAAAAAGTGCGACGCTGCCGGCATCGAGGTCTTCACCTTCAGCTAAGCCGGTTCTTCCGCCGGGACGGAGCTGGACGTTCGCAAGATACACCGGATCGGCACTTGCGCTGAAAGCAAAGTTCACACGCGCATTATCGTCATCCGCACCACAAACAAAGCCGAAGCTGAACGTCTGCCACTGGGCCGTCAGCTCCACCTGCCTGGAAAGTCCGAGATTGCCCCACGGACTGTGCGCCTGGCCGACGTTACAGCCCAACGATCTCGGCCGGTCGCCGGCGGCCTCAAAAATCACCGTATAATACTGCCCGGCCTTGAGCGAAAGTTCACCCTGGTTCAACTGCAGGTGCCATTGCGTATCGTCGGCTTTCAGGACCTCGATAAACAGCGCATCCTTCGAGAGGTATTGACGCCGGGACAATGAGGCCCGGCAGCCTTCATGCTGCTCCAGGCGCCAGCCCTGCGGGACAGAGCCGGCAGGCCCCGTCACCCGCAAATCGCCGTTGGTCAGGAGATTCTCTCCGAGCGGCTGCACGCCTTCGGCCCATGCCGCACGCAACTCTTCGTTCGAGCCGTAGCGCTCTTTAAGCCAGGCGTTGAACTTCGCGCGAAGAATATCCGCGTAGTACGGCGGAAGTCCTCGCAGCGTCTGCTCGCCGGACCACATGAAGAAGCTGTCCTCATTGGTGATCTCGACGATCGCTACGGCCGGGTCGGCGGCGTAGCTGACCCGGCGAAAGGGATTCGTGTGCGTCAGCAGCCCGCGGGCGTATTGCTTCTGAGCGTCAATCAACGCGGGCGTGAAAATGCCGGCGATTTTATCGTAATCGGTACTCGTCTCAGGCAGCCCCAGATACCGGCTGTGCGCCCTGCCGACGTGCAGGTTAATGTTCACGCAAATGCCCTGGCGGGCAAGCTGGTCGATAAAAAAGTCCAGCCGGTCGAGCGCCTCGGGGGCGATGGTCTTGCCGTCCTGGGCGTTCCAGATGCCGCGCGGCCACTGGGCGGTGTCGAGGTGGTGGCATCGAACCGTATTGACACCGGCCGCCGCCAAACGAGCGGCGATATGCGGCGCATCTTCATGTTTGGGCAAATTCGCCCCAAATGAGAGATTGACGCCCCACAGGCGCACAGGCTCTCGGCCGCGATAGAAATGGCCGGAACGCACAACCAACCGCTCGGAGCTGGGCCGGATCGGCTCGCCGGGTGCGGCGGCAATCAGCGAACCAGGGTTCGGCCTTGCCGGTATGACAAAGGGTACAAAATCATCCGCCAGCATTCCGTTGCAAGCCCAAATGCACAGGATAACAGAACTAAAAGCCAGAGACTGCCCGAGTCCTATTGCTCTTGTGCTCCTGCGGCCGCGTTTGCAGGACCTGTGACGTATCATGGCGTACCTCCCATCGACAAAAACACGTTGCGTTCGGCGTACGGCGTCTGGCGGAGATGATATAGCCTGCGCGCATCACTATCAACGGAAAAACACCATGGCAGCAGCTTTGCGGTTGTCAGACATGTCTTGAAAACTGTCATTCCGCACTTGATGCGGAATCCACAACCATCATCGACTCTGGATTCCTGCTTTCGCAGGAACGACAAACCGTCATTTCACCCTGGCCGGACAACTAAATCCCGTATCGTTCCAACAAATCCGGCACATTTTTCAGCCATGCTTGCATAAAGACCTCCGGCACCGTATCATCTACCCGATAAATAATACCGGTAAATGGAGATTCCAATGGCGCACAAGTTTATCAATCAGATCGAGGCCGGGCAGACCATCGACGATATTTACGTCGTCCGAGACCCTATCCTGCGAAGCACGACGCGAGGCGATTTATACATAGCGATGTTCCTGTCGGACCGAAGCGGACAACTCAACGGGCGGATGTGGCAGGCGACCGAAGCGGTTTACAAGGCGCTGCCGAAGCCCGGTTTTGTCCGCATCCAGGGCCGCAGCGAGCTTTATCAGAATAACTTGCAAATCATTATAAATAACATCAGTGTCGTCGATAAAGACAGGGTGAATATCGACGATTTTCTCGCCCGAACGGTAAAAGATCAAAAGCAGATGTTCGAGGAGGTCAAGAAAACGGTTGGCCAAATCAAGAATTCCCAGTTGAAGGCGCTCGTCGAAGAGTTCCTGGCCGATACCGAGTTGATGGAGAAATTCCGCAACGCGCCCGGCGGGATGAAGCTACACCATGACTGTATCGGCGGGCTACTCGAGCACGTCCATAATATGCTGCGGGTGGCCGTCGCCGTCCTGCCCTACTATCCGCAGGTGCAGGCCGACCTGGTTCTGGCCGGCATATTCATTCATGATATGGGCAAGACCGAAGAGCTTGCATACGACATGGCCTTCTCTTATACCGATTCCGGCCAGCTCATCGGGCATATCGTCAAGAGCGTCCTGATGATAAATGAAAAAGTTGATGCTCTGCGGGCACGGGGCACGGAAATCGATCCGGCGCTTTTGGATGCCTTGACGCACATAGTCATTTCGCACCATGGCCAGTACGAGTTTGGCTCGCCCAAGCTGCCCGCCACCGCCGAGGCCTTCATGGTCTGTTACATCGACGACCTGGACGCGAAGATCTACCAGGTGACCGCTGCGATTGACAGCGAAACAAGTGACGCGAGCTGGACCGCCTGGAACAACGCTCTTCAAACCCGGCTCTACCGAAAACGAATTGAGTAACAAGGCAGAAAAAAATAAGGTGCCCACGAATTTGACGATTGAACGACATAAAATCCTTCCCGAGGGAAGAAATCATGGCGTTAAATGTAAACAGGTACGAAAGACCAAGTGACTCGTATGTCATCGCCCATCTTTCTGATCTTCATGTTGGACTCCCACAGTTTGAAAGAAACTTTGAACTCTTCTTCCCTGTTATAGAAAAAATAAAACCTGATGTGATTGTCATAACGGGCGATTTGGTTGATTCTCCTAACGAACAATATATCGAGAGAGCTAAAGAAGTAATTGGCAAGTTAAAAAGCCTCAGCTATAAGAAAGACTCTCTGTTTCTAGTCCTAGGAAATCATGATAGGTTTGAGAAAGGTTTAAGAATATTGCCGTGGCCGAAAGAAAGCAAGATTATCAGTAACAAGTTCTCAGACAATATCTTGTCGGGAGCTAAAATAATAGATAGCAATGGGATAAGGATTGGATTCATCGGATTAGACAGTGCCAAATCGTCAAAACACCTTGCACAGGGAATAATTTCCCCAGACCAACTCACGACCTTTGAAAGCGATGCGAGTAATATAAGGAAGGAGTGTGATATATTAGTGGCATGTTTACACCATCATCCGTTGAAGATAGCGGAAGTAGAAATAAATCAAGGCGCATATCTTGAAGCTACAATGACTCTTGTGAACTCCGCGCAGTTCTTGAGAGTACTCTCACGGACAGATGTGGACATCGTTCTCCATGGTCATCACCATTTCAAGAGAATATGTTGGTATGGAGAAGAATGTGAGTTGAAGCGTTCGCTTATTCTAGGTGCCGGTTCCGCAGTTGGAGCTTCCAAATTTGCCTGCGATGAAGATCAAGCATCTTTCAACACCATCCATGTTACAAAGAATAATAAAATAGACGTTTGTTTCTTTGGGTGGAGTAGAGCATCGAACTCCTGGGAGTATGAATTGACTAATGCACGGATGGGAGACAGCATTTCGGGAAATTTAGGTATAATACCACTGGAAGACAACGAGCAAGTTAGGAATTGCTTAATAGATAGCTTCAGCAATCATGCTGGAGGAGATATCCAACAAACCTTTGTTGGTTCAGACAGTATCGCTGGAGAGCGCGACTACATTCAATATATACCGCTAGGAATAAAAGCAAGTGTCAAACGATACTTCATCATCACGAGCCCTTTTGAGCTAAATTTCGCATGCCACAGTAGGGTTTCGTCCGGAAGATGGCAAGACATACCTATCGAAAACTACTACTGGCACGACAAGGACTCTGAGTTTCTCCCAGACATATTTACAAACATCACCGCGTTTCCTAACAAGACGGTACTGACGTTTTCCTATCAAAACAGGCAAAGCGACTCACAGCCACCTATTTTCAGACCACCGCATTCAAAAAATGTGATTGGATTATCTATCTTGTCTAATGAAACTGCTAACCTTGTCAACAAACATCTAGAACATCTTCCTTCTGGAGCACCAGTTGAGTTGGAAAAGATAAAAGAGGCCTTATTTGGCAAGAATCCGGTTTCGTATCTATTGTCAGTCTGCTATTCCATCGCAAAGGAAATATCCGCCTGTAAGCCGTTCAACAAGTTACTTAAGGGCACGCCGCCGGCCTATATAGGAATTGTCGGCTCATTCGTTGATATTGTCCAGAATAAGAATCGTAAGTTGCTAAAGAATTCGATGGATATAGATATGATACTATTCTTGGAAAACGAAGGACTCGCCTACATAGAAAAGGTTTTCGACCTTGCAGCACGCGTCGCAGGAAGCCATAGCATTGGAGGAAAGTTGTCGATTTGCGTAGTTTCTGACATATCTCCAATTCATAACCTCCACAATCCACCAGCACAGAATTCATACATAATTAACCTTATCATAAACGATATAGGATTCCACAAAGCATTACCACCGTCACGCCTTATTGCAAGCACTCGGGCAAGACACAACCTTCAACTGACAACGGGCCGAAACCTCCTCGACTGTTATGCGGGATACGTAGAAATCCAAGCAAATCATTTTCTCGACGAACCATTAGGGCTGCACGACATGAAAAATCAAATACAGAAGAGTATTTTGGCAGTAAGGAAATGGGATCTAGGGCAAATGAGAATGACGGAGGAATACCGTAGTATGAATCAACACAGCCTAAATAAATTCTGCAAATATGCAGTAAAATGGGCGTCGTACAACTATCTTAGGCTTGTAGAAAGTATCGACCCAACGGGACTTTCTGAGACCGATCTAGCGAAGAAGTGCTCGTCAAAAGTGTTCTCAGGTGTTTACCCAACTGATAAACTTCTGTCAGGCAATTCACAAGAAGTATTGCACTACCTTCAGAGGATGATTGAAATCGTGGCAAATAAAGGATCTCCATGGTTGAACTGATTCATTTCCGATAATTCTTCGGACAAACATCGCCACTAGACCTCGGTCGTTCCACTAATCCAAAGAAGCCCGGAGCGTAAGTAGAATCTATCAACTGGTAGTAACCGCTGATCCAATGGTTTGGCGATTTCTCAGCCAACTTATTATTATACTGAGCCAAAACGGTCGATAAATCTGCAGAGCAAAAATCATTAACTGGATTATAGTGCTTCGAAAGAATCAAGAGCAGTTTGCTGGATTCGGTTACAAACGCCAGTTGATGATATCTTGGGAGTTCATCCAAAGCTCCGCAGATCAATTTATGGGCAATCCCTTTCCCTGTATATGCTTGGCTCACGCCTATCACGCGGAGGTAGTAAAGCAAATCCTTCACTAATTCATCAATAAAAAGCAGCCCGCAAAGGTTCTTACGGTCATAACAACTCCCGCACAAATATCTCATCCGAAATCGTGTCTTAAAATACTCATACGAACGGGAACAAACTACGTACCTGTCTGCGAACAATTTTCTCTCTAGATCATAATACTCCCTTGTGGGTTTTGCGTCTCTTTCGTACCAACCATACAATATCGACACTTGCTGCATGGCTTTCATAATTCATCATTCAACCTACGCACCACGTCGCTCTCGTCAACTATAACATACAGCTATGTCTTTCTTCGGTCAAGACTGCTTAACACGAGTTGAAAATGTTTCATTTCATTCGGAAATCAGGGGACACCATTTAATGGCACTAGGTTAAGCATATTTAGCCGCCTTCGAGGCTGGCTAAGGGCACCGTTTGGTTGGAAATCTCTGTGGTTTCGCTGATAAACAAAGCGCTCTTTGGACGACAATTCCTTTAACTTAGTGCCATTAGGTACACCATACCTATTTTTCCTGATTCTTGGGTCCTATCTCTTTGCTATATTTGCGTAAGGCTGCCTCCGGCGAGATGAATGTAACCTTCTGCGCCTTGCGATCCCAGACGGCGAGCGGCCGTTTTTCTTTTTTGTGCCGCTCGATGACTTCTCTTACGGCCTCCCTCATAGCCAAAAGAGCCTTGTCATGTAAAGACAGCCGCTTTTTCATATACCGCCGACCCCTTTAACAATAGTGTTGTATAAGCTTCGCTCGATAACCTTCATTTTAGCATGTTTCTTCTCCGCTATCAACACTGGAATTGCCCCGGCATTGTCAAACAACATCCAGGAATCCGCAAGTGATTGATACATCTTGAAGAAATTGCAAATAGAGCGATTGAAGCGGCGAAGCACATCCTGGACGGGAACATCGTGACCGCCCTGGGCAACTCTGCTTTTGATACGAGATACAGCAAGACCGGCATCCGGAATCCACAAAAAGAAAAGGTGGATTTTGTACCAATCCTGTTCGGCACAAGAATTGCGAGGTGATTTGTTGGAGAAAAGTAGCCAA
>CAYWZW010000057.1:0-34628 GCA_964462945.1 uncultured Pirellulales bacterium
AAAAATCGAAAGAGAAGATTTTTTCTTTCCAAAAGCATGCCTAACTTCAATTTTGAAAAAGTTCAGATACTAAAAGAGGAGTTAGCACGGTATGTCAGACGGAAATTATGAACCGACGATCGTCACGTTCTGCTGCAACTGGTGCTCCTACGCCGGGGCGGACCTGGCCGGCGTGTCCCGGCAGCAGTATCCTCCGAACCTGCGGATTATCCGCGTGATGTGTTCGGGGATGGTCCATCCGAACCTGGTCATCGATGCGCTGACCAAAGGCGCCGACGGCGTTCTGATATGCGGCTGCCACCTCGGGGACTGTCACTACCTCGAGGGCAACGTCAAGGCCGAGAACCGCAAAGAAGCGATCGAGCTGATGCTGGGGGACTTCGGCCTGGAGCCTGAACGGTTCAGGCTGGAATGGATCTCGGCCTCCGAGGGCCCCCGGTTCGCCGAATTGGCAAGGGAAATGACCGAGACGGTTCGAGCGTTAGGTCCAAGCCCGTACAAGGTCTAAGAATTTTAGATTTTCGATTTGCGATTTGCGATTGTTTGCAATCGGCAATCGCCAATGAGGATTGAAGACATGGCAGAACGAGCACGTTTCTTCGACGGCAAGAAATTTATGTGGGATGGCCAGCCGTACGACGACGAGAAAAAAGCCGACGAGATGGAAAAGCAGTACCGTGAAAAAGGCTTCGAGGTCCAATGCTGCAGCGAAGATGGAAAAGTGCTCCTTTACACGCGGCGCGTTGTGACAGAGGTTGTCGTGGACCAGGCATGAGCAGATTTTCGATTGTTTGCAATCGGCAATCAAGAAGGGAGAAAGACATGAGCGCTCCAAGCATACTGATTATCGACGATGATCCGGATTTCGTGGAGGTCACAAAGGTGATTCTCGAGGCCAGGCAGTATAACGTGATTTCCGCCTACAGTTCGGACGAAGGATGGACCAAAATGGAGAATGAAGCGCCGGACGCCATCATTCTCGACGTGATGATGGGAAAAGGGGCGGAGGGGTTTATCTTTGCCAGAAAGATGAGGAAAGACCCTCGCTTCGACAAAATCCCCATCTTGATGCTGACCTCCATGCGGGAACAAACCGGGTTCGATTTCCCCGGCGAGCGGATCCACTCGAAGTTCCTGCCCGTGGACGACTACATCGAGAAAGGCGTCGAGCCGAAGGTTCTTCTGGACAAGATTGAGCAGCAGCTTGCTAAAAAAGGCGGCGCCTGACGGCAAAATCATTGGCGATTTATGATTGACGATTGCCGATTGAAGAACAATCGCAAATCATAAATCGAAAGTCGAAAATTCGTTTAGAATCTCTTAGAAAGGAGGCCGTACCGTGGCAGTTAAAGTAGCAGAAGAATGGCTGAACATCTGTGGAGGATGTGAGGTCACAATATTGGACATCGGGGAGCCGCTTCTCGACCTGCTCCCCCAGCTCAACTTTGTCCACATGCCCGTATTGATGGACCACAAGTACTTCGGCCAGACAGGCGAAAAAAGCCAGATGGAGATCCCCGATGCGGACGTGGGAATCATCTCGGGCGGCGTGCGGACGGAGAAGGAGAAGCACGTTGCCCAGGAAATGAGGAAAAAGTGCAAGACCCTCGTCGCTCTGGGGTCTTGCGCGTGCTATGGCGGTATTCCCGCTATGGCGAATATGTTCCCGCTTGAAGAGCTGTACCAAAAGGTCTATAGAGAGTCGAAGACGACCGATGCCGCCGCGACGCCCAGCACGGACATCCCGCCTCTGCTGGATCGGGTGTACGCCGTGGATGAGGTTGTGCCGGTGGACGTCAGCATTCCGGGCTGTCCGACAAACCCCGACCTTGTGGTCAAGGCCCTCACCTCGCTGCTGGCAGGCAAGCCGTTCAAGCTTGAGGAGCGAAGCGTCTGTGATGAGTGTCCGGTTAAGCGCGAAAAGAAGGCGGCGGGCGGCCAAATCAAGAGGACCCTGGACTCGGTCCAGTTCAAGCAGAATCAGCCCTGGGAAAACACCCGGTGCTATATGGAGCAAGGGTATTTGTGCCTGGGACCGGTCACCCTGGCGGGCTGCGGCCATAAAGAAGGCGGCAACGGCACAACCGTCCCACGCTGTATCAAGGGCTACATGCCGTGCCGGGGGTGCTTCGGCCCCATCCGAAAGGGCGCCAATCCCCTGGTGGACATGATGAGCGCGATTTCGTCGATAGGGCTGGACGCCAAACAGGTGCCGGACAGACGTGCGTTATTGAACAGGTACATTGGTGGTCAAAACCGGCTCAGGCCGCTGCCTGCACGCCCCAAATAACAAGGAGACATACTGATGAAGACAATTACAATTTATCCCGTAACCCGAATCGAGGGCCACGCCAAGGTCACGATAAACCTTGATGACGACGGCAACGTCGCAGACACCTTCGTCAACGTGGTAGAGCTTCGCGGCTTCGAGAAGTTCTGCATCGGCAGACCCGTGGAGGAGCTTCCGCGCATCGTCACGAGCATCTGCGGCGTCTGCCCCTGGTCGCACCACCTGGCCTCGGCCAAGGCCAATGACGCCGTGTTCGGTGTCACCCCGCCCAGTGCCGGCAGGAAACTGCGCGAATTGTGCAACGCCGTCGCATACACCGAGGAGCATATCCTGCATTTCTTCTTCCTGTCCGGTCCAGATTACGTGATGGGCCCGGACAGCGACTATTCCGTCAGGAACGTCATCGGCATCGCCCAGGCGAACCCCGAAATAGGCAGACAGGTGGTCCGCAGCCGGCATCTCGGCTCCCAGATGCTCAACATCATTTCGGGAAAGAGCATTCACCCCGTGACGGCGGTCCCCGGCGGATTCAGCAAGCCTCTGACCGAGACCGAACGCCAGCAGCTTGTTCCCATGGCGAACGAGGTGCTGGAATTCGCCAAGTTTGCGATGGCCTTCGCCAAGAAAAACATCTTCCCCAAGTACCTGGAAACCGTCAAGACGGTGGGCGTCATCAAGACGGGATTCCTCGGCACGGTCACCGACGACGGGACCCTCGATCTCTACAATGGCAAGGCGCGTTTGATGAAGCCGGACGGCTCATACGAAGAATTTGAGTACGACCAGTACACCGACTACATCGGCGAACATATCGAGCCCTGGACGTACCTGAAGTTCCCCTACGCCAAAAAGTGGGGCAAATTCTCCATGAACCTCGACAGCCCATCGGGAATCTACCGGACCAACTCGCTGGCGCGCATGAACGTCTGTGACCGGATCAGCACGCCGCTGGCGCAGAAGGAGCTTGAGGAATTCCGTGAGAAATTCGGGCGACCGGTTCAGCTTACACTCCTGTACAACTGGGCCAGGCTCATCGAGCTGCTTCATAACGCGGAAAAGGCCGTCGAGCTGCTGAACGATCCTGAGATCACAAGCACCGAAACCAGAGTGCCGGTCACACCGCGGGCGGCAAGGGGCATCGGGTGCGTCGAGGCGCCCAGGGGCACGTTGATCCACGACTACGAAACCGATGCAGAAGGGCTGGTGACCAATGTCAACCTGATTGTGGGCACGACCCATAACAACGCCCCGATCAACATGTCCGTCAAGCAGGCGGCCAAAACCCTGATCAAGAACGGCAATTACGACCAGGGGACCCTCAACAAGGTTGAGATGGCCATACGCGCATACGACCCGTGCCTGTCGTGCGCGACGCACAAATTGGACGGCAGCATCGCCGTGAAGATCGAAATCCGAAACGCCCGGGGAGAAGTCATCGACACCTTGGCCAACTGGTGAGCTGACAGGGCCTGGTGCAACTCACCCGGAAAAACATCGCCCGCTTTGCGATTGGTAAGTGTGCGTCAACTTGACAGACCGGCGGAACCATGCTATAGAGCACGGTGATGGCCGTCCCGGAAAGTGTGTGAAGAGCTTGTGCCCAATGGTTTCGGATGAGAGTATTCAAGCAGCGACTTATGAACTGCCGCTGGCTCAGGAGCCGCCCGCCGATGCCGACGCCAAAGCCTCGGAGAGACCTCTGCCGGAAGCCCTGCTGGCGCAGAACGTGTCATGGTTCTGTCAGCTCAGGTGGTTAGTCATCGCAATCCTTGTATGCTATGGTATCCTGGGTTTTTTTCCCGGACTAACAAGCTACTTCGGACTGCGTGCTCCCGGCGTGTGGCCTTTCGTAACGGCGGCGGTTCTGACGGTGAGCAATCTTGTTTTTCTGCTCTTTGCCCGGGCCGGGACCTCCGCGGCCATGACGATGGTCAATCTCTGGGGTCAGATCATCGCCGATCTGCTGATACTCACGGCTGTGGTTTATTTCATCGGAAGCTTGAAGACAAATATAGCGTTCGCCTATCTTTTTCACATCGTCGTTTCTTGCGTATTCTTCCCCCGCAGAAAAAGTCTGATCGTAACTACAGTGGCGATTGCCATGTTTGCCGCGTGCATTAGCGCCGAGTACATTTTGAAGCTGCTGCCGGCCATGAGCATTTTTGCCGAATCACCCTTCGACCAGGATACTTCGCCGGTGCTGGCCGTGCTGGCTCTGAACTTCTTTCTCACCATCGCTATATGGATCGTCGTGTGGTATCTGGCCTCTCACCTGTCATCCGCGGTGCGCCAGAGGGACTTCGAGCTGGCCGAGACCAACCGCCGGCTCGTGGCCGCTCAGGAGGAACGCTCCCGGCACATGCTGGCCACGACCCACCAGCTCAAGGCCCCCTTCGCCGCAATCTATTCTAACGCACAACTGCTCGAACGGGGATACTGCGGTGATGTTCCGGACGAAGCGCTGCAGGTGATCCAGCATATCTCGTCGAGATGTCGTCGATTGACCGCGGAGATTCAGGAGATGCTGCAGTTGGCGAACTTAAGCTCGACCAGTCAGGCGTCCCTTCCCCGGACGAGGATCGTCTCGACCGACCTGCTGCTGTGGTGCATGTCTCAGGTTGACGCCGTGGCTCGGGAACGGGGCGTCACTTTCAAAGCCGACATCCGGCCCGTCGCCTTGGTGGGCGCTGAAGATCACTTCAAAATGTTGCTTGTCAATCTGCTGTCCAATGCCGTCATATATTCCTATAAGAACGGCAAGGTCCACATTTCCTGCCGCCGAGGCCCAAACGCCGATTGCGTTATCACCATTGCGGATAATGGCATAGGCATTCCGGCAAGCAAGCTGCCTCGTATCTTCGAGGAGCACTACCGCACCAAAGAAGCCGTACAGCACAACAAGGAATCCTCCGGGCTGGGTCTGGCCATTGTCAAACATGTAGCCCAGATGTACAAGATTCGTATCCGGGTGGAAAGCCGCCTCGGCTCCGGCACAAAGTTTGAGCTTAGATTCCCTGCTCCGGATGACGGCTCAGGGAACCCTGAAGAAGGAGAAAAAAATGGCTTACATCTTGATCGTGGATGATGACGAGGACTTCGCCCGCACTGCGGCAACCGTTCTGCGCCGGGAAGGGCACGATGTTCAGATTGAACTTGATACCGATGACGCCGCACGCGGTATGGAGCGCAAAGCTCCGGATTTGGTGGTTCTGGACGTCATGTTTCCTGAAGATGCCTCTGCCGGATTTGAACTGGCTCGCTTCATGCGGCATAAAAGCGAAAAGCTCAAGGACGTTCCGATCTTGATGCTGACCGCCATAAACACCAAGTTCCCGTTGGGCTTCGGAGCCACGGACATCGACAGCGACTGGCTGCCCGTAACCGACTTTCTGGAAAAGCCCGTCGATTTTGATGTCTTACGGCAAAAAGTAGCTCAGCTTCTGGGCTAAGCTGATGCGGATGTCTGAGAGTGCCGGCATAGCTCGCATATTCATTCCAAAAGAACTGAGGTAAGCAGACCCTCGGTTCGGTCGATGGTTTCCAAGAAAGCTGTGGCACCGTGGGACCTGAGTGGTACGATAAATTGATTCTGATCCTGGGATGCGGCAACGTACTTATCGGAGACGACGGATTCGGGCCGGCGGTGGCTCAAAGACTCCGCGAGACTTTCACGATTCCTGCGGATGTGTGCGTCCTCGACGCTGGCACCTGCGTTCGAGAGATCCTCTTTGACACCATCCTGTCGGATAGGAAGCCGGCAAAGATTGTTATTATAGATGCGATGGACTGCGGCCGCAGGCCGGGCGAGCTGTTCTGGCTGGACATCGATGCCCTGCCGAAGATCAAGCTCGACGATTTCTCCATGCACCAGATCCCGACATCGAATCTTCTGCGTGAGCTGCGGGACCTGTGCGGTATAGAGGTGATCATAATGGCCTGTCAAGTATCAGGGGCAACCGACAGGGTAAAACCCGGCCTCTCGATTCCAGTCGGCAGAGCAGTCGAGGAGGCTGCCCGGACACTCGCATCTAAGCACTTCAAATAGCCGCTCAGGAGTCCAAGATCACCGGTCCCAGTCAACTTGGGGTCGTCTTTCTTGTGTCTGGCCCGAAGAAATCCAAGGCCTCTTGGGCACAGCGAAATGCCTTATCGCCATCAGCGACTATTTGCGCCCACAGATTACTTCTGCTCAGCCCTCCGTCGAAGTTGGACCCACGCCGGGCCAATCACACTTTATCTCCTTGTTTTGCAAGGTTTTATGAAAATCAAGAGAGATATCAATCCAGATGCCGGTCGCGTGCATGCGGGCACGATCTGGAAGACAGTAGCCTCTGAGAATCGGAAAAATAGATAAGACAGAAAATTTCGGTAATTTCACTATTGACAACATGGGCATGGAGATGTAGGATACAGGTGGTTGCTGAAGAAAGAAAAGATATGCAGAGTCGAAACTTCAGGTTTTGCGATTGACATTTTTTGAAAACATAGGTAAAATAGACATAGTCGTAAAAATAGGCGATAAGGAAATTTTGTGAATTTAAAGAATTTCCTGTTGACACAAGAAAATAAAACTGGTAAACTTGGTAAATGAAATGAGCAGGGTAGGCTGCTACGTAGCGCGCGTGAGATTAGCGGCAAAACCTTGCTTTCACAGCGTTATAATTATGCTGTGATGGAAATGAGGAGAGTGACGGTGAGGAGATGATGAAAAGGAATCGCGACATCCACTCCGTGCACTACCTCCACTTTTGATCTGGCGAAACCTGGAATAACCGCCAGAAAATGCGAAGCGCCTTGAGTGTGCTTGGCATTACCGGCATCAAGGGAGAAGATGCCGAGCAGTATCGGGAACGGACCTCCTTAGATTCAATGGATTGACAAAGCAAGAGGTTTCGCTGCGCGTGGATTGCGTAGCGAAAAGAGTTGTTCTGTGAAAAAATGGCTTTGGGGGGAGGAAACGATGAGAAGATTGGTAACCTGGACATTAGCATTATTGGCGTCGTTCGGAATGGTCGCAACAGCGTCGGCCGTGCAACCGGCCAGCACAGACAAGCCATTCCTCACCGTATCCACAACGCCGGACGAACTCGACCTTGGGACTGCTCCTTCGGCAGGGCCCTATCAGGTGGATGCTGCGTTCACGGTGAAAGTGGACACCAACTGCACGCTGGGTCCCATCTACGCATCCATAACAGCGCTCAAGCACCGAAATGGATCTTCGATAGAACCGCAGAGCATTCTCGTCAGAACGTCGGCAACGAAAGGGTTTGTCGCCATGAACAAGCCAGTGGCCATATCTCAGCCGGCAACGGGTTCTCAGAAGATTGCGGTGGATGTAAAAGTCCTCACGAAGGTTTTGGGGCCGGCGGGAGAATACACAGGAGTATTTACGTTCACAATAACGCCGCCGGTTTAGTCCGAGCCGGCGACGGAGAAAAGAAAGGGATTCAGTTTTGCTATCATTTGCAATTATATATGCCCAGGATTTGTGGATAGATGTTTCTTATCCAAACTGAAGACCCCTCTTCCTTAGGTACAGGACGCGGGAGAAAGGAGGTGTGTGAGGGTAGTGAAGAACTGACAAGTCGCGAGCGCCAAGACGCTTGCGAGTCGCCGAGAGAAGCGGGCCTGGTCTTGAGGCGATAGAACGGTCGCAAATCGATGATGTTAGGTCGGAGATTTGAAATCGTGGACCCTTGATGAGGCCCCGGCCCGGCAGTAAGGGCACAAATGCCGGAGTCAGTGAAGTTTTTGCCCGTTGATTGTGTGACTTGGGCAAGCGTTTTGCCCGAGTGAGAGAACCTTGATTAGCTCCGCAGGCCGCTAACGGCATTTATTTCGGAGCGAATGTTAAGAGAGGGAAATGAAAATGATAAAAAAGACTTTGATTGCGATGACAGCAGTCGTTCTGCTGGCAACTGTGGCACAAGCAGCTTTGGAAGAGTTCCACTTCGCCAAAGATGGTCACGCGTACACCAAAGTGGACGGGAAGGCAGAAGTTCGCTGGCCCTTCGAGTACAAGGCCCTGGACGTCTGCTGCATGCCCGTAAAGATGGCTGTTGGGATGTGGGTCGAGGTCGAGAAGTGCGCCGACAAGAAGATCATCTTGGAGCAGGTTGACTGCGGCGACATTGGCAAAGGCGGCGGTGACTTCCCGTGCTATCTTGACTGCGAGAAGTTCAAAGTCCGAGCCAACTTCGACGTGAAGCTGGGCACAAGGCTCACCAAGAAAGACATCCCAGGCGATGACGTCATCAACGAGTGGGAAGCCTACTATGTCGGCGACAACGTGGTCCCCGCCGGCGACTGGAAAGAGGTGGAAGTCTGCGTTAAGGCATGGAAGGCCAGACTGTGGAGGCAGGCTGCCGGCGATGAAGTGGAGGTCGGTACGCTTTGCATCACTGCCAAGCCGAACGTGTAGTAGTACACACACTCTTCGTAACGCAGTGAAGAGCAACTGAAGTGGATAGGGAGGGATGAATCAGGTTCATCCCTCCCTTCGTTTTTTTGGTCATTCAGGCAGATTGAGGCAAATCGCGCGAAGCCTATGAGTCTTCTGAAAAAAAGGCGCCCTTTGTTCCTTTGATCCGTTCGGATCAATCAAGGACAAATCGCACAAAATCTGCGCCAGATGCGACAAAAAACAAAGCTGTTTCGCACGGCTGTGAATCGGCGCGCCGCTTTGGAAACAAACCAGGGGCGCCCAGAGTGCACAACAGCACCCCTTTCACGCATTTTTTCGGACTGACGGCTGCTGACGAAAGTATTCACATTGCTTTATCAAAATGGGCAATTTGGGAACTTTAGACTTGACACAGGTTACTGAAAATGATAAAATTGGCAATATCCCAGGAAGGATATAAGTGAGTTATAGATGCCTTTGTCGGAAGGGAGGGCAGCCAGTTGCCCGGAAGGGTATCAGGATTACCGGTAACGGTGTTTAGCAATGATTTATGGGGAATTGTCGAAAAGTCAGGACATTGAATTGCCGAAGAGGTAAGAGCCGAAGCAGCAGGGCAAGAATTGAGGAGGTTGACCACACGGGGAGGTTCCCGAAGTTCGAATCAGTCGGCCTTTTCTTTCAAATATGTCACATTGACTTTTCAGTAGTGGGAGGCGTCAAATGCGAAACAAAAACTATAGAACGGATTCCTGTCTCGATATCGCAAGAACGTACGATTGCGCCGGCGGGCTTGGGGGGCGCATTGAAGACGGGGGACGGAACAGGTACCGAGCGATTTGGATGGCGTTGATGGGGGCGGCCCTTCTGCTGTCCGCCGGGCCCGCGTTTGGCCAGTTCACGGTCGAGCCGATGAAGCTCGAGCTCCAGGTCACCCCGGGCAAGATAGTCAAATCACTTGTCAGGATTCGAAACTTCGACCCCAACGAGATACACACCATAGACTTAACGGTCGTCGAGCTGACCCAGTCGCAAGACGGGGAGTGGGCCATTGTTGAGCCGAACGACCCTAACTCGCCATACGATGTATCGAAGCTCTCTTCGTGCAGCAGTTGGATACGCATCGAGAACAGCAGTGTGACGCTCGATCCTCTGCAGGTTCTTCCATTAGAGCTGACTCTCAGGATTCCGCGCGGTATCCGCGGATTCTACACCGCGGGGATCATCGCCTCAATCAGGCCCAGGCCGGGCATGACGGACGTTGTTGTGACCGTGCGGTTCCTCGTTCCCATTGTCGTTGAGATAGAGGGCCGGCCCGTGCGGCCGCAGGTACAAGCCACAGACGTCGGGATGGAGTTTGTTCCGGCAAGTGAATCAGCCTATGCCTCCATGAGGATAGAAAACAACGGCGAAAGTTTCTCCCGGCTGAAACCCCTGGTGAGAATCTGGTCTTTCGCGGGAGGGCACTGGCGCGTTATCACAACGACGGAATTCCCGGAGACCGGCATTATCCCCGGGGCCAAGCTGAATTTGAAAACCGGTATTCAAAAGTCTCTGCCCAGCGGCAAATACAAGGTAGCCGGACAGCTCTACGTGGACGGCCGGCCTACAAAGAGGGTGGAGAGGGAGATCGATTTTGCCGGCGACCCGAAGCTCAACCGGGTTGCCGCCGATGCGCCGCTTGAGCTGGATCCGACCAACATGACGATAGACGGTTTGCCGGGCTCTACGCGGACCGGAACCATAAAAGTCTTTAACGCCTCGAATGAGACGGTGAACATCCAGGCGGCGCTGGCACTGCCGGACGTCCTTAAGAACACCGTGGTCGACGAGGTGAGGGGACAAGATCTGGACTGCACGGGCTGGCTCAAGATCGTGCCCGACAGGTTCACCCTCCAGGGTGAAGGGGGCAGGCAAAACTTGCAGATCATTGCAATGATGCCGGACCCGGCGGCAACGTATCCCTGTTATTATTCGCTCTTGTCGTTGTGGGCCACATACCCCGACGGTCAGCGAGCCGGCACCACGACCGCGCCGATCTGCGTTCGAAACAGCAATATTGTGGCTCAACCGGAAGCCCAGGGATTAAGGGTGGACATCCAGGATTTGGGGCAGTCCAATTATCTTATCGCCGCCAAGTTCGGCAATTTCAAGACCATCCACTTTACCCCGATCACGGTCAAAGCCGCGGTCGTGATGACCACGGGAGCTGCGGGAGATACGGGAATACCCAGAGCAAGCATATTCCTCAGCGGCGACCCGGGTATCATGCTGCCCTTTGAAACCAGGCAGTTTTCCGGGGTCATGGATTTTTCCGTGATACCGGCCGACACGTATCTGCTCGTAGGACGTCTCGAGTACGCTCCTGGCCAGTTCGAAAGAACCCAGAAACTCATACAGGTCTCCATTGAAGGGGAGCAGAGAATCGTTCGAACCATAGGGACGCAAATAGAACTCGGAGAGAATGTAGAGGTCAAATGGTAATGAACCGGCAAAGAGATTTTTTGCTAAAGAAAGAGGCTCAATTGCCGATACAAGGCAAGAGAGCCGTAAGTGTGCCAGCTTATGGCAGCAGAAAGGGACGTTAACTTATGGCGAGGAAAAAAATCGGCAAAATATTATCGGGCGGTGCGATCGTTCTCTCCGTCGTTCTGTTCTGCGCTGTGGACATCAGCGTCCAGGCCTTCGAGGGGACAATGAAGAAATACACGATCTCCGGGTCGGCAGGCGTCAGCGGCGTGACCATGAAAGGTCTGCCGGGCGCCCCTGTCGTCACCGACGCCAGCGGTTATTACAGCGCGACGGTGGACTACGTCTGGAAGGGGACCGTGACACCGGAGAAGGAAGGATATACCTTCACACCCCCGAACAAGCCCTACGCCAAAGTAGCCGGCGATATGGCGAATGAGGACTACGTCCCGACACCGATCACCTACACCATTTCCGGCAAGGTCAATATGGAGGGCGTGGAAATGAACGGCCTGCCGGGCAATCCCGTCACCGGCAGCGACGGGACGTTCAGCGTCACCGTCGAGTACGGCTGGCAAGCCACGGTGACGCCGATCAAAGAAGGCTTCGAGTTCAAACCCTCTAACAGAGGATACCCTCCCGTCAAAAGCAACCAGGTGAACCAGGACTACACGGGCGAGCCGATGATGCTGCTCATCGCCGGTTCAGCCGGAGTGGAGGGCGCTGTCCTGGACGGCCTGCCGGGAAATCCCGCGGCCGGACCGGGCGGCAACTACAGCATCAAAGTCAAGTACGGCTGGAGCGGCACGGTGACGCCGAAAAAAGACGGTTACGAGTTCAGTCCGGCTTACACGGATTATCCCAATATTATCCAAACTCAGTCGAACCAGGATTACACGGCGACCGCGTTGACATACGTCATCTCCGGTACGGCCGGCATGGACGGCGTGCAAATGAAGGGCCTGCCGGGAAATCCCGTCACCGACTTGAACGGCTTCTATAGCGCCACCGTCAACTACGGGTTCAGCGCCACGGTCGAACCGACCAAGGGAGGATACAACTTCACACCGGCCAGCAAGATCTACACGAAAGTCAACAGCGACCGGACGGACGAAAATTACAGTGCGACGGTGATTAAGCTGACCATTTCGGGCACGACCCGATTGGAGGGCGTGGAAATGAACGGCCTGCCGGGAAATCCCATCACCGCAAAGGACGGCAGCTACAGCGTCACGGTCGATTACAACTGGAGCGGCACAGTGACACCCATGAAAGAAGGGTACACCTTCACGCTGCCCAGCAAGACGTATCCGGCCGTCACCAAGGACACGACAAATGAGAACTACACGGCGGCACGGCTGACCTTCGCCATTTCCGGTTCTGCCGGCGTGCCCGGCGTTACGATGAAAGGTTTTCCGGGCAAAGCCGTCGTGACCGGTCCGGACGGCACGTACACCGCGACCGTTGACCACGGCTGGGACGGCACGGTGACGCCGACCAAAGACGGTTACCAGTTCGACCCGCCCAGCACGCCGTACGACAACGTCTTGGCGCCTCAAACGAATCAGAGCTACACGCCGACGCTGCAGAAGCTGACCATCTCCGGCCGGATCACCTCGGACAAGGGCCAGCCGGCCGCGGAGGTCTATGTATTAGCCGATCCCGACGGCGCCCCCGGCACAACCGACACGAACGGTGAGTACAAACTCGAAGTGGACTATGGCTGGCGAGGCAAGATCACGCCGACAAAGGAAGGATATACTTTCAATCCGGCCAGCCGGCCCTACTCTTCTGCCGTTACCAAGGACCAGACCAATCAGGTCTTCACCGGGACCGTGCGAATGTTTACGATTTCCGGTTCGGTAATCATTAGCGGCGTGCCCATCGACGGCGTGTCGATTGCGGCAAGCAACGGTGGAGGCTCCACTGTCACCGATGCCAAGGGCAAGTTTAGCGTCCAGGTGCCATTCGGCTGGAGCGGCGAAATTACGCCGACGAAAGACGGGTTCGATTTCAATCCGCCCAGCATGCCCTACGCGAGCGTCACGGAGAACTATGTGGACGGTAAGCCCGAATCGGTCAGGCGGCCTACGCCGCCGCCGGCTGCGGCGCCGCCGGCCACCACTCGGCCAACAACAACGACCACAGCACTGCCCCCCACGGAACCCGTTGTGACGGTGCCGGGAGGGCCGGGTGCGCCACCTCCAAGCGAACCAAATGTCACGGCACCAGGGCCGGCGACTCCTCTGACACCTACAGAACAAGCCATAGCGGACATACGAAAACAGTTGGCAGCGATTGGGCAACCCACAGCGGCAGCTCCAACGCAACCGTCAGCACCCGGAGAAAGGCTTATTACCAATGCTTTTGTCGATAATGACATTATCATGGACGTGCTGCCGGCCATCGCACAGCAGGCGGGCATTTCCATCATCCCGGATGAGACCGTCACAGGTCTGATCACCTGCGAACTCAAGGCAGTACCGCTGGATACGGCGCTCCAAATAGTCCTGGCCGGCACGCCTTATGTTGTCAAGAAAACGCCGTACTACTATCTGGTTTGCTCGGGAGGCATTACGGACACCAAGTTTTCGGTCGTGAGCGAAACGGAGCGATTGAGCATGAACTACATCACGGCCCAGGCGGCCGTGGGGCTTCTATCATCGGCTTTCAGGAATTACGTTCAGGCCGAACAGGGTCCGGTTGGAGCCGACACCTACACGGTAGTGGTCACCGCGCCGCCCATGTTGAAGCAGCGAATCATTGAAGACCTCAAAAAGATCGACCGCATGCCTCCCCAGATCCTGCTGGATGCCCGCATTGTCGTAATGGAGCGAGGTGACTTGCTGAACCTGGGCGTCGAGTGGAGCTGGCCCACCATCCGGGCCGGCCTGTACGGCGGGGACCATTACGGCGCCGGGGACCCGGAGCGCGATTACGGCGGCAACTGGCCGTGGGGAGTCCAGATGGGATACTCACCCGACAACACATTCACCAACGCGCTGCAGATGGCTTTGAACCTGCTGGCCGAGAACGGCGAAGCGACCATAATGGCCAAGCCTCAGGTGCTGGCGCAGGACGGCAAGCAGGCACAAATCCGAGTCTTGACCGAAGAGAACTTTGCGCTGACAGGACCGGAAACGCAATTCATGTTCACGCGTACGGAGTTCGAGAAAATCGAATCCGGCACGACGTTGACGATCACGCCGCACGTCGGCGACAATAACGACATTACGCTCCAGGTGGCCGTCGAGGTCAGTGACAGCATCCCGCGCGGCAGAGGCAGTGACCTTCCCGTCGTCACGCGGCGAACGGCCCAGAACAACGTGACCATCAAGGACGGCGGGACCGTGGCGGTGGCCGGCCTGACGGAGAACCGAACTCGTAGAAAAGATAAACGCGCTCCGGGTCTAAGCACTCTGCCCCTGCTGGGGCCGCTCTTTAAGAATACGAATAGAGATAATGCCAGCCGGGAGATCGCCGTGTTCATCACGGCACGCATTGTGCCCACGGGCCGGCAGACGTTCGAATTCCCCGAACCGTCGTCCGTGCGGGCGCCGATGCCGACGTCACCGGCGGCGGAAGGAGACTTCAGGCAAAGCCTTCGCGATAGTCTATCGCGTCAGACCAGATGAGACCAAAATAAGATGGAGACAAGAGCTGTAAAGCCAATCAGGTACGGGTCAGGACACGGCGGCGCGGCAGCCGGGCTGATACTGCTGCTGCTTCTGGGTCTGGGCGCGACCGGTTGTGCGCGGAATGCGACAGGGATTCAGATCGTCCCGCTGAACAACAAGAACGTGCTTGCCCTGAGCGCCGACGATGTTATCCGCGTGATGCGGCGAGCGGGCTTCTCAGACAAGCAAATCCTCGAATACGGACCCGAGCTGCGCGACGGGCTGGCGCAATCAGGAGCCGTTCAGGTCAGGGTAAGCAACAAGGTGGAAGCCGTTTTCGCCATCAACCGCGATCGGGGCGATTGTGTGTACATCAGCACCCGGGTGAGAGGCAATTTCATTTACAATGTGGGCACGGGCTGGGTTGGGGGCGAATAACTCGCACCCTCACCACCGCGTGGTCGCAGCCGAGCGGGGCACGTAAAGGGGCCGGCAAACACAGTCCCGGTCGCCGCTGCAATTGGTCTGTGACGAGCAAACCACACAGCCAAATCGTTGCCGTCGGCGGCCGTGCGCCAAGTCTCAATTCACCCTCGTTATCATCCCTGCCGCGCGCAGCGCCGGCTCCACAGGAGCATATTGCTCCGGCTGCCCATCACAACTCCAGACACAGCACTGCCAAATTGGCACAAAAAAAAAGATTCTTAAAATCGTAACCACTTACCTGGAAAGCAATTACAGTTTTTCCCTGTTCGGGCATGTTATTTGCATCCTCTTGAAGGTTAGACTATCAAGAATTGGATTTAGGTTTGCGCAGAACCAAGAGGTCGGCAATGAAATTTGACAAACTAACATTGAAAGCTCAAGAGGCGTTGGCGACGGCCCAGCAAATCGTGATGGCCAGATCGCACACGGTTATGTCGCCGCTGCATTTGCTCAGCGCTATTTGCAGAGACAGCGAAGGCATTGCCGTCGAGATTCTCAAGAAAATCGGCGCCAATGTCTCACGGATCAAAGAAATGACCGAGAGCGAGCTGAGCCGGCTGCCGCAAGGCAAGAGCGACGGTCAGCTCATGCCGGACCCGGCCCTCAGCCAGGTCGTTCTCGACGCCCAAAACCGGGCCGATGCGATGGGCGATGAATACTTGAGCGTGGAGCATCTGCTCATCGCGCTTGCCTCGGTTCAGAGCGATGCGAAAGAAATTCTCCGGCTCAACTCCATTACGCCGGAACAGATCGAGAGCGCCTTGAAAGAGATTCGCGGACCGGAGAAGGTAACGGACCAAAATCCGGAGGATAAGTACAAAGTGCTGGAACGCTACGGGATTGACCTTCTGGAGATGGCCCGCAAGGGAAAGCTCGACCCGGTGATCGGCAGAGACGAAGAAATTCGGCGATGTATGCAGGTTCTCAACCGCCGGACGAAGAACAACCCGGTGCTCATCGGCGAGCCCGGCGTCGGCAAGACCGCCATCGTCGAAGGCCTTGCTCAGCGGATCGTTGCGGGTGATGTCCCCGTGGGCCTGAAGAACAAAACGATCATTGCCCTGGATATGGGGGCCTTGATCGCCGGCACAAAGTTCAGGGGTGAATTCGAGGACCGGCTCAAAGCCGTGCTCAAGGAGGTCATCGCCGCCGAAGGCCAGATCATACTCTTTATCGACGAGCTGCACACCGTCGTCGGCGCCGGCAAAGCTGAAGGCGCCGTCGATGCGGGCAATCTCTTGAAGCCGTCGCTGGCGCGGGGCGAGCTGCGCTGCATCGGCGCGACCACGATAGATGAGTATCGAAAGTACGTGGAGAAAGATGCAGCGCTCGAAAGGCGCTTCCAGCCGATTCTGATCGCCCCTCCGAGCGTCGAGGAAACCATCGCCATCCTTCGAGGGCTAAAGGGCCGGTACGACACCCACCACGGCGTCCGCATCACGGACGCGGCCCTTGTCGCCGCGGCGACCCTGTCCAATCGCTACATCACGGACCGGTGGCTGCCGGACAAGGCCATCGATTTGATCGACGAGTCGGCCTCGAAGCTTCGTATCGAGAACGACTCGCTGCCCGCGGAACTGGACGGCATTCGCCGAAAAATCGTCCAGCTTCAAATCGAACGTGAGGCGCTGAAAAAGGAAAGCGACAGTGCAAGCAAGGAACGGCTGCAACATGCCGAAAAGCAACTGGCCGAGCTGCAAAAGCAGGACAAGAAGCTGACGGCGCAGTGGGAAAGTGAAAAGGGCGAGATCGACCAGGTAAAAGCTCTGAAAGTGAAAATCGAAGAGGCTCAGAACCGCTTCGAGGAGGCGCAGCGTAAAGGCGACCTGGAGACCGCCGCCCGTTTGAAATACGAGACCATAACGAATCTGAAAAAAGAGCTGGAGGCAAAAGAGGCCCAGATTTCCAAATCCGACAGGAGCATGATCCACAACGAAGTCACCGAGGACCACATCGCCGGAGTCGTCTCCAAGTGGACGGGAATTCCGATTGCCAAATTGCTGAGCGGCGAGCGGGAGCGCCTGATGAAAATGGAGGACGCGATTCGTCAGCGAGTCGTGGGGCAGAACGAAGCGGTCGCAGCGCTCTGCAACGCCGTTCGCAGAAACCGCTCGGGCCTGGGGGACCCGAATCGGCCGATAGGGACATTCCTGTTCCTGGGGCCGACCGGCGTGGGCAAAACAGAGCTCTCCAAGGCGCTCACGGAGTTTCTGTTCAACGACCCGCACGCGATGGTCCGGATCGATATGAGCGAGTTCATGGAGCAGCACTCGGTCGCCCGGCTGATCGGCGCGCCGCCCGGCTACGTCGGCTACGAAGAAGGCGGACGCCTGACCGAAGCGATCCGGCGAAAACCGTATTCGGTGATCCTGCTGGATGAGATTGAAAAGGCCCACCCGGACGTCTTCAACGTGCTGCTGCAAGTCTTCGACGACGGCCGGCTGACCGATGGAAAAGGCCGGACCGTCGATTTCAAAAATACCGTCATCATCATGACCAGCAACATCGCCAGCCAGCAGATTCAGCAGCTCACGGAAGAATCCGGGGCCGATTGGGAAATCGAAGCGCACGTCAAAGATGCCCTCAAACAGATCTTCAAGCCTGAGTTCCTGAACCGCATCGACGAAGTCATTGTCTTCCGCATGCTCGGCAAAGATGATCTGCGAAAGATCGTCGATATTCAACTGGACTGCCTGGCTGAACGTCTGAACGGCCGGAACATCCAGGTCGAATTCACCGACAACGCCCGCAAGCAGATTATGGAAGAGGGCCACGACCCCGTGTTTGGCGCCAGACCTCTGAAGCGCACGATTCAGCAGCGGCTGGAGAACCCGCTCGCCGCGGAGCTCCTGGCCGGCCAATTCACCGACGGCGACACCATCCGAATCGACGCCAACGCCCACACGTTCACGTTCGAGAAAGTATAGAAACCTGTTCTCGGCATAAAATTCTCAAAATTTCTCAAAAATAAGCTTGACAAAGAGTCAAGTTGGGTATAGAATAGGGCCAAGTTAAGAAGTAGTTGACTATGTTGGATCGATAACCTCTGTTTAAGGAGAAAAGCTATGTGATCCATAACGTACTCAAAATACCCATGTTGGGAATACAGAAACTAAAATTACACTATGCATGAAAGGGCAAGAAAATGATACTGATCAACACGAAAACACGATGTTAGGAGTACCAACACATGGAAAGAGATAAATTCTTGGGAGACACGTTTGATGCAGCCAAGTATCTGTCTCGACTTTTTTGTGCAGAATGCGAACTGACTGAGGACAGGAAAAACTTGATATCAGCTTATCTTTCAATGATGTGGGCCGTTCAGCACCTTAAGAAGAAAAAAGGGTGTGAAAAAATCTCGCGTATGTTATCTAATCAATGCTCGGTTATAACCAAATTTCTATGGGACAAGATCGTTGATCATGCCTGGAAAAAATAACCCGTAATGATTTTGAAAATAAACAATTCTTAAGTGAGCTTTCAATGGTTGAATCTACCTATGGAGCGATTAAAAAACAAATCAAATAGATTATTAGAAAAAGGGGCAGTTTATCCGGCTATCTCGTACGATGTAGTGAGATACCTCCAAAAGCAGAACATGACGCTAAAAGAAATCGGAAGGCTGATGGGCTTAGGCGAATCCTTTATAAGTCGAGTTCTGCATAATCAGCGTAGCTTCACCTTGCGGGACTTGGGCAGGTTGGAAGTTGCGATTGGAAAACCTTTGCCAATGATACTTTTAGAGGCAACAGAAGTCAATTCCGTGCCAAAGGAACTCCGCAAAGGCTATGCAGCTTTCCGCAAAGTTCTAAGTGACCTAGCAGGGACTGCTGCGCCCAAACCTTTGAGCTACACAGGTGAGTAGTTTGCTCCAGATACGGGTGGCAGTGGAACTAAGCCCCCGGCAATGAAATCTGTCGGGGGCTTTCTTGAACCAATCAGACCATAGCTTCTAAACGTTTGCCGATGGAGACAAAATAAAGATAAACGCCGACGCCCACACATTCACATTCCAGAAAGTCTGACTTTCGCCGGACAGGGCTTGTTTCCCAGTAGAAATCCCGGCGGCGATGGGCTAACATGGCGCCGTGCCGCTGCGCAGATAATCGTGCAGGTTGGAAGCAGCGTCTGACTCAAACGCAAAAGGTTCGGAAGGGATTGTTCATGTCGGTGCGTTTCTTTTCTGCGCCTATCGGCTTTACTCTGGTTGTCTGCTTTTGTGCCGGTGGACGGGCCATGCCGCAAATGGTCACAATGGAATCACCGTGGAAATGTCACATCATTGACGACTCAGCGCGCGGCGCGGACGGCGTAAAACTGGCGGATGTCAATCGCGACGGATTCATGGATATCACGACCGGCTGGGAGGAAAGAGGACTGACCCAGGTCTATCTGAATCCCGGACCGCAGAAGGCAAAGGACAAATGGCCCTTTGTCACAACCGGGCAAACGCCGTCGGTTGAGGACGCCGTGTTCGTGGACCTGGATGACGATGGGGCCGTTGATGTGGTCTCGTGCTGTGAGGGCAGCAGTCAGAGCGTATTCGTGCACTGGGCGCCTAAGAGCGAGGATGAATATCTCCAGGAATCAAAATGGCGCTCAGAGGTCATCCCGGTCTCGGAGGAAATGACAAGATGGATGTTCTGCATCCCGATGCAGGTGGATCAGCAGTTCGGCGTGGATCTGGTCGCCGGCTCCAAGGCCCCGAATGCACAAATCGGCTGGTTCGAGGCGCCCGAAGACGCCCGTGACCTCAGCGCCTACCGATGGCACGCCGTCAGCTCAGCCGGCTGGGTCATGTCACTTGAGAGCACGGACATGGATGGTGACGGTGACCTCGATATCCTGACCTCGGACCGCAAAGGCCAAATGCGGGGATGCCGGTGGCTGGAGAATCCGGGGGAGGCGCAAGCCCAGAAAAAGAATTGGCCGAATCATTTCATCGGCTGTCAGAACAAGGAAGTGATGTTCCTGACTCTGGCCGACATCGACGAAGACGGTTTGCAGGACGTTCTGGCGGCGGTCAACGCCGAGAAGGCCGGCCAGATCGTCATACTTCGACGCCTCGATGCCCGGGGACAGCTCTGGAAGGAGTACGTAATCCCTTATCCCGAACAAGCCGGGACAGCCAAGGCGGTCGTCGTGGGGGACATCGACGTGGACGGCAACAAAGACATCGTGCTCAGTTGCGAGAACGCGAAGGGACCAAAGGCTGGAGTGATGTGGCTGTCCCGCAGGAAGGGAGTGTTCGAGGGCGACTGGCAGGCGCACGACATCAGCGGTCCCAAAGGAATCAAGTATGACCGCATGGAGCTGCTGGACCTCGACGGAGACGGCGACCTGGACGTGCTGGCGTGCGAGGAGCAGGAGAGCAGCAAGGGCCTCGGCGTATTCTGGTACGAGAATCCACACGCACGAAAGGGCCGATGAGACAATCTTCCGGATACCCACTGAAGAAGATGCTTCGCCGCTTGCCGGCAAAGGTCCGGCCAAATAGAACGATCATGTCGGATAATATCTTGACTTTCAGTCCTAATACAGCCGATTTAGCGTCTCTTTCTCCGACCTGCCGGAAGATTGTTGAGTTTGAGATGACATTGCAGTATTATAGGATTTGAGGCGTGCAGGAGTATCTCAGAGACGACCGAGCAAAGTAGAACAGGAAAACAAGGATAGATTAGAGCCGCTAATCGAACAGCGAAGTCGGTGGGGCAAGCCGCCACCCTGCGATTTCATAATTCCAATCTCTAATTCGCTAATCTTTTAATTCGCTGCGATCTCCGCATCAATATGATTACGTGGACAAAAAGACTCGACAAGCGTTGTTGTTTCGATGAACAAGCCGTGAAGAACAGGATTGATTACGTCAACTCCCACAATGAAGATCCCTTAATCAGCCCCTCAATTTATTGAGGTTTTTTCGCGTTTTGGAAAGGAGATGATCATGCGTACCGGATTTATAGGGGTAGTTGCCCTTCTGTTTGTTTCAAGTATTGTCGTTCCGGCCGTGTGCGCCTCTGCCGTGGACGTTACGGTGGACGGGGCGCAGCGGTTTCAGACCATCGAAGGTTTCGGCACATGTCTGATTGCATGGACGGAGCGATTCCGCAGTCTCTACCGCACCGAGGACTTCCAGAAAATCTATGTCGAGGGCGTCGGATGCAACATGCTGCGGGTGAATATGTGGGGCCCGACGTTCGAGAGGCCGACGGAAGACTGGACGCAAATCCGCAGCGAGGATTTCGACATGGAGGCGAGCGGCGGCCGGCCCCGGATATTCGTCGATTTTGGCCGGGGCATCCTCAAGCTCAATCCGGCCGTCAAGATCATCAGCACGGTCTGGAGCCCACCGGCCTGGATGAAGCTGAACAAGTCCATCACAGATAAACGCTCCGGCGCCATTCGGGCCGGAGGCTATGGCGACATCAACAACCGCGTCGATCCGAACTATTTCAAGCACTTCTGCAAATGGATGGCCGAATACGTGAAGGTCCACGACAAGCAGGGCGTGCCGTTTTACGCCGTCAGCCCCGGCAACGAGGTGCAGTTTACCCAGTCCTTCGAGAGCTGCGTATGGGACGGCAAGGACTACGTCACCATCCTGATTATGCTCCGCGAGATGCTGAACGCCGAAGGCTACGGCCACGTGAAAATCTTCGGGCCCGAAACGATGACCAGCCACCTGTACGAAGGCGGCACGGGTTCTTATGTGAAGGCCATCATGGACAATCCCAAGGCTTTGGAATCGCTCGACGTCTTCGCCACGCACGGCTACGAGGACGGCGTCAAGGCCGAAATGTCGGCCACGTCGTCCCGTAAGCTCTGGGACCTGATCGAGGACACCGGCAAGCCCTTCTGGATCACCGAGGGCGGCACCGGCGACCACCTCTGGCCAGCCCCCATTCACAGAGGTATCGGTAACGCCCTTCACAACGCGCTGGTGGCCGGCAACTGCTCGGCCTTCGTCCCCTGGCAGATCACCGAAGGCAGAGAATCCATCCACGCCATCATGGTGATGAGCACGTACACGCCGAAGACCTACACGGCGATGCACTACAGCAAGTTCATCCGGCCGGGCGCCCGGCGTATCGACGCGCAGCCCGGTTTCGGTGACGTCCAGGTGGGCGCTTTTTTGCATGAGGGCAGCGCCGAGCTGACCATCGTGGCCATCAATCCCACCGAACAGGGCCAAGAGCTGAATCTAACTTTCAGGAATCTTGAGGGCGTCGCTTCGCTGAAGGCGTATCGCACCTCGGCCTCCGAGAACCTGCAGGACGCCGGCGACGTGGCGGTCAATAACAACCAGGCCGCTTTCCGCATGACGCCCCAGAGCATCGTTACGTTCTCGGGCAGAATAACCAAGCCAGAGGAATCGAAGGCAGGCAGATAGGGACCGCTCATCGACCGATCATCCTTCCTGGTCACCCAGCTTTCTCCGTGCCAATCGGTGTCCGTGGAAAGCGAGATACAAGACTTGTCCGCAGCGGGGTCGAAGGATACCATATTCGAAACTGGAAATTGTCCGGCGCGAATCTCGGGGCAGGCAGTTAAGGACAACCATGTAATAAGGGGACAAGACCATGAAACATACCAAGCACGCGGTCGGCTGTGGGCTGGTCGTTGGGATCGCCTGCATCGGGCTCCTCGTGGGGCAGACGGCCGCAGGAGTCATCAACATCCTGGACCAGGGCGCGGTCGCTGATGGAACGACGCTGAACACCGCCGCCTTCCAGAAGGCCGTCGCCGGCTGTGTGAAGCAGAACGGCGGCACAATCTTTGTCCCGGCGGGTATCTATCGCACCGGTCCCATTCAGCTCCAAAGCAACGTCACCCTCCAGCTTGAAGCGGGCGCCGTCCTTCGGGGCAGCGAGGCCGTCGCGGACTACCGGACGGACGGCGGGAGAACGCGCCCTCTGGTGTGGGCCGAGAACGCCGCGAACGTGACGATCTGCGGGCGCGGCACCATTGACGGACGAGGCGTCACGTTCATGCAGCTCGATCAGCCGCGAACCGCCGCCGGCGACTTCGAACGTCGCTTCACGCGCCAGGGCGAGGACTTCATGTCACCGGGGCTCGGCGCCGCCGACGGGCCGGTGACCTATCGCGCGCGGCCGAACCGCCTCGTTGCGTTCTACAACTGTACCCACGTGATGATGCGGGACGTGCTGCTGACCGACGCCCCCTGCTGGACGGTCAACTTCGCCGACTGCCAGTACGTGGATATCGACGGCGCAAAGGTGCTCAATAATCTTCTCATCCCGAACAATGACGGCATCCACTGCGAGACCTGCCGGTACGTACACATCGCCAATTGCGAGCTTCTCTGCGGCGATGACGCGATCTGCATAACCAGTGTCAACAGCCGCAAGCCCGGCGTCTGCGAGGACGTCACGGTAACCAATTGCACGCTGTCTTCGCGTTCGGCCGGCGTCCGCCTGGGCTACGGCATGAACACCGTGCGCAACTGCGTTTTCGAGAATCTGGTGATCCGCGACTCGAACCGCGGGTTGGGTCTGTTCGTCCGCCAGGAGGGGTCGATTGAGAACGTGTTGTTCAACAACATCGTCATTCAGACCCGGCTGCATACTGGACACTGGTGGGGCAAGGGTGAACCGATCCACATCTCCGTGCTCCCGGCCGACCAATCGACCACGGCCCTGGGCAAGATCCGGAATGTCACTTTTACGAACATCCTGGCCGAGAGCGAAAGCGGCATCGTGATCTGGGCCCACGAGCCGGGCCGGATCGAGGATGTGACCTTCGATCACGTCCGCCTGCACATCCGCACAGGTCCGCTCAGTGCATCATACGGCGGCAATATCGACCTGCGGCCCGCCTTCGACCTGAAGTGGGGGATCTTCCGGCAGGACCTGGCCGGGATTTTCTGCCACGGGGCAAGCGGACTGACCCTGAATCAGACCGACGTGCGATGGGACGCCGAGGCGCCGGAGTATTATACGCACGCCCTGAGATTTGAACAGACGAACGGCGTGGTGATCGACGGTTTCCGCGGCCGGCAGCCCGGCTCACAAGACGGACGCGCGGCGATCGCGCTTGATTCGGTTCGAGGGGTCGTCATCCGCAACTCGCAAGCGGCTGAGGGCACAACCATTTTCCTCAAGCACCGCGGAGTGACCGAGGCCGGACTGTTCGGGAACAACGATGTCACAAAGGCCGCCACGGCCATCGACCCGCTGCCCTCGCCGTTCCCTTCGTCCCCGAGCCCCTCGTCACCGACGGCGGAACACTCGCGCTGACCGGAAGGAGGCTCCATCATGACTGAGCTGATCGCGCTATCCGCAGGTGACGGAAGACCGAAAACGCAACACGGAAAATGGGCCAGGGCGGGCATTGACATAGATGCGCGGGCCTGATAGAATTCACGTTTTTGGCGGGGGCGCGTGTTGTGGTGAAAGTAGCTCAGTTGGTTAGAGCACCAGATTGTGGTTCTGGGGGTCGCGGGTTCGATTCCCGTCTTTCACCCTTTTGGCTGGTCTCAGGATTAAAGAGTCTTGGACAGGATAACAGGATTAACAATATGGATAATCCTGTACATCCTGTAAATCCCGTCTGAATTGAAGGAGAAACGACATGAAAAACCTCAAGTCCCACTCAACCGTACTGCTCAGCGTTGCTTTGCCGGCCCTGATGCTGCTCGGCCTTGCGTATGCCGCCGAAGCAGCCGCCGCCGAGCTGAATCAGCCGCCCAAAGGTTTCGTCTCGCTGTTCAACGGCAAGGATCTGACCGGCTGGAAAGGACTCTTGAAGAGTCCGTATGACAACCCGGCCAAGCGGGCCGCGCTGGGGCCGGACGAACGGAAGGAACTGCAAAAGCAGGCGAACGAGGATATGGCAGCGCACTGGAAGGTGATCGATGGCGCACTGGTCTTCGACGGCAAGGGACACAGCCTGTGCACGGCCAAAGACCACGGCGACTTCGAGATGCTCGTGGACTGGAAGATTGAGGCCGGCGGAGACAGCGGAATCTACCTGCGGGGCTCGCCCCAGGTGCAGATATGGGACACCGCCAATAAGAACGTCGGCGCGCAGGTCGGCTCCGGCGGGTTGTATAACAACAAGCAGAATGAGAGCAAACCCAAGAAGATGGCGGACAAGCCCGTCGGCGAATGGAACACGTTCCGCATTATCATGATCGGCGATCTGGTTACGGTGATGCTCAATGGCGAGTTAGTGGTGGACAACGTGATTATGGAAAACTACTGGGAGCGGGACAAGCCGATTTATCCGATGGGCCAGATCGAGCTTCAGTCGCACGGTAGCCTGCTGCAGTTCAGGAACATTTTCATCCGCGAGATTCCGCGGGAAAAGGCGGCCAACAAGCTGACCGAGCAGGAAAAAGCGGATGGTTTCAAGCTGCTTTTCAACGGCAATGACCTGGAAGGCTGGACGGGCAACAAAGACGGCTACATTGTCCAGGACGAGACCATAGTCGTTGACCCCAAGAAAGGCGGCGGCAATCTTTACACAGCGGATGAGTACGGCGATTTCATTATGCGGTTCGAGTTCTGCCTGACACCGGGCGCGAACAACGGGCTGGCGATTCGGACGGCACTGACGGGCGATGCCGCGTACAAAGGGATGGAGCTTCAAATCCTGGACGACCCGTCGCCGCGATACACAGGGTGGCTCAAGGATTATCAGCATCACGGGTCCATTTACGGCGTGGTTCCCGCCAAGACCGGACACCTCAAGCCCGTCGGCGAGTGGAATGACCAGGAGGTCACCGCCAAGGGCAAGCAGATTACGATCAAGCTCAACGGCACAACGATTGTGGACGCGGACATCGAGAAGGCCAGCACGCCAAAGACGGTGGACGGCAAGGACCATCCGGGCCTCAAACAGGACAAAGGCCACATCGGCTTCTGCGGCCACGGCGACCGCGTCGAGTTCCGCAATCTGAGAATCAAATCGCTTGATTAAGGAAAAACAATGACAAACAGAGCAACGCGGAAGGCACAGATAGTGACCCGTCGAGAGTTTCTCAGAGGCTCAGCGGCAGTCGCCGCTTCGGCAGCCATCATGTGGCCGGCGATTGTCCCTTCGTCGGCCTTCGGCGCCGATGCTCCGAGCAGCCGTATCACGATGGGCTGCATCGGTGTGGGCGGTCAGGGCACGAGCAATATGAAGGGATTCAAAGGTCAACCCGGCTGTCAGGTCGTGGCCGTGTGTGACGTCGATGCCGGCCACAGAGAAAACGCCGCCAAGACGGCAGGTCTGGACCCGAAGTCCTGCTACAACGATTTCCGCGAGGTGCTGGCCCGCGGCGATATCGATGCCGTCTCGGTCGCCGCGCCCGACCACTGGCACGTGCCGATTTCGATGGCGGCTGTGCGCGCGGGCAAGGACGTCTTTTGCGAGAAGCCGCTGACGTTGACGATAGCCGAAGGCCGCAGGTTGGCCGACGAGGTGAAGCGTTACGGCCGGGTCTTTCAGACGGGCTCTCAGCAGCGGTCCGGGGCCGAGTTTCACAAGGCCTGCGAGCTGGTCGTCAACGGCCGGATCGGCAAGCTGCACACGATGCGAGTGGGAATTTCGGGAAACAACAGAGAATGTGAGCCGACCTGGACGCCGGAGCCGGTGCCGGATGGCTTCGATTATGATATGTGGCTGGGACCTGCCCCGTGGGAGCCGTACCATACCCAACGATGCCACTATCAGTTCCGATTCATATTGGACTATTCCGGCGGGCAAATGACCAACTGGGGAGCGCACCATCTGGATATTGCCCAGTGGGGCAACCAGGCCGACAATACCGGGCCGGTCGAGATTGTCGGCAAGGGTGAGTTCCCCAAGACCGGCCTCTTCACCACGGCGCTGAGAGCAGAGATCGAGTACACCTACGCCAATGGCGTCAAGATGTTCCTCAAATCCGGAGGCGGCACTCGCTTCGAGGGCACTGAAGGATGGATATATGTCAACCGTGGCAAGCTGGAGGCCGAGCCGAAGTCGCTCTTGACCTCGGTGATAGGGCCGGATGAGAAGCATCTTTACGAGAGCCGGGACCACAAACGAAACTTCCTCGACTGCGTCCGAAGCCACAAGGACCCGATCTGCACCGCCGAGATCGGACACCGATCGAGCACGGTCTGTCACTTAGGCAATATCGCCATGCTGCTCGATAGACCCCTCAGATGGGACCCGCAAGCCGAGCAGTTCATCGGCGACGCCGAGGCCAACCGCATGACCTGGCGCCCCGCCCGCGCCCCCTGGCGGCTATAAGGAAATCCGAAGAACCCCTGCTTTCGCGGGGCAAGCTTGCCCGCGTGACAACGGGGGTCCTGAACTCGAAACAACATCAAAGGTTCGAAGCTTGTCCTGAACGGGGCCGAAGGATGCAAATTCTCGAAACAAAAACGCCTCAGCAAATGAGCTACCATTTTGAATTTATGAGAGGTACGAGCCGCCTGGACCTACTCGACGGTGACGCTTTTGGCGAGGTTTCGGGGTTTGTCCACGTCTTGGCCGCGAAGGACGGCGGCGTGGTAGGCTAATAATTGGAGCGGCACGACGGCTAACATCGGCTGTAAATGCTCCGGGGCTGCGGGAATCGTGATCAAATGGTCGGTCCGGCCGAGGACGGAGGCGATGTTCTCGTGGCCTTCGGTGGCGACGACGATGATCTTGCCGCCGCGAGCGCGGACTTCGGCGATATTGCCCAAAATCTTGTCGTATTGCGGCCCGGCGGTCGCGATGAAAACAGCCGGCATGCCGTCGGCAATCAGAGCAATCGGGCCGTGCTTCATCTCCGCAGCGGGCAGGCCCTCGGCGTGAATGTAGCTTATCTCCTTGAGCTTCAAGGCCCCTTCGAGGGCGACGGGGTAATTGAAGCCTCTGCCCAGGAAGAGCCAGTTGTCCTTGTCGATATTTGCCGCCGCGATTTCTTCGATATGCTCGGACTGTGACAGAATGGTGTTGATCTTGTCCGGTATTTGGGCCAGCTCCTCGATATATCTATCCGCCTCGTCGCTGCCGAGGAGTTTTCTTCTGCCCAATTCGATGGCCAGCATCGAGAGGACCGCGACCTGGGCCGTGAAGGCCTTTGTGCTGGCGACGCCCACTTCCGGCCCTGCGTGCAGATAGATGCCCGCGTCGGTGGCCCGGGCGATCGAGGAGCCGACGACGTTGACGATGCCGAGCACCGTGGCCCCGCGTTTCTTGGCTTCTTCGACCGCCGCGAGCGTATCGAGCGTCTCGCCCGACTGGCTGATGGCGATCACGACGGTGCCGTCCTCGATGATCGGGTTGCGGTATCGGAACTCGCTGGCGTATTCGGTTTCCGCCGGGATGCGTGCGAGCTGCTCGAAGAGAAATTCGCCCACTAAGCCGGCGTGAAAAGCCGTGCCGCAGCCGGTCAGGATGAGGCGTTTGGTCTGCGTCAATTCAGGCAGGTATGAGGCGATGCCGCCTAATTTGATGCGGTGGTTTTGGCGGTCGATGCGGCCGCCCATACAGGTGGCCAGGGCCTTGGGCTGCTCGAAGATCTCTTTGAGCATGTGGTGCGCAAAGCCGCCTAATTCGATTTGCTCCAGGGAGAATTCGATCTGCTGAAGCTCCTTGCTGACGGTGATGTTGTCGATGGTCTTGGTGTGAAAGCCTTCGGGGCTGACAGTCACCATCTCGTTGTCGTCAAAGTATATCGCCTGGGTCGTATGCTCTACGATTGCGGCGGGGTCCGAGGCTAAGATGTATTCATTTTCTCCCAGGCCCAGGATCAGGGAGCTTCCCTTCTTGGCGCCAATGAGCATATCGGGATAATCCGCACAGACGATGGCCAGGCCGAACGTGCCGTGCAGCTCGCGAAGGGCCTGCTGCACCGCCCATTCGAATTTGTTCTGCCCGTTGTGCAGGGCGTGTCCTTCATCTTCGAGGCATTTGGCGTAGAAGTAGCCGATCAGGGCGGCGATGACCTCAGTGTCGGTCTCGCTGGCGAACGAAGCGCCCTCATTTTGCAGCCATGTTTTCAGCGTGCCGTAGTTTTCGATGATGCCGTTGTGAACGACGGCGATTTTGCCGGTGTAGTCCAGGTGCGGATGGGCGTTGACGGTGTTCGGCTCGCCGTGCGTGGCCCAGCGGGTGTGGCCGATGCCGAACGTCTCGGCGGCGTCGGGCTTGTCCAGAATCGCTTCCAGGGCGGCGATTCGGCCGCCGGTCTTTTTGATTTTCAGCGTGCCGCCGCCCAGCAGCGCCACGCCGGCCGAATCGTAGCCGCGATATTCCAGCCGCTTGAGGCCCTCGATGAGGATCGGCTGGGCCGCCTTTTTCCCCAGATATGCCACGATGCCGCACATTTGTTATTTACTACTTTCGATTTATTATTTACTATTGTTTTCGGTCTTTTCGTTGGTGAACTGTTGTCTTATTTTCAATAGTAAATGGCCAATAGTAAATAGTCAATGGTCGGTTATGATTGTGGTTATCGATTATAACGTCGGGAACGTCAGGAGCGTGTGCAACGCCTTCGAGCATATCGGCTGCGAGGCGAAGCTCAGTTGCCAGCCGGAGGACATCAAGCAGGCCCGTGGCATCGTTTTGCCCGGCGTGGCGGCGTTCGGCTATGCCGTCAGCGCGTTGGGTTCGCTCGCAGGACTGGTCAAAGAAGTAGCCCTGGCCGGCAAGCCGCTGCTGGGCATCTGCGTCGGCTACCAGATGCTCTTCGATGAGAGCAGCGAGTACGGCCGGCACAAGGGCCTCGGATTGCTCCGCGGCAGCGTGGTTCCGATCCCGCCCGGCCGGGTGATTCCGCACATGGGCTGGAACCTGGTCGAGCTGCCCGAAGATATGGATTTGTTCGCCGGGCTGGGAAAAGAAAAGCATTTCTATTTCGCCCACTCGTTTTGTGCCGAGGTCGCCGACGCCGAGGCGAAAATCGCTTACGCCGACTACGGCTTCGAGCTGACGGCGGCGGTGCAAAAGGCGAACATATACGGCACGCAATTTCATCCTGAGAAAAGCGGCCCGGCCGGATTGAAGGTCCTGCAAAATTTCTACGACATCTGCAGGAAAAACAGAAACATAGGCACATAGGCACGAAGGCGCACAGAGAAATCGCTCGAACGCGAACGACGATATGCGAAATACGAACTTATGCTGACGCGAAGAATTATTCCCTGTCTCGATGTTAAAGACGGCCGGGTGGTCAAGGGCGTCAATTTCCTGAACCTTCGGGATGCGGGCGACCCGGTTGAGCTTGGCACCCGATACAGTGACACCGGCGCCGATGAGCTGGTGTTCCTGGATATTACCGCCACGATCCGCTCTCGCAAGACGATTGTCGAGCTGGTCCGGAAGGTGGCCGAGAATGTCTTTATCCCCTTCACGGTGGGCGGCGGAATCCAGACGGTCGAGCAGATCGACGCGCTTCTGCGAAGCGGCGCCGAGAAGGTCTCGGTAAACACCGCCGCCGTGGCGAACCCGAATCTGATCGCCGAGGCGGCCCAGCGCTTCGGCAACCAGTGCGTCGTCCTGGCCATTGACGCCCGACGGTCGAAGGACCGCCCCGGTCGATGGCAGGTCTGCGTCAAGGCCGGCTCGGAACCGACCGACATCGACGTGGTCGAATGGGCCGTCAAGGGCGAACGATTAGGGGCCGGCGAAATCCTGCTGACCAGCATGGACGCCGACGGTACAAAAGCCGGCTACGACAACGAGCTTAACAAGGCCGTCACCGACGCCGTCAATATCCCCGTCATTGCCTCCGGCGGGGCCGGGACGCTCGAACATCTCTACGACGCCATCGTGGAGGGCGGCGCGGACGCGATCCTCATGGCCTCCATCACCCACTTCGAGAATTACACCATCACGCAAATGAAGGAATACCTCCGGGACCGCGGCATCCCGATGAATCTCTGAGGGCGGAATGCTCCGCAGTCTGAGTCCCTCCTGCTTGTTAATCGGGGCTGTCGCTCTGTTGCTCAAAAACATCCAGGAGATCGACGTCTTCCGGCAAACCTTCCGTCGCACAGTTCATCGTCCACAAAGCGGTCTCAAGCTCTTTGGATACGCCTTCCAGTTGATCCATCAGGGGCTCTAATTTATCCTTGTTTTCCCGTCCTATTTTGCTCTGTATGGCTCTCATGTCGTTCAATAGTGAATTGATCTGGCCGCTGAGCTGCTCTATATCATCGGCCAGTTCCGCAATACTTTCCACCGTCTCGTTGATTCTATCGCTCATGCCGTCCAACAGGTCTTCAACCTCACGACTCACATCCTTTACTTGTTCGTCCTTGATTCTATCGTTTTCGCTCATTTGGATTCCTTTCCTTCAAATGCCGGGCCGGCCGAAGCACACTCCACTGAGACACTTCTGCACGCCTCAAATCCCATAATACCGCAATTTCGTCTCAAGCTCAACAATCTTCCGGCAGGTTTGCCATGCCTTGCCGCAGCCATGCAGGATCCTCAGGACCACTCTAATTATATCAATTCATTCTCTGACGTTTATACGCCGACACGGTTTTGTTTGCATAGACACGGATCAGCACGGGCACCGCAGTGAATTAGAGGATTAGCGAATTAAAGGTTGGAATGAAGAAACCGTATCCCTGCCACCGAGGACACAGAGGCCACAGAGGACACGGCGCAGCCCCCGGCCGCAACCAAAAATGCTTGCCAAAAAAACAAGATGTTGCGCCTTTGTAGTACAGAGGCTAGAGAGAAATAGATCGCAAATCGCAAACCTGTCCTGAGCAGGGTCGAATGGATCGAAAATCATAAATTGATTCCGCTTGCCCCACCATCCTATCTGTAGCCACAGATTACACGGATTTCACGGACTTGTCCGCCGGAACCCTATAGAGCGAATTCATCCCTTAGGGAGGCGGATTGACCCTGTCGTTTCCTCTTCAAAAGTCCCCCGGCAAGAAACCACGCCTGTCCCGCGTGTCATGGCCGCGGAGAATAGTACGGTGCCCCTGGAATTCCCCCATTCGCTGAACGACCGGATTTTTCTTAGTGCGAATTTTCGATGTTGTCATCCATTAGTGCGTTTCCCCCCCTGCTTTTACGTGACGCAAATCGCCCCGCGATGCTCAGCTTCTGGAACCGACAGCCTTTCGCAACTCTTCATCGGTTACAAAGTTCGACGGTTTACCGTTCAAGTAATTTCTTTCTAAATTTTCTATCCGTAGTTGAATGTTCTCCACGTACATCTGAAGCATTTGCCTATCTTGCCGAGGCCACGCTTTCTTATCCAGCAGCGAAACCACCCCTTTTCTACATTCCTTAAGCAATGGGATAATTACCTCTTTGACGTACCGTCGTTCAGGCCGGAAACGCCAGATATACAAATGGAGATGTTTACTTTTGAGACAGTTGGAAGCCGCCCAGTGCAGGTCACGTTCTTCTTCAGAAACCCCTGTGTTATTTTCTAAGTCAGTAACGCTTAGTAAAAGACTCATATCAACCTCCTTGTTGTGGGTTTGTGCAGCCTGCTGAGGCCAGAATCAGACACACTACCCTGTGCATGGCGCAACAAAACAGCCATTTCTATCCTTTCCTTTTTACTTTCCAATATATCGGTCTGTTCATAGAAAGTGCTTCACTGTTTTCGTAAATCACCTACGCGGAAACCTCCTCCGGATTAGTTGAACCACTTTCCTTCAAAGCCGATGGAAGGCAATAACCGTCGTTCCATAGTTGGTCGACATCAAGCCCCCAGTCCTTCTTGCAGGCAGCAACGATAGCTTCCAGCTGATCCAAGGCAGTGTCAAAGCGTTGACACATTGCGCCTAACCGAATTGCTTTATCTCTGAGTAACCGGTGCAGATACTCACGCTGGTCATTCATCTTATGCTGTTTTATGACTTGAAGAGCGTCTCTCATTTCTCCGATGATATCAAGTTCAAGAGACTTTCGCAGGTCTTTGATCACTCGGTAAAGAAGTTCCCGGCCCTCTGAGAACCTACAGAAAACCTCACTCAGAAAATTTCTACTCGAGCCAGATATCGAGGGACGATCATCCGTCAGGCAAAAGAACAGGGAGTTGAGTTCCATCAGTAATTGTATATGCTCATTAACTTTCTCCTCGGTGTAGTCAGCTTCTCTTAATAGGTCGCCCCAGCAGATATTGAACTGATCCCTCAAAGAAGTCAAATTACCGATCATAGTACGTGCCGCTAAACATGCAAGAGCAACACCAACCGCGTGGGTTGCAGCTACATGCCTGCAGATGGGATATTGTATCTCTGGTCCTAAGGCAATTTTGATTATCGAATTCACCTCATCTTGCGAGAGATATCGTTCCGCTTCCGCGGTCGGAGTCTTTGCTGGCACAGATTTCTCTGGTGAGACTTGGTGCCGCCAGTCTATCCCTATGTAGCGTAACAGCTTAGCCGAGGAGTCCTTAAGCCGATCCTTCAAATCTCTTCTCCTTATATTACAATCAATGCCCTCTCATACCAAATTCCTTTCGCCGTTGCAACAAGGAAAGCCCATTTGTTTCTTTTTCTTGCCTTGCATTTATTCTTAGTGTTCTGTGCTCTACGCCCTCGGCAAGATCTCAAACAGGCTATACTTACTGATGCAAGAAGCTGGGCAAATGATCAAGAACTCGGAGGAATTGACCAAATTCTAACTCCTCGCTTACTCATTTGTGCTTGTCTCTTACGGATGGCCTCTGCGTCCCATATTTCATAACGAAGTAGCTCCTGATTTAGGTGAATGTCTGATTGCTTGTAATATTGCTTTTTGATATCGAAAGCCGAGTTTCTAGCACCCAAATTGAATTCTTTCAACACCAGAGTCAGATTCCCCAATCGATTGATCATTTCTTCGTGGTTGCTCCATTTCACCGAAGGATTCTGTGGATAAATGTGCTCCACGTGCACTCTTTTTGTAGAGGCAATCTCCATCTCGTGTGTCGGTCGCAAATCCTCTTCTAACTTGCGAAGCAAATATCTCGCAGTTTCGCGTCGCGTTATTGTCACCTCCTCAAACTCTTTTTGAAAGTCAGTGTCAACAGGCGCAAAACGCCGGAACTCGATCATAGCATCATGAAAGTGTAGTTCGCTCGGAAACTTCTGCAGGACATCGAATGTAAAGTGCGCGAGATCAGTAGAGGACCGACCACAAATAACCACGTGGCGCACATACATGGCGATTAACGATTTAAGGAATGGCTTAAACGTAGCTTCGGTTCGCGAGCGAAACATTTTCAATATAGAAGGATAGATTTCCTCCGCTCCTAACTGGTTGACATCTTCTAGCATTCTCGCAACCTCTTCGTCGTCATCTTCAGCTTCTAACATATCGCGATATATGAGTGACGCATTATGCAGAGCGTTTGAGAACTCTAGGAGCCTGTCTGAGTAATACTTGAACGACCTTCAGGCGATATTATAATCGC
>CAYWZW010000058.1:0-34399 GCA_964462945.1 uncultured Pirellulales bacterium
ACGGGCGGCATAAAAATGACGCACGAAAAACAACATTCTGATGGATAGTATTACAGAGGGCCCAGAGAATAAATAGTTTGTGGCTGTTCGTAATACTTATTTCAGAGCAGCGTTCATCGGGTGAATCCGTGTCAAAAAACCGTTTCACTTTCACTGAAGAATCAGTTCGTGTGAATTGGTGTCAATTCGTGGCTGATTCATAACTGATACCTGATGACCTGACGCCCACTACCCGATACCCCGATGCCCTGATTGCCTCACTCGATGCCGCTGTCTTCTTGTATCTGCGTCCATCGGCGGTTCCCCCATTGCTCACGGCTTCTTGCCCTCGATAAGTCCCGCAGCCGTTCAATACCAGCCGGTTATCTTTCTGTTGTCCCCTCCTTGTGGGGCAGTTTTGCCAGCCACTGTTTAGCTTTTTCTGGCTTGCCCCAGGCATCGTAAAGCTTCACGAGGACCTGGATAGCATCTTCGGTAAATGCGTGTTCCGGCCCGAACTTGGCACTCCTGCCCTGGTGACAGCTTATGCCGAGCGGTTCGGCCTCCTCGTAACGACCCTGTTTCAGGTATAGTAAGGCCAGATCGCTCATTGAGGTCAGCGTGTCCGGATGCTCATCGCCCAGAACGCGGCGCCTGCTGTTCAGGGCTTCGCTCAATAGATCTTCTGCTTCTTTGTATCGGCCTTGTTCTCTGTAAAGCACGGCGAGGTCGTTCATGGTTTCCAATGTACGCCCATGCCGCCCGCCAAACCTGCGCCGGGTCACCTCCAGCACCTTTACGAGCAGGGCCTCCGCCTTATCGTACCGCCCCTGCCCAAAGTAGACCAAGCCAAGGCCGGTCATGAAGTGCAGCGGGTTCAGATCCTCCTCGCCCAGCACGCGTCGGCTGGTTTCAAGCCCCTTGACAAGCAGGGCCTCCGCCTTATCATATCGGCGCTGCTCACAGTACACGAAGCCGAGGCTCTTCGCTGAGAAGAGCGTGTCCTGTTCACCCAGGACGCGGCGTTGGGTCTCCACCGTTTTGACTAACAGGGCCTCGGCCTCATCGAACTGTCCCTGCTTGTAACGCAGCCAACCAATCAAGGCGGCGGAGTACAGCGT
This sequence comes from uncultured Pirellulales bacterium, assembly GCA_964462945.1. GTDB lineage: Bacteria > Planctomycetota > Phycisphaerae > Sedimentisphaerales > Anaerobacaceae. The sequence continues at coordinate 1,101 of CAYWZW010000058.1, forward strand.
AGAGGCGTTCTCTTCACCCAGGACGCGGCGCTGGATCTCCAGCGTCTTGGCCAACAGATTCTGAGCCTCGCCGTACCGGCCCTGTTCTATGTACAGTGGGCCAAGGCGGTGCATGGAGTCAAGAGTGATCGGATGCTCTTCGCCCAACGCGCGCCGGGCGGTCTCCAATGCTTTGACCAATAGCGGCTCGGCCTCCTTGTACCGACCCCGCAGGAAGTATAGCCGGCCAAGGGTCGTCATGGACGACAGCGTGTTCTCATGCTCCTCGCCCAGCACGCGGCGCTGGATCTCCAGTGCCTTGACCAATAGCGGCTCAGCCTCCTCGTACCGACCCTGCTCGGAGTATTGCCAGCCAAGGGTGGTCACAGCCCACAGCGTGTTCTCATGCTGCTCACCCAGTACGCGCCGGCTGATCTCCAGCGCCTTGACCAATACCGGCTCGGCCTCTTTGTACTGTCGCTGCTCGATGTATCGGCTGGCGAGCTCGTTCATGGAGTAACACAGCATCTCATCGTGATGGTCGCCCTTTATCCGGCGGGAGGTCTCCAGCGCCTTGGCCAACAGCGGCTCGGCCTTGTCGTATCGGCCCTGCCTCAAATACAGCAAGGCAAGGTCTTTCATTGCGTGCCGTGTGACCTCATGCTTTTGGCCAAGCTGCTTGTGAAAGAACTGGTAGGCCTGTTCCAGGTGCGGCTCGGCCTTCTCATACTTCTCGAGACCTACATACATATTCCCCAGTGCCAAGTGGGTGGCCGCCGCCATTAGAGGCAAGGGCACACCATAATAATCCTTCAGCGATAGGTCGGATGACTGTGAGATCGATTCCCCTAATTCCAGGTTCTTTGCCAATGTCTCGACAACCTCGCCGACAGTAGCGTCGGCGCCTTTCACGAAGAATCCATTCTGGAACAATTCCATCGTGCCGTGTAACATCGCTGCGTGAAACTCCGCTCTGGCACGGGCGCGGGCCTGGCCGATGGCGAAGATGGTCGAGACCGCGACCCCAGCGACAAGGACGGCCACCACCGCCGCAACCCCAATCACCAGCGCTCGCTTGCGTCTTACGAACTTCCTCACTCGGTACCTTACACTCGGTGGACCGGCTAAAACCGGCTCATCCCCGAGATGCCGGCTGATATCGGCTGCCAATTCATTGGCTGTCTCGTATCGGCGGGTCCGGTCCTTTTCCAGCGACTTCATCACAATCCAGTCCAGATCACCCCGCACCAGCTTCGGGAGCGAATCGGGATTTGTCTGCCGGTGTTTGGCAACATCGTTTAGAGCATCACCCATCGTGCTTAACTTCGTGGATGGCTTGAGAGGTTCGGTCTCTCTTATAATTCGCTGAATTTCGGCGTATCCAGCCTCGCGAAGCTGTTTTGCATCAAAAGGTGTGACGCCCGTAAGAAGCTCGTATAACAAGACTCCCAGCGAGTAAATATCCGTGCGAGTATCAATATCCAGGGCGCTCATCTCGGCCTGCTCGGGGCTCATATATTCGGGCGTGCCAATCATCTGGGCGTATTTGGTGAAAAGCGTCTTTTCCGTAAGCCGATGGCTTGTTGCCTTGGCGATGCCAAAATCGATGACTTTTGGCACCGGCTTGCCATCGCGAAGTGTAACCATCACATTCGAGGGTTTAATATCCCTGTGGATGATACCTTTTTGATGGGCATGCTGAACCGCTTTGCAGACGTCGGCAAACAGTGCCAGTCGTTGTCGAGTATCGAGATTGTCTTTGTCGCAGTATTCGGTAATAGGTATTCCTTTAACCAGCTCCATCACAAAGTATGGCCGGCCCGTTTCGGTTGCTCCTGCGTCGAGAACTTTAGCGATACTGGGATGGTCCATCATAGCCAGTGCCTGTCTTTCGGCCTCGAAGCGGGTGATAACTTGCCTGGTGTCCATGCCTAACTTGATGATTTTCAATGCGACCTTGCGGTGAACCGGCTCTTGCTGCTCGGCCATATATACGACACCGAAGCCGCCCTCACCGATCAATTGAAGCAGTTTATACCGCCCGATTATGGTGCCCGGACCTTCGGTCAGAGGCGAATTGTCCAAGGTGGCGTTTGGACCCATGGCCGGCATTTCAAGAAAATCACCCGCCTGCTCGTGAGCCTTAAGCAACTGTTCAACATCGGCCCACAGCTTCTCATCTTTCCCGCAAGCTTCGGCCAAGTAGGCGGCTCGTTCTGCTGCATCTGCTATTTCGATTGCTTTGTGAAAAATGTCTTCTGGATTCTTGTGTTCGGTTTCCATATAAGTGCTCCTTGTAGTGGAACATTGTATCATTGATCCCGCTCTTCACGCAGCATCATTCTCACGTTTTGCGCCCGTTGCGGAATTTTGGGAGATAACTACACTTGAGCCATGTGTACTCCAATACCGCCAGGAGCCACAATCCAGCAAGCAGTATCGAAATCCCACAAACAATAGCCACAGGCAGCAAGTTCCCTGTATCAGGGTAAGACAAGTCCAGCCTCAGCATCTCAGGCCCCATAGTTTCGGAGATTAGCTCAGTCCAGGTGTCCATGATTGTAATCCTTAAAATTTTCCGGGTTTTCCATTTTCCATTTTCTTCATCTATTAGGTAACGCGCCGTCCGGGTCTGATTTGGACCAGGATTTTGACAAAAAACATGATATTTTTTTAAAGGGATGGAAAACACTAAAAAGGACAGCAGGAAGGAAGAAAGACCAAGCCAGGCTAATTGCCAGCAGCTATCTGTCGATACAGCCAGGCCCGGGCGTAGGTCCAGTGCCGTTTGGCTGTGGTTGGAGAGATTCCGAGGACCTCGGCTGCCTGGTCCAGGGTCAGCCCGGCAAAATAGCGCAGCCTGACCAGTTCGGCTTTCGTCTTATCGACGGCGGCCAGCTTGGTCAGGGCCTCGTCCACGGCGATCAGCTCTTCCGCAGATTGGCCGCTGGCAGTCTCGGCCTCGTCCAGGTCCACCCGTTGCAGAACCCCGCCCCGCTTGAGGCGATGCTTCCGGCGGGCGTTCTCGATGAGGATGCGGCGCATCGCTTCGGCTGCGGCGGCAAAGAAATGCGTGCGACTCCTCCAGTTGCGGCTTTCCTCCCCAGCAAGACGCAGATAGGCTTCATGGACGAGGGCGGTCGCCTGGAGGGTCTGACCGGGCTTTTCCCTGGACAGCTTCTGAGCGGCCAGTTGACGCAGCTCCTGATAGAGCGCGGGGACAAGCTGGTCTATGGCCCGGCCATCTCCCTGTTCGATGGCGTTCAGGATGCGTGTCACTTCGTTCATACCAGCTCTCGCGGCCAAGCTTCACTGATATGCCAGACGGCTAACTCGTGCCCAAGGTACGAGCAGCTCTGAGCAGTTTGCAGGTATCTTCGCCGCCGCTTATCAGATGGAGTAACGGTTGAGGTCTGTCCACGCCTTCGATGAACTTGGGCCGCGCCGCCCAGGGCGTGACGCTCAAGACGCCCGTCAAGTCCATCCAGTGCTGCAGCCGGGCCACCGGCAAATCCCACGTTATATGGAAGTGATTCGCCGGCGGATATTGCTTGTACTCGACCATGCTTGCATACTTCGGCACGATAAACGTGTGCGGCCAGATAGGGGTCGTCAATTCGCACATCGCTTTGGCAAGTCTTGCCGGCACTTCGGTCGTACGCGCCTCGTCCCAGAACATGCTGAATAATCCCGAGGCGCCGCTGTAAGCCATTCGAGCGGCGATTCCTTCGATTCCCGCCGGCGTCATGAAGCTGACGGCGTTGCCGCCGCCGGGGAAGTAGTCTTCCTCGGCCAAAGGCAGTGAAATGCCGGCCATAATTGTCTTTATGGCCGCTCGCGGCTGGGCGGCCCAATCAAAGGATGCGCTGCCGGAGTTGTCGCCGTCCACCAGGCCCTTGTTGTACCAGTCCGCTTTCTTATCCAGCGACTTGACGCCGATCTTCTCGGCTAATTCCTTGATTTCCCACGCTTCCCAGACTTTCCTGAAGTCCATGAATAGAGGCGGGTTTCCGCCGGACAGGTACGTCATAGCCAGCATCGTCAAGAGTCCCTGGACGTCGGCCTCGGTCGCGTACGGCAGGGGGGCCTTTCGGCCCTCATGGTCGAAGGTCGAGTTGAACAGGCTCTCCATCACGTCGGCGACCGGCAGCGGAATGCCTCTGGTATCGCTGCCCCATTCCAACTGGCTCATGAATCCGCCGCCGACCGCATTCAAATCCGCCATCAGGTCACGCACGATCAGGTACATCGCCAGCGACTGGTTGAATCGGTCGCTGTCGGCCTCATCGCGAAGCTCAAGGCGCTTGCCGATGTGTCTGTCGATCCAGCCTCGCAGCGTCTTGAGCTCTTTCTGGTTGCATGCCTTTTTGTTCAGCATGTCGGCTAAGAGCTTCATGTCCAGGCGCGTGATTTCCAGGCCGAAGGTGTTTCTGGTTGGAATGATATGCGCCAGAGCCGTTTCCATCCCCATCGAGTCGTGGCCCAATATGACAACTCTGCGACCTCTCAAGGCGACAGCCGTCACGGCGGCATAGCACCAGTCGATAAGATTCTTCGCCGTCTGCTCGGTCATCTTTGGATTCGTTCCGGTATCGGGCCATGTGCCGACGTTCAGGGCGGCCAGCCGCCCATACTGGCTGATGGCGCCGTTGAGCGCGTGGGCATAAACAACGCCGGGCTTGGGGCCGCTGTTGCCGCACGTGATATTGAGAGGTGTATTTGCCGGGAATTGTTGCAGTAGCGAAATGGCTGTCAGTTGTGGAAACGCCCACGTGTCCGGCACGCAAACCAATATGTCCACACCGGCACTACGAAACTGCTGAGCGACGATGTCGGCCTGCGCCTCGCCGTCAACTAACACGGTTGAATAAACCACCGGCACCGGCGTCTTGTCCGGCAGAACCACTGAGCCGCTTATCGTGTCGGCAGCCATCTTAGCGATATTCTGACATCGCGTGCGGCTCGCCTGGTCAATCCGCGGATCGCTGGTCGCAAAAACCCCTATCACCGGGACCTTCGGCGTTGCCTTCCTTATCTGCGGCAAGCGCTTTGCCTCAACCTTCTTAGCCATTTTGAATGCTCCTTCACAACGTCCTTCGAAATTCAACGCTTAGGGTTCAAGACCGAATGTCGAAGTATCTTCCAGCAATTTTCTGACGAAGTCGAGGAACTGGGCGGCGTAGGCGCCGTTGGCGACTTTGTGGTCCACGGAGAGGGTCATGTTCATCAGCTTGCGGACCAAGATGTTTCCGTTGTCCGGCACGCAGGTGTCGGCGATCCGGCCGATACCTAAGATGCTGCACTGGCCCGGCACGACAATCGGGATGAAGTTGTCTATCCCGAACGCGCCGAGGTTGCTGATGGTGATGCAGCCGCCCTCCAAATCCGTCGGGGCCAATCGGTTGGCTCGTGCCCGCTCGACCAGGGCCTGACTATCGCGTGCAATTTGCCGGACGTCCTTTTTATTGACGTCCTTGACAATCGGTGCGACCAGGCCGTCCGGGACGGATATCGCCAGGCCGATGCCGATTGTTTCCGGCAGCTTGATCGCGTCGCCGTCCAACTGGCCGGTCATGATCGGGAACTTCTCCAATCCCGTTGCGACCGCTTTCATGATGAAATCGTTGTAAGAGAGCTTCACGTCGCCGGCGGCGTTTAGTTTCGTTCGCAGTTGCACCAGGCCGGTGACATCCGCCTTGACGGTCAGATAGAAGCAGGGGATCTCGCGTTTTGATTTGAGCATTCGCTCGGCGGTGATTTTCTGGAGCCGGTTCAGCGGCACTGTTTTTCCGAGTTTGGCCTCTGTTGTGGGCGCCGCCGGGGCGGCGGCGAGTTTGGGTGCCTTTGTGTCAGCCGCTTTTTGAACGTCCTGCTCTGTGATTTTCCCGCCTGGGCCCGTGCCGGTCACCGCCGTCAGAACCACGCCAAGCTCCTCGGCCAGTTTCTTTGCTCTTGGCGACGCCATGACTCTACCTGCCGGCTTTGCCGGCCCAGGTTCGACCTCGACTGATTCGGCGGCAGGAGCAGCCTGTGCGGCGGATACAGCTTCCGATGCAGCCGGGACGCCGCCCCTGAGCGAATCGGCAAGGCTCTGCGGCACGTCTTCGTCCTTGTCGCCCAGAATCAGTAGAGGGGCACCAACGCGGAGTGTCTCATCGACTTTACAAATAATGTGCTTTACGAAGCCGCCGGCCGGCGACTCCATCTCCAAGGTCGCCTTGTCGGTTTCTATCTCAAAGATTACATCCCCTTTCCTGACCTGGTCGCCGATTTTGACCAGGCAATTGACGACCGTCCCTTCCTCCATCGTCTGGCCAAGCTGAGGCAATCTCACTTCTTTCGCCATTTATGCAATCCTCATTTGTTTCGCATTGCGTCAACCGGCGGCTAAATATTGACGATTTTCTTGACCGCTTCGATGATGGTCTCGACGCTTGGGATGCTTGCTATCTCCAGCGGCTCGCTCATCGGCGGCGGGACATCGGCGGCTGCCAGATTGACCGGCGCCGCGTCGAGATAATCGAATCCGTGCGAGCCGTCGCTGAACTGGTATTCCATAAGCCGGCCGGTTATTTCTCTGCCCGCGCCGCAGGTGCAGAAGCCCTCGCAGACGGTGATCAGCCGCCCGGTCTTGCGGACCGATTCAGCGACCGTAGCGATATCCATCGGCTTGAGCGTTCGCAGGTCGATGAGCTCGGCATTAATGCCGTGCCGCTCGGCGAGAACGTTGGCGGCTTCTAACGACCACATCGCCATTCTGCTGTAGCTGACGATGGTGGCGTCCTCGCCCGGCCTCTTGATGTCCGCCACGCCTAACGGGATGATATAGTCATCCGCCGGCACGGGGCCTAATTGGCCGTAGGTTGCTTTGTGTTCGATAAACACGACGGGGTTATCGCTGCGTATGGCGGCCTTGAGCAGCCCTTTTGCATCGTAAGGCGTCGAGGGCATGACGACGTACAGCCCCGGCGGGTGCATCAGCCAGGCTTCGAGCGATTCGGAATGGTGGGCGGCGATGCACCGGCCGACGCCGCCTTCGGTCCGCAGCACCATGGGTACCTTCGCTTTGCCGCCGAACATATAGCGGTTATAAGCGCCAACGTGAACGAGCTGGTCCATCGCAATCGTCAGGAAGTCAACGTACATGATCTCGGCGACCGGGCGCATCCCGCGAAGGGCGGCGCCGACGGCGGCCCCTGCAATCGCCGCCTCGGATATCGCGGTATCGATGACTCGGCCGGTTCCGAATTCGGCCAGCAGGCCGCGAGTCGCCTGGTACGCTCCGCCGTAAAGCCCGACGTCTTCACCGAACACGATAACGTTCGGGTCGCGTCGCAGCTCCTCGGCCTGAGCGGCGGAAACCGCCTGGGCCATGTTCATAATGTCCATGCCGTACCGGGTCTTGATATGGCCTCTGGCTTGTTCGGTTGCTTCTTTTTTCGTCTTAGCAGTCGATGAAGCTATCGCAGCCTCAAAAGCGGCTGTTGCTTCCATCACCTTCGCTGAAGTGGCTTTGTCCTTTTCGATCAGCTCGGCGGGGTAGGTCTCCTTCACGTACACGTCTTTGGCCAGATCGGCGGCGTTTGGCCAGGGACTGTCCAGGCCGAACTGCGTCGCTGCTTCAATGGTTGCAAAGGCATTGCCTTTTATTTCGTCCAACTGCGCCTGCGTGCAGAGTTGCTCGGTGAGCAGTTTCTCACTTAAAATGGTGATCGGGTCGCGCTGGTGCCAGGCCTTCTCCTCGGCCTTGGTTCGATAGGCGCGAGGGTCGCTTCTGCTGTGTCCGTACCAGCGATAGGTTTTGGTCTCGATCATCGTCATCTGACAGTCTTTTCTTGCCCTTTGGACGGCGGCGCGGACGGCAAGAAAGACGGCCACCGCGTCCTGGCCGTCAACGATCACGCCGGGCACATCGTATGAAGCGGCCCTCTGGGCGATATCGACGATATTACTGGCTCTTACCGTACCTTCGACCTCGCTGCCGGAGAACGGCACGCTCATGCCGTAAAGGTTATTCTCGATGATGGCTACCAGGGGCACGGCCAGCGTGGCGGCCATGTTCATGGCTTCATGAAAGCTGCCGGTGTTGCACGCGCCGTCCCCGAAGAACGACAGCACGACTTTGCCGGTCTTTTGATATTTCTCCGCCAGGGCCGCGCCGACCGCCGGCGCCTGGTTACCGCCGACGATGCCGGTCGAGCCGAGATTATTGCATTTGGTGACGTCGGCGATGTGCATCGAGCCGCCTCGGCCCTTGCAGTAGCCGGTCTCTTTGCCCATCAGCTCGGCCATCATCTGGTTCCAGTGGTTCTGCCGGTCCTGCTCGCTGTCGGCGTACTTGTTGCCGATGGCGCCGCAGTGGCCGTGACCGCGGTGGGTCGAGCCGATCACGTCGCCGCGCTCGATAGCCGCGATGGCGCCGACGGCGACGGCCTCCTGGCCGGCGTAAAGGTGCGAAGCGCCTTTGATGATGTTCTGGCCCAACAGGTCAAAAACCTTCTCCTCAAAGAACCGAATCTCGTGAATCGTTCTGAGCCAATCGGTGACCTCTTCGAGGCCCGCAATCCCATCCTTGATCAGGTCTTTGACCTTTGGGGCCGGTTTCTTTCGAGTGTCCTCGATACTAAAACCCATACTGCTAATCTCCTGAAGAACTCTCTCTCCGGGGCAGAACCCTGAAATTGCCCCGCTAATAGCACCAAGAAGCGGTAGTATAGCACATCTTATTCGGGAGAAGCAACGGCAGCGTCTTCATTTTACTCTCTTTTTTGGGAAATCGCAGGCGGCGAGGCCGGCGTTTGCGCTTGATTGGCGGGCGTCACGGGCATAGAATCATGCCGAACTCTCGGCCGTCTGTTCCGGGAAGAATCGTACGAAACGGTTTCACGTCCGCAATATCAGGGTTGAAAAATGACATTTGCACCAGAGCTTGAAACAACGATGGGACAAAGAATGCCGAAAACCTTGTGCTCTCTCCTGTGCGTGCTCGGCCTGCTCGTGGCCGGTGCATCCGCCGGTGGCGCCGAGAGCCCGCGGCCCGCGCCATCCGTTGACTTTGGCCATGGCCCGCTCAGGGTATCAGAGAACAAGCGATTTCTTGTCCACCAGGATGGAACGCCTTTCTTCTATTTAGGCGACACGGCGTGGGAGCTGTTCCATCGCCTCAACCGCGAAGAAGCGGACAAGTACCTGGAGAACCGGGCGGCCAAAGGCTTCACCGTGATCCAGGCCGTGGCCATTGCCGAGTTCGACGGCCACAAGGACCCGAATCCTTATGGTCGCCTGCCGCTGGTGGACCTCGATCCCGCCCGGCCGGCGACCCAGGATGGGCCTGCTAACGATTACTGGGATCATGTGGATTATATCGTGAGCAAGGCCAACTCGCTGGGGTTGTACGTCGGTTTCCTGCCGACGTGGGGCCGCTATTGGCACGACAAGGTGAAGGGCGACCAGCCGCTCTTCACACCCCAGAACGCGGAAGTCTATGGCGAATGGCTGGGCCGCCGCTACAAGGACAAGGCATTGATCTGGATTCTTGGCGGAGATCGGCCAATCGACAATGACACCCAGGAGGAGATCATTCGCGCGATGGCCCGTGGTCTGCGCCGGGGAGACGGCGGCGCGCACCTGATGACCCTGCATCCGCCGGGCGGCAACGGCTCGTCCACATGGTTCCACAACGACGATTGGCTCGATTTCAACATGCGCCAGAACGGCCACGTGGCCGAGTTTACCGGCCGATACGACAGCACTCGGGCGGACTACGACCGCACGCCGATTAAGCCGGTGATGGACGGCGAGCCGCTCTACGAAGACCACCCCGTTTCGTTCGACGCCAGGAAGATGGGTCACTCGATTTCATCCGACGTTCGCCGGCCGCTGTATTGGGACCTGTTCAGCGGCGCCTTCGGTCACACCTACGGCCATCACTCCGTCTGGCAGATGTGGCAGGCCGGCCGCAACCCCATCAACAATCCGCTCATGCCGTGGTTCGAGGCCATCGACCAGCCCGGCGCAGGGCAGATGCAGTACGACCGTAGGTTGCTCGAATCGCGTCCGTTCCTGTCGCGCGTGCCGGATGACTCGATCATTGTCACGGACCGCGTCCCGACCAGCGTGCCGGGGGCGGGCCGGTACCGCTTCGTGGGAACCCGTGACGCCGGCGGTGCCTACGCGATGGTCTATGCGCCCATCGGGCGGGCCTTTAAGGTGCGCATGGACGCGATCAAAGGCGAAAAGGTCAAGGCATGGTGGTACAAACCCCGCAACGGCCAAGCCACCGTCATCGGGGAGTTCCCCAATACCGGCGAGCGGGAGTTTGTGCCGCCCGAGAAAGGCGAGATGCTCGACTGGGTCCTTGTTCTGGATGATGCTTCAAAAAATCTGCCGCCGCCCGGTTCAAGCTGAGTCATTGTTGTATTTACTTTAATTATCGGTTCTACAGTATTCCATTTTGAGCCAAATTAAAGCAAAACATTCCGTATAATATCAGACAGGCTGCCTGGCGAGAAAGACGAGCCTATGAACAGACAACGTAGAAGGGATTTTCTGCGGGCTTCTGCCGCAGCGGCCGCGGCTGTAACATGGATTAAACTGCCTGATTTAACGGCAATCCATGCTCAAGACAACCAAACATCCAACCCGAATCCGGCAGCTTATCAAGTCAAACCGGATAATATAATACCGGCTCCTTCAGAACCTGGCAGGTGGCCTGAGTTTCGAGAGGCGCTGCACAACTGGCGGAGGTCCACAAGGCAAGACCTTAAATACGACGACCTGTTTTACCGGCGGGATGAGTTTGCCTGGGTGCCGGGCTGTTTTTGCTGCTGTTTTCTGATGATGTATGACGAGAGCTTCTATGATCACAGCAGCGGGCGGTATGTTGTGGAGTCGTTTCTGGACCGGGCTGTGGAACAATTCGGCGGTTTCGACGGCATTGTTCTCTGGCACGCCTATCCCCGCATCGGTCTTGATCATCGCAATCAGTTTGATTTCTATCGGGATATGCCGGGCGGACTTGAAGGTTTGAAGAAAGCGGCCGAGATATTCCACTCACGCGGCGTAAAGGTCTTCATCGACTATAATCCCTGGGATACCGGCACTGACCGCGAGGACAAGTCCGACCTTGATATGCTTGCCGAATTCGTCAAGGCCATTGATGCAGACGGAATCTTCCTCGATACAATGAACCGCGGCTCGTCTGAGTTTCGGGCCAGGCTCGATGCAGCTCGAAAAGGAGTCGTGCTGGAGAGCGAGGGTGCATTGCCTCTTGAGAATATCCACGACCACCACATGTCGTGGGCGCAGTGGTTCAGGGATAGCGTTGTGCCGGGTATTCTGCGAAACAAGTGGCTTGAGCGTCGTCACATGCAGCACCAGATAGACCGCTGGAATCGCGACCATACGGCAGAGCTGCACACAGCCTGGATGAACGGCAGCGGCATGATGGTCTGGGAAAATGTCTTCGGGACCTGGGTCGGCTGGAACGCTCACAACCGTTCTATCCTGCGCGCCATGCTGCCCATCCAGCGGCGCTACGTTAAATTGTTTTCTTCCGAAGCATGGACGCCGCTCGTCCAAACGGAACAGCCGGATATTTATGCCGGCTTATGGGAAACTGATGATGTCCGTCTTTGGACACTTATCAACCGTTCCGAACGAACCGTCGAAGGGACCTTGCTGCACGTCGAGCCTGTAAAAGAGGCCCGCTATTACGACCTTATCCAGGGTCAGGAAATCAGTAGTGCTTTGCAGAATGGTTTGGTTGCGCTGAAGGGCAGGATATTACCCCGGGCAATAGGTGCGTTCGTCTGCGGAACACGCGCCGCCCTGGGCAGTGATTTTACGATGTTCCTTGCCGGTATGCGAAAGCTTTGCTCGTATAATGATTCTGGTACGGAGTTCCCCGCTCGTAAGGCCCGGTTAAGTACCATCGTCACGACTGAAAAGTACGAACGTCCGACGGAAGGTATGGTTGAGATTCCGCCCGTTACTTTCGATATGAATGTGGTTTTCCGCGTTCGTGAGTGCGGATTCTATGAGTCTCAAAATGATCACCTCAAAGGCGCCGGCTCCCATCCGCTGCATCATCTTATAGAATTCAAGCGGCAGGCAAGTCTGTGCCGATATGCGATAGACGTCGCTCCCGTAACCAATTCGCAATATGAAGAATTCCTGCGGGATGCCGGCTATATGCCGCGCGACCGGCGGAACTTCCTTAAACACTGGATAGATAACGCTCCCGCTCCCGGACAGCAAGACCATCCCGTTGTCTATGTTGACCTCGATGATGCACGGGCGTATGCCGCATGGGCGGGCAAGCGTCTTCCAACCGAGGATGAATGGCAATACGCCGCCCAGGGACCGCAAGGTTTGCTCTACCCCTGGGGCAACGAGTTTCAGCCAGACCGATGTAATGACGGCAGGACACATGGCACAACACCCGTAAGAGCCTTTGCGGCGGGCCGCTCGCCGTTCGGCTGCTATGATATGTGCGGCAATGTCTGGCACTGGACTGAAAGTGAAAGAAGCGACGGTCGTACAAGATTCTGCATCATCAAGGGAGGCTCTTATTACAAAGCCGAAGGTTCCGGCTGGTATATGGACGGAGGCCCGCAGCCCTGCAATTTTGCCGCGAAGATGCTTCTGATGTGGCCTGGCCTTGACCGCTGCGCAACAATCGGCTTTCGTTGTGTGGTTGACCTTACGCCGGGCTGATGTGTTTTATCACAAGAGCGATGAAAAGATGTACAAAATGAAGTTCTTCTGTGCAAAGGTTGTGTGGAATGCTCTGATAATACCCCTGACGGCCGGTGCATCTGCACGCCGTCAGCAAGGAGGTTGGCCCGGCAATGAAGGCCGCCGCGATTTCACCGCGCCTGGGAAAAATGCCGCGGGCGAAGCCGACGGGGTCTTGGTTTTAGAAGGAGGATCGAAATGAATCGACGAGTAAGTGACATGCACGCATTTCTTACCCGCCGCCGGTTCCTGGCACGTCAGGGTATGGCGGTCGGCAGTGTGGCCCTGGCCTGGCTGTTGCATGAGGATAGACTGCTCGCGGAAGCCGGCAATTCCGCTGAAGATTCCGCCGCTCCGGGTGCCCCGGAACAGAAGGGCAGTGTCACTTTTCCGCTGAAGGTCAGCGGGAACCATCGGTATCTGGTGGACTCCGAGGGCAAGCCCTTCTTCCTGTTGGGCGATACACCCTGGTTCCTCCAAAAGCTTCCTTTGGAGGACGTCCGCCGGGTCATGGACGACCGCAAGGCGAAAGGTTTCAATACGTTGTTCCTGGAGATTTTGGATGACAGCCGACTGCCATCCCGCGACGCCTACGGGAACGTGGCGTTCCAGCCCGAGCTGGACATAACCCGGCCGGTGGAGGCGTATTGGCGATACGCGGACACCGTTATGGAGGAGGCCGAGCGCCGCGGCTTCTTCGTGATCATGTCCGAGCTCTGGTACGGTGCGGGCAAGGGACTGTGGATGCATCACGTCGAGCCGGAGAGCGCCCGGACCTACGGCGGCTTCCTGGGCCGGCGCTACGCCCGGTTCAAGAATCTCATGTGGATGCATTGTGGCGACCGGAATCCGGACCAGAACCTCGCCGCATGCGCCCGCGTGCTCGCCGAGGCCATCCGCGCGGAGGCCCCGCATCACCTGCACACGGCGCACAACGCCCACGAGTTCGCCAGCTCGGCCTTCTTTCACACGGAGCCGTGGCTCGATGTCAACATGGCTTATACATACGGCGCGTCTTACCTGCACGTGCTGCCGGAGTATCAGCGGAAGGACCCGGTTCGCCCCGTCATCTTAGGCGAGACCGGCTACGAGGCCGAACCCAACGCCATCGAGCTGCTGCCGGACGCCAAGAGGGGGGACCTCTGGAATCCCTATCGCATCCGCCGTAACGCCTGGTGGGCCGTGCTGTCCGGGGCGTGCGGCTACTGCGCCGGTACGCGGCTGTGGCGGTGGGAAAAGAACTGGCGCGACGTGCTCCAGGTGCGTTCCACGGCAGAAGCCCCGCATCTGCTTCGCCTGATGGAAACCATCCCGTGGTGGCGGCTGGCGCCCGACGCGCAAAATGAGTTTGTTACCGCCGGATTCGGCGTCTGGAAGCAGGCCGACTATGTCACCGCGGCCCTGGCCGACGACGGCAGCGTGGCTGTGGCCTATCTGCCCAATGCCCGCCGGATCACCGTAAACCTCACGAAGCTTTCCGGCCGGGTCGCGGCACGCTGGTTCGATCCCGCGAGCGGACAATCCGTAACCGTCGCAGACCCACCGTTCAGCAACACCGGCCAACAGGACTTTACCTCGCCCGGCAAGAACGCCGGAGGCGACAGCGACTGGGTACTTGTTCTTGATGGCACGATTAGAGAGTATCCGCCGCCGAGCCGCAACGAATAAGGTTCAATTGTTTCTGCTGCAAACCAAAGTGAGCCATCTGAGGAGTTTTTCTATATGAAGAAGGCCAAAAGCACCGCACTGTTGTATCTCGGTATATTACTGGTCGGCACCGTCTGTGTTGCCGATGACTGGCCTGCGTTTCGAGGCCCGAATCGGGATGGAAAATCGGCTGAGACCGGCCTTATGAAGAAATGGCCGGAAGGCGGACCGGGACTTCTGTGGTCTGTCGAGGGGCTGGGCATCGGTTTTTCCTCCGTAGCCGTTGCCCAGGGTTGCATCTACACAACAGGCATGCTCGAAGGGGAGGGTTTTCTCTTTGCGTACGATCCGGCCGGCAACCTGAAATGGAAGGAATCTTACGGCTCGGAATGGACAGGATCGTACAAGGGGACGCGGACAACGCCGACGATTGACGATAACCGCATCTACGTCTTCAGCGGTACTGGAGTGATGGCTTGCTTTGAAGCTGGCAGCGGCAAGAAAATCTGGGAGGTGAGCACATTAGAGAGGTTCGAGGGCAAGAACATTCGCTGGGGTATGAGCGGCTCGCCTTTGCTTGATGGTGAGAAGGTCTATTGCACCCCCGGCGGCAGGAAGGGTGTCATTGTTGCACTGGACAAAATGACGGGTCGGACGATCTGGGCCACGACAGGTATGGATGAGCTGTCAGCCTACAGCTCTGCTATTCTCGTCGAGAGGGGCGGCAATAATCTGCTTATCAATATGATTCAAAAATCGGTCGTCTGCGTAAACGCGGATAACGGCGAGCTGATCTGGCGGGAACCTTACGTGACACCGTCCGATACGGGCGGCGTGACGCCGGTCTATAAAGATGGACGCCTGTACGTGACCAGCGCGGTCGAGCGGGAGTTTACGAGAGGCGGGGTCATGTTCGATCTCTCGGCCGACGGGGCATCAGTCGCCGAGAAATGGAACGACCAGACTCTCGACTGCGGCCACGGCGGAGTTGTACTGGTCGATGGCTATCTGTACGGCTCGACCTTCGACGGTATTCCAAAGGGCGACTGGATTTGTCTCAACTGGGACAGCGGCAAAGTCATGTATAAAGCCAAATGGAACGGCAACAAAGGCTCCGTAATTTACGCCGACGGCATGCTGTACTGTTACGACGAAAACACCGGTGATGTCGCTCTCGTGAAGGCTTCGCCGGAAGGATTCAAAATCATCAGCTCTTTCCGTGTCACACACGGTGACGGCCAACACTGGGCCCACCCGGCAATCTCCGACGGCCGGCTTTACATCCGCCACGGCGACGCTCTGATGGCCTACGACATCAAGGCCGAATAGCGATCACAAATCACCGCGCTGACTCCTGTTCCTGAAAAAAGAGCGAAAATCCGCCAACATCCTGACCGAAGCACCGTATGGGCCTGTAGGGGCAACCCCATGTGGTTGCCCAGGGCAGGCACACGGGCCTGCCCCTACCAATTTCTTGCGGCCGTGCCGATATTGAAAGGACTGTGATAAATGAAGATCTCAATTGAAAGCCCAACGAGGATCAAAATAATTCCTGAGTCCGAACATGAGACCGAGAGCCTGGAGGCGCTCTGGAAGCTTATTATACGCTGCGATCAGGACAGCAAGGTCCTGTGTCCCATAGGGGCTTACGTACCCTCCAAGCACGATGGGGCCAGTTTCGTCATACAGGACCAGTGATCCGGCGGCCGGATGGGTGCGTAGGGGCAACCCTGTGTGGTTGCCCAGGGCAGGCACACGGGCCTGCCCCTACCAATTTCTTGCGGAAGGCTTCGGATTCCCAGTTGTTGATGAAGTCTTCCTGATGTTTGTTCAACGTGAGAATCCCGCCCATCCGATGGGCGTTGGTCCGGATGAAGATCGAGTACAGCACGATATCGCGCACGGTCGGAGCGATCTTCTGCGTACCCGCGACGAAAAGCCCCACTCCTCTAACGAGGAACGCGGCAGAAGGTTTTCTCCCCCTTTCGATCTGCCGTCTCACACGCTTTGCAATACTCCGGTATGTACCTTCTAAAGCCCTGCCTGAACGCGGCATTTCCACCCACATGGCGGGTCCATTGGCATAGACCAGCTCATCGGGCGTCAAGGAACCTGACAGCATTTTCTTCGCGTCTTTCTGGCGCAGAAAATCGGCAATAGGATCGTTGTAGTAGTGCCATATTGACGCGCGCTCGCCGGTCGTCTCAAAATAGGCTCGCTCGATGCAGAGCTTCATATCGCTGATCTCTTGCCGGCCGACAGGTTTGGCGATGCTGGCTTTCGGCTGCCTCAGGGTGGCGTTGCAGCGATTGATGACCCTCCGGACAAGCCGCAGGGCGGCGTCTGCGCTCTTGGCCGTGATGAAAAGCCCATGCTTGTGCAAAAAAAGGATCGCAGGGCTCTTGCCGAATTGACGCTGGTAACGCTCCACCATCTGGGCGATTCTTCTGGCCAGCATGTAGCCGGGATCCGTATAGGGCACCCAGAGCGGCGGCGGATTCTCGTCTTTGAACAGCTCTTCAAGTTTTGCCCGTCCGCTTTTCGCATTGTGGTAAGCCCCCGCCGCACTTGGATGCAGATGAATCACGCACTTGTCCAGCCAGGCGTGCAAATGTGCCTCCACTGACGGCCGCGCCTCGGTTTTAATCTTGTCATCGCACGCGAGCAGAAGCCGGTTCACCACCTCCGGCTCCCTGCGTTGCGGCTCCATCTTCGCCAACGAGTTGTCTTGTACAACGGACCGGGCCAAATCGAGTCGCAGCCGGCGCCAGCCCTCCTTCGCATTCATATCTTTCAAAGCCGTGCCGCTGGCCTTGATGTACATATACTGACCATCTTCGGTCTTTACAGATGTATTGCCCCCTCCGCCTTGAACGAGGGCCGGATCGACTCCCGTTTCGTTCGATATTCTTATCAGCTCTGCAAGCGCCGTGTCCATTCAATTCGTTCCTTTCCTGTCTCTGAGATCTTCTCTTGATGTATTGCGCCCTTTTCCCCGTTGATTTCCTGCCTGCAGAACGGACCTATCTTGGTGTGGCATCCGGCAAACCGCCGTCCACGGGAATCGTCACGCCTGTTGTCGGCGTCTGTCGCGTGGCGAAGAACAATACGGCATTGGAAACATGCCGGCCCGTAATTTTGGCTTTTAGCAAGTTCCTGTTTTGGTAATATTCCTGCAATCCTTTTTCATCCAGTCCCCGCGCCTTCATTCGGTCCGGCCCTATTTCGGCCCACAGACCGGATTTATACTTGCCCTCAGCAAACACTCCGTCCGGCGCCACCATGTTCACCCGAACTCCATATTGCGCCAGCTCTATGCTCGCGATGCGACCCAATTGGTGACATGCCGCTTTAGTCACACTGTAGGCGCCAAACCCGGCGCCCGGGCTTGGGACGTTCTTCGTGGATACGATAATAACGTCACCGCCCGTGCTTTGCAGGATAAAGTGGCGGGCGATTTCTCGGAGCGTCAGAAAAGTGCCTTCCACGTTGACTTTTTCGAGCTTTCGGAAGGCATCGAGGTCTATGTCTTTCAGGAACTTGACCAGCGGGATACCCGCATTCACAACCACGACATCGATCCCGCCCCAGGTGAGAATGACACGTTCAAAACCTCGCACGACGGACTCTTCGTCGGTGACATCAATCGGGACTCCTATGACTCGGTCGCCGGCTATTTGTTTCAGGTCGTCCGTAAAACTGTCAAGTTTCTCGCCCGGCAGGTCCGTGGCAACCAGGTGGCAGCCTTTTTCCAGCAGCCCGCAGCAGATTCCGTAACCGATGGCTCCTGCAGCACCGGTCACCAAAGCCACTTTATTCGCAAGGGGCAGGTCGGCGCCTTCCTTTTTCTGATCGACATAGAGTATTCCCAAATCGCGGAGGCATACTATTTTTGGCTTCTGGCCGTGCTTCGTGGAATAATCCGAAATGGCGTCCTCAAGTTGTTTGCGGGATGCTTCCCCGCCGTCCAGAAAAAGTGGAGGTTTGGGACCTTTCGTCAGAGGCGGCGGATAATCCTGGGCCTCAGCATTCTTCGTAGAACCGGCGAACTCAAGGGCCGCTTTGTTCGTCAGGGATTTCAAAATAACGGGTCTATAGGGGATATCCGGATTCCCTGTCGGTTCCGCCAGCAGCCCTCGAACAATCGGCGCTATTTGAGCCAACCGCTTCAAAGATCCGTGGCTTGATGCCCTATTTTTCATTGCTGCGCTTCCAAGTTTCCCTGTAAACTACCGTTGTTCTACGGCGTTTTCCACCTCGCTTATCATGAATTTGGCGTTTTCCAGAGGCGCCTTGCCATCGAAAACTGCGCTGCCGGTCACGATAATGTCCGCATTCATCCGGGCTATGTCTGCGATGTTGTTCCGAGTGACGCCGCCGTCGATGCCCACGAGAATATCTTTTTTTGAATTGTGAATAATCTGTTTTAGCCGGCTGAGACGATTCCGAGTCGCGGGGATAAACTTCTGTCCGCTCCAGCCGGGATTGACGGCCAGAAGAAAAACCATTTCCAGCTCATCAATAAGCGGCGTGACAACCTCAAGCGGCGTGCCGGGATTAAGGGCAATGCCGCGCAGAATACCTCTCTCAGAGTCGTTGGCATTGGTCATTTCTCCCAGCTTCTGCAGGACGCGATGTACGTGCCGGCAGGACTCAACGTGGACCGTAATCATGTCGGCGCCGGCGGCGACATAGCTGTCGAGTTTTTCCAGGGGCTCATTTATCATCAGGTGGACGTCTTTCAGCAGTGACGTCTTCATCGCCTTTATGAATGGAGGACCCACGGTCATCATCGGGCAAAAGCATCCGTCCATAACGTCAACGTGTAATAGTTTGACGCCCGCGTCCTCCATCAGTTTCAACTCTGATCCCAGGGACATCAAGTCCGCCGTGAGAATACCCACACTAATAAGTGGGGATGCTTTGCGTAGCTGACCTAAAAGAGGTTTCCCCGGCATTTTCAATCCCGGCCCTTCCGCTCTTCGTTCTTGAGGGTTTCGTACAGCTCGAGGGCCTCAGCCGGCTTCATATCTTCATGAACGACCTTGCGAATCGCCTGCATCATCGCTTTGGGTGCGTCGCTCTGGAAGATATTGCGTCCCATGTCCACGCCCGATGCACCTTCCTGCACCGCGTTGTACGCCATTGTCAGGGCGTCGAGAACGGGAATCTTCTTGCCGCCGGCCATCACAATCGGAACCGGACAGGAAGCCGTTATAGTTTTGAATCCCTCCGGAACATAATAGGTCTTTATAATCTGGGCCCCAAGCTCGGCACAGATTCGACAGGCTAAGCGGAAGTATCGTGCATCCCGGACCATATCTTTGCCCACGGCCGTCACTGCCATAGTCGGAATACCGTAACGCAGTCCCATATCCACCAGACGGGTCATATTGTGCACGGAGCGGGTCTCGAACTCGCCGCCGATAAACACCTGCAGCGTAATCGCCGACACGTTCATCCGAATGGCGTCCTCGATATCAACGGCTAATTCCTCATTCGACAGCTCCTTGAGGATGCTTGGCCCGCCGCTGCATCGCATCACGATTGGCTTGGTCAGCGAGGGGGGGACCGTGGTTCGCAGAATTCCGCGAGTCAGCATGATAGCGTCGGCGTAGTACATGAGCGGTACGATGGTCAGGTCAATCCGCTCAAGTCCGGTCGTCGGTCCCTGAAAATAACCGTGGTCAATCGCAAACATGACCGTTCGGCCCGTATTGGGATTGAATATCCTTGAGAGCCGATTCTTCATGCCCCAGTCGAGAGAGCTCGCTCCCTTGAGGAAGAAGCCCTCGGTCTTCATAGGAACATCTTCATAAAAATCTTTTTCAGTTTTTGCTCCATCAGTATCAGCCATGATTATTTCCCTTCTTTCATACTCCTCTGTTTCATTACACGTCTCGAATGTGCGGCCGACCTAATCGGCGTCTTGCTGGTCGGCCCCATCGTCTTTCCACATCCAGGGCGTCGCGGCGACAAACCAGACGACTGTGGCGAGCATCATGAGCCACTTGACCGTGTTCAGCTCCATTCGACCTGCAAGGAAAATGACCGAAGGCAGCGTCAAGGCGACCAGAGCCAGCAGTGAGACGATCTGTAATATACGATTCATCATAATTTCTCCTGTCACGCCGCGAGCGGGCGGGTGCTTTTCTGATAGAATATGCTCAGGACGATGTACAGCACGGCGGCGACAAACCAGCCGGGCAGCGAAACAAACCACAGCGACCACCGGCCGATGGAAAAGACCGCGCCGAGGCACGCGGCTAACGTCAGCACCCACGCAGCGCCGGCGGCCCAGTTGAAGCCGTGCCCGCTGAGCTCGGCATAAGAGCCTCGCAAGCCCAGCTTCGGCATCAGCCAGAAGTCCACGAAGACGACTGCGCCCATGGGCATGAGGATCATGCCGTAGAGGGCGACAAAATCGAGCAGCTTCATGGCGATGGCGGGGAACATCCCGGCTATCGTCGCGATGGCGCCGGTGATCAGCGTGACTTTGAAGCGGGACGATTTCGGGCTGAGGGCCTGGAACGCAAGGCCCGCCCGGTAAATGGTCGGATTGGCCGTTGTCCATCCGGCGATGATCACGCACAGCAGACCCACCAGTCCAGCGGCCCGATACGCTAACGGACCCGGCAGAACGTTCGTGTCGGCGGGATCCAGGTGCAGTTGATACGCATAAAGGATCGACGCGCTGATCCAGGCCATGAAGTGGCCGACGTACATACCCGCGCTGCTGGCGATAGCGTACCAGCTTTTCCTCGCAAAGCGGAACACCGACAGATCGCTCATCCCGATGTGCATGGCCATATTGCAGAACCAGGCGAAGAACATCACGTGCCACACGGTGAACTTGACCTGTCCCGGCAGAGGCTCACCACCTTTCCATATATGCGTTTTGGCTAAAGTCCATACGTCGCCCAGCGAGTGTATCTCGGTATTCGTGGCGACGATGAACTGCCGCAGGCCGACGAATCCGAACGCCAGGAAAACCAGAACCATCCAGGGTGAGGCCACGTTGGCGAACTTGGCGACGGTTTTGTATCCGTAGGCAGCCACGATGGCAATCAGCCCGCCGACGACGGCGACGGCAACCACCCACCCGATGCTGTTCGGCAGCAGGTCGGAGAGGGCGGGCATCGGGAATTTGACCCAGACGCCCACGGCGGTGGCTGAGACGGTGACCATCGCCCCGGCGAGGAAGCAGAACATCACGCCGTTGGCCAGGTTATAGAGCGTCACGAGCTTGCGGCCGCATATTTTCTCCAGTTGATAGTAGAGCGTCAGGCGGCTGCGCGTCGCGATAGGCGCGCACAGGAACATCCAGCTCAGAACCGCCAGGGCGTTACCGACCAGAAGACCCATGATCAGGTCGAAGGCGCCGACGCCCGAGGCCACAAAGAGCGGCCCGATCATCAGCTCGGTCCCGGCGCAATGCTCGCCCGCGTACATTCCGATGAAGCTCTTGAATCCGAGCAGGGCGTTCCTGGGCACCGGCTCGCGCTCGAATTCACTTCCGGCCTGCGTTTGTTGTGATTGCTTTTCTGTGTCCATGCCGTTTCCCTTACTATGAACTCTAATCCGTATCCGCTCTACCGGCGTTTACTCAGAACGCTCTTTTCATAGGCTTTGACCTCGGCCAGCCAGCCTTCGGCGGCCGGCACGTTTGATTTCATACAATAGTAATCCCACACCGCCCCGAAGGGCAGCGTCTTGATCTCTTCGAGCATGGCCAAACGCGACGTGTAGTTCCCGGCCTGTTCCGTCTGTCGCAGATTCCTTGTGGGTTCCAGCATCGCGATCAAGAGGGCCTTGATCATGCAGCGAGTCCCTATTACCCACGCCGCCACGCGGTTGATGCTCGCGTCGAAAAAGTCCAGACCGATGTGCACCCGGTGAAGATAATCCCCGCGGACGATCTCTTCGGCGATGGCCCGCAGCTCGTCCGAGAGAATCACCACGTGGTCGCTGTCCCACCGCACGCCCCGGCTGACGTGAAGCAGGATCTCGTCGAGAAACGTCAACGCCGATGATATCTTGTCGGAGACAACCTCCGTGGGATGGTAGTGTCCCGTATCCAGGCAAAGCAGCGTCTTGTTCTGGATTGCGTAGCCTAAATAAAATTCGTGCGAGCCGACCACGTAGCTTTCCGAGCCGATGCCGAACAGCTTGCTCTCGACCGCGTCGAGAAGCCGGCTGCGGTCCATCTTCTTGGCGAATATCTCATCGAGCGATTTTTTCAGGCGCTCGCGCGGCCCCTTGCGGTCCACGGGAATATCTTTGGAGCCGTCCGGAATCCACAAGTTCGTGACGCAGGGCGTGCCTAACGCTTTTCCCATTGCCGCTCCGACCGTTCGGCACACAATGGCGTGCTCGACCCAGAACTTTCGCGTGCCTTCATCGGCGATGGAGAGAGTAAAGCCGCTCTCGGCCTTAGGATGCGAGAAAAACGTCCCATTGAAATCCATCCCCAGGCCGTTCGCCTTCGCCCAGTCGATCCATGCCGTAAAATGCTTAGGCTCTAATTCATTTCGCTCGACCCTGCCTTTGGTTTCCGCGTATATGGCGTGCAGATTCAGCCGGTGCTTGCCCGGAATCAGGCTCAGCGCCTTTTCCAGGTCGGCCCGCAGCTCGCCGGGGGTTCTGGCTTTGCCGGGATACGCGCCCGTGGCCATGATGCCGCCGCCGGTCAATCCTTCGCTGCTTTCGAATCCGCCCACGTCGTCGCCTTGCCAGCAGTGCAGCGATATCGCGATTTTGCTGAGCCGGTCCATCGCTTTATCACTGTCCACGCCTAACTCGGCGTAACGTGCTTTCGCCGCTTCATACGCCTTTTCGATCTTTTTGGAATTGCTCATGGCTGACCATTCCTATGAATCATTACACGTTCTTGGTACTTCGTTGCTGTCCAACCGATTACTGTCATTCCTGCGGAAGCAGGAATCCACATACTTAGACGATTTTGGATTCCGCATCAAGTGCGGAATGACAATGCCTGATATCACGGCCGACAGCCTTCCAGTAGTTTCTGTTCCGCTTGTTTTGTCCACAGCCCGTCGTTGAGGCGCTCGGCGACCTGCGGCATGTTTTTGCTTAGCTCTTCGAGCCGGACCAGCCCCAGGCCCCGGCAGGCGGGATACACGATAATCTTGCCTGCTATCGAGCGGTTCTCGACCGCCCGGATTCCGTCGGTGGCGCCCTCGAGCCCGCAGACGGCCGCGACGCTGAGGTTCGTATCGAGCCGGCCGGATTCGACCTTCGCCAGCATCCGTTTCATGTCATCCAGGGTCGAGCCGCTGGTCCCGATGAAATATAATCGCTTTTCGATGTACGTATCGAGGTCGATTGGGCCGCTGACCGTCGCCGGTATGCCGGCAAAGATGTTTATTAGTCCTCGCTCGGTCGCGCCATGTACGGCGGCGGCGACCAGCGCCGGGATCGGCGCCATCAACGCGGTGTAATCGAATGTCTCGGCAGTCTTCTCTTTGGTCGGGTTGTACGGCCTGTACTGGACGCTGTTTTTCTTCGCCAGAGGCGCAGCGATTTTTGTCAGTGCAGCTAACCTGCCATCGTCCACGTCACTTCCAAAAACGCTCACGCCTTCAACGCCCTGACAGATATTACGGATCACGTGCATCATGCCCATCGGTCCGCCCGCGCCGATGACGTTGATCTTGTCGCCGGGGCGGATCTCGTCCGTCTGGGGGATGATCTCCATCGACTCAGCCGGGTCACAGCCCGTGGTGCCGACGATCCGGATGCCGCCGTAGTGAACGCGGCCTACCATCGTCACGACGTCCCTGCCGAATCTGCCGCCGCACAACACGATATTGAGAAGGCCATTGGCTGCGACTTTTGCAAACAATGCTTCAACGGCCTGCGGCGCGGAGCCAAAATAAATGACATCGTCGTAGCCGGCGTCGGTAAGTGCTGCTATGTCGGCGGCTTTGGTCATCGTCACGTTCAAATCCGCCAGCGCGGGGAACTTGGAAATCCACGTGATCTTTGCCGGCCTGCTGTACCGATTGAACAGGTTTTGAAAAGCGTGCTCCTCCGGCTTGGTATCGGCCACGATGAGCATCTGCCCATTTTTTTTCAAGCCCGTCCGTTCCGTAGAGACGTAAGCGTCCTCCACGCACGCCCAGGGTTCCACCAGGGCGACCGCCGAGCCGGACAGCTCCTCCCCGACGGGCAGGAGCATTGAATCGCCCTCCGGCGAGGTCGTGACTCTCTCATCCATCAGCACGTATTCGGCCAAAGCTCCTTCGAAATTGTATCCGAACGCGCCGTTTGACGTGGCGGTTCGCAGCCAGCGGTAATCGGTCTGCACGAGAAATCGCTGGCCGGGTTTGAAATCTTTCACGCCGGGACCGGCGGCTTCAATTCGGACCACCGCTTCGTGCCCCGGCACCGTCGGCGCATCGCCGGGCACGTAGCTCGGTATCTCTTTGAGCACGTTCAGGTCGATGCCAGAGACGATTTCGCTTTTGCGAACGTGCGAGGAAAATTGCTTGAGCAGCTTGAGGTCGGAAAAACAAAGCCCGACGGCTTCCACCCGGCAAAGAATCTGGCGTCTGCCCGGCCGGAATACCTGCTTGGATTTATTCAAAACAAGCTTGTCCGGCCCGACAAGCTGAACCGCATATTGTGTTTCAGGCAAATCCGCCATGACAGATATTTTCCCCTCGTTGACAGATGCTCTCAATTTCTAATCTTATCCAGTATTTCCTGAGTAGTTGGACTATCACTCAGTCGGCTCAGGTTATCCTCATGCTGCGGTTTCAGCGAGCGTCCAATCTGTTCGTAAAACCTGTTCTTTTCGGCGGCACCGGTGAAATTCTTTTTTGCCCAATCGCTGGTATATCCCATGCCGCATTTTCGCTGGAGTACGGAATGCGCGTAAACGATGTGCGCACCTTTCAAAAAGACGGGCAGCAACGGCCTGAGCTCCTCGCCGTCGAAGTTGTCAACAAACTTCTGGCCGGGACTGTTCATCTCCGTGCCTTCGACCACGATCAGGTCGAGCTTCTCAGCCAATTCTACCACCTGATAGAGGTTCTTCAACTTTACACTGGGAGAGCCCGGCGTATAGTTGCGGTCCGGAATCACGTTCAGAGCCGCCGCTCCGATGCTCATGGCGACGCTAAGCAATTCCTCGATGGCCTTCTCCCCGTCGCTTGTTCCGTCCAGCCAGGTGTGTACGGGGATTCCGCCGGCGGCTAAAATGAATCGGTTGGTGTCGGCCATCCACGGAAACGAACCCTTGTCCGGCTGCACGTATCCGACGCCGCCGCGTTTCATCGTTTTGGCTCGAATTGTATTGAGCAAGTCCCTGCCATCGGGAAGCCCGAGCGATTTGGCATCCGCGCCTAACTTCTGCGACCAGAAATCCGCCAGGGCATCCGTTTGCCCCAGAATTTCTTTCGCCTTCCGGGCGTAGGCCAGGCATATATGACGCTCCGTTGCATTGCCCGACGGCGTCAGCGCAAGCACGTCCCGCTCGTAGTCCAGCTCGACCGGGCGAAGGTACTTGTTCACCCGGTTCATCAGGTCCCGATTTCTCTGCTGGGCGGTCTCTCGCAGTCCGGCAAGGAATTTCTTCTGCTCGTCCGGCACGTCCGCGCTGGGAAATCCGACCCCCATGTGATAGGAGATGCCCGGCTCGCCCGGCGAGTTAATGACTCTGTCGGCAAATTCCGGGACATACACCCGCGTCTCCAAACCTGCACAGACCTTCAAATCAAGCATCCTACCTGCTTCGAAGAACTCTTCCAAGGCGTCCAGCACGTCGAAATCGACCACTCCCGCGACGGATAGTCCCGCCTTGCGAGCCAGCCAGGCGAATTTGCTCGGCGAGTAGCCGTATGTGTTGTAGGAGAAAAACGTGTGACAATGCAAATTCACATCCGTTCCGGCGCCGGGTAACTCGATTTGCCCTGCTGCAACTTTCGCACACAGACCCTGTAAGGCTTCTTTTCTCTTGGCTGAATCAAAACTGTCCAGCGCCAGCTCGAGCTCTTCGATTGAGGTATGCTTGCCTTTTCTGCTTTTCACTTCTTGATTTTCTCGTATTGCTCTTGCCAAAGGGGTGTTTGCTGCGGCTGATATTCTTTAAGCTCAAATGAATTGCGGACAATCTGCCGGGCTTCGGCGAGCGTTTTAATTTGCCTGGCGGCCATGGCCTGCATCAGGATATTGCCGATGGCCGTGGCCTCAACCGGGCCGGTCACGACTCTCTTGCCCAGGGCGTTCGCGGTGAACTGGCAAAGCAGCTCATTCTGTATGCCGCCCCCGACGATGTGCAGAACGTCGATGGTATGCCCGGCGACGTCTTCCAACGCCTCAAAGACCCGCCGATACTTCAGGGCCAGGCTTTCCAGTATGGCTCTTATCATCTGCCCTTTGTCCTGGATCGGCTTTTGCTTTGTCGCAGTTAGATGCTCGTTGATGCGCCTGGGCATATCGCCCGGCGCGAGGAATGTGCTGCAATCCACGTCGATGCGGCGGGCGAACGGCTTGGCTTCCTCCGCCATCGCCGCCATTTCAGCGTAGGACAAGTCCGCCCCTTCCCGCTGCCACTGCCTGCGGCATTCCTGTATGAGCCACAGGCCCATGATGTTTTTCAAAAGCCGAATCGTGTTTTCCACGCCGCCCTCATTTGTAAACGAATATTCGAAGGTCTTATCATTGACAATGGCCTGGGGCGCTTCGATGCCCATCAGGCTCCATGTCCCGGATGAGAGATAGGCCCAGTTGGCATCGCCGGCGGCCGGAACTGCAACGACGGCTGAAGCGGTATCGTGCGAGCCGGTCGCAATCACGGGGACGGGACCACAGCCCAGTTTTCTGCCGATCTCGCCGGTCAACTGGCCCACGACGGTCCCGGGGGCAATGATCTTGGGCATGATGTTTATCGGCAAGGACAGTCTGTCGAGCACTTCCTTCGACCATTGGCCGGTTCTCATATCCATGAACTGCGAAGTGCTTGCCAGAGAGTATTCGGCGAAAATCTTGCCGCACAGAAAGTAGCTGAACAGGTCGGCGATGAAAATCAGGGTCTTGGCTTTGGCCAGGGCAACCGAGCTATTGAAGCGCATGGCAAGCAGTTGATAGACGCTGTTGAGCTGCATGAACTGCACGCCGGTGTTCTCGTAAATCTCGCGTTTGCTGATCAGCTTGAAGGCCTTTTCCATCATGCCGTTGGTTTGGCTGTCGCGGTAATGATAAGGGTTTTCAATCAGTTTGCCG
Organism: uncultured Pirellulales bacterium; assembly: GCA_964462945.1. Taxonomy (GTDB): domain Bacteria; phylum Planctomycetota; class Phycisphaerae; order Sedimentisphaerales; family Anaerobacaceae. Next base: position 28,713 of record CAYWZW010000058.1, read on the forward strand.
TCGGCGTCCAGCAGGCCGAAATCGACGCCCCAGCTATCGACGCCGATGCCCCAGACCTGGGCGCGTGCCGCTTTTGTCGCTTTGCCGATGCCGGTCTTCACTTCATCTAACAGCCGCTCGAAATCCCACCGCAGCGAGCCGTTCTGCTCGACGGGGCCGTTGCCGAAGCGGTGGATTTCTTCGAGAACGAGCCTTTCGCTCGAAACCGAGCCGAGCATGATCCTGCCGCTCTCGGCGCCGAGATCGACGGCAATATATTTCTTCACTTCCGCCATCACGAGTTCCTTATTGGTGATTGGTAATTGATAACTGGTAATCGGGAGCGGGGATCACTTACGATTCACCGGTTACTATTCACCAGAAGATGATTATATAACGCAGATTTACCCCCATTGCAAATCGAAAATCGAGGTGTGAAGAGTCTGGTCAGGTCTGACCTTCCTCATCGCGCATGTAGCCACCCTAGGCCGCCAAGTCTGGCCAAGACCTTATTGAGCAGGCTTTTCATGCTGGCTTTCTGTTGCCTGCGAGATTTCTGTTGACGGGCGTGCACGGGAAAGTATAATGATTATCGTGGCCTTTCGAATTTCCCCTCACCTGCAGGGAGAAAGGAGAAAGAAAGGAGAACGAGGGTACAAGATTCGTGCGAGTGTCGTTTAGTTATTATGTTGGTTATATTCGTGCGCATTTGGTGCGCCGTGAACCTCAAGCATTGACGATCCTTTTTAAGGAGTCAAATATGAAAGCTGGAAACCAACTGTCTCGAGCGGCGGCGATAGGAACTCTACTGATTGTTTTAGGTTGCCTGGTACTTCCTGCCCGCACGGAGGCGCAGGGAATAATGACCACGCGAAGTAAGGAGTACAAGTCGAGTGACGTGCCGAAAGCTATCCCCGGTGTGGGAACGATAACCTCAATCCTGACCATCGCGGATGCGGGTCCGATTGTGGATTTGAATGTGAAGCTCAACATCGCGCACTCTTATGACGCAGACCTGGACGTGTTTCTGATGGCGCCGGACGGCACGCGCGTCGAGCTGTTCACCGACGTCGGAGCCGGACAGTGGAACTTTATCGATACGATATTGGATGACGAGGCATCGCAGTCGATTACCGAGGGGGAGGGGCGTTTTACCGGATCATATCGCCCGGAAGGAAACCTTTCCGACCTGTACGGCAAAGATATCGCGGGCATGTGGACGCTCGAAGTCACGGATGACTGGAGCGCCAGCCGCGCCGGGACCCTGAGCTCCTGGAGCCTGATTGCGGAGATGGAGGCCCTCAAGCCGCTGCCGGCGCCGGTCATTCACATCGAGGCGAGCGTGCCGGGAGGAATCTGTGATACCGTCTGCTGGGATGACGCCGCGGCGGCGAAGGAGTATGAATCAAGCGTCGCAGTGCCTATTCCCGACCAGGGCACGGCAACGGCAACGCTGGTCGTCGAAGGCTTCGGCATGATCGAGGATCTGAACGTTAAATTGGACGTTACTCATGAGTTGGATTCCGACCTGGACGTGTTTCTGGTCGCCCCGGACAAGACCCGCATCGAGCTGTTCACCGACGTGGGCGGCCTGAGCGACAATTTTACCGACACGATCCTGGATGATGAAGCCGGGATGTCGATAACGGAAGGCTCGGCTCCTTTCACGGGGACGTATCGTCCCGAAGGAAAGCTTTCTGAACTGATCGGCAGAGACGTCCACGGCACCTGGACGCTTGAGGTGACCGACGATTCAATACTCAACTCAGGAACGCTGAATCACTGGTCCGTGATTGTTACCGTGGCCAATACTTTCTATTACGCCGAGGCCGCTACGGACGCCGAATTCACCACGGTCGTGGCCAACAGCGGCTGGATAACCGATAAATGCTATACCTTCCCCTACCTGGTTCCAGGCCAGCAGCAGTTATTCACCGGCCTGAATCCGGACCAGAAGCACTGGTACCGGGTCAAGGCCAGGCCGCTGGAGACGTGGCTCCAGACCACCCCGGTTCAGTTTAACACGGACACGCTAAACGGAACACAAACAACAGAGAACGGCGACGTCACACTGGACGGCAGCGCCGACGGCCTCGGTCCAGAGCTCAACGTCATCGCCGATCCCAGTTTCGAGTCATTAGATATATGGAAGGGTTATAAGACAAATGATAATATTATAGTTGGATTCCTCTTAGATAGTTGGGCAACAGATGGAGATCGGGCAGGGATAGTTGAGTACGATTGGTATAGCTATTCTGTTTCCGGAGATTTCGGTGCTCTAATACAGCAAGCTGTAGATTTTACGGGAGTTGATACACTCGTATTTGACTATGCAAGTTGGGCCTTCGGACAAACAGTACGAGCAGAGGTCTGGCTTGGACAAACAAAGATATGGGAAAAGGACGGAGAAGATGCTTCCGAAAAGCCGAATGGTTTAATTCAACATCTTAAAGAAGAGATTGACATATCATCTTATACCGGTTTGTATGACTTGGGACTCGTTGTCCGAGCTATGATTACTGATAGGTTTGATTCAGCGATAATGTGGGACAATCTGCGGGCTTATGGCCCGAGCGGCTACGCGCCGTCCGGCACGGTCGTTTCGAGTGTAATCAGCATCGGCACCGAGGACACGTGGGATCTCTTGAGATTCAATTCGACAGTCCCGGCGCGGACGGCGCTGACGGTTGACGTGTTGCCGGAGACCGGTGATACGCCAATTGACCCTTGGTGGAATATTCCGAGCGCCAGCGATGGAGTCGTGGGAATGGGTCTAAGTGATCTGGCGAACCGGACCATCCGGCTGAAGGCCAATCTCTCCACGACTGATCGGAGCGTCACGCCGGTCCTTCACGATTGGTCGCTCACTTATTCGGACGCTACTCGGCAGAGCCCCTGGTCCAACGTGGAGTCTTCGGTGCCGCCTCAATAGAGCAGGTTGAGTCCTATTGAAGGCAACGGAAAATAAGGATTCTTTGCTCTTGCGGACAACCAGCATGGGCAGGAATAGTCTGCGGCGGAGCTTATACTCCTAGTTCCGGAGTGGTCCCTCGGTCTCGTCCCTAAGGGACAAGCTCGGGACGCCTGCGCTCCTACGGCTACGCCGGCGTGCTCGGCGGCTGGAAGCGGATTTTGGCCTGGCCGATGAGGTAGAAGCTGCCGGTAATGCAGATGAGGTCTTCTTTGCTGATGGCGCTCTTGGCAAGCTGAAGGGCCGGGCCCAAGCTGGCGGCGGTCTGGCACATCTTGCCGCATATCTCCGTGTACATCTCGGCCAATTCCTCCGGCGGCGTAGCTTTGACTGAATTGCTGCGGGTAAAAATGACTTTGTCGGCCCCGTACTGCAATTTATCCAACATTCCTCTGATGTCCTTGTCGTTGTTGCAGCCGAAGATCACGACCATAGAATCATACGGAATGTTCTGGCCTATTGCATGAATTAAGGCCTGGATGCTCGCCGCATTGTGGGCGCCATCGATCAGGATTCTCGGGTCCTGCGAAATCATCTCCATCCGGCCCGCCAGCGAGACCTTGCCGAGTCCCTCCGCCGCCTTCTCATTGTCTATCTTGTAGCCGATGGTTTTGAGCTTGTCCAGCATGGCCAAGGCAAGACCACAGTTGATCGCCTGATGGTTGCCGTGCAGCGGCACCCGCAGATGCTCGAATCGGCTCGTCGGCGTGGTCAGGCAGATTCTGGTGTGCGGGCCGTGCTCCCGCGATGTCTCAAACCGATGCGAAAAATCGATGTCGGTCCCGGTTACACTCAGAGGGGCCTTGACGGCCAGGGCTCTGGCTCTTAGAACCTGCATGGCGGCCGGGTCCTGCTGGACGGTGATGGCCGGCACACCACGCTTGAAAATCCCCGCCTTCTCCTCGGCAATACTGTCGATCGTGTTTCCAAGCTGCTGCACGTGGTCAATGCTCAAGCTCGTTATGCCGACGACTTCGGGCTGAATCACGTTTGTACTGTCCAGTCTGCCCCCTAAACCCGTTTCGATCACCGCAATATCGACCGACTTATCGACAAAGTGCATGAATGCCAGGGCCGTCATAATCTCGAAGAAAGTGGGGGGGGTCTTCGACATCTTCTCCACGGGCGTGTAAATGCGGTTGAGCAGGTCCCGCATCTCCGTCTCGCTGACCATTTGCGAATTGACTGCAATCCGCTCATGCAGGTGGACCACATGGGGTGATGTGTATAATCCGACCTTATAGTCGTTTGCCTCCAGCATGCGGGCCAGCATTGTGGCCGTCGAGCCCTTTCCTTTTGTGCCGCCTATATGGACTGTAGCGATTTTCTTGTGGGGATTGCCCAACAGCGACAGCAGCTTCTCCATCCTGCTGAGGTTGAACGTCGTGACGTTGTAGCGCACGTGCTGCTGTTTCTCGTAGTCAGTCTTCGCAAACAGGTACTCAATAGCCTGTTGGTAAGTGCGAAAAGCCTTTTTACCCTTGACTTTACTGACCTCGGAGGAGGATTTTGTCTGTTGTTTCTTTCCGGTCGTTTTCACTGGTCTTGTCATGAAAGCGTTTATTATAGCAGCCAATATCGTTTTGGTCAACGCCAGATTGGCAAGAATGCCGCGCCGACAACGTGTGGGCTGAATACAAGGCAAGTCTGATAAAGGACTTAGAAATAAATTGGCTTGGTATGATTATCTTTTTGGTAGCTGCTTCGCTATCAATATTTCTAAATATATGGTCAATATTTCTTATGGTTTATCCCCATTCCATCGGGTTGGCTTGCAGTTTGCCTTGTTTTCAAATGTATTATATGGTCAATTCCGCCCTTTGTTCGTATAATTGCCGCCGTGAACGCGGCCAGGGCAAGACGGACTTTTGTTCTCTTAAGACAAGCTGGTGCCCTCGTATTTCAAGGCTTCAACCAGCTCCTCTGGCCCGCCGTTTGCGTCAACTGTCGCAAAAGCATCTGCGAAACCGACAAGAACCTGTGCAAAGACTGCTGGGACCAGCTTCTGGCGTGCGCCGGGGGGGATTACTGCCGGCGCTGCGGCCGCGATGCCGGCAGGTTTGCCCTGCTGGCAGGAACGTGTCCCGACTGCCAGGGCAGGGAAATGTGTTTTGACCACATCGCTCGCGTCGGAGTCTATGGCCGGAACCTCCGGGAGATGATACTGGCCTTCAAGAACGGCAAGACGGAGCTTGATTCGGTTCTGGCCTTCTTCGCCAACGCTGCGTTACAGGGCAGCGGTTTCTACGCGGAAGTAGAACTTTTTGTGCCGGTTCCGCTGCACTGGTCCAGGTGCCTGGTTCGCGGTTACAATCAATCGCACGTGCTGGCCGCGAAACTGACGCATCCCACGGCTAAGATCAGCACAGACCTTGTACGAATCCGGCGAACCGAATCGCAGCCGGCGGCGGCAAGCCCCGCGGCCCGTGCCAAGAACGTTGCCGGGGCCTTTGCCGTCCGCTATAGGCACGATTTTGCCGGCCGGAAGGTTTGCCTTGTAGATGATATTAAGACGACCGGTGCAACCTTGAACGAGTGTGCGAGAACGTTGAAACAGGCTGGCGCCTCGAAAGTCTTCGCCCTGGTTCTGGCCGTAGCCGGCCAAAACCCTGGCTGACCGATCCCTTTCAGGCGATTGTCGGCACGACGACCTTTCGTTCTCTGTTCATAACTGAACTTTTGCAAAATTGAAGTTAGGCATGCTTTTGGAAAGAAAAAATCTTCTCTTTCGATTTTT
>CAYWZW010000059.1:0-33947 GCA_964462945.1 uncultured Pirellulales bacterium
GCGTAAAACTAAAGAGACTCTACCCAGTAATATAGGTGTTACAGACTACTAGGCCCGCATCAGTTGAATCCCTTCCCGCAACTGCTCGGCAGGAACAGCGGCGCGCGAGGCGCGCCGGTTGTGCTGTCCATGCCTGTCTCAGTTAAGGTCGTTGACCCCTCCAAATCGGACCAGAGAGTTCGCACGCCGGGGGGCCCCTCACGGCAACGAGCCTAAAAGCGAAAGGGCGAAGGTGCCGCATCCCTGGCCCATTCGCTCATCCAAGAGGCACTCGCCAAGCAATTCCCCGATCATAAAAAAAACTCTAAAAAAAGTTGACGCAGTGGGACGGCTGCAAGTATCATTGAGCGTGAAGCAGACCAGGAATCTTGTCATCGAGTTATTTTACAGGAGACACTTATGAAAGCGAAAATCTTGCATTTGACCATCGCGTTTGTTGTGGCCGGTCTGTGCAGCCCGGCAGCTCTTGCCTTTGACCCGATGGGCCCTGCGACGGCCGGACAGAGAGGTCTCGGCCGGGCTGGCATCGGCGTCGAGCACTCATGGAGCAAAATGGATATTGAAGCCGACGAAATTTCCAGCCTGGACATCCTCACCGACACGATAGAAAACAACGAGATCAAAAAGACGTATGTGAATCTCGGCTTGGGCACGAGCGACAACTCCGAGGTATTCCTGCGTTTAGGGGTAGGGGAGACCGACCCTGACAGGGGCGACAACACGGACAATATCGGCGGCTATATCGGAAAAAGCGACCAGTCCTTTCTTGTTGGCGGCGGCGCGAAGTTCACACTCTGCAAGAAAGAGAATGTCCAATGGGGCCTGCTGGCTCAGATGAGCTGGACCAATCTTGACTTTGACCAGAAGAGCTACACCATCAACGGCCACAGTGCGACACTCTCGACGGATGCCGAGCTCTTTGAAGTCCAGATTGCGGTCGGCCCGACGGTCGAGCTGTGGCAAGACCTTGCCGTTTATGGCGGTCCCTTCCTCCATTTCGTCGGCGGCGAATTCGAGCTGGACGGCACGATAGACGGGTCCGATTCAGAAATCACCTCGGACCTGGAGCAGGAGTCGATATTGGGCGGCTACGTCGGCCTCCAGCTTGATGTCGGCAAGAATGTGGGCTTGACTGCTGAGCTTCAAGGGACGGACGCGGGTTTTGCCGTCGCGGCATCGTTGAGCTACAAGTATTAGCGCGTGTGGCTGTGTCGCGGAATCCGCAAAGAAGCCATCTCACCCGGCGCGCATATTGGCCGGGCGAGACTGCAATTTTTGTTCCGGTGAAGGTGAGTCCTGCGGGCGGTTACTCCTGGGTTCCCGGCTTTTTCTTACTGTCGGATTTTTGAGCTTCCGGGCGTTTGCCTTCGGCTTTAGACTTCTCGGCTGTGGCGGGCTTGTCTTCCTTCATCGCGCCGGACCTCTTCTTGAACTGCTCCTTCTTGGCCGCGATGATCTTGTCGATGGCCGCCACCGTCTTGGTCGCGTTCTCCTCGACGGCGATCTTGCGGACTTGCAGCCACGGGGCCAGCTCCTCGTCGAGTACCCTCTGGGTCAGGGCCAGCCGCTTCTGCTCGGGCGTCATCTCCTTAAACTGCTCTTTGAACTTCTTGTCCTGCTCGGAGACCTTCTTCTCAGCGCCTTTCTTCACTTCCTTGCCTGCCTCTTTGGGCGCTTCTTTGGCCTTGTCTGTTTCCTGGGCCAGGGCCCTGCCGCCGGCCATCAGAACAACCAAGGCCGCAACACTGCAAATCAATACCTTTTTCATTACAGATACCCCTAAATAAATCGTTTACAAACTGATCCACGCGCTGTGGATCATAACATTTTTGAACGTCTTTGCCAGATGTTGGACAGGCATGGACCATTGCCGAAATCCAAACGGCCATGTAGATATTCTATGCGGCCCTAACCATTTGTCAATGGGTCAATTAAAGCAATTTAGCAGAGCCCGTCCACCCGGCGGGCTTTTTATCCCCGGATTTAGTATCCGCGTAAACGGCTCAGCACGCCGTTTTGCACTGCAAGCACTCTTTCTATATACGGCTCTCGGCACCCCAAAGTTCATTGCATTGAACTTTTTCGTTGGCGGAGTTCCTGCAATTGGGTATAATCTTGCAGAAGCCTTTAATAAAAAGAAAAGGAGCGAAATAATGAGTAAGATTCTGATTTTTTCATCCGTGATCGCATTAGGTTTTTCGCTGGCCCTGACGGGCTGCGCCAAGCAAAAAGCCGAATTGGATCGCGCTAAGGCCGAGCTGGCAAGCACCAAAGCGGCTTTGGAGAAAGCCCGGAGTGAACAAGGCGACCACAAAGCCAAACTGGACGCCGTCGCACAAGCCCGCGACGGGCTGGCCAAGCAGGTTGACGATCTGACCACCGCTCGCGACCGTCTGCAGCAGACGCTCACTGAAGTCGCCGGCTCGCGTGACAAGCAGAAGGAGGAGCTCGCCGAGATGACGGGCGAGCGCGACCGGTTGCAACAGCAGGCCAGCGGACTGAGCGCCGCACGCGATCCATTGCAGAAGCAGGTCGAGGAACTCACGGCGTCTCGTGATGCGGCTGCCGCCGAGGCCAAGAAGGCCCAGAAACGGATCGACGAGCTGACCGCTCAGTTGCAGGCCGAGACCGGGAAGGTTCACGATCTGCAGGAACAATTCGCTGCGGTTACCCAGGCTAAAGAGGGTATAGAGACGGCGAAGATTGAGGCCATCGAGAGTCCTACCATCCACAGTTTTACAACGACGCAGCCGCGGATAAGCCGGGGACAAAATTCGACTCTGAGCTGGCGGATCTCAAATGCGGATCGCGTTCGCATCGAGCCGGACATCGGCACCGTCGGCACGTTAGGCTCACGGACGATTGCTCCATCGAAGACGACGACATACACCTTGATTGCAACCAATAAAGCCGGCGAAAGCAGAGTGACGCGACGGATCGAGATCCTCTGAGCATCGCGGCGCTTTTTGCGCTCGGCACGACAGCTCAATGATAACGGGCTGGCAAATCCAGCGCGGCACACATGAAGCGGGGTGACTCTACCTTATATTTGCTTCGGCTCTTCTGGATTTAACGCCTCCTGCCAATGGCATGTGGTTACATTCTGCGGCTATCGCCAAGGAGGATAAAGCTCGAAAGGGCAGCACATAAAAAGGCTTACTTGTTGCATTCATGGCATGCTCATCATCGCTCCGAGCGCCAGCGCTTCTCCTATGGCTCTGGCGATACCGTAATGAGACACCGCAAAGATCGCTGCGAAAACAAGGATCGTCAGCACCTGGCCCCAAATGCGAAGCCTTCGATTTTCGCTTTTTCTTATCGCCCACAAGGCCAGTCCCATCAACAGTAGAAACAGCACCCAGAACAATCCTACGATTAACGACAACTCGCTTGAATCAAACCCGATGCCGCAAAGTGCAACTGACATGCAAAAGATTACATCTGAAATCCTCCAACCCCAGAAAAGCGGCATGACGACACTGGAGGCAACGAGCATACACACGGCAGATACGTAGGCGTGAAAGAGGGCTTTGCCGAAATTGTTCCTGATCTGCGATTGAAAACCAATGACAAGGCTGAGGACCAGCGAAAGCAAGAACGACAGGCAGAGGTACTCTCCAAGAGTACGCAGGGGATTGTGTCAGCCGGGCGCCTCTTGAAGCACAAGGCCCGTGATTCCAATCAGAATTGAAATCCCAAACAGAATCCAGCTTGCTTTTCTGCCTGACAGCCAGACTTGTCTTCTTGTTGGATTCGCGTGCAATTCCATAACCTAAAGATACCCCGCTTTTCGAGGTGCGCCAACAGCTTGTAGTTGATTTTCTTGAAGATGAAGAAGAAATAAAGTCGATAACAAATGAAGGTTACCAAGAGGTGCAAAATGAAAACCGCTTCCCGGCCGATTCTTCAATTCGGGTTGATTCTTACGAGCGTGGCTTTAGTCATCCTGATTGTCAACAATTCCGCGTACAAGCGCCAGCTCGAGCGATTCCAAGCAGAGAACATAAAACTCGCCGAGCAGCTTGAGCAGGCCGACAAGGAACCGGCCAGCAGAACGGAGACTTCCAAAGAGTCCGGTGACGCCCGCCCAAGCGGACCGGCCGCTGCAATCGAGCTTTTTAGCTGGGACATTCAGGCGATGAAAAAGAGGGGCCTGAAAGACCCGGTGGCGGACATCATTGCAGACCTGAAACAGCACCGGGAGCTGATCCCGCACAAGGGGATTCTGGGTGGGACGATGAACTTCTACGACGACAGCAAGATCTGGGTCCTGACGAAAAAGTGGGTGCTCGCCTACTTCGAGGATGGGCATATTGCCGGCTACCTCCTGCTCGAATACGAAGTCACGGAAGGCGGCAAGATCAATTGGAAGACCGTCGCTTCGTATATGGCCTGAACACCGGTTCGCTCTGCCAACACCACCCGACCGACGATCGCCAGCGCCAAACACGCCATGAAAAAAGGCCGTAAGCGCTACGCTTAGGGCCCATTGGTTCATAATGTTCGTGTGTTTAGAGTAAGAGATTTTCGAAAAGGTCAGGCCCTCAGAGGCGGGGGCCGGATGCGAATCGGAGCATGAAGCTCTTCGAATAAACAGATGTGCTCGATCGGCCCGCGTGCAGACACAACTATAGATTCCTCCGTCCGCCCCCAGGCCGATGCGACAAAAATCAACCACATCGTTGCGATGGCATGTTCACATATTATCATAATTCAGCCCCCGAATACATTTAAGTGTATCGGCTCACGCTCAGTTTTTTCCTTAATCGAATCGGCGCTTTATGGGCTTGTTTTGGAACCGGAAAAAGGATTGCCCGCCCTCGCCAAAAGGCTGATATAAACATTCAAGAAACGGCGCGTCGATAAGACCGGCGCCCGGCTCTTCTGACGCGGTGCGGAACCTCAGTTTTCAATACTGATATGCCGCCTTTTCAAAGACGCGCCGATACGTTCTTACGCGGCCCGCGAATTCTCATTGACTGCACTGGGTTCTTGGGCTACCCTTCGGCGGTGAGCTCAGGGCCGAACCGCATTCTGCTGGCTTCACCAGGACGGCAGGACAGGCTTTTGCGGCCGGACTCGTGCTCAGAGGATACGACCAGGCGGGAACGCGAGGCAGCGAAAATGAATACGCTCGACGTCGCAGAGGAACACCGAATAATGATGCCGGCAGAATCGGCAGGAAAGCCCCAACGCCGGCACGAGCTCGACTGGCTCCGAGTGCTGGTCATTCTCAGCCTGGTCCCCTGGCACGCAGCGTGGCTGATGGCGTTTGTGCCGGGCTTCTCGCGGGTCGCTGATGAAGGGCTCGGGCTGGCCGTCCTGCGATATTACACGGGTTTTTCCCTTCGCTGGCAGATTCCGCTGCTGTTTTTCATCGCCGGAGCCAGTGCACGCCTTTCGCTGAGCGTCCGCTCACCGGGCGCCTTTGTCCGTGAACGGGCCGGCCGGCTGTTTGTACCGCTGATGTTTTTCATGCTGGTCTGTTATCCGGTGCTGCTGTACTTCTGGCCCGGCGTCTGCGACCCTAAGAGCCTCTGGGACTACCTCGCTCGCTTCTGGCCTCACTGTCTATCGACAATGCACTACAGCCGTATGCCCGGACGAGCGCCAATGCCCGGATGGGCCCATTTATGGTTCGTTGCCTATCTGCTGCTCTTCTCGCTGATGAGCCTGCCGCTATTGATCTGGCTGAGCCGGCAGAGTCAGAGCGGCCGGACCGGCAGATACATCGACTTTCTCACGAAGCCGGGCGCGATTCTGCTGCCGGCCGTACCGTTGATGCTCATCAACGCCGCCCTGGGACCCAAATGGCCGATGGCAGAGCTGAACCTGTACGACGACTGGACCTATTTCTGTTATGATCTGGCGGTCTTTCTATATGGCTACGTCGTCTGTCTGCACGGCAAGCTCTGGCAGGCGGTCGATCGCCACCTGCGAATCTCGCTGCCGGCGGCGATTGTCTGCACGGCCTTCATCCTTTTCATGCGTTTCGAGGCGCCGGCGTTTTCGCGCCCCGCCTACACGCCGCGATACGTGCTGTATTCGGTCTTGCTGGGCCTGCACACGTGGTGCTGGATTCTGGCGCTGCTAACTTTGGCCAGGCGGTTTCTGTCCCGTACGAACCGCTTCTTGAAATACTTCAGCCGGGCGTCCTATCCATTCTACATCCTCCACTTTCTTGTGATGGTTATCATCGGCTGGTATGTGGTGCAATGGCATTTGGGGGTAGCGGCTGAGTTTGTGGCGCTCAGCGTCCTGACGTTTGTGGCAACGCTCGGAAGCTGCGAGCTGTTAGTGAAAAGAACAAAGGTCACCCGGTTTCTATTCGGTATGAAAGCATAACTATCGCAAAAGTGGAAATATGAAAGGGTGGAACAATGTGTGAGTTTTGCACCGAGCACGGTGAAGGAAAGAAGTGGTATCTTCAAATGAAGAACTACAGCAAGGAATTGCTGCACGAGGAACTCTCCGCTTCACAGAAGGACACGGCCGGAGTCGCAAATCGGTACGAGTGGGCCAATCTCTTTTGGCAGAACTTCGTAATGCCAGCGATCACCGGGGTGCCCAGCGTGCCGCCGGATAAGCTGTTTGCGAGCACTACGATGGAAGGCCGGCAAGTCGAGCATTTCGGCCAGGTGCTCCCCATCGAAGACGTTGAGCGAGTCATTGATATGGTGGACTCTATCACGAGAATGCCCTGCGGATGCCGGTTCCTGACGACGGGCAAGACCGACAAACGATACTGCTTTGGCCTCGGATTGGATAGGTGGGACATCCTGGGTAAGTTCCCCGATGCCGCCTCCTCTCTGGAGGTGCTCGACAAAGAGGAGGCCAAGAAAGTCTTTCGCCAATACGACAAAGAGGGCCTGATGCACAGTATCTGGACGGGTGTCACACCCTATGTGGTAGGCTTATGCAATTGCGACCGAGACTGCGGGGCCTATAGGAAATACATCGAGATGCGAGGCGCTCCCATGTTCTTCCGGGCCGAGTACATCTGTCGGATCGACCTGGACCTGTGCACCGGCTGTAAGTCCTGCATCAAGCAGTGTCAATTCGGGGCGGAGTTCTACTCATCCGCCCTCGGCAAGGTCTATATCGACCCGACCCGATGTTTCGGGTGTGGCGTCTGCAGGGCGGCGTGCCCCAAAGATGCCATCAGTCTGGTGCCAAGACAGCAAAGTCCCGAAGCGGCCGAGATATGGCTGAAAGATGTGGCAAAATAACAAGCAGAAATTCCGCTGGCCAGTTACATTACCGGCTTATACAAGCATAGTGGTCATAGAAAGAACGCTGTTGATGCCGTGATCCTATTGGGTATTTATTGTCTTGATTCTCTACTTGCATGATTCCGGCTTCAGAGCCTGCCGATGAGAAAGCACAGCAATACGGTTGCCGACATCCGACCGTGGCAATAATCGACAACCGGGCCTTTCTGTTCTACCACGTTGAGCCGTGGCGTCCGTATCCGTCGCCGGGGCCGGAGAAACGAACTATACAGCGGAAGCAATCATTCCTGCAGGTAGCCGAGCTAAGGATGAAAGACGGCTGGCTCACATGCAATCGCAACACTCCTGTTATCCCGTCTTAATAATCAGCCTCGGCTATATCAGCCGGGTCGCGGTAGAAGGAAGCTGTCACAAGACAGGGCAGAGGGCAAACATGGGCCTCTGTGAAATCGCTACTTCGTTCGTTCCAGCAGGGTGGTGGCGAATTGGCGGAGGGTGTCAGCCTTGCCCCCGAACGGCTCCAGCTCGGCGATGGCCCCGGAAGTGAGTTTCTTCTGGAGCGCTTTTGCCTTTTCGAGGCCCACCACCGCCGGATACGTGCACTTGGCCGCCTTGAGGTCCTTGCCCGCCGTCTTGCCCAACTGCTCGCTCGATGCGGTGACATCGAGAATATCGTCGGCGATCTGAAACGCCAGGCCGACGTGCAAGCCGTATTCACACAGAGACTCGAACTGCTTGGGCGTCGCGCCGCCGCAGATGGCGCCCATGGCGGCGGCGCATCGAAACATCTTGGCCGTCTTGTTGATGTGGATGTATTCCACCATCTCTTTGGTGCCGGCGACCTCCTGGGCTTTGAGGTCGGCCATCTGTCCTGCGATCATGCCGGAAGCCCCGGCGTCCTGGGCCAACTGAGCGATGAGTCTGACGGCGACGTCCGGCTTGTCGATCTCTTTTGCCAGGACTTCAAACGCCAGCGTCAGCAGCGCATCACCCGTCAGAATCGCCGTCGCCTCGCCAAACGCCTTATGGCAGGTGGGCATGCCCCGCCGGACGTCGTCATCGTCCATCGCCGGCAGATCGTCGTGGATGAGCGAATACGTATGGATCATCTCGATCGCCGCCGAGGCAATCTCCGCATTGTGGTTCACCTGACCGCCGACAAGCTCACAGCACCACAGCAGCAGCACGGACCGCACTCGCTTGCCCGGCGCGCCAAGCGTGTACTGGATCGCGTCTTTCAATTCGGCGGGTATTTGCGGGAGATCCAGAATCCGCTGCAGAGCATAATTCACGGACTGCGCTTTTCTGCGTAGTCGCGTACCGAAGTCCATCGTTGAAGCACGGCTCCTCATATTGGCCTGCACCCTGACTGCTCACCGTTGACAATCAAGCACTGATTGCCGATCATTGGAAATGGTAAATCATAAATGGCAAATAGCAAACAAAAAATGATTCTGATTCTCGGCGTGACCGCATCCGGCAAAGGGCGGCTGGCCTTCGATCTGGCTCAGAGCACGGGTGCTGAAATCATCAGTATCGATTCGATGAAGGTCTATCGTCGAATGGACATCGGCACCGGCAAGCCGCCGAAGGAGGCCCGGCAGCGGGTCAACTATCACTTAATCGATGTGGTTGAGCCGAGTGATTCGTTCAGCGTGGGGGCCTTTCTCGAAGCCGCTGCGGCTGCCATCGGGCAGATCAGGAGCCGAAAGAAAGAAACTATCGCCGTCGGCGGAACCGCCCTGTACATTAAGTCGCTGCTTCACGGCCTTTTTGACGCCGCCGGAACCGATGAACAGATACGCGCCCGGCTGTACGCGAGGGCGGAGGCTGAGGGTCTGGAGGAACTCCATCGCGAGCTGACGAAAATCGACCCCGTCGCCGCCGACCGCATCAATCCCAACGACGCCCGGCGCATCGTCCGCGCCCTGGAGGTTTACCAGATCACGGGCAGACCCATCTCAAGCTTCCAAAAGCAATGGGAATCGCCGCGGACAGAACACGACTGGAGGATCATCGGCCTGCGACGAGAAAAAGCCGATACCGGCAGCCGAATAAACGCAAGAGTCAAGAAGATGGTTGATGCCGGCCTTGTCGAGGAGGTCAAGGCCCTGCTGGGCGAGGAAAAGCCGTTGAGCAAACAGGCCCGGTGCGCGATCGGCTACGCGGAGATCATCGAATATCTCAATGGCAGGATGGACCTGGAAGACGCCGCCGAGCTGATCAAGAAGAACACTCGCCGGTTGGCCAAAGGCCAGCGGACTTGGTTCAAAACCTTCCAAAACGTCCACTGGCTCGACATCAAACCCGACGAATCTCCAGAGAAAATTCTCACCCGAGCGAAAACACTGGTACGACAGGCCAATATTTCATTCTGAACCGGGATATTTGCGTTCGTCCCTTGTTCCTCAAAATCGAGCATTCGAGCATCGATTGTGAGGCATTATCTTGCATTTTTCCTGTAGTTTGGTATGATGTTACTTGTGATATTCTTTACAGGCGGATTAAGGCAAAGGTGATGAACCTGAAAAAGCAATCGGTTCTCTTGGTGATGATGGCTCTCTTGTCTGCACGTGCCTCTGCTGGCACATATAGCAGCGGTACTGGCGAACCGAACAATCCATATCTGATTGCCAGGGCCGAAGATCTGAACGACATCGCCAATCACCCCGAAGACTTTGATAAGTGCTTTCTAATGGTAGCCGACATCAACTTAGCTGAATCCACAGGCACAATGTTTAATATGATCGGTAAATATGGACAAAAGGCATTTTCTGGATCTTTTGATGGTAACAGGTTTAAGATTTATAACTTTACGCATGAAGCGAATGAAACAGATTGTGTCGCCCTTTTTAGTCGTGTAGATGACAAAGAAGCCGAGATCAAAAATGTCACATTAATAGATCCCAACGTAAGCAGTAACAACGGTTCATCAATTGGTGCTCTCGTCGGTCGGTTATATCAAGGGACCATTTATAACTGTTTCGTTGAGGGGGGCAAAGTTTCAGGCTACCACGCTGTAGGCGGTCTTGTAGGCTGGAATACGTATGGAAAAATAGTAGAATGTTCCTGTAATACTACAATTTTCAACACAAATGAATATGCTGGAGCAGTGGTGGGATATAATGACTTAGGAAAAATATCACATTCTTCAGCGTTTGGCCGTGTCGAAGGGCAAAGCTATGTAGGAGGGTTGGTCGGACATAATAGTGGTTCAATCAAACATTGTTATTCTAAAGCGGACGTATCGGGCAATTACCTAACAGGCGGCTTGGTCGGCCAAAATGGTGGCCCTGTAATACATTGTTTTGCGAGCAGTACAGTCACGGGCGGTATCTTTTACACAGGCGGATTGATTGGCATATCCAGGAACTCCGTTACCAATTGCTATGCTGAGTGTTCTGTTTCTGGGCAGCGAGTTGTTGGATCACTGGTGGGTGAAAACGAATCAAATATCACCAACTGTTGGGCAGGAGGTGATACATTCGGCACTATAAATGTCGGCGGTATAGCCGGCAAAAATGTTGGTGGTACAATTGAAAATTCCTTTTCCAAAGCCCATGTGATAGGAGACTTCAGCGTTGGTGGAATAACGGGGCTGAATACAGAAGGTATAATAGCTGGATGTTACAGTATTGCACCCGTTCATGGTCATTTCGTTACTGCTGGATTGGTAGGTGATAACGATAGTTCAATATTGAGTTGCTTTTGGGACATTGAGGTTTCCGGCCAAGCCGACGGTGTTGCTAACGGATTATCAGGTGAAGTTTATGGAGTACATACAGCAGAATTACAGCTAAGAGAAACGTTTATATCAAGAGGTTGGGATTTTGTTGGTGAAACCGCCAATGGTACTGAGGGTATTTGGACAATTAACAATGAGGAAGATTGTCCTAAACATATCTGGGAATTAGCCAATTTCGCCGGCTGGGATGAGGTCGATTTACTCGATTATTCATTTATCGCCAACCACTGGCTTCAAACCGACTGTCCCGACGCGAATAACTGCGATGGGACCGACCTTGATTTCTCCGGCGAGATTGATTTCTTGGATTTGAAGATATTCTGTCAGCATTGGCTCGAAGGCATTCAGTGATGTGCTGCTTATTGCCTACGATTTACTATTGAATTGGACAGATACTTAACCTACGGCTCAGCACGACAAGTATCAAGAATAGAGCATTCAACTTTAGGCGATTTGGAGTTGTTGTTGGGCCCGCAGGACGGCGGCGGCGTCACCGAGAACAAGCTGCCTGATCAAGCTGGACGGAACCAGCGTGACGCCCATATTGAAGACCTTTTCTTCCACCATTGCTGCAACCATACGCGCCGTCGGGCGGCAAAGGCCATATTGGGCCGTGAGGTCCTCGACGATTCTGCTCTTGTCCCATCGGCATCGACTGCCGGGCCCCTCGGCGCCGACGAAGAGCTCGGCATCGGTCAGCTCCTGAATGTCAACGCAGACCACTTCAATTCGGGAACGCTTGAGCTTCCGCTCGAAATGATGCTCGCTCAATGCGACGGCGGCCTTCTCATAGCCGGTCGCCGCAAGGACCACCTCGATCATGGAGAGGACCTCGCCGCTGGTGACGCTGCGGCCGCTCCGCTCGTGATAAAGAAAGTATGTCACTACCTCGGCAAACTGTTCCGCAATATCCATATCCGCCTGGCCGATCTTGCCGAGCGCGTTATTGATCGTCCCCATGACTTTCGTGTGCAGATATTCCTCGACCGTCCCGTCGGCCTTGATGACTTTAAGCTGTGTTTCCACCCGCTTCCTTTGCCTCCTTGCTTAATCCGTTCCTCCTGATCGTGCGCTCATCCGGTCATTCATCAAAGAGCGTTGGCTCGGCACCCGGCTCCGCCTCTGTAATCGCCTCGCTGACTTCCTTAATCAGCTCGCCGGCATCTCTGAAGTCACGATAGACGCTGGCGAAACGAATGTACGCCACCTTGTCCACCCTGCGTAGCTGTTTCATCACACTTTCGCCGATAAAGGCTGATGGTACTTCCTTGTCGAAACTCCGGAATATCATCTCCTCGGCCTTGTCGGTGATCCGCTGAATCTGTTCGGCCGAGACGGACCTTTTGTAACAAGCCTTCTGCAGCCCGCCGACGATCTTGCTCCTGTCATACGGAACGCGAGAGTTATCCTTCTTCACGACGTAAAGTTTGACGCTCTCACCGATCTTCTCGTAGGTGGTGAAGCGTCTCTTGCATACCAGGCACTGGCGCCGACGCCGGATGACTCTGCCGCCGTCGCTGGAACGCGAATCAATGACTTTGTCACGATCTTCCTTACAGAAGGGACATCTCATCTGGTGTCTCGCATCCCGTATAGCCCATTGCATTCGAGAAACACCTGCGAGCCGGCACTTCGCAATCGGGCCGCCCTTTGGCCGGACCCCGCCAAATCGTCCCCTTCACCAGACGGCTGCCCGCCGCAGGCAGGCTCCTCGAAGCTCGTCAAGCCAACACCACATATAGAACTTCGCAGAGATTGTAACTCCCATATATGGTATGTCAAAAGAAATCTGAGGAAAGCCGCCAGATTTTGTTCCGGCGTTGCCAGGTCATGGCTTGATATGAGAGAAACTCGAAGCTTTTCTGCCCCCTGTCTGTTTAAAAAAAGAAGCCTCTGCGCGGTGAACGCAGAGGCCAACTCGGAAAGAAACTTATACAACCCCCCCTCAGGTCTGGTACTAAGCCTTCACCTCATGTGAAAGCGTCGTTTCTCCTCCGCTGCTCTCACTCCTTTCCTCGTGTTTCAATTAAAGTCTAACATAGAAACCCGCCATAGCCAAATTAAGACAGGTACTTTTCCACCTTTTTTTTGCGGCCCGATAAAAGCAGAGGCAAACGCGCATAAGGGCACAAGAAACCCCCCTGCCGGAATCTCGCGATTCGTATCCTACCCCCCGATAAATGACGTGCTCCCCTGCTGTCCGATGGTGTCCGGCGGCCCTCGAATTATCCCTCCTGGATTGCGGCCTTGCTTCTGAGTCCGTCGATAAACTCGTCGATGGCGTCTGACCGCATCTGTTCTTTGATCGCGTCGGTGATCCGGTCTTTGACCTGGTCGAGGCTGGGCACAGTCGCCGGCTCTCTTCCATAGACCTTGGCGATATGAAAACCGAACCGGCTGCGAAAAACGTCGCTGGTCTGGCCGACCCCCAGATTGAAAACCACGTCCTCGAACTCCTCGACCATTTGCCCCCTGGCCACAAAACCCAGGTCGCCGCCGCTGTCGGCGCAGTCGGTGTACTTTTCGACCACCGCTTCAAAAGCTGTGCCGTTCTTCAATTCATCGTGCGCCCGGCTGATCTGCCTGTAAGCGGTTTCTTCGTCCGTCTGCCAGTTTACATACTTGACGATATGCGCCGCCCTGACCCGCTCGCCTGTTTTGTATTGCTCCTTATTCTGTTCGTAGTATTCCTGGACGGCGGCCTGCGAGGGCTTCGGCAGGTCTTTGCAGAGCTTCGTGAGTCTTTGCTCGACCCTCATCTGTGCTTCGATGTCCTTTTTTATTGTCTCGTCGTCCGGGGCGTTGAAGTCTTTGTAGAGCTGCTGCGGGTCGGTGTACTGCTCTTTGAGCTTCGCCAGAGCGGCTTCAACTTTGTCCGGCGGTATTTTGTCGCCGTTCTGCTTGGCTTCCTGATTGATCAAGACCCTCTCAATCACGTTTTCTCTGGACCAGTCAAGCAACTGGGCCTCTCGCTCTTTGGGGTCCTGGTCGGCAAACACGCGTTCATAATCCGGCCTCAAACGCCGGACTTCCTGCTGTATCGCTGAATCCTCGATCTTTTCGCCATTCACAACAAACGCCATCTTTCACTCCTCATATCTGACTTTACACTTATCCTTTTGCCTTTGCGTACCAGTCCGGGTCGCGGGCCAGTTTTTCTCTCGCCTCGATTGTCATCATTTCAAACGCCGGGTGAGTGCTCGGCCACGACCGCTCCGTGAACGGGCTTCGACGCATCTTTGCTATCTCCGGCTCAACCTCGTCAAAGTAGCTGCCGTAGATGTGCAGCGAATCGCTGATATCGACGTACCGGCCCACTCTCACCGGCTCGTCTCTGTTTTTGGCGATACCCTCGGCGATGACCCGTTGAAGGTCGGTCAGGGCATAGACGTTCATAAACCACGCCTTGTAAAGGTCCCTGCTGCGCCAGTGCGTATTCATATTGAGCGACAGCTCGCCCGCTTCGTTGGCCAGCAGCCGGCACCATATCCTCTGGAGACAGGGTGGGTCGTCCGTAGCCGGGTCTGCCGTCGGCATCCAGGTGATGGCCTGCGCCCGTCGGCTGTGCCCCGCGTGCGAGAGGTAATCGATGATATACCGAATCTGATCGACCTTCTCGAAAGGCTTCTGAGCATCGGCATTGCGTATATCTTCGACCGGGCAGTATGAAAACAGCCGCTCGTGATACGTATAGGTCCACTTGCCCGCAGCCGGATCGATCCAGTGGTCGTGAATCCCGTTGACCACTTCCTGCCGGTACGATTCCAGCTCCTCGGGCCCGCCCGGAAAGTTCTTGTGAATCCGAGGCTCGCGGAACGGGTCGATAACGGTAATCATCGCGGTGACGTCTTTGCTCGGCGGGTCCTGCGGCTTGTCGTACTGAGTTCTCACCTCGAAGCCCTTGTCCCAGACGGCCAGGACAGCCTGTTCCCACGCCTCCGGCAGACAATCCGCCGTTACCGAAATTACAGGGATATTAGCCACCGATGCACCAGTGCTCATCTTCGCATTCCTTTACAGATCTCCGTTGTGCCTATTTCAAATTTCCCAGGTCAGTTTCTTCTTTGGTAATGTTGTACATCTGTTGATAGCGCTCGGGCAGATCGGCAAGCGCTCTCTTGGCTAAGAAGGTGTATTTGCTCTGCGGCCATCGCTGGATGATCTCCCGGCAGGCTTTGACCATCTGCCCGTACCCCATCCCCGGCAGCCTCCCCATCTTCCGCTGGTTCTCAGCCCAAATCCAGAGCTTCTGGGCCTCCAGGTCCTCCTCCATGCTCAGCTCCTTGAATTGAGGCGCCGGCGGCTCGGTCGGCTCATTCGGCTGGGCCGGCGCTACCTCGGGGGGCGGCGGCACCGGCGGAACCGGCTCGGCCGGCTCCTTGATCTGCGGCTCGGCCGTCAGCTTCTTATCGTCCTGCTCCCACTGATCGTAAACCGTCTTCTGCGCCTCTTTCGGCCCCGAATCCGTCCCCGATGTAAAAACCCCGACCAGAACGATCACGCCGACAACCGCCACCGCAAGAACTGCGATTTTCAGCCAAAACGTGTTCATTATTATCCCACCCCTTTTGTGCCATTGATTATTGATTACTGACCATTGACTATTTATAATCAATTTTAGCGTTCAGACTGTTTTCTTCAATATTAAATAGACAATAGAATATTCAATTTCAAATGTTCACAGGGCTGATAGAGACAATTTGCACGGTCAAGTCGGCTCGCCAAAGGGCCGGCGGGCTTCTGCTGACGATTGATTTAGGCAAAATCGCAGGCGAAAGCAGGACCGGCGACAGCATAGCTGTAAACGGCGTCTGCCTGACTATCGCCGGACTGGAAGGCGGTCTTGCGAGCTTTGACCTCAGTGCTGAAACATTGGCAAAATCGGCCCTCGGTAAGCTGAAACTCTCGTCGCAAGTGAATGTGGAGCGGGCGATAAGGGCGACCGACCGGTTCGGCGGACATTTTGTCCTGGGCCACGTGGACGGCACGGCCACGATAGAAGCCATCGACAGACGCAGCGAATTTGCCGATATGAGGTTTGCGGCGGGGACCGAGCTACTCGACGCGATGGTCCTCAAAGGCTCGGTCGCCGTGGATGGGATTTCCCTGACGATTGCAGGGATAAGCCGCAGCAGCTTCAGCGTTGCTGTCATCCCCGAAACGCTGAAACGAACAACCTTGGGCAAGGCAAAGATCGGCGATTTCGTGAACGTGGAAACGGATATTATCGTCAAAACAGTGAAAAGACAGCTTGAGAAGATTTTGCCAAAGGCCGAGCCGCTGACAGCCGAAAGATTGAGACAGTTAGGCTTTTGAACACAGAGTTTGGCACGGCACCAAGAGCAAGGTGCCGGACGGTATGAAAACGAGTTCTGCAAAATTGAAGTTAGGCATACTTTGGAAAGAAAAAATCTTACTCTTGATTTTTTCTTTCTAAAACAAGATGCGTAACGTTTTCTTTGATAATATGTTGTAAAAGTGCACCGAATTATTCTTAGAAAATCGTGAAACTGATTTTCTAAAATAATATATGCCTAACTTCAATTTTGCAGAAGCCTTGATAATGAAAACGAACGGCAACAACTCGATAACTGAACAGATGGTCATCGGCGTAACGATGGGCGACGCTGGCGGCATCGGGCCGGAGATCATCGTCAAGGCGCTGGCCGACCCGGCGATCCGCAAGGCGGCAAAATTCATCATTTTCGGGATGAACGAGCAGCTTTGTTACGCCGCCGACGCCGCCGAGATCGAGCCGTTCTGGGGCCGGCACCAGCACGAGAAAATCAGCCGCGAGTATCCGTACAAAGTCGTTGTCGCCGATTACGATGAGTATTGCGTCCCCGCTTGGGTCAGGATCCCGAGCAAATTGGCCGGCGAGGCATCGATCCGGTTTTGCCTGGACGCCATCGACGCGGCTCGCGCCGGGATTATCGACGCGGTCGTCACGGCGCCGATCAGCAAGAGCAGTTGGAAGCTGGCCGGCGCGGACTGGCCGGGGCACACCGAAATGTTCGCCGCCCGCTGCAAATCCGCTCGAAAGGTGATGATGTTTATCGCCGGGCCGCTGAAAGTAGCGCTGGCGACCATTCACGAGGCGCTGTTCGACGTCAGGCACAAGTTCACCATCGGCTGCGTTTTTGAGCCGATCGATCTGCTGAACGATGCTCTGAAGCAGTACTTCGACATAGAAAATCCCAGGATCGGCGTGGCCGCGTTGAATCCGCACGCCGGCGAGAACGGCCAGTTCGGCGACGAGGAGCAGCGGATCATTTCGCCCGCCATTCTCCTGGCCCAGGAGCAGGGGATAAACTGCCTGGGCCCGATCAGTGCGGACACGCTCTTTTTGCGGGCCGTGCAGGGCGAATTCGACGGCGTGGTCGCCATGTATCACGACCAGGGGATGATCCCCGTCAAGCTGCTCGACTTCGAGCAGGCGGTCAACGTCACCATCGGCATACCCATCATCAGGACCTCGCCCGCCCACGGGACGGCCTTCGACATTGCCGGCAAGAACCTCGCCAACCCGTCCAGCATGAAAGCCGCCATCACAACCGCAATACGAATGGCCAAAACGAAAAAGAATTTAGAATTGAGAGTTTAGAATTGAGAATGGAAATTTGTGATTGAAAACAAAGCGTGTCTAAATTCTACATTCTCAATTCTAAATCCTGATGCAGACGAAGCGGCAAATCCAGCAGTTGCTTTCATCGGCGGGCGTTTGGCCCAACAGGCGGCTCGGCCAGCACTTTCTGATCGACCTGAACCTGATGCGCCTGCTCGTCGAGTCTGCGGACATTCAAAAAGATGACGTTGTGCTGGAAGCCGGGTGCGGCACAGGCTCTATGACCGAGGCCTTGGCCGAGAAAGCGGGAAGGGTAATCGCCGTCGAGCTTGACCGGAACCTCATCGCCATTGCAGAAAGACAGCTCGAAAAAGCCGAAAATGTCGAGTTGGTCAGCGCCGACATCCTCGAAAGCAAACACACGCTCAGCCGGACCGTCACGAACGCATTGGCCCTTGCCCGCAGACAATGCCCCGGCCGAGTCCTGCTGGTCGCCAACCTGCCCTACAACGTCGCCTCACCCGTGATGATGAATCTGGTCACGGGCCCGGCGACCGCAGATGGCATGTACGTTACGGTTCAAAAAGAAGTAGCCCGGCGAATGACGGCGGGTCCCGGCAGCGGCGACTACGGCACATTGAGCATCTTCTTGGGTGCAGCCGGTGACGTGGAAACGATAAGGACGCTGAAACCGGCGGTATTCTGGCCCCGGCCGCAGGTTGATTCGGCAATGGTGAGCTTTGTCCGCAGCCGGGCCAAGGCCGGCCGGATTGCCAATATGGACCTGTTCGCCGAGGTGATACACCTTTTTATGGGCCACCGCCGCAAGACCCTTCTGGCCTGCACCAAACTGGCCCGCGAGAGACTTGCAGGCATCGAAAACTGGTCCGAAATCTTTGAACAATGCCGCATCGACCCCCAAAAACGCCCCGAACAGCTCGGTGCCGAGGATTACATCGCTATTGCGAACTATGCAGAAAATTCCCGATTTTTGTGTTGAAAGCCGCCCGGCTGCGGGGTATAATGCCATAGAATGGGACGTTATGTCCGAACGACACAAGAAATGGCAACTCGGCAGAACAAGAGGGCGGTGTGGCGCATCTTCAAACGGGTATGAGTGCTTGCATGCTTTCAGTAGAGGAGTATTAATATGGGCAAACGCAGAGGATTTACTTTAATTGAGCTTTTGGTCGTGATTGCTATCATTGCGCTGTTGCTTTCAATACTGATGCCGGCCCTTCGGCGGGTCAAGGAACAGGGCAGAATGGTAAAGTGCCTGGGGACGCTCAAGCAGTGGAATCTTATTGCCGCCATGCACACGGAGGAAAACGACGGCAAGTTCTGGGAATCGGACGGCGGGACCCCCGGCTACTGGTTCCCACGGTACTTAGAGGAACGCTACAAAAGCTGGAAGACGAACAAGCTCTGGTTCTGTCCCTCGGCCACAAAACCCATCATTGACGAAAACGGCCGCACGGCGCCCACGTTCAACATCTTCAATGCGTGGGGCATTTTCACGGGTGACAGGTTGAGCAGAGATGGCATCGCCGGCAGCTACGGCATCAACGGCTACTGTCTGGTTCCAGTAAGCGCCACTACCTACGAGGGCGGCGTTCCAACCTCCAACGGGTGGAAAACCGCCAACGAACGCGGGGCCAGCAACGTGCCGTGGTGGATCGAAGCCTTGCGTTTCGACCTGTGGCCTTTGCCAACTCAGGCGCCTGCTGCGAATGAATTCGAGGCATGGTCGGGCAATAACATGGGCCGGTGCTGTATCAACCGCCACCAGGGGTTTCTCAATGTTGCCTTTATGGACTGGTCGGCCCGAGGGGTCGGCGTGAAAGAGTTGTGGACGTTGAAGTGGCATAAGAAATTTGACACGTCGGGCCCTTACACCCTGGCCGGCGGTGTCCAGTCGAGCGACTGGCCGCAATGGATCCAGCGTTTCAAAGATTATTAACGGCAGAGTCGCGGGACGATACACCCGGCACGGTGCAGGCGGGGTCTTGCTGTTGAGTTGCGTTCTCGAATAGAATCGGTTTATCAAAATAAGGAAGGAAAGCGGGAAAGGGGCTGTTATGTACGCGAGGAAAGGGTTCACGCTCATAGAGCTTCTGGTCGTGATCGCCATTATCGCGGTTTTGTTGGCGATTTTGATGCCCGCTCTGAGCCGGGTCAAGGAACAGGGCAAGCGGGCAACGTGCCTGTCTAACCTCAAGCAGTTGACCTTGGCGTGGATCATGTACGCCGATGAGAACGAAGACAGGCTCGTCAACGGCGATACCGGCGAGTACAGCATCCACCAGAATGAAACTCCCTGGGTGCTCGCCGATTGGCGGTCGGGGATGACCGATCGCCAGAAAAGGGACGCCATCCTCAACGGGGCCTTGTGGCCGTACACCAAAGACCTGAAACTCTACAAGTGCCCGACCGTCAATCAGATCGTTCGAGGAGGCCTTCGGGAAGAAATCTTGCGGACGTACTCTGTGGCCGATTCTATGAATTGCAAGAACTGGTCCGACATGAATGCCAAGATGATTAAGAAGAGATTGGACATTGAGAACCCGGCCTACAGGATCGTCTTTCTCGATGACGGCGGTACGATTACCTCCGCTCTGGGCGGCTGGACGGTGTACGTTACGGAGGAAAGGTGGTGGGACCCGCCGCCCATACGGCACGGCGACGGATCGACCTTCTCGTTCGCGGACGGGCACAGTGACTATCACAAATGGGAAGACCCGCGCACCATCGCGTTCGGCAAACGAATACCCCCGACGGCCTTCTCAGAAAACCAGCCCGGCAATCCAGACCTTCACTGGGCTGCCGTGGCGATGTGGGGCAAGGAGGCGATGCACAGGTAGGTGGGTGGGAACTGAGAACGTAGAATTGAGAATTCAGAATCTTAAATTCTACTTTCCACATAGTAAGGAAAAGAATCCAGGATGCGTAAGCAGAACGGCTTTACGCTAATAGAGCTTCTGGTCGTTATTGCGATCATTGCGTTGCTGATGGCCATACTGATGCCCGCGCTGCAGCGCGTCAAGAAGCAAGCTAAAGGGGTGATGTGCCAGGCAAACCTCAAGCAGTGGGGCACCATCTTTGCCATGTACACGGATCAGAACAACGGTTACTTCCCGGAGCGAAGGAGCGGCAGCAACGCCTACGGGCGATGGATGGACTCGATGCGGGATTATTACATCACCGCCGAAGACATCCGGTGCTGCCCGGTCGCGACAAAAATCGCCAATCCGGACATGATTTCCGGCATCGACTGGTGGGGCAACACCTTTCTCGCCTGGGGAAAGGTTCCTCCCTGGGACTCTGGAGGCCAGCGCACGGTAGGCTATTACGGCAGCTACGGAATAAATGGCTATGCTTATGTGCCGGTGGGTGCTGACGTCTATGGCAAATCGCCCCAAAGATTCTGGCGGACTCCCAACGTCAAGGGCGCCAGTGAGATTCCTATGTTCCTCGACTGTTATTTCTGGGTCGGCTGGCCGGATGATGACGACACGCCCCCGCAATACGACGGCCACCAATATCGCGGCGACGACAATGCGATGAACCGCTTCTTCCTCAACCGCCACAATGGATACACCGGTGCGATTTTCATGGATTATCACGCACAGCCGGTGGGGCTCAAGGAGCTGTTCACGCTCAACTGGCATCGCGGCTTCAAGAGAGCGAATATCTGGACTAAAGCCGGAGGTGTAAGGGCGGAAGACTGGAGTAACTACGGAAGCGGCTGGCTCGCAAATTTCAAGGACTATTGACAAGTAACGACCAAATATTGAAAGGGGTACCATAATGAACAAACGAAGGGGATTTACTTTAATAGAGCTCCTGGTCGTGATTGCGATCATTGCAATTCTGCTGGCGATTTTGATGCCGGCTCTGAGCCGGGTTAAGGAGCAGGGCAAGCGTGCGGCTTGCCTGAGCAATCTGAAGCAATTACAACTCACCTGGAGCATGTATGCGGACGAGAACGACGACAAGATCGTCAACGGCGAGGCGTACGGTGGCGGAGATGGCACGGCGCCCGTACCCACAAGCGGTATCCATCAGGGTGAGCAGTGGTGGACAGGCGACGATGTCGGAGATTTCTGGGCCGGCATCAATCCACCCCAACTAGTCCAGGAAAGGGCTATTAGAGCCGGCGCTTTATTTCCATATTGCAAGAATGTGAAACTTTACCGATGCCCGACCGGTGTTCGTGGAGAGATGCGGACCTACACCATAACCGATGCGATCAACGGCCTTCGAAGAGATGGTACTTACAGCGGCAATGTGGGCGCGAGAGTAGGCAGAACGGTATTGTGGATTAAGAGGAGATCGGAGATTAGCGTCCCTGGCCCAGCGAATAGAATAGTCTTCCTTGATGAAGGCCGGATAACGCCCGACAGTTATGCCACCCATTACCTGAATGAGCGATGGTGGGACCCACCCTTTGTTCGACACGGTGACGGCACGAATGTCTCTTTCGCAGATGGGCACGCTGATTACTGGAAGTACATGGGCACGAAAACGTTGGAGACCGGCAAGCTCGCCGCTGTTTCCGGCCTTAATGCAAACCCGTTGCACCAGATGCAGCCTGTAAGCGAGGAGGACTTCCAGGATCTGTATAAGATGCAAAAGGCCGTCTGGGGCAGAATAGGTTATTCGCCCAGGTATCCGCCAAGGAATTGATAAGCATTATGTCTCTGATTTCGTCGAACTCATAAGAGAACGGTCATACAACCTACGGCATTAGACAAAGATAGAGGAGCCGACATGATGGTCAAACGAAAGGGGTTTACGTTAATCGAGCTTCTGGTGGTGATTGCGATCATTGCAATTCTGCTGGCGATTCTGATGCCGGCGCTGCAGCGCATTAAGGAGCAGGCCAGGGAAATGGGCTGCCGGGCCAATCTGCGTCAGTACGGCATCGTGCAAAGCATGTACCTGGACGACAACGACGACCGGTATCCCTCCGCATGGAGGTCTTTGGTCAGGACGGAAGCTCCCGTCTCCGGGTACGAGCGTTATTGTCGATGGCACGACCCGAGATACCCCCCTGACGGCCCTCTGTGGCCCTATATGCCCGAAGTGGGCGTCAATTTGTGCCCATCGTTCAAAGTTCTCGCCAAATCTGAGGGCACAAGGCATCCGAGCCATGTCGCTTCCGTGCCCGTGATTCCTCAATACAGTTACAGCATGAACTCCTGGCTGGGCGCCAAGCAAGGGGACCCGGGCGGCTCGTCCGCAACAGACTCCAAAGGACGGGGCGGGATTTATAAACGCTCCGAGATCACCAGAAGCAAAGCGGAGGTGTTCTTCTTCGCTGAGGAGAACATGTGGAGCCGGCTCGGCAATACCAATGTACTCAACGACAACGCCCTCTGTCCCGACGGGCGTGACTGGTTCGGCACGTTCCACAGCCCGATGAGCGGAGACCTCAACACCGGGACGGTCAATGCCGTCTTTGTGGATGCCCACGTCCAGGAGGTGCGATCGGCGCTGCTGCGTGACGGCAGCAGGCCGGAGGCGGAGTTCGGCCGGTTCGAGAGATACGGCTGGCCCCGCAAGGAGCCGTTCCAGTAATAGCACTGGTATCCGGCGTTCGGTGGTCTTAGATAACGGCGGTCTTGTGCCGGTGGCTGTGACATTCGATGTTCACCGCCACCGGCAGTGAAGCGATATGGCACGCACCCGCCTCGACCATACAAGCAAGCGCCGTCGTATCGCCGCCAAGCCCCTGGGGACCGATCCCCAGTGCGTTGATTCGCGAAAGCAATTCCGCCTCAAGCTCAGCGTAAAAAGGATCGCTGTTTTTCCGGTCCAGATCCCGGCACAGGGCCTTCTTGCTCAGCAGACAGCTCAGCTCGAAATCGCCCCCAATGCCCACTCCGACAACAAACGGCGGGCAGGCATCGGCGCCCGCGGAGCCAACAACGTCAACAATCCAGTCCACGATCTGGCCCTTGGAGTCCGTGGGCCTGAACATCCTGAACCGGCTCATATTCTCACACCCGCCACCTTTGGTCATCACGGTCAGCTTGAGCTTTTCGCCCGGCACAATCGTATGATGAATTACCGCAGGCGTATTCGAGCCGGTGTTCTTACGTTGATTGAGAGGATCGGCGACAACGCTCTTTCGCAGGTAGCCTTTTTCGAAGCCCGCCGCAACACCGGCGTTGACTGCGTCGAGGAGCGTCACCCGCCCATCGGCGGCAGCGGGTTTGACAGCCACTTGCGAGCCGCTCTCGACAAAGACCACCGCAAGGCCCGTATCCTGACACAACGGGATTCCCTCCTCCTTTGCGATGCGGGCGTTCTCGATGAGCTGATTCAGGACCTTTGCGGCGTGCGGATTCGACTCGTTTTGCGCCGCCCGCTCGAGAGCAGCCAAAACGTCCTCGGGCAGCTCATAGCCGGCTGACAGGCAAAGCGCTTCCACCGTCTCGACGACTTTTTCAAATTTAATGTATCGCACAATAACCCGGCATCGTCCGCTAATCGACATTGACTTCAAAGGTCTTATACGTCGTATTGCCGGCCGCGTCGCTGACCCGAATCGTCAGCACGTGATCGCCCTTCGGCAACTTTTCTTTCGCGTCGATCGTGATAATGAATTTCTCGTCCGTTGTATCGTAAACCGAGTCCTCCGGCACGGTACTTGTCCAATCGGCATTGCTGTCAACGGTATATTCCAGTTTTGCAATCGCGCTAAATTCGTCGGAGACCTCGATCTCGAAAACTCGCCAAGGTGCGTCGCCCTTCACGACCGATGTCATTTTCATGTCTCGAACGCCCGGCCCGGTGTTATCGACAACGACCGGCTCGCTCACCCGGCTGCCCGTCAGGGTCGTTAAAGTCGTATTGCTTCGGGCGTCGCTGGCGGTTACTCTGACCTCGTATCGGCCGTCCTCAGCGGTTTTTCCGTCCCATTCGAAGCTGCCGGCTTCAAGCTCATCTTTCAGCTCAATCCAGCTTGTCCTTGCGAGCCTTCTGAAATCTATCGTGTAAGTCAGCTTGTCGTCATTGTCATCTTTGGCGACGCAACTGATTTTGAAGACCCCCTGTTTGCCGGCGCCCGGAACCAGGCTCACCGTGACGGATTCGACCTGCGGCGCCAGATTGGGAACGGTACTGGCGACGGCGATCTCCCTTACGAGGGGGCTGTCTATGCCGTTTTGGCTTTGCAATATGAGCTTGTATTGACAGAATCGACCCAGCGGACAGGACAATTGTATCGGCCTGGTCACTTCTACCGGCTCGGACCACTGCGAAAACGTCGGATCGTTGACATCCTTGACGTTCCCGCTGCGAGAGGAGACCAGGACCCTGCACCCCTGCGGAATCTCCGCTTCGAGCTGGAGCTTACCCCATGTAGC
The DNA here is from genome assembly GCA_964462945.1 of uncultured Pirellulales bacterium. Taxonomy (GTDB): domain Bacteria; phylum Planctomycetota; class Phycisphaerae; order Sedimentisphaerales; family Anaerobacaceae. Next base: position 24,916 of record CAYWZW010000059.1, read on the forward strand.
CGGCTGACCGGCATCGATCAAATCAGACGTGTACGTCCCCTCGGCGGCGAAGCCGGAGCCTAATTTTATGAGCTTGGCCGGATTCGCCGTTCCAAGATACACATCGTCGCCGGACACAGCAATGGCCGTGATCTGTGAGGCCTGCTCGTCCTTGTAGATAACAGCTTCCTGCTCCGAAGCCGGTTCGACGCTGTAAAGCTCGGCGCTGTTGCCGGTCCCGACAAGCAGCTTTCCATTCTGCTCCGCCAGGGAAAAGAAAACCGCCGCCTCCCCGAATAAATCCGTCACGAAGCCGTCCTGGGTGATCCGGTAGATGTGACTGGCTTCGCCCGGCTTGGCGCCCCTGCGGGCCTGTGGCGGGGGAGTCGGGGCCGGTTTGGCCTCGCTCGGCGCTTCTGTATTGGGGATTTCGAGCTTGCGGCCGCCCTTGTCCCCGCTGGAGCTCTCCTCCTTTTCCGGCTCCGCCTCAGGCCGGCCGGGCGAAGGCGGGGCAAAGGCTGACGCCGCAAACTGGGCTTGAGCCTGCACCATCCTGGCCGAGGTCGCCGCCGCGTAAAGACCCTCGCCGGACTTGGAATTTCCCTTCGACAAGAGCGCTGTAATCTCCGGCTGTTCGCTGTCATAAAGAACCGCCGTCTCTTGGGTGCGCGGGTTTATCTTATAAACCAGTCCCCGGCCGTCGCTGCCGGCGTAGATCCAGCCGTCTTGCCCGATGGCAAGTGAAAGGATGTTCTTGTCGCGGCTGTCATACACAAGCTGGGCCTTCCTGCCGAGGGAATCCAGTCTGTAAATCTTGCCCTCGGGCCCGGTCCCCAGACAAATACTACCGCCGTCGTCAATCGCGATCGCGAAAATATAGTTGGCGTCGTTCGGCTCGAAGATGACTTCCATCTTCTCGCCCTCGAACCGGCACAGTCTGCACTTTTTGCCGCTGATACCGGCCAACAGCCTGCCAGCCACGTCCGTCGCCATGGCAAAAATGTGCTCGTTCGAGAGGTGCTCCTCGGCTTTGACCGTTTCGCCGCCGGCTTTTTCTTCGGCGACTGGTTTTGCTTTGGGTTCACTCGGGCTCGTTTCGGCAGGATAAATCTTTGTCACCTTGTTGAGGCTGTATTTGTAGATGCCCCCGTTCGGGCTGGTGCCGAAATAGATGGCCCCGCCGCTGACGACGATGCTATTCACCGACCAAACGTCATCGAAGCCCTTGAATTCCTTTATCACCGCCTCCGCCGCCCGTCCTAATTGAATCGTTCCCCGCGACCCAATGACGACCTTTTCGGTCTGGCCCTTCAACAAATCAGAACTGCTGGTATGACGGACCACCTTGCTGCTGACCGCCGGGCAAACCGAGCCGGCCGCCAGACAAAGCAAAACAGCAAGCAATGACGTCAGCTCAGGGCCGAATCTGTCTCTCATGGCAACTCCTCAAATAGACTGGTAGGGTGAGCTTTAGTTAAATCATGGTCGGGCTACGGCACGGGCCTTCGCCCTGACGAGTGGGGCAAGCCCCACCCTACGATTCTGCGGCACACACCCTACCGCGGTTTTTCAATCGTTATGCGCAACACGCTCTTGTCGATCACAACCGTGCCTGTTTCCAGACGGCGCTCGATCCAGTGCGAATACGGCAGGATTCTCAGCGCTCTCTTGGCGTCCTGCAGAACCAGCGTCTTGGTTGCCGGCAGGTCGGGCAGCTCGGCGTCCTCAACGACGACTCCGCCGGCCGGCAAAGCCAGGATGAAATACAGCCGGTCTCTGCTGATTTGCAGGGAGTTGTTTAACGCGCCGATCAGGCCCGGAAGAGTTTGAGCGATGAATCTGTGGGGCACGGATTTGACAAGGAACTGCTCGTAATCGCGCTGGCCGCACACGGTCAGCTCGTACTTCCCGGGCGCCAGCTCCTCGGGAATCTCCATACGGCACCGATATTTCGTCTTTCCCGCCAGAACGGATTCCACAACAACGCCTATCTCGATATTCTCGCCGGCCTTGACCTGCGAATCGGACAAATCGACCGCCCAGATATGGGAAACGACGCTCTTGGGTAGGATGCGAATGTCAAACGCGATAGATTCTATGTCGGCCCTCTGATACGGATTATTCAAGAGCAGCCCGACGGCGCTATAGCTCTCAAGGATCAGATCGTTCAAACCCAGGCCGCTCGAGACATTCTCGAAAGTGACCGGGTCGGCATTCTCGACGCCGATCGTCACCTTATACTCGATCGTATGGTCAAGCGGCAAATCGCCGAGCTGGAACGCGGCCCCGGCCACGGCCATACGAAGATAAAACGGCGTCAGCAGCCGGTTGTTCACAAGCCGGCAGTTGTACAGGCGTTTCTCAGCATCGTTGTAACGGTCTATTCGGATCGTCAGCGGTATCGTTTTGGCTTCAGCGCCGATCCGCCCGATGACGCCGGCCGCCTCATCGGTCGTCAAAGCCCCGACCGTCTCCAGCACGCTGGCCAGCTTAAAAGAGCTGGCCACATTCGAGACCACGGTGTGCACCTTCGCCGTGGCCATCGGCATATCTATCGACCCGTAACCCAGCAGGTAGTGCCCAAAGCCATAGACCTTATCGCCCACAACTTCGGTGACGGTTCCATACACACTCATGGAGATATCGCCGGAAACCATCGGCACAGCCAGACAGGCGCCTGGCGCTAATCGGGGCTTTTCAGCCCCTGCGGCGTTGCCGCCGGCCCCTCCGCCGGCGACGACCATGAGTCCGAAAGGCTCAACCACGGCACTCAACTGCTCACGCACCTCGCCGGGCAGCCCGGAGGTAATCAAAGGACAGGGCAAGTAATTCGCGCCTCGAAGGCCGCGGCTTGCCCGGACCAGCTCGCTTCTGAGCTGCCGGTCAATCTCAACCAAATTAAGCGGAGCGGTAAAATCGAACGCAACACTCATCAGCCCGGCACGTTTCTCGGAATCACCTGCCTGGTTTCCGCGGCCCACAGCAAGCATCTCCGCGATGGGTGTTGCCCCATAGAGTGGGTCCTTCGCATAAACCCACGTGAAAGCCAGCGCTCCGGCCAAGCGCCCGTCAATATAAACCGGCGAGCCGCTGCACCCGGCGACCGGGCCGGTGTGCATAAAACGCTCGTCGGTCCCTCGAACCAGGATCGCATCCCTGCCCGGATCCACGTTGCGTACGACGTCCACGACCTCCAGACCGAACTTCTCGATCCCGGCAACGCCATATTCCGTCAGGCAGTGGGCCTGCATCCCCGGCCTGATCTCATCCAGGCTGATGTATTTCGCCGGGTCCCAAATATCTTCCAAACCCTTGGGGACGCCGGCCCTGCCGCCGGGCTCGCCGGCTGCATACGCCGGCCCCGTCAAAATCGCACAGAGGCAGAAACAAAAAAAACTCGTAGGGTGGGCTTTAGCCCACCGATTCAATGATGGTGGGGCAAGCCCCACCCTACCTGCCTCTACAAAACTCCTTACGGAGAAATTACACCCTATTTTGAACATGGACGTCCTTTCGAACCGTAACCGGCGAAAATTCTAATCGGAAAACATGGCCGTTGCAACATAAATCAAATCCTGCTACAATGTTCGCTGGTCGTCGCTGGACATACGACGTACGATATACGACATACGATAATGGAGAAAGACATGAAATCCGACCATCGGCACGAATTGAAAACGAATGAGCTGGCCGACTGGCTGAGCCACCTGCCGGAATGGACAAAAGAAAATCTCGGCACGATCATCCTCATATCCGTAATGCTTGCGGCGGCCGCCGGACTTTACATCTGGAGAAACCATAGCAGGAGCGCCGCCCAGACGCAACAGCACGTCGAGCTCACAAGCCTGCTCAACCAGCTTACGGGCGGCAAAATGCAAATCGTTCAGGCGCAGTCCCAGGGAAGGGACCAGTCATTTATGCTCATCCAGCCGGCCAACAACCTCCAGGCGTTCGCCCAGCGCACCAAGAACGGCCGCATGGCGGCTTTGGCACTGATCAAGCGGGCCGAGGCCCTCCGGGCGGAGCTGCACTACGGGACCGTACAGAAGGAGTATCTGATAGCGCAGACCAATCTGGCCAAGGCCAGCTATACCGAAGCGCTCCAGAGATGTCCCGACGATCCGTCGCTGGCCGCCGCCGCCAAACTCGGTCTGGGCCTATGCGAGGAGGAGCTTGGCAACTTCGAGCAGGCCCGGCAGATCTATCAGGACGTCACGGCGAACCCCGATTTTCAGGCTACGGTCGCCGTCGTTCAGGCAAAACGCCGCCTGGTAACGATGACGGATTACCAGCAGGAGATCGTCTTTAAGCCCGCGCCCGCGCCCCCCGCCGCCGCGGCTGAGCCGAACGAAACGGTGCGGGTCGCCTCCGGACCCATCGTACAGATAAGCCCCACTGATGCCAATCTGCCTTCCGACGTCAATCTTCTGGTGGGCATGAGTCCGGCGGCTGATGCGAATCGGCCCGCGGAGGTCAATCTCCCCGCTGAGGCTAATCTGCCCGCTGAGGTCAAATGAAAGACACAACAGATATGGAGCCCGGCCCCGAGACACTGTGCGTCGGCGGCTCCATCAAAGAACGCAGGCTCGACAAATACCTGCACGGCCGGTTCGGCAATCTCAGCCGGCGCGCCATCCAGGATGCCATCAGGCAGGGCGCCGTCACCGTGAACGGCAAAATCGCCAAGCAAAGCCTCAAGCTCAGCCCCGGCGACGAAATCCGCCTGACCCTGCCGGAGCCGCCCAGCAGGGAAATTCAGCCCGAAGAGATCCCGCTGGAGATCATCCACGAGGACTCCGAGCTGATCGTACTCAACAAGCAGCCCGGTATCCTCGTGCACCCGGCACGCGGCAACACCCACGGCACGCTCGTCAACGCCCTGGCCTTCTACTGTGACCAGCTCTCCGGCGGCCTGGGCGAGTTTCGCCCCGGCATCGTCCATCGGCTCGACAGGAACACCACTGGTGTGATGATCGTGACAAAGAACAACGCCGCCCAGTGGAAAATCGCCCGGCAGTTCGAGCTGCGCGAGGTCAACAAAACCTACTTGGCCATCGTGCACGGCACACCCGAGCTGGACGCCGACCGTATTAAGGTGCCGTTGGGCATCCACCCAAAGATCAGAGAAAAATATGCCATCCGGCCGGAGATCGGCAAAGAGGCCATCACCTTCTATGAGGTCCTGGAATCCTTCCGCGGCTTCTCCCTGCTGAAGCTGTCCCCGAAGACCGGCCGAACGCATCAAATTCGCGTCCACCTGTCCTATATCAAGCATCCCATCGTCGCCGATGATATGTACGACGGGAAGCTCGTCTATCCCTGGCAGCTGGCCGATGGCGAGCCCGTTGTCGAGGAGCCCCTTATCAACCGGGTTGCACTGCACGCCTTTGCCATCGAATTCAAGCACCCGAAAACCCAAGAAATGGTAAGATTCGAAGCCCCCCTGCCAAAAGACATGCAAACCCTTCTCGATGCACTCAGAAAATACAGAAGAACCTGACCTGCGCTGCCCGATGCTCGATACTCGGCCGGCGTCGAGAATCGCCAATCGAGTATCAATCCTTGCTGATTGTGCTAAAGTCGTGGCCGGCGCGGGCCGATGTCCTGCCTGTGACGGCTCTTTTTTAACGTGACCGGAGAGATGGCTGTGTTGAGCAATCTGTTTCAAAGCACGAATCTTGGCCGTTAGGGGACTGGAGACGCACAATGCACGGGAAAGAATCGCTCCGAACGCCGCATCAGACGCACAAATCCAAAAACATCAAATCCCAGGCCCCCATCCAACAGCCCCGATCCGAACAGCAGAACAGGGCGTGGGGCACCCTGAAATGGTTCGAGGGCACGGCGAAGACCGAGGCGGCTTTCTACTCGCGTTTACAGGAATTACCGGACGAAGACGCCATGTTCCTCAAATGCTTCTACGATATCACCGACGACTGGGACCTGTTCAAGATGATCTGTAAATTCTGGAACGTCCCGATCGTCTCTCGTCGCTCATCGCTGGCCGCCGGCTCGCCTACCGCATAGCCTCCACTCGTCGGCCGGCGCACGAGATACACGGCGCTTCACGCGTCTATTGTCATTCCCGCACCTGCTTTCGCAGGTGTAAACTTGTCCCCGCAAAAGCGGGGAGCGGCAATCCAGTCAACGCTTATCTCTCCAAGGCCGCTGCCCAAACCCGCACGTATTCAAAATGTGATCACTTCCTATTATTCCGGCGGTTTTTCAAGGTCAGGTAAGGATTTCAGTATGAATTCATAAATTGCACGAGCTGTCGCAATTGCTGCGATTGCTTCTTTTTCAGTGATATCACCGTATGGAACAGGGTACCGTGAATCCACGGCGTAAGTGGTCAATGTGCCCGCGCGCTCGTTCAATTCCTCAAGACCCGGGAGCACGGGCAAGCTTAGCTTTAGCAGACCACCAATGTCGTGCGTCTTTCCGGCTCTTATGTCGTGAAAAGTAAGCAGGCTCTTGAGAGCTTTCTCTGCACATTGCTGGGCGTGAAAAGCTACTGCCCAGTACACCGGTTCTGGATCGCTCATAACGAGTTCTGATAGCCGCAAGTCATCGTCGGCGCGCATAAGAAACTGTTTGGCAAGCTCGGCTTTAGGATCCATATACAATCCTGCCAAAGCAAAACGCCTCATTCATAATACTGTTCTTGACGTCACGAAACCTTTCAAACTGGAATTCCGTGCACACAATCAAATCGAAAGGTACCTGAATATCCCGGAGGCTCTTTCTTCCCTCGATGGCGATTTCCCGCAAAGATTTTCCCGTGTTGGGCACAACAGCCAGCAGATCGACATCGCTGTCATCGTCCGCCCGGCCGGCGGCGTGTGATCCGAAAAGGTAAATCCTTTCCGGCTGAATCGACTCGGCCAACCGCCTGGTAATCTGTTCAAGAAGGTTTTCTGTTAATTCCCTCATTTTCTTTCAATATCATCTCAATCCGTGTCAATCTATAATTATGTGTAATATACCATTCCTGCGGCAGTTTCGCCAGATCGGCGCCGCAGAGCATACCTTATCTGGTCCGAAATCCGCTTTCTTTGCCCCTTTGCTGACGTACGAATATCAAGACCAGGCATAATACCCCGAATAATATAAAGACAAAATTTCTCTTACCTTTATCTAACTCTTCTCTAACCGGTCTGCCTGGGCTTGTCTTACGTATATCCTGGGCATGTATGTCCATATCTCCGCCGTGCTGGATGCAGCCGCGATAAAAAATCCCGGTAATCTCCAACCGGTCCCCCTTAGCACTGTAACTACCGGCAAATTGAATCTCCCCGGCTAACTCCTTATTCAGCCAAATGCCAATGGCGTTTTCGCCGTCATTTACATTTGCCCAGAAAAAATCTCCTCTGGCCATTACGTCGCCGACAACCTCGCCCGCATAGACAACCCTTTTCCCATCATATTCCCTGGCCTTATTAATTAATTCTGTACTGGAGATAGGCTGTGCACAGCAGACTGTCCCACAGAAAAATATGAGGCCGATAGCTCTTTTCATTATTTTCCTTTGACTGCCGCAACAAGAAAACCGATTAAGGTGAACACCGACATAAACTCCAATCTGCCGGCCCACATCTGCACTATGTAGGTAAGCTTTAATTCCGCCGGCATACCGGGCGTCGTAATTCCGCACGATAGCCCGACGTTCGCCGCCGCTGAAGTTGATTCGAACAACGACTCTAAGAAGGGGTATCCATAGAACATTCCCACCAACGTACCTATGCCATATAACGCCAAATAGGCTACCGTAATCAAGAGCGCAGCTCTTACCTGCTTGTCTTCCAAGAACATTTCTTGAAGGTGGTGTAGTCTCTGCTCCACGATAGCCCGTTCCGGCAGGATAATCCTCTTCAAATCTTGTTGGAGCGCTTTTACGATAACGCCCAGACGCAACATCTTGATCCCGCCCGCAGTAGAGCAACTCGCGCTGCCAAGGGCCATAGCGCAGATTAATCCCGCAAGCGCCAGAGCCCCCCAGTCGTCGATAAATTGCCGCGCATAAACAGTCGCATACCCTGTGGTGGTGTGAGCGGAAATCAACTGATAAAATCCTTTACGAAACATAACAACGGCGCCGGGGTAGCTGCCGACCTGGTTCAACCCAATGAGCGTAATCAGAAAGGTAATCAGTACCGTAATACACAACGCGCGGGTCTCGATATTCTTCCATATTTCTCGACGGTTCCCCGTCCAAAGATGGTAATGTAAGTTAAAATTCATCGCCCCCAAGAGCATAATGACTATGGTGATAACTTCAAAAAGCAGGCTGTGATAATAGAGTATGTTTTGTGATTGAGGTGCAAAGCCCGCCGTATCAAAAGCTGCCATAAAGATGCATGCGCCGTGAAAGAATGCGTTGGCGGGTCTCATGCCATTGGCCATGCCGACTATTCCCAGCACCAGCGTACTTAAAATTAGATAGACAATGCTTACCAGCCAGATGAAGCGGGAGCTATCAATCACATTAGGTAACACTCTTTCATCGCGGGCCTCGCCCACGTACATCTTAAACGCTCCGGATACTCCTTTCACAAAAAAACAAAGCGCAATAACTACGATTCCCTGCCCGCCGATGAACGGAGCGAAATGCCGCCACAGATTGTGTGCATAAGAGAGGTGGTCAAGGTCCTGTACAAGCGTCAGGCCAGTTGTTGCAAACCCCGACATTGCCTCAAAGCAGGCATCCAAATAAGAGCCCCAGTGTCCGCTTAAGTATAAGGGTATCGCTCCCACTAACATCGCTGCCAGCCAGGAAAGCGAAACCACAACCATCCCCTGCATCCAGTTCAAGTCTTTTTCTGTAAAGCATAATTTGGTCAAGATTAAGCCGATAATCAGCGCAATCTCTGCGCCAATTAGAAAATCCAAGGCAGGATTTGGCTCCGCGAATAACAGGCCAATGACCATAGGCACCAACATTGTCAGGCCTATGCCTATGATAATCTTGCCTGAATAATACCCTATATTTTTGAGGTCTTGGAGCTGGGGTTTGAGAATCATAGTTTTAGAAAATAGGCTGCAACACAAATCAA
>CAYWZW010000060.1:0-33906 GCA_964462945.1 uncultured Pirellulales bacterium
ATGTTGCATCGGACAAACCACTACTCAATCTTTAGGTTTTGTTAGAGTGCCTTAGATACGATATGGCTTCATCTAACTTGGCTGAGTCCACCCCCTGCGATTCGGGCTTCGCCTCCTGCCACTGTTTGCCGGGGAAGGTCATCTCCGGCTCAGCCGTAGCGGATAAGCTGAAAATCAGCAGGATCACCGTGAGTGGCAGTCTTGCTCGTTCCATATCTCTCGGTCTCCACATCTGGATTCATGATTTACGATTGCGGCTATCGCCGGGGCGAGCCTCCTCAATCATAAATCGAAAATCGTCAATCTCTGGTGTCTTTTCTGCTTGACAGAAGCATCGGGGTCCTGCTAATAAGGCAGACGGTCCGATGATATTTCGACGTTCATTTCTTTGGAGTAGAGAACGATGTGGTCACAATTACTTGTTGTGGGCTGTTCCTTGATGCTGACGGCCTCATCGACGCCTCCTGCCGCAAATGCAGTACCCTGGGAACGGCAGTACAAGATCAAGCCGAGTGAAACGAGCCGCATGACGCCCGCCGACGTCCTCGGGCCCGATGGGATCGTCTATCCTAACTGGACCAGGTGCGGCGTCCAGGGCGGAATCCCCCGCGTCGAGCCGGTCAATTCCATCGAAGACTTCGGCGCTAAAGCAAACGATGACGCCGATGACTCCAAAGCTCTGGCGGAAGCGTGCGAAGCGGCGGGCAAGAAAGGCGGCGGCGCGGTATTGTTAGGCGACGGCACGTATTATCTCGACCGGCCCGTCACGGTTCGGCACGATAACGTCGTGATTCGAGGCAATGACCCCGACAAGACCCGCCTGATCTTTCGATACGCGGTTCCCCAGACCGGCGTGGCGTTCTACAGCCCATCGGCGGGTTCCAGAGTGGGTCGGGACACCCGGCTCGAAATGCACTGCAAACCCACAGGTCTGGCCACCATGACCATCATGATGGATGATACGATCATCGGCACCTGGACGCAGGGCCAGCACTCGGGCAACACCTTTAACTTCGCCCAATACGGCCGCAACGCCATCGGCAAGGTCCCCGACGGCCCCCACGTCCTCAAGGGCATCGCCGAATACAGCAACGGCTCCAAGCTCTCAGGCGAGATTCCCATCGTTCTGGATTCGGCGTTCAGAGACGATGAGCCGGTTGCCGATTCGCGGGCGGCGATTACATTCTCCGGCAAGGGCACGGTCGGCCGCAAAATCGAGCTGGCGGAAGATGGAAAACGCGGCGACATGAAGCTCAAGCTGGCAAGTGCCGAGGGGCTTGCCGCCGGCGACTGTATCATGATCGAAGGCCCCGCGACCGACCGCTGGAAGAAGCTCACCAGGAACGCCTGCCTGTGGGGCACGTACCGCATGTATGAATTGGTCGTTACCGGCATCGAGGGCAACACCGTCAGCGTCAATCAGCCCCTGCGGATCGAGTTTCCCGTTATCGACGGCTCATACGTCCAGAAACTCTCGCCCATCCAGCGATGCGGCGTCGAAGGATTCTACCTCGAACAGACCGAGAACCTCTGGATCAGCGGCGTGATTTTCTCCTACGGCTGGAACTGCTGGGCGCAAAACGTCACCGTCAAAAAGTGCGGGCGGTTTCCCGTCTATGGCTCGGCGGCCAAGTGGTGCGAGATTCGCGACTGCATCTTCGACGACGCGTGGTTCAAAGGGGGCGGCGGCACGGCCTACACCGGCTGGGACCGATGCTGGGACTGCCTGATGGAGAACGTCGAGACCTTCAAGATGCGCCACGCTCCATGCTTCCAGTGGGCAGCGGCCGGCTGCGTGATTCGCAAGAGCGTATTCCACGAGAGCGACGGCCAGTGGCACGCCGGCTGGACCAACGAGAACCTCATCGAGCAGTGCGTCATCGAGTCCGTGCAGGGCCACGGCGGCTACGGCTATGGTCTATGGGCCTCGCCGCCCGAAGACGCCGCACACGGCCCGAACGGTCCGCGAAACGTTGTTTACAACTGCGACGTCAGCTCCCCGAAGGCGGGCCTCTGGATGGGCGGCATGAACGAGAGCTGGCTGATCCTCTACAACCGCTTTGTCGCTGATAGCGGCCCGGGCGTCTCCGCCAGAACCACCAGCTTCGACCATATCATTAAAGAAAACGTCTTCGTCCTCAAAGACGGCAAGTCGCCGATGGTCTCGCTGACGACGCCGGACTGCATCGGGACTGAGCTTATCGGCAACAAGCTCTACGGCGGCAGCGGCAAATTGGTCTCCGGCAAGGCCGAACCCGCACTGGCTGCGGACAACGAAACGTTCCCGCTTGGCCCTGCTGCCCGACCGGCCCCGAACGTACCATCCATCTACGAGTGGCAACTCCGCCGCCTGCTGCCATGATATAAAGTTCCGGGAGCCTTCCGACAAACAAAAAAAAGCTGCACGTTAACGCTCGCAGCCCCTGAGTGTCCGTCAGATAACGATGGCTCTGCTTCCTGAGAGCCTTCAATGACTCTAATTACATCCCTTCCTCCCAACAAGACGCCGCCGACCAAATACTCAGCCTGATATGAGTTCCGCATTGCCCAGAACGCCCAACCCAACGAGATATACCTGGACCCGTGGAAGCGCACCGATAAGAGTTCATGGATTGTATATGATCGTATGTTTTCCTCCTTTTTCATAAAGAAAGCCATGCCGCCCGCTGGAGTCAAGGTAGTCACCCACGATTAGAGCGCCATCGATCCCAAGAGGCTCGGTTTCCAACGCCCGAGGATAATCAAGCCGCCTCCACTTCTTACCGTCATAGACAAATCCGCGCCTGTACAATCCGCCCACGGGATCATAGTAGTAGCCAACGACGGTCCCGCCGCTCACGCCCGTCGCAACGGTGTAGACGTTTCCGGGATAATCAAGCGTTGTCCAGCTCCCATCGTAGATGAAGCCATGCCGCCCGCTTGAGTCATAGTACTGCCCGACGACTCTATTGCCGTCGATCCCAAGGGCTTCGGTTTCCAACGCCCCAGGATAATCAAGCGGTGTCCAACTGGTCCCGTCATACACAAGGCCGTGGCTGTAGAGCCCGCCCACGCGATCATAGTAGTAACCAACCAAAGTCCCGCCGCTCACATCCGTCGCAACCGTGTGGACATCTGCGGGGTAGTCAAGCCTTATCCAACGCGCCTCTGCGCACTTTGTAGCAGACAATACTCCTAACATGGCGCAAACCATTGAGCATGCCGTTGTCCTTTTCATTTCACTTTCTCCCAAAAATCGTTAACATTTCGCCAACAAAACGTCATTGTCTTCCGGAAATGCAATTCACACCTGAGCCAAGCCACCTCCTTTCTGTTCGCGCTCGTTTTAAGTTTGCAGCATAAAGCAACGGTACTTCGTCTGCGGCCTGACGCAGGGCGGCGCTTATACAAAGCCGGATTCTTGAGAGTGGGGGGAGACATGATCCGTCGTGGAGCGGCTCACTCCCACTCCTCCGTGAACGTGCCGCATTCTACACGACTGATTCCAGCGTTGTCAATTGTGGTAACTACGTATTTTCCTGGACAACCGCCCTGTGAATGTCATGCTGAGCCAAGGGCGAAGCATCTCGCTGGTGATGGAAATAAGCTCACGCGGCCCGGCCCAGATTCTTCGCTTCACTGTGTTTCGATCAGAATGACAATGTTCATTATGTCCTTACAGGAGCAGAGGTTGCGATTACAAGCACATTCGAGTATCGAGTATCTTGTATCGAGGATCAATCCCGTCTTTGAATTCACTGTTGTCGCTTGGCGGACTGTTTGTACTGGTCGAAGAGGCCGGCCACGTTTGCCGTCTTGGCGTCGCCGGCGTGGACGAGGACGCGGTATTCGAGAGAGAGCTTCTCGCCCTTTGCCAGATTCAGCTTGTCGCCTTCGAGCCAGTACATCGGCGTCGGCGAGAAGAAGCCGTAATCGCGGGTGAACCATTTGCTGGGGAACCAGCGGTTGTCCGGGTTTTGCAGGATGGCGAGGCCCTCGGTGGCGCCCTCTCGCGTGCCGCAGTAGTCGCACCAGGGCGAGGCGACGCCGAACGTGCCCTTCTCGCCGGTGTTGCCCTCGGCGTTGATCAGCGTGCCGCCGGAGGTGACGCTCAATTCGGGCACGACGCGGGCCGAGAACAGCGAGTGGTTGGTCTTGAGGATCTCGACATCGACCAGCGGCGTCAGAGTGATCTTAAAGTCGATGATTCGCAGCGTTTCGCTCGGAGCGCAGATGATGATTTCTCGTGTATCTTCGATGACGGGGTCTTTGTCCGGCTGCTTCCAGAGGCACGTGTCGGTAAAGGTGATTCGCTCGCCGGAGGCCGTGGTAATCTTCGGGCCTTGTGAGAGGATCCGGCCGTGTTCGTTGGCCTCCTGCCAGTAGTTGCCGCCGTTGACGCGGTCGCAGCCGAAGAACAGCGAATGATGATGCGGATACGGCTCGGAGGTCTCGGTCGTGATGGATTTGCCGCTGAGCGGCCCGTTGACCGGCCAGAAATACGGATACTTCTGCGAGGCGGCAAACTTGTAACACGTAAAGAGTTTGCCGTCGATAGTGACGGTGATTTTGTCTTTATCGAGCGCAGCCGTCACCTTCGGCGAAGCCGCCGGCAGCAAAGAACAGCCACACGTAACTATCAGCAAAACCGCAACGAATCTCATCCAAACACTCATCTTGTGTCTCCGAAGAATAGTAGGGTGGGGCTCGCCCCACCATCATTCATCGGTGGGCCAAGGCCCACCCTACGAAACTGGATCCCTGCTTTCGCAGGGATGACAGCATGAATGGGTCCATTTGACAATCGTAAATCGTCAATCGCAAATCTCAGAGTCGCCACGGGCTGCGCATCGTCCGAGCGAGCATTCGATTGGCCTGGTCGTCGTCGATAAATTCTTCCTTGTCGGGGTCCCATTTGAGCTTACGGCATAGCCGCATGGCGATCTCGCCTAACAGGCAGACGGTGCACGAGCGGTGGGCAACCTCGACCGGGGCGATGGTCTGTGCCCGCGACTTGACGCAATCGAGGAAATTGGCCTTGTGGTTGTTGCTCTTGTAAAGCTGGATTTCGTTCGGGCCGATGGCCGAGGTCAGCAGGCTCTTAGGCTGGGTGTCGATTCGCCCGCGCGTGACAAAGACCCAGCCTTCGGCGCCCTCGAAGGTGATGCCGTCCTTGTTCTTCTGGCTGTCGGCACATAAGACCTTAACGCCGTTGGCGTAGGTGTACTCGATGCGGAACGGGCCGTGGACATCCCAGAGGCCGTCTTTCGGGTATTCGGTCTGGCCCTCGATCTCGACGGGCCCGGTGTATTCGGTTCCCAGACCCCACTGGGCGATGTCGTTGTGGTGAGCGCCCCAGCCGGTAATCATGCCGGCGCCGTAGTCGGCGATTCGCAGCCAGCCGGGCCGGTCGTAGCCGGCCTGTGGATGGACGCGCTTCTCGGTATAGGCCGCCCAGGGCGCCGGGCCGAGCCACATATCGTAGTTGAGCACATCGGGCACCGGCATCGCCGGCTCCGGGCCGGTGGCCGGGTCCGTGCCGAAGCCGACCTTGACGGTGTGTATCTTGCCAATGCGGCCGTTGCGGACCAGCTCGCAGGCCTGGCGGAACCGCGTATCGGAGCGCTGCTGGCTGCCGACCTGAAAGACGCGATTATACCGGCGGACCGTGTCGCTCAGGAGGCGGCCCTCCTGGATGGTCAGCGTCAGCGGCTTTTCCAGGAAGATGTCCTTGCCGGCCCTGGCAGCGGCCATCGCCGGCAGCACGTGCCAGTGGTCGGGCGTAACGATTGAGACCGCATCGATATCGGCCTGGGCCACTAACTCTCTGAAGTCGCCGTAGGTTCTGCATCCTTTGTAAGTTCCGCCGGAGGTCTGTCGGCTATAATGCGTTTCGACGGTCTTTTTGGCGTTCTGGACCCGGTTGGCATCGACGTCGCAGACGGCGACGATCTGCACCTGCGGCAGTCCGAGGAAATCCCGCATGTCGGCCATTCCCTGGCGTCCGACGCCGATGCAGCCGAGCGTGACGCGATTGCTGGGCGCTTCAGCTCCGAAGACCGAGGCCGGCACGATTGCCGGTCCCAACAAAGCCGTGCTTGTTGCGGCCACCGCCGAGCCTCTAAGAAACTGCCGGCGAGTGATAACATTTGTCTTTTTTGTCCTATCGCTTTTCATATCTCAACCCTGTAATAAGTTTTTCAATAGAAAATAGTCAGCTTCGCTGACTTTGGTACAAGTCTTCTTGTGACAACAACATACACGTCTTGTCATTCTGAGCGCAGCGAAGAATCTCGCACGCACAACGCAGCAAGAATCCTATTCCAAGGCCAGATGCTTCGCTTCGCTCAGCATGACAGTGAGAATCGGTCAGTTCGAGTAAATAATCAATAGTCAATCGTAAATCTCACAGCCGCCACGGACTTCGCATCGGACGGCTCAGCAAACGATTTGCGGCGTCATCATTGATAAACCGTTCGGCATCCGGGTCCCACGTGAGCTTTCGCCCAACCTGGATGGCAATGTGTCCTATCTGGCACAGCGAGTTGGTCCGGTGGCCGACCTCGGTGTCCGCGAGGGTCTGGCCGCGAGTCTTGACGGCGTCGAGGAAGTCCCGCTTTTCAGGCTTCAACGGCAGGTGGATTTCATCCGGGCCGATGGGCGATTTCAGGATGGACTCAGGCTGGGCGGTCAGGGCTTGGCTGTTGTAGTCGGCCTGGATCCAGCCTTCGGTCCCTTCGAACCGCACGTAGGGCTTACCTGTGCTGTAAAAGAGCCGCACACCGTTGGCGTACTTGTACTGGATTTCGAAGCTCAGCAGCACGTTCCAGAGTCCGTCGCGAGGATACTGCCCGCTGCCCTCGACCTCGACGGGCCCGGTGCGGTCGGTGCCGTTGCCCCACTGAGCGATGTCGTTCAGGTGCGCGCCCCAGTTGGTGACCATGCCCTCGCAGCAGTCGGGCACGCGCATCCAGCCGGGCCGCTCGTAGCTCTGACGCGGATGCACGCGATTGACCGTATAGGGTGCGTAGGGAGCGGGTCCCAGCCACATTTCGTAGTCCAGCTCCTGCGGCACGGGCATCTGCGGCTCCGGGGGGCCGCCCACGTCGCCGGCGGGTACGCCGGTGCGAATCGTATGCACCTTGCCGATTCGCCCGTTGAGAACCAGCTCGCACGCCCTTTGGAAGCAGGCGTGCGAACGGAATTCGCTGTCGGTGCGGAAGACGCGATTGTACCGGCGGACCGTATCGCTCAAGGCCCGGCCTTCGGCGACGCTCAGAGTCAGCGGCTTCTCACAGCAGATGTCCTTGCCGGCCTTGGCGGCGGCGATGGCTATCGGCACGTGCCAGTGGTCGGGCGTGGAGATCATCACCGCGTCGATGTCCGTGCGGTCCAGAAGCTCGCGGAAGTCCTTATATGTTGAACAGCCTTTGAATCGCCCGGCGGGTTGCTCTTTGGCATAATATTCTTCGACGGCTTTTCGTGCGTTGTCGAGCCTCCAGGCGTCCACGTCGCAGACGGCGACGACCTGTGCATCCGGGGCGCTGAGGAAGAATTTGAGGTTCGAGTAGTAGGCTTGGCGGCCCATTCCGATCATCCCGATGGTGATCCGGCTGCCGGGGGCGCCGGCGCCGAATACTCTGCCCGGTATGATTGCGGGTGCGAACAGGATTGCACCGGCTGACGCCGCAGCAGAGCTTTTCAGGAGCTGCCGCCGCGTCAGAACGCCTTCTTTCTTGGCTCTTGGGCTTTTCAAGAGGTTCCTGCCTGCCTTTCTCGATGCCAAAGCCACGATTTCAGTGCTCCATCATTGGCCGGTTATCATACCAAATCTTCCTTCGCCCGGCAATGCGAATTTCCTTGCATTTGAGATGGATTTGTCTTATCCTAATCGCCTTGAAAGCACAAGACACTGTCCTGACACCAGATAAGGAGATAACGCAGATGACAGAAAAACACAAAAGCAGAAGAGAATTACTGCAAGTCGCGGGTATAGCGGCCGTCGGATCGCTGGCCGGTGCAAGCGGTTCTCTGGCCCAGGGCCGCAGTGCCGCCGAACGGCAAGCGGGTCAAAAACGCTTTGAATTAGGTCTGGCTTCGTACACCTTGAGGAAGTTCGATCTTGAGCAGACGTTAGCGATGACCAAGCGGGTCGGGTTGAAATACATTTGTTTCAAAGACGTCCACTTGAAGCTGGACAGCACGCCGGAGCAGATTCAGGCCGCGGTGCAGAAAGTCAAGGACGCGGGACTGATTCTCTACGGCGGCGGCGTTATCTCCATGAAAACCGAAGCCGAAGTCAATCGCGCGTTCGAATACGCCAAGGCCGCCGGGATGCGCGTGATTGTCGGCGTTCCCGTGCCTGAGACGCTGCCGCTGGTTGATAAGCTGGTCAAACAGTACGACATCAAGGTGGCCATTCACAATCACGGGCCGACGGACAAAGTCTATCCGATCCCGGCCACCGCCTACGAAAAGATCAAGAACCTCGATAAGCGAATCGGGCTGTGCGACGACATCGGACATACGATGCGGGCCGGGGTGGACCCTTGTGAATCGGCCGAGAAATTCGCCGACCGGCTGCTGGACATCCATATCAAGGATGAGTCGGCGGCGACTGCGAAGGGCCAGGCCGTCGAAGTCGGGCGAGGCGTGATCGACATCCCGAAGCTCATCAGGACGTTAGTGAAGATCAAGTACGACGGCATCCTCGCGTTCGAATATGAAAAGGACGCCGACGACCCGATGGCGGGGCTGGCCGAGTCGGTCGGTTATGTCCGGGGCGTCATGGCGGCGGTCTGAATGGGAGAGCTTAGTTTGAAGCCGTAGCGCGACGAACCGCGCCAATGATGTGAGGGCAGCGGTGCGACATATCGCACCCTCCTATTGCAAAGGCAGGTCAGCTATGCCGTATAACATCCGAATCGTAAGCACCTATCCGCCGCGCCGGTGCGGGATAGGCACGTTCTCACGGGACCTGGCGACGGCGCTGGCGCACTTCACGTCGGAGGTCGGCAGCATACGAGTCGCCGCCATCGACAACCGCAGCGGGCCCTACGGGATTCCCGTAGATCTGACGCTTGACCAGTACAACCCGGTGTCCTGGGGGGACACGGTGGGCCACATCATCACCCGCGCGAAGGAAAGCCCCAATCCGACGGTCGTGCTTCTGCAGCACGAGTACGGCCTGGACCCGGGGGACAAAGGCGAGGACGGGCAGGGGACGAATTTCATCAAAATGGCCCGGACCTTCAAGGAGAATGGCTTCACGACCCTCGTCTATCTGCATACGGTGCTTGACAACCCGGACCCGCACCAGAAGAAAGTCCTGCAGGACCTGGCTGAATCCAGCGACGGGCTGATCGTGACGACCGAAAGCGCCATTCACATACTCGAATCGCCTACCTACGGAATCCCCCACGCCAAGCTCAAGCATATCGATCACGGAATCAGGATGCAGCACCGGACCCAGTACGACCGGCTCGAAATCAAACGCAAGCAGGGGCTGGAGAACCGGTTTCTGATTACGACGGTCGGCCTGCTGTCGCCGGACAAGGGAATTCAATACGGCATACGAGCCTACGGCAAATTCCTGGCGGACTCCTGCACCGAGACCCAGAGAAGCAACATCGTCTATCTGATCGCAGGCCAGTGTCACCCGGAGTTCGTCAAGGGCGACGGCGGCGAGTCTTTCCGCCAGTACCAGGCCCTGCTGACCGAGGCGCTGGACGATTCGAAATTGACCTGGTGCAAAGTCAAAGACCTGCACGGCGTCGATGTCTCCCGGTACGACGTCGTCTTCCTCGATATGTTCGTGGACGAAACGACCTTGGTGGAGCTCTACGCGGCGACGAACGTGATGGTCCTGCCCTACCTCAACATGCAGCAAATATCCAGCGGCATCCTGGCCGACACGCTCGGCTCCGGCAGGGTCGCCATCGCCACGAAGTTCATGTACGCCCAGGAACTGATTCACTCGAACAAGAAATGCCCCGAAGGCGTGATTATCGGCCGGTACGCCCGGGGCATTCTGGTCGATCCCGCAGAGCCGTCCATCCAGCAGATCGCCCTGGCCCTGGACTACGTGGTCTTCAACCAGCACAAGCGCCTCATGATGGAAAGACAGGCGCACCAGAGGGGCTATCAGATGCGATGGGACAACAGCGCCTGGGCCTTGCTGCAATACGTTGACTTTGTCCAGGAGCAGAAAGAGATAGTCACCGGCCGGGGCCTCAAATTCATTAGGGAAAAGCCGTCGCCCGCGCAACTGACCAAGCGCCGGCAAAACCTGGACGCCGCCAACAATCACCATCTCACGCCGCCGGCCCCAAGCTGCGAACTGACGGCTGCGTCGAGCTGCACGAGTGACGCAAAAGATCCTAAGAGCCTACCTCAATTACCCGTCAGCGTTTGTCATTCTCCGTCAGGAGTCCATAGGACTGATAGCGACGCCGAAAAATCCGGGTTAGGTTCGGCAGCTCGCGGCCCGGATGCTTCACGCAGCCTGTCCCTTCGACAGGCCCAGGGCGGGCTCTGAGCGGAGTCGAAGGGTTCAGCCGATGTCCTGAGCTTGCCGAGGCAATGACAGGTGACAGCAAGCGGTTATTCGGATGGGCTCTAAGTTAGTTTGACCGGTTTTTGCTTTTTGGCGGATTTGTAGATGGCCAGGATGACTTCGACGGCTTTTCGGGCTTCGTGTCCGTCGATCCGGAATTTCTCGCCGCTGTCGAGGGCGTCGAGAAAGGCCTTGAAATTGCGTGTATGATTCTGGTGCGTGATCGCCGCCGGGTCGGCGACGCCGCCTCCACCTTCGATCTTGCCGAATTTCTTCAAGACTTCCTTGTCCTGCGGCTTCTCGTCGGCGAATTGCCAGACGGTAATGCTGTTTTCGACGTTGACGACGGTGCCCTTGGTGCCGGTGATTTCGAATCGTCTGAACTGGCCCGGATAGGAGGCGGTCGTGCCGTAGATGATGCCCAACGCACCGTTGGTGTAACGCAGCACGGCCACCGCTGTGTCCTCCGTCTCGATCTGCGGATGGCCCAGCGTCGCCGTGAACGCCTGCAGCGACTCAATCGGCGGCATCACGTCGCAGAGCATATCGACCATGTGAATGGACTGGTTCATCAGCGCGCCGCCGCCGTCTAATTTCCAGGTGCCGTGCCACGAGTCCTTGTAGTATTCGTCGGTCCGCCACCAGGGGACATAAATCCCGGCGTACGTGATGACGCCGAAGCGCCCGGATTGGATCGCCTCTCGCAGCGGCCCCATCATGTCGTTGAATCGGTACGGGAAGATGCCGCCCAATCGCGTGCCGGCCTTCTCGTGCGCCTCGGTCATCGCGTCGATCCGCTGCAAGGTAATCTCCAGCGGCTTTTCGCATATCACGTGTTTGCCCGCCCCGGCGGCGGCAATAGTCGGCTCGGCGTGGAATCCGCTCGGCGTGGCGATGGTGACAATATCGACCTCGTCGCCGGCGAGCATTTGCTCGTAATCTTTGAAGGTCCGCACGCCGAACTTGTCCGCGAGCTTTTTCGCTCTGTCGGGTAGCTTGTCGCAGCAGCCGATCAGCCTGGCGTTGGGGATGTCCCTTATGGCTCGTGCGTGAAAATCAGCGATCAACCCGGCGCCGACGATTCCAAAATTCCAGGTCTTCATATCCATCTTCCTTGAGAAAATCAGAAATTAGAAAGACTCGTAGGGTGGGCCTCGGCCCACCGATTCTCCGTCAGACAATCATGGTGGGGCAAGCCCCACCCTACGCCTTTAGTCACACGTCAAGCCGACGCCGGCGGCAAGCTCTCGGACGGCGGCAATCGCCTTTGAGAAGAGCTTCGGTCCCGTCGAGCCGCCGAACTGGCCGCCCGCTTGCAGGTGGGGCTCCATCGTCAGGCAGCCGTCGTAATTGATCGCCGCCAGCTCGGCCAGCAATTCCTTGATCTGGCCGTCCCCTTTGCCCGGGAGGCTGCCGACGTCCTTGGCGCCGAGCTTCCAGTCCTTGATATGGACGTGGACAACGTAGGGCTTCATCACGGGCCAGCAGACCTCGACGTTGTTGGTGATCTTCTCGCCCCACACAAAATTGGCGGGGTCGTACGCCAGACGCAGCTTCGGCGAATCGACGGCCTCGACGAGGTCCACGCAATTCCCGGCCGTGTGGCCGTAGATGTGGGCTTCGTTCTCGTGAACCATCGTGACATCCACGTCGGCCAGAGCCTCGACCTTGGCGGCCATTCTCTCCATGACCTGCTCGCGGTAGTCGTCGATATTCTTGCCCTCGGGGGCGTAGTAGCTGAACATTCGGATGTACGGCGTCTCGAAGAGCACGGCCAGGTCCACCGCGTGCTTGAATTTGTCCAGATGGGGCTCGAAAGGCTCGTCCAGCTTGACCTTGCCGATGGGCGAGCCGATGGCGCTGACCTTCAGGCCGTGGTCATCAATCATTTTCTTCGCCTCGTTTAGCTCGCCTTTCGCGAGGGTCATGATGTTCTTCTTGCTGATAAATCGAGGCTCGATGTACCCCACGCCTTCGCCCGCGAGATACTTCACCTGCTGCAAAAGGTCATCGGCGACTTCATCTGCAAATGCGCTTAGCTTCGCCATGTTCTTGTTGTCTCCTACAAGCTCTCGAAGTGCCATTTCTTGAAACGTGCCGCCAGCTCGGGCATATCCCTCTTGATTTCGCCCAGTCTGTACCCGAAGCCCGGTCCGCTTAGAGTTGACAGGTCGATCTGGCCGTTGCGGCGTTGATAAAGGCCCGGGTGCACCGCTTCTTCCGGCGCCGAGGCCGCCGGGTAGAACTGCATCGCATTGGTCTCGACGCCCATGATCGTGCCGGCGTACGCCGCCAGCAGAACGTGCGGAATCTGCGCTAACATCGGGTTGGTCAAATCCTGCACCATCAGGGTCATGCCGTGCGCCTTGGCCCAGCACAGGCTCAGCAGCGCGCCGCTCTGCGTTTTGCAGGTCTTCAATGCGACGCCGGTCCAGCCCAGGCGGCGTCCGAGCCGGATCAGTTTCCAATCGTGAGCGCTTTCGTCCATAAACAGAGGCTTCCTCGCCGAGACGCTGTGAACGTCAATCTGGTTCTTTTCCAGGTCGTAGGGGAACGGCTGCTCGACGTAAAGAATAGCCTGGTAAATGCGGGGATGCTCCTTCACCAGCCGGTCGAGGATGTCGTTCACGTAGGCCGGGTCGCTGACCGTGCTATTGAAGTCGCAGGTGAGCCACAGGACGTCGTTGTCGAGGGCGATTTTGCCGACCTTGATCATGCGATCATAGTCCCAGGGGGAATCGTTGCCGCGTAATTTGACCTTCAGGCACGTCAGGCCGTCGCGTTTGATCCAGTCCGGCAGTAAGACCGGGTAGCCGTCGTGCGGCTCGTCGCCGGTCAGCTCCGAGGCGTCGATCAAATCCTTGCCGCCCACTAAGTGCCAGGCGGGCATCTTCGTGGCGGGAGGTACACTGAAAAAATCGGCCGGATATTTACCCGCAAATGAGATGTTACACCCTTCCGTCGGTTCGAGATAAGCGGACAAATCACGATTCATAAACTCGGCGTTGTAGGTCGAGTACACCGGCCGGCTCAGGAGCTTGCCATACGCATCATGCACGGCCAGATCGAACGCCGAGCAGCAGACCAGGGCCGCTAAGTGCGGCATCGGCTCGGCCTGCTTGCCCCGCTCGCGGTTGAGTTGCTCCGAGAGTTTCGGCAGGATCGATTCGATGAAATCGCTGCCCAATTCGACCGGATGTCCGCGCCGCTCGAACCCGGCCCAGGCCTCGGCCAGCATCCGGCAGAAAAGCTGCATCGCGTCGCATCGCTCCTGGTAGGTTAAGCTGCTGGGCCAGGCCCACTGCACGCTCAGAGGGGTCTCGCCCCAGCCCTCTTCCTGGCGTCCCCGCTCGTCGGCGACCGTGACGCAGACGCGCGCACAGATCACGGAGGTCAACGTCTCGGGCCCGAACTTCAGCGGGACCCGCGTCTGGACGGGGATAAAGTACAAATCAACGGATACCGGGCTAACGTCGGTTTTCATAATTCTTCCCCTTGAACTATCTATGTCCAAATCCTGCTCGTGGAGGACGGCAATAGATTTATAATCTACTGTCAGTCATTGTCAAGGCTTACTTTGCCGGGCCGAATCCGGATGGCTGCAAAAGGGCGCCTTTTTAGTTTGCTTTGCCGGTCGGAAAGCCTATAATCTCGAAAGCAGACGCTTTTACAGGACGCCGTCTTTTTGTTGGCGAACGGCGAAAAACAGTATCTCAAAACACAGGATGGTATTCCGCTATTTTATTGAAAGGAGCAGATATGACACTCAACCGAAAACTGAAAATGGGGATGGTCGGCGGCGGACCGGGGGCGTTCATCGGCGAGGTGCACCGCAAGGCGTCCCGCATGGACGGCGGCATCGAGCTGGTGGCCGGGGCGTTCGATATCAACCCGCGCAAATCCAAGCAGCAGGGGCGTGAGCTGCTGCTCGATCCCCGGCGCGTCTATGGCACGTACCAGCAGATGATCGAAAAGGAGCTGAAGCTGCCGGAGGGTGAACGGATCGATTTTGTCTCGATTACCACGCCGAACAACTGGCACTTTCCCATCGCCAGGGATTTCCTCGAAGCGGGCTTCCACGTGATGTGCGAAAAGCCCATGACGTTCAACGTCAAAGAGGCCAAGGACCTGCAAAAGCTCGTCAGGAAGACCCGCAAGGTGTTCGGGCTGATGCACAACTACACCGGCTATCCCATGGTCAAGCTCGCGCGTGACATGGCGCGCGGGGGCGATCTGGGCAAGGTCCGCAAGATCGTCGTGCAGTACCCGCAGGGCTGGCTGGCGACGGCGCTGGAGCGGACGGGCCAGATGCAGGCCGCCTGGCGGACCGACCCCAAGCAGAGCGGCGGCGCCGGGTGCATGGGTGACATCGGCACGCACGCCGAGAACCTTTCCGAATATATCACGGGTCTAAAGATTACGCATCTGTGCGCGGACCTGACGATTTTTGTCAAGGGCCGAAAGCTCGACGACGACGGCAACGTCCTGCTGCGGTTCAACAACGGCGCCCGCGGCGTTCTGCACGCCAGCCAGGTCTCCATCGGCGAAGAGAACAATCTGGCGATATGGATTTACGGCGAACAGAAGGGGCTCGAATGGCATCAGGAGCATCCCAATTACCTCTACGTGAAAGAGCCGAATGGGCCGGTGCAGGTCTGGTGTCGCGGCAACGGCTACATCGGAGCGAAAAGCCCCGCCGCGGCCCGCGCCACGCGCCTGCCCTCCGGCCATCCCGAGGCGTTCTTCGAGGCCTTCGCCAACAATTACCGCAACTTCGCCGATACCGTTCGGGCAAAACTGACACGGACGAAACCCGATCCGCTCATCCTGGACTTCCCGGACGTGGACGACGGGCTGCGCGGCATGCTCTTTATCGAGACCGTCCTGGCCAGCGCCAAGAGCAATCAGAAGTGGACCGCGTTCAAGAAGTAGCCTCCGTTCTTGCTTTCGCAAGAAAGCACGGAGGTATGATTAGGAGGATTCAGAATGCAAAACGCGCACGAGAATCTGCCGCGACGGGACGCTAAGATAACCCGGCGCGGCTTGATGGTGTCAGCCGCGGCGGCGGCCGCGGCGATTGCCGCCGGGACGCACACGGTTCGAGCGGCGGCTTCGCCGAAAAAATTCAAGCTCAAATATGCCCCGTGCTTCGGACAATTCAAGGAGCACGCGGGCAACGACCTGATCGACCAGATCAAGTTCATGGCCGACGAGGGTTTCTCCGCGATGTTCGACAACGGCCTGATGGGTAGGCCGACGGACGTGCGGGAGAAGATCGCCCAGGAAATGAGCCGGCTGGATATGACGTTGGGGCCGTTTGTCCTCTACGCCGACTTCCCCAAGAAATCGTTCGTCACGCGCGACAAGGAAATCCGTGAGATGCTGATCCAGAAGATGAAGGACGGCGTCGAATGTGCCAAGCGGGTCAACGCCAAGTGGGCGCTGGTCGTGCCGGGCGCGTACGACCAGGGCCTCGAGTGGGACTATCAGACGGCCAACGTCGTCGAGAACCTCAAGTACTGCGCCGAGGTGGTCGAGCCGGCGGGACTCGTGATCGTCCTGGAACCTCTGAACGCCTGGAGGGACCACCCGGGGTTGTTCCTGACCAGAATCCCACAGGCGTACCAGATCTGCCGGGCGGTGGGCAGTCCCTGCATCAAGATTATCAACGACATCTATCACCAGCAGATTACCGAAGGCAACCTGATTCCCAACATTGACAGGGCCTGGGACGAGATTGCCGCGTTCCACGTCGGCGACAATCCGGGCCGCAAGGAGCCGACCACCGGAGAGATCAACTACAAGAACATCTTCAGGCATCTCCACAAGAAGGGCTATCAGGGCACGCTGTGCATGGAGCACGGCACCAGCAGGAAGGGCAAGGAAGGCGAACGGGCGCTCATCGACGCCTATCGGGCGTGCGACGATTTTCAGGCCGGCTGATTTCTCGCAGAATTCCGCCGGATACGCGGGTGAATCGAAAAGAATTGATTGAAAGGACATGGATATGAAAAGTACATCAGTCGATAAGACCGGCAGGGTTTCACGAAGAGATTTCATGCGAACCTCGGCGGTCGGTTTGGCGGCGGCCCTGGGCGGTCCGGCAGCCTTTACGGCTGACGGATTCGCCGGGGCGGCCAAAAAGAAGATGAAAGTCGGCTTGTTGGGCTGCGGCGGCCGCGGCAACGGTGCCCTGGAGAACTGCATGGAAGCCGTCAAATACATCGACGGCCTGGAGCTGCAAGTCGTGGCCACCGCCGATTGGTTCAAGCAGAAGGCCGAAAAAGCCGGCGAGAAATATCAGGTTCCCGCCTCACAATGCTTCGGCGGCGCCGATGGCTACAAGAAGCTGCTGGAGACCGACGCGGACCTCGTGCTGACGGCGGCGCCGCCGAATTTCCGCCCGGTGCATTTTGAGGCGGCCGTCAAAGCGGGCAAGCACGTCTTTATGGAAAAGCCCGTGGCGGTTGATCCACCGGGTGCCCGCAGAATCATCGAGGCCGGCGAGCTGGCAAAGAAGAAGGGGCTGGGAGTCGTCGCCGGCACGCAGCGCCGTCATCAGGCGAACTACCTCCGCACCCAGTACGCCATCGAGCGCGGCGCGATCGGCAAGATTCGCGGCGGCTGCATCTGGTGGTGCGGCGGGGCCTTGTGGTTCCGGACGCAGGAGCCGGGCGAGAGCGACGCCGACTACATGGTCCGCAACTGGGTCAGCTTCACCGAGATGTCCGGCGACCACATCGTCGAGCAGCACGTCCACAACATCGACGTGGCCAACTGGTACATCGGGCATCCGCCGATTCGGGCTTTGGGCTTCGGCGGCCGCGCCCGCCGCAAGACCGGCAACCAGTTCGATTTTCACAGCGTCCAGTTCGACTACGCCGACGACCTTCACATCCACAGCATGTGCCGCCAGATCAACGGGACCTACAGCCGGGTCAGCGAGCACTTCATCGGCAGCGAAGGGTCCACCTGGGGCGACGGCAAGATGGAATCGGCCAAGACCATCGACGTGCCGGAATTCCCCGACCGCAACGCCTACGTCCAGGAGCACGTGAATCTGCTCAACAGCATTCTCAAGGGTGAGCCGCTGAATGAGGCCCGCAACGTGGCCGAATCCACGCTGACCGCGATCATGGGCCGCATCGCAACCTACACCGGCCAGATGGTCCAGTGGTCCGATCTGACCGAGAACAAGAATTCGCAATGGTACAACCTCACGCTCAAACCCACCGCCGAAGACTTCGAAAAGGGCGAGGTCGTTGCGCCGGAGGACGACGTTGCCCCGATTCCCGGCTCAGACGAAAAACGCAGAGGCTAAAGCGATCCGCCCGTCGGCGGCAAGACTATCGCTGAGGTAACGTGTAGGGGCAACCCTGGGTGGTTGCCCAGGGCAGGCACGCGGGCCTGCCCCTACATGGCGTCGTGAAAACCAAGAGAGTCGCGCTGTAAAAGGCGCGACTTTTTTTGTTCGCTGTGCCCCCATCGCTTCGCTTCGCAAAGCGAAGTAGTGGGGGGAGGATTCTTGCATTACGGCGCTTGACCCGGACAGCCACGCCGTGTTATACTACGTATCCGTGCAAGTGGGGAAAAGTCGTTGATTCCCCCAAGATCCAAGCATGGGGGGAGGAGGTCGAGAAAATGGTGACGCCGAAAAACTCACGGACCCTGCGGACAATTGGTCTGGCGCTCGTGTTACTATCCTGTTTCTCTGTTTTGACGCCTTCAAGCTCTGCGGCGCCGGCGTGGAAACTGTATGAGCCTGTTGCCGAGGTCGTAATTCCCACCGGCGACGCTAACGTCCCACGGGCTGTCGAAGAAAAGGATGGATACGTCTATTTGCTGGCAAGGGAAGGAATTTTGTACACGTATGACATCTCGGATTTGCCGCTCCAGGAGTCTTTTGCCACGTACAACGCGCCGGTCTATAAACAAACTTTGTATAGTGGTAATGGGAACGGCCTCTTAAGACATGGAAACTATCTCTATGTATTCGGCCGTAACGGACTCGACACCATAGACGTGCAGAACCCGGCTATGCCCTCCCTGCTCGGCTTGAGCAGTGACCTGAATATTTACAACATGGTCAGGTACGAGAACTATCTAATCGCCGCCGGACAGCAGAAAATCGCCGTCTATTCGATTGATGAGCCGTCGAGTCCCATTTTGCTTTCAGATTTGAACGTGGGTGAGGAACAGTTGGCATGGTCGGCGGCGGTGTACGGCAGCACGTTGTACGCGTGCCACTGGACATCGGACTGGCAAGGCAGCTATACGAACTATCTGAGTATGATTGATTTCTCCAATCCTGCGAGTCTTTCAGTGCTGAATACTATAAGCCGTGATGATCAGGCCTATCACCTGCGAATTGTTGGCAATCAATTGGTTGAAAGTACGAGTAATCAGGTCGGACTGTGGGATTTGACCACACCGGCTAATCCCATTTTCCTGACGTCGCAACAGGCCGGTGCTCGTGTATGCGCCCTGGACGGCGACAACATAATCACCAATGGCACCGTGCTTCGCCCCGATGGGAACGACCTCGAAATTGTCGCGACCTTTACTGCCGGGGACAGCCAGCGAGATGGCTTTCCCTACGGCAGTGCAGTCAACGATTCGTTCGTATTCATAGCCCAGTCCCAAAGAATACTGATCCTGAATGCGAGCATGCCCCCTCTTTCCATCAACCACGCAAGCGGCGGCCCCGGCAGCTTCTTCACGATTACCGGTCGTGGTTTCCCGCCCAACAGCACGGCGACCTTCGTTGTGAATAGCTCTACACTGGGCGATGTTGCCACGGACGCGGCAGGTGACTGTCTTTTTCTGCTGGCCACCGCACAAGCCGATGAAGGACGTTACGTTGTTACAGCCACTGTGGACCCGAGCGCATCGACAAGCTTTGTAATTGCACCAGGAGAGCCGGTACATCCGCAGGAGGGCAGCGGAACGATGTTTCAAATCCCGTCAGGAATTGCGTACACCACGTACAGCGGGGGCAGCGGCACCGCGGACGACCCATACCAGATCGCCACGGCCGCCGACCTGATCGCTCTCGGCGAGACTCCCGAAGATTACGACAAGCATTTCATCCTGACCGCCGACATCGACCTGGACCCCAGCCTCCCCGGCCGAAAAGTCTTCGACGGGGCCGTCATCCACTCCTTTACCGGCATTTTTGACGGCAATGGTCACACGATCTCGCATCTGACGATTCAGGGTGCGGATTATCTGGGGCTGTTTGGCAAATTGAGGCCTGCTGTGGGCGGGGGCGAGGTGAGGAACCTTGGCGTAGTGGATGTCAATATAACCGGCTCAGGCGACAGTGTCGGCACTCTGGTCGGCTCGAAGATGGGTGGCACTGTGACCCACTGCTACTGCACCGGTAAGGTCAGCGGCGACTGGTATGTCGGCGGGCTGGTGGGGCAAAATTACCATGGTTATCTGACCCAGTGCTACAGCACCGGCTCGGTCACAGGAGGTGGTTCTGTCGGCGGGCTGGTGGGGGGCACTTACGGTGGCACTGTGACCCATTGCTACAGCACGGGCGCGGTCAGCGGCAATTCGCATGTCGGCGGACTGATCGGGTCTATCGAATGGCCCGCTGTAACCGCCTGTTTCTGGGATACCGAGACCTCAGGCCAGACCACAAGTGAGGGCGGCACAGGCAAGACAACCGCCGAGATGCAATCGGCCAGCACGTTTCTTGAGGCTGGCTGGGACTTCGTGGGCGAGACGGCCAACGGCACAGAGGACATCTGGTGGATTCTCGAAGGCCAGGACTATCCGAAGCTTTGGTGGCAAGCCCGGAATTGACTAATGGCAATTTACTATTGACTATTGCTCTGCGCCAGGATTCGCCAGACGTGAAATCCGAAGATTTCCGATTGACGATTGAAAAATCGAAAATCAACTGCGCCTATTTCAGCTCGACGATCTGCGTGAATCGCACCAGGGCGCCGGCCGTCGGCTTGTGAGGCTCAATGGTTCCGATGAGCCCGACTTTTCGGCCGATAAGCCCGCTCACGTCCGTCTGGGCAGCGGCATCGCCCGGCAGAACGTAACAGACCATCTTGCCCGATTCGTCAACGATGCGGTAGTGGCCGGGCCCGAAGGTCTCGTACGTCTGCAACTGGCCGATCACAGCAAACCGGCCTATATCCTGGATCTCGGACAGTCTTGTCTTACGGGCCTTGTCGATCCCCGCCTGAACCTTCTGCAACTGCTCGTTCTGGAGGCGCACTTCCTTGACGGCGACCAGGGCCAGCTCGTATCCCTCTATCTGCCGCAGGACGAACTCCGCGTAGCGCGCCGCGTTGCCGGCTCCCTGGTCTTTGGCGATCTCGGTCAGCGCCTTTTTGAAGCTCGTGTAGTCCTGCCGGTCCGCAGGCTTGGCGCGCTCGGCTTGCACCTGCTCTTTCATCGCGCGATATTTTTCGATCGCCGACTCGGGAGTAACCGGGGCGGGAGCAACGGCGACCACTTTGTTTGGCTCTTCAGCTTGGGGCGCCGGCTCGACGGTCGCTGCCGGGGCGGGGGGCTTGGGAGCCGGCGGGGCCGGCTTGGTGAAATTCGTGCTCACCCAGAGATACGCCGCAGGCGGAGGAGCGATCTTATAGTACTCGTCCATCTGCTCGCCTAACAGCTTGACCTTGTCGCCGGTGTTAAGCTTGTCCTGCAACGTCGTGGAGTAGAGCGGCTTGACGTAATCGGAGCCGGCATAGACCCGGACGTTGTCGCCGGACACAATGCCGGTGCCGGGACTGGCCGGATCGATCTTGACGTATTGCATCGAAATCCAGGAAAAGCTGCCGGCCGGCGGAACGATACGGGACCAGCTAAACTGTTTGGCAACCACCTTGACCCTGTCGCCTTTCTTGAACTTGCCGCAGTGGTAGAAGTTCGTGCCGGGACCGGAACGGATATAAACGTCATCGGCCGTAATCTCGGCCTCATAAGGAAAAGGCGGGGTCTCAATTTCAGGGCTGGCGGCTCCCTCGACGGGACCGGTGGCGGTCCCCTGCGAAAAGCCAACGGAAATCAAACCTGCCACGACAACAAAAATGAACAAGTTCATGTAAAATCGCATCTTTCTATCTCCCTAAAAGCGGTTCTTATCCCCGAATCCCAGACGGTTGAACCCGATAACAATTTCTTGGTTGTTCACCTTAGCATCGGCTAAACGGCTTGTCAACTTTTTTTATTGGATTAAATATAGCTGCTTGCGGCGGGTGTCTAACGTGTCGAGGGCGTCCCGCCCTCGAATCGCGGGCAGGATGCCCGCGACACATGGCAGGCGTATCGGCGGGCGCTTTATTGGACTATGCCTGCGTTTTCAGGCGGGCAAGCTCATCCCGGCACATTTTCAACTGGCCCGGGTCGGAGAGTTTCTGGGCGGCCGTCTCTAAGTGTTTTACGGCGGGCTCGGCCTGGTGGAGATAGCGTGAATACAGGATACCTAACATCAGCTCGACCTGCTCGACGTATTCGTAGGTGCTGTAGTGGGCCAGGAACTGTTCGTAGGCCTGCGCCGATTCGGCGTGCCGGTTTTCGCCGGCAAGCTGATTGGCGATGTCGAGCAGTTGCTGGCGGGGCAGAACCTGCTCATTGTCGAGCCCCATCAGTTCGAGATAAACTCCGGCGGCGGCCGGCAAGTTCCGCTGCGCCAGCCAGCTGCTGATCTGGTCGCGAAGCTCCCTGATTTGCTCTTCCTTCTGCAGCTCGGCGGCGGTCTTGATGACTTCTTTGACTCTTATTTGCCTGGCGGCTGTCCGGCCGGTATAGGGATCGAAACCGCTCGAGACGACGTCGCGATAGAGCCGGCGGCGGTTCCAGCGTTTGATCATGGCCCACAAATCGAAGCTGCCGCCGCTGACCAAACCGGTGGCCAGCAGACCGACCGTCACGACAATCCCGACGGCGTATCCGGCCAGATGGGCCGCGTGCGCGACGGCCATCGGCGGGGCAAAACGCGGTTCAATCAGGTTGTCCCAGATGATGAGCTTGAAGGCGATGAAGTACAGGGCGGGCAGCTCCATGGTGCCGATAAAAAAGAACCAATAGATGACGGTGACTAAGGTCTGCGGGAACAGCACCAGATACGCCCCCGTCACGGCGGCGACGGCCCCGCTGGCTCCCAGAACGGCCGTACCGCCCATATAGATATGACCGACACCGCTAAGCACCGCCCCCGCCAGATAGAAGCACAGATACCCGATGTGACCGAGCTTGTCGTTGACGTTGTTGCCGAACAGGTACAGGAAGAACATATTGCCGAGAATGTGTATCAGGCCGCCGTGCAGGAAGGCGTAACTTACGAACTGCCACAGATGCAGTTGACCAGGCCGGGGATCGAGCACAAACTGACCGGCCCAGTGGCGCAGATATTCCGGTTCCCCGGTTATCGGGTCAAAATGAGGGGAAGAATAGGTCAGAAAGAAAACGACCACATTGACAGCGATCAGGGCATAATTGACGTATGGCGTCTGCCTTGGCGAAATACTCGTCCGAATAGGTAATAACAGCATCTAATTTAGAAAATCCATAGACGTAGCACCGCTCTTGAGCGCCTCGAGCCGGCCACACTAATTGATGCGATTCATCGCACCTGCCGGTTGAGCGACATTACGGCGTCCTCGTCAGGGCGGAGCCTGCCGTAGCCCGGCGGGTCGCTTCCCATCGTCACCCTATCCTCCGTAATGCGGCCGTATTATAAACAGATATACCGTTGGCATAAAGCGATAAATCCAGCCGTTTCAATTTGATGTGGGCCGGATTCACGAACTCTCTCAGCCAAGAGCGGCTGTAGCAAGGCACAAAAAAAGGACGGCCAAAGCCGTCCTCTCCGGGAAAATTGGGCGTTACAAGCGATTTTTCTCCCTTGCGGAAAACACCAGGGCCCGGCATAAGAACGCAAAATCAGACATCAAGAATCAAAATTGTGGAGTCCCTGGGGCCCGCCTGCCGGCTGTCGGGCAGGGATGACTTCCTTCATTCTGCATTCTGATTCTTGATCGTTGCTCTTTGTCCGCCGGTTCCCCCCCCAGCAAGGTCTTATCTAATGAAAGTATAAAAATACTGCCGCCCAAAGCCAAACGACCCGGCAAAAAAAGACTTTATTTCTGCTCGGATTCCTGTAAATATGAGGCAAGTGACCCGTGATCCGTTGGAGAATAGTCGCAATGAACAAAGAGCAGATAGCAAAACGCCTCAGGGCGGTTCGCCGCGAGCTGGATAAGAAGAAAATCCGCCGCCTGATCATCACAAGGCCGGCCAATGTCACTTACGCGACCGGTTTTTCAGGCGACGATAGCTGGGCCGTCGTCGCCGGAGGCCGGGTCTATCTATTGACCGACAGCCGATACACCGAGCAGGCCGAAAAAGAGTGCCCGAGCTGCAGGATAATCGACCGGGCCGGGCCGATGGCTGACGCCGTCGCCAAACTGGTCAAGAAGCTCAAGTCGGTGCGGGCTGTGACCGTTGAAGAGTCCACGTCGGTGGCCGATTTCGAGCAGTTGAGAAAGACGGTCAAGGCCCGGCTCAAGACGGCGGCGAATGTTATCGAGACTATACGGAGCGTCAAGGACGCAAGTGAAATTGCAGCGATTCAAACCGCTGCTTCAATCTCATCTCAAGCCCTGAAACAAACCCTCCCTTACATCAAGCCCGGCGTCACCGAGAGCGAATTGGCCGGTATGCTCGATTTTGAGATTCGCAAGTTAGGCGCGAGGAACAGCTTCGAGACCATCGTTGCCTTTGGCCCCAACGCCTCCCGGCCGCACCATCAGCCGAGCAAAAGAAGGCTCAGGAAGAAAGACTCTGTCTTGATTGACTTCGGCGCTAAATACAACGGCTATTGCAGCGATATTACCCGGTGTTTCGTGATTGGCGGGATGACTGCTTTTTACAGAAAGGTCTATGACGTGGTGGAGCAGGCGCAGGCCGCGGCGATAAAGACAATCAAGGCCGGTGTGAAAATCACACAGGTCGATGCCGCTGCGCGAGAAGTGATTGCCAAAAGCGACCTGCCCGTTTACGGCCATGGCACAGGACACGGCTTCGGCCTGGAAATCCACGAATCGCCATTCCTAAAGGCTGACGGCAAAGGGACCCTCAAAACGGGCCAGGTCATCACCATTGAGCCGGGTATATACATGCCCGGCAAGCTCGGCGTGCGAATCGAAGACGACATCCTCATCACCCAGACCGGATACAAGATATTAACCCGCAATTGCCCCCATTCACCCTTGTTACCCCTGACCTAAAGTCGCAAAGAAAACACAGAAAACTTCGTGACAAACAGACTGGAATGTGATAGTCTAAACCTTACGGAAGCCGAGCAAGCCAGTTTTGAAGCATCTGCTTGGGGAACCCTATGCGAGACACGAAACAGTGTCAGGGAAAGAAAGAAATAAGTATGATGTCCTGGGATTAGGTCTGATGTATGAGGTCTCGGTCGGAGGGCAGAAGTTCAGCTACGAACCGAAATCGTGATGGGGTCTGCAATCCGTGGAACACTCGCTCCAAAGGAAGTTCTGAATGTCATGAAACGAATTCTTGCGTTTGCCATTCTATTCGCCTGCCTACCCGCCAATTCTACCACCACGGCCAAAGCCGAATCCTGGCCCGGCTGGCGCGGCCCGCGCGGTGACGGGACATGCATCGAGCAAGACGTCCCCGCCAACTGGGATCCCGCCGGCGCGCTTTGGAAAACCGAGATCCCGGGCCAAGGGCACGCCTCACCGATCGTCTGGGGTGACCGCGTGTGCACCGTCACGGGCCTGCCCGCCACGCAGGAGCGAGTGCTCCTTTGCCTCGACCGCACCAGCGGAAAGATCCTTTGGCAGCAGACCGTGGTGCAGGGGCCGCTGGAGAAGATCAACAAGGAGAACAGCTATGCCTCCGCCACGCCCGTCACCGACGGCGAGCGGGTCTTCGCGGCCTTTCGCGTCGGCGACGATATCGTCGTGGCCGCACACGACTTGGCCAGCGGGAAACAGCTCTGGCTGGTCCGGCCGGGGACGCACACCGGCGAGTGGGGATTCAGCAACGAGCCGGTCCTGTTCAAAGACAAGGTCATCCTGGATGGCGACAGCAAGGGCGATTCCTTCCTGGTCGCCCTGAGCCGCGATGACGGAAGGCCACTCTGGCACGTCAAGCGCACCCATCAAGGGATCAGCTACAGCGCCCCGCTCATCCGCGAGATGGCCGGCCGCACTCAACTGATCCAGTGTGGCGACCGCTGCGTGGCCAGTTTCGATCCTGACACGGGCCGGCAACTCTGGACGGTGGACGGCCCCTCGGAGGAATTCGTCGCCACGCCGACCTACAGCGAGAAGGCCGGACTGGTCTTCGTCAGCAGCAGTTGGCCCAGGCAAATCCTGCTTGCGATCCGGCCGGACGGCAACGGCGATGTCACGGAGACCCACGTCGTTTGGCGAGACAACAAGGGAGGACCTTACGTCCCCTCCCTGATTGTCGCGGGCGATTTTCTGCTCAGCGTCAACAACGCCGGCGTCGCGTTCTGCTATGAAGCCGCCACCGGCAAGGTGCTCTGGCAGGAGAAGCTCGGACGGCATCACGCCTCCCCAGTCCTGGTGGGCGGACTGGTCTTCTTCATGAACGACAACGGGGAAATAAACGCGATCAAACCCGGCAGGCAGTTCGAGCGCGTCGCGAAATACGATCTCGGCGAGTCGTGCTACGCCTCGCCCGCGATCAGCGACGGCCAAGTTTTCCTGCGCGGCTTCAAGCACCTCTTTTGCATCGGTCGGAAAGCCAATTGAAAGCGGCTGCGCAGGTCCGGGCGGGCTCAAAGCTGGGCTCATACTAAGACGCTGGTATGCTATGAGAAATCGGGGGACATCTGTGAGCAAGCCGTTGTCAAGCCTGCCCTGAGGTTGTCGAAGGGACGGTCGCGGGATTTTTTCGCGGGAATTCCAAACATCTATTCGGCATCACCCGGTTTCGGGGCGCCCACTCGTTACGATATTTGTTTGCCGGTCGAAAGCGGCACGCTATAATAGCGGCTGTTTTTGACGCGGTTTTGGAACTCTGCAAGATGGAGGTTATTATGAAGGCCAAGTGGGTATTTGTGTTAGTGGCGTTGGCAGTTTTCTGCGGAATGTCGGTGGCTGCCGGCCAGGTGAGTTTCAAAAAGATCATCGTGGATAAGACCTTCAGGGCTGAAGGAGCGGCGGTCGCGGACGTCAACCATGACGGCAAACTGGACATCCTGGCCGGCGATGTGTGGTACTCCGCGCCGGACTGGCAGATGCACGAGGTCCGCCCCGTCGGTCAGTACGACGGCACCAAAGGTTACAGCAATTGCTTCGAGAACTTCGCCCAGGACGTCAACGGCGACGGCTGGGTCGATTCGATTGTGATCGGCCTGCCCGCCGGGCCGTGCCTGTGGTACGAGAACCCGAAGAACCAGCTTGGTCATTGGAAGGAGCGGACGGTCGTCGGCAGCGCGTGCAACGAGACGCCGATCTTTGTTGACTTGTTGGGTGACGGCAAGCCGGTATTGATATTTGCCGTTCGGCCCGAAGGACAGATGTGCTGGTTCAGCGTGCCGAAGGACCTGGAGGGCCTGTGGGATATGCACGTGATCGCCCCCGGCCCCGATGCACCGGGAACAAAACAATATAGTCACGGCTTAGGCGCCGGCGACGTCAACGGCGACGGGCGGTGCGACGTCCTCGTCAAAGAAGGATGGTGGCAGGCCCCCGAAAAGCGCACGGCCGACAACTGGAAGTTTCACCCTGCCAATCTCGGCCCCGACTGCGCCGATATGCTGGTGTATGATATCGACGGCGACGGCGACAGCGACGTGATTACCAGCTCGGCCCACAATTACGGCATCTGGTGGTTCGAGCAAAAACCCGGCGCCGAAGAACCGCAGTTCGAGCAGCACGTGATCTTCAAGGAGTTTTCTCAGCCGCACGCGATAAGGCTGGTCGATATCAACGGCGACGGCGTCAAGGACCTGGTGGCGGGCAAACGGTATTTCGCCCACATGGGCAAAGACCCCGGCGAGTACGAGCCGGCGGTCCTCTACTGGTTCGAGCTGCGCCGCCCGCAGAGCGGTAAAGCCGAATTCATCCCGCACAAAATCGACGACGACTCCGGCGTCGGAACCCAGTTCGAGATAGCGGACATGAATGGCGACGGCAAACCCGACATCGCCGCCTCAAACAAAAAAGGCGTCCACGTCTTTCTGGAGCTGCCTTAGCAGAGGTGCTTGTCCGGCGGATAGCGGATAGCGCTCGTGCCGGAGATTAGTATTTGTTTGACGATTGCCGGCGCGAGGTTATAATGAAAGCGTTCACTAGGGGTGGCCTGCGGGAAAGCGGGCCTGAGAAAAACCCTTTGAACCTGATCAGGACAATCGCCGAATAGGCGCCGATGCCTGCGTAGGAAAGTGATTGGCTAACATAAAAATTGAGTAGCTTGAGAATTAAGTCGCTTCCTGCAGGAGCGATTTTTTTGTTTTTGGCACGGAATACACAAATATGGCAACGCAGTTACAAATTGCACGAGAGGGAATGATCAGCGACGAGGTAAAGTCCGTCGCCGGGGCGGAAAATGTCGATACTCGCCTTGTTCGAGCGGAGCTTGCCGCCGGCCGGCTGGTCATCCCGGCGAACAAGCTGCATCTGAAAACGAATCTGGTTCCGGCCGGCATCGGCCGGGTGCTGACGACCAAGGTCAACGCTAATATCGGCACGAGCAGCGTTCGCTCTTCTGTGGACGCCGAGCTGGAAAAGATGCGCGAGGCGCTGGCCGCCGGCGCCGACGCCATCATGGACTTGAGCACGGGGGGCAACCTCGACAAGACCCGCGAGGCACTGCTCGCCGAATGTCCGGTTTCCTTCGGAACGGTGCCCATCTACCAGGTCATAGAAGACAGGGGCGTTGAGGACATCGACGGCAAGATCATCCTGCAAATCGTCGAAAAACAAGCGCGGCAGGGCGTGGATTTCTTCACCATTCACGCGGGCGTCTTGAAGGAGCACTTGCCCTTGCTCGAGCATCGCGTGGCGGGCATTGTCAGCCGGGGCGGAGCACTATTGGCCCGGTGGATGCTGCATCACAATAAACAGAATCCTCTGTATGAGATGTTCGATGACTTGTGCGAGATAATGGTGGAGTATGATATTTGCTTTTCTTTAGGGGACGGCCTTCGGCCGGGCGCTATCGCCGACGCGACCGACGAAGCGCAAATCGCAGAGCTCAGAACGCTCGGCGAGCTGACCCAGAGGGCGCAAGAGAAGGGCTGCCAGGTGATGGTCGAGGGGCCGGGCCACGTGCCTTTCGACCAGATACAATACAACATGCAAATCCAGCAGGAGATTTGTCACGGCGCTCCGTTTTACGTTCTGGGCCCTCTGGTGACTGACATTGCGCCCGGCTACGACCATATCACCTCGGCGATCGGCGGGACGGCCGCCGCTTTCTACGGCGCCTCGTTTTTGTGCTATGTCACGCCGAGGGAGCATTTAGGTCTGCCCGACGCCGCCGACGTTCGGGCCGGTGTGATCGCGTCGAAAATCGCGGCGCACGCCGGTGACGTCGCCCGCGGTCTGAAAGGTGTTGCCGAGCGGGACAGACGCCTGAGCACCGCCCGAGCCAATCTGGACTGGACGGCGCATCTGGCCGAGTCGATCGACCCGCAGACGGCCGAAAGAATGCACAACGAAGTGTGCAGAGAAATCAGCTCGGAGGGATCCCCCACCGATTACTGCTCCATGTGCGGCAAGGCCTGGTGCAGCGTCAGGATGAACAGAGAAATCCGCGAAGCGATTGGGGCGCAGGCAGCGGCACGGAAGGCAGGCAGAGGGAAATCTGTCCGCGTTGAGCGAGCCCATTGACAAGACTGCGTCTTGGCGGTATTCTGACGCTCCCGGTGAAGATGCTCGTACTGCAACCTCTGGGGTTCGACCGTTACGCGATTTGACTGTTTCTTGATGAAAGCAAGGCCAATCAGCAGGTTACACAAAACCACAACGTACCTTTTTGTGGTGGTCGCATCCGCCGTATGTCATAACCGGAGCTGTTTTGCTTTTGAGGACGGAGACTTTCAATTCTGGCAAACGGCGATCGCGTCTTTTGACCTGAATAAGGACTGGACGGTTGCCGTTGAATAGCAGCTTAAGTTTGGCAACGATGCCGGCCACTTCTACTATCACCACACGGATCTTGGGTTTGTGTACGGGAGTCTCGCGGACTGGATAGACCTCGGATTCAATTACAAAGAAATATTCCTGGAAGAAAGCGACGGCCACTGGAGCCGGGAAAACCGGCCCCACGTGAATGTCACGTTTAGGGGCCGCCTGGGTGCGCTCGATTGGGCCGACGGGTCGAGGTTTGAATATCGCGACATGAAAAACGAAGAGGATATTTGGCGGTATGTCAACAGGCTTAAGGTCAAGCTGCCTTGCGAATTCACGAGATTCAAATTCCGACCCTATTTTGCAGATTACGTGTTTATCAACCTCGACGGGCAGACTTTTGACAAGAACAGGGTTTATTCCGGAGTGTCCTTCGAGCTGTCGAAAGACATAGAAAGCGAATTGTACTATTTTTGGCAATCGGGCAAATTGGACGACCAATGGCAGGATATGAGTGTTCTGGGACTTCAGTTGAAAATTTATTTCTAATCCTTGCGCCCGGATGCGTTTCAAACGGTGAAGCGGAGGTTACGTTTTCATTGAATCCATCTCGATGAAGGCGACGGGCAGGAAGACAAAGACCGGCAGCCACGCCCACAGCTCCGGCATGACCTTGTCGAAGACAACCTCCGTCGCAAGTATCTTGCAGACGAACGTGGCGATAAAGCACGCCCCCGTCAGGGTAAAGCTGATCAGGACCGCCGACTTCATCGACTTCGGGTCACGACAGACCAGGATCGGCAGGCTGATCATGAGCATCACCAGGTTGATGAGCGGGTCGGTGATGCGAAAATGCTTCTGGCTGTAAAGCTGGGCCAGGTCTCTGACCTGCGTGCCCTGGGCGGCAAGGGCTTTTAATTGCCGCAGGGCCAGCAGAGTCTTGTGCTCGGATTTTCGCATGACGGGGATGACTTTCGCCGTGATGTCACTGGGGTAGGACGCGACCCTCTGGGGTCCCTTCTGCGAGCCTCTTTCGATGCGCAGCCCGTAGGGGGCCCACTGCCCGCTGTTCGGATCGATGCTGAATAGATCCCACTGGCTCGTTTGATCATTGTAAACGGCCTTTCCGGCGTCGATACGGGCGACGACCTCCCAGACGCCGGGCCTGGAGGTCTCGCGGCGAAGGAGGACCGTCGGGTTGTGCAGCGTCGAGGTCTCTACGTCGAACCGTTGCGAGCATATCAGTGAGCCGCTGCCGTCGCTGATGAACTTGACGTCGTACGATTCCTGGCCGGGAATATCATCGTGACTGCGAACGAGCTTGTCGGCAAGCTGCGGGATGATCAATTCCTGGTCGATGACCAGCGCCCCGCTCAGCAGCACGGCCAGAAGCACGATCGGGCCGATGACCCGCTTGAGGCTCACGCCCGAGGCCATCACGGCGACCAGCTCATTGGAGCGGACCATCTTGCCGAACGAGAAGGCCGCGGCCACGACCGTGATCATCCCGGCAAAGTCCCGAAAATACAGCGTGCAGTTGAGACCGTAAAAGGTCAGCACGTTTTTGATAACGGCCGCCGTGCCCAGGCCGATATGCTCGGTGAATTCGTCCAGCTTGACGAACAAATCGATGATGATTCGCAGCCCTATGAGAACGCAGAACGCGATGGCGTAGCCGACCAGGAAGTTCTTCGCAATGTATCTATCCAATATCTTCATGTTTGGGTCCCGCCTGTTGCGGGTCCTCGGCGTCGGCGCCGGGCTTGGGATTTCCCCAAAGGCCCCGGGTCATCTTAGTGTCTCAGCATCCGGGCGTATATCCCAAGGGCCAGCAGGGCCAAAAACCCCAGCCCCGTCCACATCAGGGTGATTCCGGAGACCGTCTGAGCGCTGAGGTTCTCGGTCAGTTGTTTGCCGCTCATAATACAGACGATCAGTACCGCCGCGGGCACGCAGCTTGCGCCGAACGCGCTGAGCAGATGTCCGCCCTTCTTGATGATACCCAGGCCGATGCCGATCAAGATCATCGGCACGCAGCCTATTCCGAACACCAGGCGAGAATGGATCTCGGCCTTGATTTCCACGAACGTCTTGCGGATCCGTCTTTCGAGCTTGCTCTGCATGTCCGCCAGGCTCGCGCTGGGCTCAAGGCCCCGGACCTCTGATAACGCGCGGGCCAGTTTCTCCGTTCTTAGTGAGCCGCTCTCGGTCTTGAATTCATTGGCCCTGGCCTCCACAGCGGGGGGCGGGATCAGGCCGCGAATGACATAGCGCATGATCAA
This sequence comes from uncultured Pirellulales bacterium, assembly GCA_964462945.1. Classification (GTDB taxonomy): domain Bacteria; phylum Planctomycetota; class Phycisphaerae; order Sedimentisphaerales; family Anaerobacaceae. Next base: position 31,926 of record CAYWZW010000060.1, read on the forward strand.
TTGTCCCGACCCGGCGTCCTGGGCGCTGCGGATATCCATGGTCAGCGTCGGCGTCAGCTTGTCACCCTCGAGATGCAGCGAGGCCGCTGGACAGCTCAACGTGCGAAGGGGCCGCTTGCTGTCCGTCTGGTATTCCGTGACCACAACATTGTCGGAGAGCTCGACCTCGGCGCCCTGCACGCGGCATTGACCCGCCGTAAACTTGACGGAGTTCGGCTCGCCGAGCAACTCATAGAAGCCGTCGGTTTTCTCCGGCGGTCCCGCAGGTGCTCCGTCTGGTCTGGGGGCATTGGCCGTCCCGTCCTTGATGTCCTGTGCCAGCAGCTCGATGACCAGTTGTCCGTACATCTCGCGGGCCTGCTGGGCGATGGGAAAAAACTGCATCAGGTCGGCCTGGATTCTTCTCATTTCGTCTATCTTCTTGAACTTTATCTCATCACCCAACAGCGAGCCGACCTCCTTTGTCAGCGACCCCAACTCCGCGCCGCCCTCGCCCTCGGCGCCCATCTGGGTTGACTTGTACGCAGTGATTTTCACTTCGCTGAATGTCTCGTGCATGTTGAAAATCACTTTGGCCTCTTCGGCCATGATGATTTTTTCTATCTGATTGTTCTTCATTTCCGTCACGACCGCGCCCAAAAGCGTGCCGTTGTGCATGTTGGCCTGGTCGGCGTAAATGAGATACCGGCCGTCCGGCGGCAGCTCGTAGTAGCGTCTGCGCTCGATATTGCGGAAGAGTATCTGCTTGGCGTCGGTCTTGAAGGATTTTTCCGCGCGGTGCACGAAGACGGGCATGACGTAGAAGCTCAGGATGAGATTGGCAATCGCCACCATCATCGCCAGGGCCAGCCCGGGATACGTCATCGCCGGCAGGCTGATCCCGCTTGCCCGGCAGGCGTCGAGCTCGTTATCGTTGGCTAATCGCCCGTACACCAAGGCCCCGGCGAACAACGCCGCCATCGGCAGCACGAACGTCAGCGTGATCGGCAGAAAATAGCCCATCAGGTGGACCACCTGCCGAGGCCCGACCCCATATTCCTGAATCGGCTGGAGAATGCTGCCCAGGCTCAGGATGAGTGTCAGCGCAATCGCCGCGAGCATGAAAACCCGCAGAAGCTCCCGAAATATGTATCTATGCAGTGTAAAAAGCATTTCTACTTTTGGGTCAATGGTATTTGGCCGATCGTTACCACGCAATACATATTATTCGCAAGACGCTGTTTTGCAACAAAATTCCGCGCCGTTCGCTTGCGACAATGGCAACGACCTCCTATGCAAATGCGTCTTCGGCCCGGGTGTTGATAGAGCTGTGTGCAGCTACTATATTGGCTGGATAATGGTGAAAGGGACAGGTGGATGGGCTGTCAAATTTTGAGCCCGGCCGATAGGCAGGCCGGGGAAGACAGAGTCCAAGGAAAAAGCCGGGAAAAAGAAGAAGATAGCAAAGCAGCCGGAAAACGGCGGCTGTCCTGAATAATTGTCACACTTCGCCTAACACTAAAGCCCAGCGAGGGCGATGAGCCGTCCACTCCGGCGATTGGTTGGAATTGTAATCTGCTCTCTTCATATTCTATCCGCCACCCCAATTGTTCGCCAATTGCATCAAATCCCACGAAAATCAATTGTGCCTGTTGTCCGAGTAACTCTTGAAGTTCGCGTATGCCTTAGCGTTCAGCCTGATATTTCTCCTGTATGAGAGATTGCCCACCAAGCTGATCAGCGGCTGACGGCGATGCCATAAGTTGCCCAAGGCCATGCGAAGAATGCGCGGCATGGAGTAAAAGTCCTGGTCGCACGAGATCATTTCTTCGATGATGCCGTCCAGAGACAAATGCTTATACCGAGCCACCGGGAAGGTTAGTGTGTAGTATTTCCAGTCTTCCGGGAACGCATCGAGGGCGAGGCGATCCTCGGATTTCATCTTGTCCCACAGGCGCGTGCCGGGCAAGGGAGTCAAAAACAGCACGTTGAGATTGTCCAC
>CAYWZW010000061.1:0-33267 GCA_964462945.1 uncultured Pirellulales bacterium
GTGAGGCCAAAATCTGTTAAGGACTCTATATGGGTTGTTCAGCAAGCCCTAAGTAATTGTAGTCGCCTGCATAGGCGTGCATCGCCAGGCCGATCTGCTTGAGATTGGCCAAGCACCGGGTCTTTTTCCCCTGTTCCTTGGCCCGGCTCAAAGCCGGCATCAATATCGCCAGCAACAAGGCGATGATGGCGATAACCACCAATAACTCTATGAGCGTAAACCCGTTTTTCCGTTTGCAAGACACGTTCCACTCCAACACTATCGATTTACGATTTACGATTTGAAATCGGAAACCCTTAACCACTATACACGATTTCAACGCTTCACACAAACCAAAACATGGCCGAAGGCGCTCGGTTGCTCCGGGAAGGGGCGTGTCGCGGGCATCCTGCCCGCGATTCGAGGGCGGGACGCCCTCGATACATGCCGTCGATCTGCAAGTGTCCGGTGGTCCCTCCGAATCGAGCAAGCAAATTCTCAGCCGCCTTCAATACCCTGTGAGGCACAGGCCAAATACAGAGGCGAGCAGGAGCACCTTCGTTGTTCGTGTCATGCTATCATACCCTTTGTAGATTAGCGATAATGTTCAATCCTTTGCGGCTTCGATTCGGATTCGCGCGTACCGCAAATTCAGGGCGTCGGCGGCGGTACCGAAGAGGTCGATTACGTCGGACGGCGCCGAGCCGCCACGCGGCGTATTCGTAAAGAAATTGTGAAACGGATGCTGCAGTTCGATGCGCTCGAACTCAGGCTGGCCTTCTGCCGCCTCTATTCGCCCAAGATGGTTGCCGAACACGTGTTGACCTTTCTCGGTGCCTGCGCCGGCGACTATGACATAAAGGTCCCCCGTGCTGGCAACATGGAACCGGCCGAAGGACGGCTCAAATCCTGTCGATCCGTCGGGTGTTTGGGCCAGCGTCCGGCTCGAAACAACTTTGCCCTCTTTGACCACGACATATTCCAGTCGGGCCGTCATCGCCTGGCCCGGAAAGTACTTGTCGCGAATAAACGCATACTGGTGCGGACGCTTGAGGTAAAGCAGATGAGCGGCGCCCGCCCGGTCAACGTACAGGTCAAGATTCTGAATGTGCCCGCCTGTTTCTTCGGCGGAGTCGATTTCGAGCGGCGCACTAAAATCGCTCGTCCCGATGTTATTGCTGTACGTGTAGAACAGCCGCCGGAAGACATAGTCCCATTCGCGCTGCAGTTTCTCGAACTTGAGCTTCCGCCACTCCTCGACCGGCTCGACGATATCGCCAATCGCCATTACGTGGGCCGAACCATCCCGCAAAGCAACCTGGGGATAGCACGCCCTGATCGGAAATTCGATTTTTCCCTTCGGGTGCCATCGGCCCTGACTGTCGCGGTAGGAAACGAACTGTGCGCTCGTCTTGGCGTTGATGTTCACAAGCAGAAGCTCACCGTTCGCTCCGTCGGCGGCAAAACCTCTGTACGAATGGTCGGTGAAATAGCTTTCCTCGGTCCACGCGGGCGTGTGTGTTTTCGCGCCCCCGCTGAGATTCGCGGGGTCGAATTCGAGTACCAGCGGCTCGCAGCGCCCGTACTTGGTGCCGACAGGCTCGATAGACGGATTGACCGAGAGAAAGACAGGTCCCTGTTGAAACAATGCAATCGGACACGGCTCGCGCTGCCGATATTCCTTTTCGCTTTGCTCCATCCGCCAGCCGTCCGACGAGCGATGCCACAACTGCCAGCGGGTATTGCACAGCGGCGGAACGTCTTTGCCGGTCTCGATGATCGAAAGAAAAACGTCATCCGCCCGCCTTGCAATAACCGTCGAGCCGTAGCACCACAGAGGCCCTGCGCCGTTATCGGCAGGTGTGGGCTTGGTGACAATCTCCTCGATTTCCACGGCACTGCTTCGTGTCGAGGGCGTCCCGCCCTCGAGTCGCGGGTAGGATGCCTGCGACATGGCCCACAAAAGAATCAGGATTGTTGAATGACAGCTCATACTCTCTTGCCCTCTTTTCAGTCAATGTACCGAACCCAAACCCGGCCTCTCGCGGGGATGGGCAGATCCAAAGCGATGTGATTCTCGGCCTCAACAACGCGGACGGAGATTGGCTTACCAGAAAACGCTTCCACGAATCGATTGGGTTTGTCCTTTTCGGCCTCCATTACGATAGTGACATCTACAGGTTTGTCGTTGAAGTTCTGGACGACACAACCACCCCGGTCGGGAAGGCCGAACGGGTGGAACGTGACGCAACTGGGGCCATCAAAGGTGGGGATTCCGAGCTTTTGCAGAGCAGCCGCACCATTGCCGAATGCCTCGCGAAGAGCAGCAAGATCCGGTCCGTCCATTGCAAGCAAGCCTAACGGCCGGGGGCAGAGCAACACCTCGTGCACGGCGTCGAAGTCGGCCTGGCTGTAGGTGTGCGTGTTCAGCAGTGCGATACGGCCCCCGCTCTTGTCTTCCGCAAGAAGACGCGGGGGTGTTTCGTTCACGGCAAGAAGGACGAGCTGTTTGTCGCCGGAGGTGCACAATATGTTTCCCGGCCCGGCTTTGCCTTCGATGGGCGATTCCAAATCAATGAGCACGTTCGCATCTTGAGGCTCTTGAGCCGCTGGTAATTTCAATCGGGCACGAGCTGGGTTTGATTGTACATTCGCGCCTATCCCAGCCATGCGTGCAAGCTCGTCGCCGTGAGCGGATGCGGCCAGCAGGCTCGTCGTGACGATAAGCTGAGCGCCTCTCGCGCGGGCTTCATTCACGTGGTCCAGCAGATTTGGGTCGGCGGCCGCCTGGGCGGGCAGGAAAATGACCGGGGCATTTTCGGGAAATCGGTGCACCGGAACGAGGGGAATTCCAAGCATGCCGAGGAAATCCATGATGTACATGTCGCCGCCGGGGTCGCTGTTCGGCGGTTTATAAGCCGGGATGCCGACGACGGGATGTTCGCGGACAAAGGCGGCCAGATCGGCAAGCCGGTCAAACTGGGCAATCACCTTTTCATGGTCCGGGTGGCCTCCCATGACGTCAGCGAAGCTGAAAAAGACCAGCTCCGCGGCGCCGGCCAGGACACTCGTATAGGCCTGGTCGATGAAGTCGTGCTCCGCGCAGTCGCCGTGGTCGAACCAGGCGCCGCCGATCTTGTCGCCGGCGATGCCCGCGAGCCAGCGGTAGTTGACGAAGCCCTCGTAAGGTTGAACGAAGCCGAATCGCCGGGTATTGCGACCACGGGTTTCCGTGCCGACCCAAACCTTGTCAAAGAGCGCCGGAAGCGTCTGCGTGTCATAGCCGAAGAGATGAAATCGGTCGTACCATTGGGGGTACTTGATTATCATAGTGATGTCAGGGTTGACCTCTTTCGCCGGTTTGACGAAGACAGAATAGGCCAGGTCCGTGAGTAAGGCCCGGCGGTACTGGCCCCATGAACGGTCGCCCTTAGCGGCTCTCGATTCGGCGCTTACATCGCCTGTGCAGAGAAAATCGTCGATGATGAACGTCTCGAAGATGCCCGCCGCCATGCGGACGACTTTCTCGAGATCACGCTGCGTCTTTTCGTTTTGCCAGTTGAACCAGCCGAGCGGACCTTCCTGGCGGACCCCGAAATCCCCGCCCGGCACGGTGGCAATGCCGCCGACGACCTCAATGCCCCTTTGCTGAAGCCAGTCGCGAGTGAAGGTGAGGTGCTCGGCGGAGACCACGTGGCCGCCGCGATAGACTTCAATGTAGAGCTTGGTAATGCCCATGCGCTCGATGGCTTGCCAGGCGCGCGTGCGGACGTCCTGGTCCGTGGCAAGCTGCTCGACTTCGCGCGATGTTGCGTATGAGGCGAGGCGCAGATCGCCCATTCGGGCCCTGACTTTTTCCAGTTGGGTTTGAGCGGCGCAGTATTGCGGCCAGAGGATTACTGCGAATGCAATCGCTGCAATCAGCGTCGATGTAGAATTTGGAATGTAGGATTTAGAATTTTCCATTCTCACTTCTCTTTTTTTCATTCTTGCTGCGGGCGTTGTAGATCAGCCCGCCTCGCTTGTGATACTCCAGCAGTACGGTCTGCGCTTCTTCACGCAGGATGTCCCGAAGCACGCTGATCCCCCGGCTTTCAAGTGATTTCACCCAGTTGCGAGGCTTAGGCCCTTCGTCAAATCCGATCCTGCGAACATCCTCATCACGAGCGCCGCACACAACGCTTCGAACACCTGACCAGGGAATGGCGCCCAAACACATCGCGCACGGCTCGGTGCTCGTAACGAGCTCGTAAGCCGTACCTTGCTCACTTGCGAGGTCATAGCGTCCGACGACGCGTTGTGCGATCGCAATGGCCAGCATCTCCGCATGGGCGATTGAGCAATTGGTCGATTCGACAAGGTTCACGCCGACCGCAACCAGACGGCCGCTTTTCAATTCAAATATCGCAGCGCCGAACGGCCCGCCGGTCTTGTGTTCGGTGTTCAGCTCCGCCAGTTTGATGGCTAACCGCATACGATCTTCAACCGCCGGATAGATCCGCTCGGCATTTGCCAGAAACGCTTCAATCCAATCAGGTAACCGCAAGACTACTTCAGGAAACTTCAATTCGACGCCTGCCTTTCCGGTTACGGCCCGGCGTTTCGCCGAGACGAGCGATCCCCGCTTGCGCGGGGGCAGGCTCCATACTATGCCTCTCAATCGTCAATTGTCAATGGCCTTAGCCATCCCTTCGACGGAGTTTATCCTGAGCAGGGTCGAAGGGCTCAGGGCAGGCCCGGTGGTTGTCGATTGTGTGGGGATGTGTGCACTTATTGTGTTTCTGTAAACATGCCGGCGTGATTCAATGTGACTTGAGAAGGGCTGCTGATGCCTGCTGGCGCCGTGGCCGTGACTAGGAAGTTCATGGGGGTGTTGCTGTTTATCACCCAGGAAAAATCGCCCGCTCCGGATTCCCCCCCTGAGAAATAGGTGCCATTCAGATCGCCGGGCCCAAAGCCCAGCTCCTCCAAAGTCGGAACGGGGGTGAAATTGGCGCCTTTCTCAGCGATATGGGCGCGGAGCGCTCTGGCTATGGTGCCCATCATGGCCCGCCCTTCCGACCACTTGGCCGAATCGATCCGGCCTCGCATCATCGGGACTGCAACCGCAGCCAGGATACCGATGACAATAATCACAACCAACACTTCGACAAGCGTATAGCCTTTTCTACGTTTCATTCCTTAGCCTTTGACAAGGGATTACGAAGCAGGCTTAACGGCGACTACATATCGACCAAAGTTATCGGTGACTCCACCAAAAACTGACCATCGACAGATAGACAATTGAGAATTGGAGATTCCCTTTACTATCGGCCCTGGAAAGCGTACCATATAGCCGAACGGGGAACAAAACGTATGAGAAAACACGTGCTATTAGTTGTATTAGGGGTTCTTCTTGTTACGGCATTGGGCGGCTGCAAAAAGGGTGGGTGAGGCAGCGCCCGATGCGGCGCACATGTTGTGCGCTCTGAGAAGACGTACCTGAACTACTGGCCCGAGACGCCCCCTGAAACGATAAACGCCATGGCCTGCGAACTGTCGATATTCAGCGGCTGAACGGCTTCTTTGGGAAAGAGCAGGACGTTGCCGGCAAAGTTGTACGATTGAGGCAGATACACTGCAACGTAGCCTGAAAGCCCGAGGTTCTCGAGACTCTCTCTTGTGACGAAGCCAACCACTTTCACGGCTGCTCCCGGTGCGACCGCCGCCAGGACGGGCTTATCGAAACTTCTCTTCTCACCCGCAAAGGCCTCAATCATGTCCTTCACCGCCGAATAGAGCAGCTTGACTAACGGCAGCCCCCTGAAAACCTTTTCTACAAGGCCGAATAATTTCCTGCCTAAAAAGTTCGACGCGACAAAACCGATGGCGGTTATGAACACAACCGTCAGCAGGAGTCCCAGACCGGGGATCTTTTTGGGTAGGAGATTGCGGAAAACGGCATCCAGGCTGGTAAACACCCAATAAAGCAGAAAAACAGTCAGAGCTATCGGGACAAAGATCAAGAGGCCTTTAATGAAATAATCTGCAAGTTTCTTCATTTGATTGCTCCCAAAAGTCTCATTTCGACCACATGCTACCAAAACCAGTAAGAGCGTCAAGAGGCTCTTGGCCGTTTTACCTCGAAACACCGCCGGACCATTGGTTTGTCTTCACGTTGTCTGAGATGTTCGGATTCGATTCGAATTGTTTGCACATCCGCGAGTTTTCAAGTACGATTGCGACGCAAAATGCAACGTATGCGTGTCAAGGATATGGTCATGGATAGACGGCGTCATTTCAATGAGAAGAGCTAATCGTTTTTGAAAGGAACTGATATGGACATCGAAGCGATCTTGAACACAATCTACGCGTATCTGGCGGCTTACTGGCTGCGAGTTGTGGGCGCTATCGTAATCTTCGTTGTGGGGCGCTGGCTGGCTAAGCTGATTTCCAAGCTGGTCGGTAAAGCCATGACGAAGGCAAGAGTAGATGCGACACTGACCAGTTTTGTCGAGAATCTGTGCCACATCGCGCTGTTGGTATTTGTCGTCATCGCTGCAATAAGCAACCTTGGAGTGGAAACGGGCTCCTTTGCGGTTGTTGTTGGTGCTGCGGGTTTGGGCATCGCTTTTGCCCTGCAGGGCTCCTTGGCCAATTTCGCGGCGGGGGTCATGCTGATCCTTTTCAAACCCTTCAAGGTTGGTGATTATGTGGAGCTGGCCGGCACAGCGGGGACCATCAAAGAGATTCAGATTTTCAATACGATTCTCACTTCGCCGGACAATGTACGGGTCATTATCCCCAATGGCCAGGTCACGGGAAACAATGTCTTGAACTACACGGTCAACGGAACCCGGCGAATCGATCTGGTCGTAGGGGTTTCCTATGAGGATGATCTTAAGAAGACTCAGCAGGTTATCGAGGGCGTTCTCGCCGAAGACAGCAGGATTCTCAAAGACCCGCCGGCGACGGTGGCGGTTTGCGAGCTTGGAGACAGCAGCGTCAATTTTGTCGTTCGCCCCTGGGTCAAAGCCGCCGACTACTGGGACGTCCGTTTCGATACGACAAGGAAGCTCAAGCTCGCTCTTGATAAGAATGGCATCACAATCCCGTTCCCGCAGCGCGACATTCACATGAAAAGCAAAGTTTCCTGAAGGCCGGCACGCGCTTGAATTGGAAAGATTCGGAGTTGCTCGGGCGCCGCAGCGGACGAAAGCCCATGTTTTAGGAGTTCAAACTGAAAGGGGAGCACAGTGTGGTACCGAATGTTGATTGCACTGGTGTGCCTGATGCTCTTTGCACAGTCAGGCCGGGCAGACGAGCTTGTTCTGAAAAACGGGGATCGCCTGACGGGCAAGATTGTCCATCTGGTTGACGGCAAGCTGGTTTTCAAATCCGACGTCGCCGGTGAAGTGACCGTGGAGCTGTCGAACATTCAAACGTTCAGCAGCGCCGAGCCGGTCACGGTGAATTTGAAGGACAGCACGGGTTTCAAGCAGAAAGTGCTCAGCGCCGAGGCCGGCCGGTTCGCCGTCGAAGGCGGTGAGGATTTGAAGGCCCAGCAATTTGCCGTGGCCGACATCGTCTCGATCAATCCGCCCCCCAAGCCCATCCCGAAGTGGACGGGAGACATTTCCGCCGGGATTACCTCGACGCACGGCAACACCAAGACCGAGATGATCAGCGCCAACGCCAATGCCACGAAGCGCACGGAGCGGGACCGTATGACGGCCAGCGCGGATTATGCAAAGGGCGAGCAGGAAGACCCGGATACCGGCGAGACGGTGACTATTGAAGATTGGTGGCGGGCAAAAGGCAAGTACGACTACTTCTTCAGCAAGAAGGCGTATGGGTACTTGGACGGCCGGTATGAAAAAGACGCCGTCGCCGAGCTGAATCGGCGCGTGATAGTAGGCACCGGTGGCGGCTATCAGTGGATCGAGTCGGAAAACATGAACTTCTCAACGGAACTCGGTTTGGCCTCTCTCTATGAGAAGTTCGACAATCAAACAGATGGCAACAGCGAGGTATCATTTCAGGTTGGCTACATTTTCGACAAGAAGCTCCGCAAGAACATCAAGCTCACGCATGATCTTACTTACTATCCAGCCCTTGATAAGTTCTCCGACTACTTTCTCACATCCACCGCCGGAATTCGTGCCGATTTCACCGAGAGGATTTTTATGACTTTCAAAACTATCCTCAACTACGACGCAACACCGGCGGCCGGCGCCCATAAGACCGATACGAAGTACTTCCTGGGTATTGGGTACAGGTTCTAATCTGCCAGACGTTAGGCGGGCTAATGAAGGAGGTGTTTATGAATCGTCGAGCTTTTCTAAGAGCTACCGCCGGCGCGGGGGCGTCGTTGTGGCTCGCCCGCCAGTCCTTGGGCGGGCTGGCAAAGGTCGGCTCCGCATCGGACGCAGCTCATAAGAAGCCGAATATTGTCCTGGTCGTACTGGATGAGCTTGGATATTACGAGCTTTCGTCCATGGGGCACCCACTTTTGGAGACGCCGAACATCGACAGAATAGCCAAAGAGGGTATGAGGTTCACTCAAATGCTCGCCGGGGGGCCGGTCTGCGCGCCGACTCGCTGCTGCCTCATGACGGGTAAGCATCTGGGCCATGCTTCCGTTCGCAGAAATCCCGGCCACGAGGCCATTCGGGCCGAGGATGTTACCGTCGCCCAGGTTCTCAAGAAGGCTGGCTATGCGACCGGAGGTTTTGGCAAGTGGGGCTGTGGCGGGCGCGGAACGACCGGCGTGCCTGAGAAGCACGGCTTCGACGTCTTCTTAGGCTACTACGACCAGGTCCATGCCCACACCTTCTTCCCGGCCTACTTGATCAGAAACAGCCAGGAGGTGCCGTTGAAAGGCAACATCGGTGCTCTATACGAGGGCGAGACGTTTTCGCATCATCTGATCGTCGATGAAACGCTGAAGTTCATTCGTGACAACAAAGATAAGCCCTTCTTCTGCTATTGCCCGTGGACGCCTCCTCATGGGGCGTGGGGCCTGCCGGAGGATGAACCCGCCTGGCAAAAATACAAAGGGAAAAAGTGGGATGCCGGCTACCAGCTTAAAGAAGACGAGGCCCAGCGATATGCCGCCATGGTTAATATGGACGACAGACAGATTGGCCGGATTCTGGACCTGCTTAAAGAGTTGAAAATTGACGATAACACAATCTTGATCATCAGCGGCGACAATGGCGGCAATGCGTATTTCAAAAATGAAGCCCATCCCCACGGCTTCTTCGCCCCGAATGTCGATCCCAAGACCGGCAAGGTCTTCAGAGGCCAGAAAGGTCTGCTCTACGAAGGGGGCCTGCGTATTCCATTTATCGTCCGCTGGCCGGGCAAAATAAGGGCGGGCGCTGTGAGCGATTGCCTCGGCTATTTCCCGGACGTGATGCCCACGCTTGCAGAGGCCGCAGGAGTTGAATGCCCCGAGAATATAGATGGAATTTCTATTCTTCCGACGCTTCTTGGCGAAGAGGTCATCGGGCGCAGGCAGAAAAGCCACGAGTATCTCTACTGGGAATATATGGGCCAAACGGCGGTTCGCTGTGGGAATTGGAAGGCCTACCAGCCCGCCGTCCGTCTGGCGGGCCAGCCCAAGAATGGAAAATGGGAGCTGTACGACCTGAGCAAGGACATCGAAGAGAAGCAAAACGTGGCGGCACAGAATCCGGCCATATTGAACAAGATGGCCAAGTACGCCGCCGAGGCCCATGAACCCCATGTTCCAGGGGATGTTCTCGATGAGGAGCTGTGTATGAAGGACCATCAGAAGGCAAAGAATCCAAAACCATCGGAGCAGCGGCGGCAATAGAATAGTGCAGCGGCGGCTGTGCGTGGTTACCCTGACTATTGGCGCTGCCGTCCGGACCATATATAATTCGGATTGCGTATCGGGTATTGAGTTCGTTCTTTGCACGATGCACGACGATCCCAGTTGAGAATACGGATTATGAAAGGAGTAATTATTATGAGGACAGTTCTCCGTAAGAAGTCCCAAGAACTGCTAAGTGTTGCAGTCTGCCTGCTTGCGATTATGGCTGGATGTGCGACCCAGCCGGCAGCCAAGCAGGCGGCCCAAAAGGGCGAAAAGATCCAGTACGTGGAGACCAGCACCGGCCGGTGGCTTATCCATGATGTGAATCGGCCTGCGCCGGCGGTGATCTTGCCTGGAACGGCGAGCACAGAGACTGAAGCCGGGAAAGCCCCTTCTGACGCGGTCGTCCTATTCGATGGGACCGATGTGTCGAAATGGACATCCGGCGACGGCGGCCCGGCGAAATGGATCGTGCGGGACGGCTACATGGAGGCCGTCAAAGGCTCAGGTCCGGTCAAATCCAAGCAGACGTTCGGCTCATGTCAGTTGCACGTTGAGTTTGCCACGCCTTCGCGGGTCACCGGAAGCAGCCAGGGACGCGGCAACAGCGGCGTGTTTCTGATCGATACTTACGAGGTCCAGGTTCTTGATTCCTACGACAACAAGACCTATCCCGACGGCCAGTGCGCTGCGCTCTACGGAAGGGCCGTTCCCCTCGTGAATGCCTGCCGAAAGCCGGGCGAGTGGCAATCGTACGACATTATTTTCCATCGTCCGACCTTCAAAGGCAAAAAGGTCGTCAGGAAAGCGACGTTCACGGTTCTTCACAACGGCGTGCTCGTCCAGGACCATGTCGAACTCCAGGGCGGGACCGGCTGGAACGGCCCCCATGCGATTTCTGATTACCAGCCCCATCCAGACAGATTGCCCATCTCATTTCAGGATCACGGCAATCCGGTCAAATTCCGCAACATCTGGGTTCGCGAGCTCAACGACTAAGGAAGGAGTCTGTCAATGTACAAAGAACGAATCACGCGACGTCAGTTCATCCGGACGACGGCCGCTCTGGCCGGTGGGGTCTTGCTGTCCTCTTGTGCGTTAGGGACCTCCGGCAACAAGACTAAACGAACAGCCGCGGATCAGGTCCCGCTCGGCAAGACCGGCTTGAAGCTCAGCCGCTTAGGCATCGGCACCGGCAGCCAGGGCGGCAGCATTCAGCGAGGTCTCGGCAGCGAAGGGTTCAACCGGCTGATACGATATGCCTACGACCAGGGAATCACCTATATCGACACAGCGGACAACTACAAAACCCACACCATGGTCCGCGAGGCCATCAAGGGCCTGCCGCGAGAGAAGCTGTTCATTCAATCGAAGATGCCCGGCATCCCGGAAAAACCTCTTGAGGTGCTCGACCGCTACCGCAAGGAGCTGGGCGTCGATTACATCGACAGCCTATTGGTCCACTGTGCCGTCGTGAAGGATTGGGAGCAGGAGCGCAAGCGGCTCCTCGATGCCTTTGAAGAGGCCAAGGACAAGAAGATCATACGTGCACACGGTGTCTCGTGTCACAGCCTGCCTGCCCTGACGAAGGCCGCGCAGTTGGATTGGGTTGACGTCAATCTGGTGCGGGTTAATCCCCAGGGAGCCTACGTCGATACGCCCGCTGAGACTTGGGACGCCGAGAGCAACGCATCGCATCTGAGTCCCGTGCTTGAGCAAATCAAGACTATGCGGAAGAATGGTCACGGTATCATCGGCATGAAAATCATCGGCAACGGCGACTTCACAAGCCCCGAGGACCGCGAGAAGTCTGTTCGCTTCGCCATGCAGCCCGGTCTGGTTGACGCCGTTGTGATTGGTTGCAAGAGCACCGCTGAGATCGATGAGGCCATTATGCGAATTAACGCGGCTCTTGCAGAAACTGTATAGAAACGCAGCTTCCGCAAGTCGCAAAATGCCGCAAGGGTCCGATCGCCGCTGCTGACCGTCGGCACGGTTGCACGGAGATTTTTGAGGACAATGAGTTTGGAGGTTCCGTCTGATGAATCGTCGCGATTGTCTTTTGTCACTCGCCGGCGGAACGGCGGCTCTGCTGCTGCACGGTCCAACGGCGGCGCTCGGAGCGGAGGGCGTCAGGAGGACTCGATTGGGGGTTGCGGACTTCTCTTACAACGTTCGCCTGAAAGCGGAGCAAGCCGGGCTGGTGGAGATGCGGCTGAGCGACCCTTTGAACTTTCTCGATCATTGCGACACGGTCGGCGCCGGCGGGATCCAGATAGACATGGGGGTCCGGGATCAAGCATACCTGCAGAAACTTCGCAGTCGAGCGGAATCGCGAGGCATGTTCATTGAGGGCTCGGCAGGTCTGCCGCAAGCACAAAAGGACGTTGAGAAATTCGATGCGGCGGTCCGTACGGCGCAGCAGGCCGGTGCGACGGTCATCCGTACTGCAATCGGCGGCCGGCGTTATGAGCAGTTCGAGAAGGCCGAACAGTTCAAAGCCTTCGCCCAGCGTTCGTTGAGCTGCCTGCAGTTAGCCGAGCCGGTGGTAGCCAGGTATGGAATGCGGCTGGCAATCGAGAACCACAAGGACTGGCGTGTGCCGGAGCTGCTGCGGATGCTGGAACGCATCGGCAGTGAGCACGTCGGCGTATGCGTCGATACGGGTAACAGCGTTGCGCTGCTGGAGGACCCGATGGAGGTCGTCCGGGCCTTTGCACCGTGGGGCTTTTCGGTACATCTTAAAGACATGGCCGTAGCGGAGTACGGCGACGGCTTCCTGCTGGCGGACGTGGCGCTGGGCCGCGGGCTGCTGGACCTGCCCGAGATGGTTCGGATTCTTCGAAAAGCCAGACCTGAAATCCGGTTCTGCCTGGAAGGAGCAACGCGGGACGCCTTGAAAGTTCCCTGTCTGACCGACCGGTACTGGGCCACGTTCGAAGACGTACCCGGCAGTGACCTGGCCCGCACGCTGCGGTACATCCGCGCCCATGCCAGCGACGAATCGTCTCTTCCGCATGTGGAGCACCTCAGTCTGGAGGAGCGGCTCAGGTGCGAGCAGAACGATGTCCGGGAGAGTCTGACATACGCCGCAGAGCATTTGGACTGCTAAAGCCCGGCGAAAAGGGCCGCAAATTGGTATTGGACCACGTAGGGCCGCGTGTTCTGCTGCTGAACCCTGAAGCGGTTAGACCGCTCTTGTACGGGCAGACTTTTGCATGTCCTTGCACCGCAAGAGGTGAACTTGCCACGTTGGGGTTGACAGAACACCGAATTTGAGGTATAATTTCTCGAGCCTGTTGGGATTAGGGCCCATCATACGGATGGATTGCAGCCGACTTTATGCGTCTTAGAAGCCGGTTACCAAGACAGTTTATCCGACAAAGGAGCATCATTATGGGTAGGCGAAAAGCATTCACATTGATCGAGCTTTTGGTGGTGATTGCCATCATTGCCATATTGTTGGCGATCTTGCTGCCGGCGGTGAACCGCGTCAAGGAGCAGGGCAAGCGTGCCGTCTGTCTGGGCAATCTGAAGCAGTTGACCTTAGCGTGGATCATGTACGCCGATGAAAATGACGGCAAGCTCGTTAATGGCGCCGCCGGATACAGCAACGCGACCACGAGTTGGGGAAGCCACGCCAATGAACTCGCCTGGATCGACGTCCGAGATTTTAGCGCGGCGTGGGATGTGCAAATCCAAGAAATCAAGAACGGCGCTTTGTGGCCTTACGTCAAGAATGAGGATATCTACCGATGTCCAACAGGGCGCCGAGGAGAAGCTGTGACGTACTCGGTCATGTTCTCTATGAATGCCGTGAATCATCCCCCGACCCAGGGAGTGCGCGGTGCACACGTTAAGAAAATGTCCGAGATTTTCAATCCGGCGCCGGCACTCAGGCTCGTTTTTATCGACGAGGGTGACATGACATCGGATGCTTATGCCGTGCACTATAATCAAGAGCAATGGTGGGACGACGCTCCAGTCCGGCACGGCGACGGCGCAACGCTCTCGTTTGCAGATGGGCACGCCGACCACTGGAAGTGGAAAGGAAGCGACACGATTAAGCGCGCCAGAAGTGAAGAGAACAGGCATACGAGCAACTGGACGCCGGAAACGGAGGCAGGTTTCCAGGACCTGTACAGGATGCAGAGGGGTTGCTGGGGAAAATTAGGTTATACGCCACGTTATCCATAGCCCTCGCTATTCATGCTTATCGGCCTTCGTATCTCGGGCAGTGGGATACGAGATGGGAGATACGCGACACAAAGATGCACCATATCCCGCTGACCAGGATACAAAAGCTCATTGGGCAAAGGATGCTGCACTCCAAGCTGACCAAGCCCTGTTTCTACATCGAGTCGAAAGCGGATGTAACAGGGCTCATGGCCGTTCGGCCCGGACTGAGAAAATCTTTGGGCGTCAAAATAACCACGAACGCTTTTTATATCCGCGTCCTGGGCCTGGCGGCACTAAAATATCCCCTTGTGACGGGTCGATTCGATGGGGGCAGCATAAGGCTCGCCGATGCGATTAACGTGGGCTTCGCCGTCAACGCCCCGCAGGGACTCATGGTGCCGGTCGTGAAGAATGCCTGCGATAAAACATTACCTGAGATTGCCCGTGAGGAGCAATGCCTGACCGATAAGGCACGTGATAATCAACTCACGCTCGAGGATATTGAGGGCGAGACGATAGCGCTGAGCAACTTAGGCGCGTACGGGATTGATTCGTTTCTGGGAATCGTCCCGCCGCTTGCCGGCACGATATTGGCCGTCGGTAACGTTGTGCCTGCCGTTGTCTGTAGAGACGGCGAAATAACGGTGCGAAAAATGCTCAGCCTGTCTCTTGCGGCTGACCACAGAGTTGTGGATCCTGTCTATGCGGCCCGGTTTCTGGGCTTTATTAGAGAGAAGCTGCAAGACCCGCAGCAGTTGATTTAGCCATGCCGCCGGACTACTTAATCTTCACCGTCTCGTCCGGTTGTATGCCAAGTCGTTTGTACCGTTCGGCCCGGCTTTTCTCGTCGCCCACGTTGATTTCCGCAGCGAGCCTTCCGACGGTCAGAGCATGTTCTCTCGGAACGACGATTACCCCATCGCCATCAGCGACGATCAAATCGCCCGGATAGACAAGAACACCGCCGCAACTGATAGGAAAGTTGTAGGATTCGGCGATAAGTCTTCCCGGCCGAACTCCGCGGGTGCTGTATCCGTCCTGACAGTACACGGCAATCTTCTTGACCTTAACGATCTCATCAGTATCGCGGGCGCCGCCGTTTGTCACGACTCCCACGACGCCTTTTTCCGCCCAGCCGAGACTGTTATTGGAGCCGATGAAGCCGCACTCGGGGATTCCTCCGGCGTCAATCACAACCACGTCTGCGGGTTTGGCCGCACTGAGCCAAGCATCAGGCGCCCTTTTGTATTGTTCGGCCTTGAATCTCTTGAACCCGTCAAGGTCTGCAAACGAGTCCTGTCCGACTCTAACGTCGGTGGGCACGTGGCGAACGGTAATGGCAAATCCCACAATTCGATGAGAGAATTTCTCTGCATCGCGCCACAAGGGCCGGATGTCCTTTTTCATCAGGCCAATGTCCTGCAGGCCGATCAGGTCCATGCCGTCCAGCACGTCCGTCACTCGCAAATCTTTGTACAGATCGAGAATTTCCTTTCGCGCTCGCTCGCTGTCGTCGAAACTCTTATTCTCCAGCAGCCTGACGCCTTGGGGTGTTGTCAATTTCGGCGAGTTTGATTTTTGTGCTCTTGCGGCGGGAATACCTGATACCACGACAAGTAACATCAATCCAGCAAGGCCGGCACAGTGTAATTTGAATTTTGTCAGGCAACACATGGCAATCTCCTAATAAACAGTCCGTAATCTTTTTGATACCTGATTCGATGACCACAGGTTACACTAAAACCCGTTCAAGAAAATGCAAGTGTTTTTGCGTCAGATGGGAAACGATTTTCCCCCGGGAGACAAACAGATGAAGCCGTATTTCAGAACAGTTCTCGTTCTTGCCGTCGCCGCAACAGTATGGGCCGTAGCGGGTCCGGAAGAAAATGCAGCCGGTCTGCATAAGGTCGAGCTGCTGTGGCCGGATGGTGCCCCGGGCGCTAAAGGCAGCGACGAGGGTGATAAACCGACGTTGACTATTTACCTGCCGGCAAAGGAAAAGGCCACGGGGGCCGCCGTGGTGATTTGTCCGGGCGGCGGTTACGCTCGTCTGGCAATGGACCATGAGGGCCGTCAAATCGCCCAGTGGCTTAACTCGCTCGGCGTCGCTGGCTTCATTCTCCAGTACCGTCATCGCCACAGCGGGGCCGGCTACGGCCACCCGGCGCCACTGCAGGACGCGCAGCGGGCGATCCGGATGGTTCGCAGCCGGGCGGGAGAGTGGAACGTCGATCCCGGCCGGGTCGGGATTATCGGTTTTTCCGCAGGCGGGCATCTGGCCTCGAGCGCCGGCACGCACTTTCAGAACCGCTACAGCGATGCGAACGACGCGATAGACCAGGTCGGCTGTCGGCCTGATTTTATGATCCTTATGTATCCGGTCATCTCATTTACCGAATGGTGCACGCACACCGGCTCCAGAAATAATCTATTGGGCAACGATCCGGACGAGAATCTTGTTGAGAGCCTGTCCAACGAAAAGCAGGTCACATCGGAAACGCCGCCCACCTTCCTGGTCCATGCCAATGACGACAAGGGGGTGCCGCCTGAGAACAGCATTTACTTCTACCTGGCACTGCGAAAGGCCGACGTTCCGGCCGAGATGCACATCTACGAAACGGGAGGCCACGGATTCGGGCCGGGGACCGACAAAGGCGCCGTCTCGAGCTGGATGGCCCGCTGTGCCGATTGGATGCGAGGGCGGGGATTACTGGATAGGAAAAGTGGTAATAAGCAAGAATAGGGTCTGCTCCGTAAATGTCCTTATAGTTGTCCTTTGGGGCCGACAGTTGCGCCTTGCGTTCTGCGAGCAACAGAATCACATTTCGGCGTGTCCTGCTTCGGGCGGGCTGGGATTGCTCACCATCTGCGTAAATTCCGCTGGTTTATGAGAATCGGACGGTGAAATCGCCCTGATTTTGATCGGGGGTTTGGCCTGGACATGGTCGTTTCTGACTGGCTCAGTGCTCGGCGGCGGTGATGTTTCCGGGGAATCGGGCATGTCTTGCGTCTGCTCTGCGGCAACAGGCTGTAACATCTCGGTCGGTGTCGGTCCTTGGAATTGAGCGTGTATGAATTCAGCGACTCTCCTGTAGTCCTCGGCGCCGTGGCAATTTTGCTCGTATTCAAAGATTGTCTTGCCATAGCTGGGCGCCTCGGCGAGCTTGATGTTTCTTCGAATGAAAGTGGGCAGGACCCGCGCCTGGGCCCATGCGCTGTTGGTCCCGCGTGCGCTGCCAAGGAACTGTTCGATATCGGCCCTTACCTCATTGGGAAGTGACGCCCGGCTGTCGAACATGCACAGCAGGATCCCTCTGACTTTCAGATTCGGATTGATTCTCTTGTTGACAAGCTCGATGGTTTGGAGCAGTTGCCCGAATCCCTGCAAGGCCAGGAAATGCGGCTGCAGAGGAATCAGGACTTCTTCGGCGGCAGCAAGGGCGTTGAGGGTCAGCAGGCCCAGGGAAGGGGCACAGTCGATGAAGCAATAATCGAACATATCTTCGCTCGATTGAATAGCTTCTCGCAGGATGGTTTCCCTTCCGACCACACTGACCAATTCGCTCTCGGCGCCGACTAGGTTGATATTCGCGGGCAGCAGCCAGAGATTGGGACGCACCATCAGAATCTGCTGCTCAAAATCAGCCGACTGAGTCAAGACCTTATACGAGCCGGCCTCAATGCTTTGCAGCTCAAGGCCAAGATGGATGGTCAGGTGGGCCTGAGGATCAAGATCAATAGCGACGACCCTTGAGCCCGCCGCAGCCAGAGCGGCTGCAACATTGACCACCGTTGTGGTCTTACCCACCCCCCCCTTCTGGTTAAGTACTGCGATCGTTCTCATGGAAAGCCGAAAAGCAGAATTCTCAACTCCGCCTTTTTCGATTCTCGGTTCTTGACGAGCACCCGCCATCGAGCGTCACGTTTTCATTTTTTTCAGTATGGCGTCGAGCACGCCATTAACAAACGCCGGTGACTTGTCCGTGCTGAACTTCTTGGCAAGCTCGATAGCTTCATTGATCACGACTTTCGGCGGTATGTCGCAGCAGAATTTCAACTGGTAAACCGCCAATCTCAAAATACTCTTGTCAACAGGTGAGAGCCTCGTGAATTGCCACCTTATGGTCGAGGCAACTATCAATTCGTCACACTGTTTCAGGTTTTCCCACGCCCCGTTTGTCCAATCGCAGGCCAGCTCTCGTACGAAATCATCTGTATCTGCCTCAGCAAAAAACCGGCCTAAAAGCTCAAGCACATCCCGGCCCTGCACATCGAGCTGGTATAGCGCCTGCATCGTCAGCTCTCTGGCCCTGGTTCTTCTGTCCATGTTCGCAGCTCGTAGGGCAGTGATCTACGACCCCGTATCTACAGACTGCTCAACTGTTGCATCACATTGGCCATTTCCATGGCGGTCAATGCCGCATCGGCCCCGGCGTTGCCCATTTTCGTCCCGGCCCTTTCCACGGCCTGTTCCAGCGTCTCGCAGGTCAAGACGCCAAATACAGCGGGCGTGGCTGAATCGTAGTTGACCTGTCCAATGCCCCGGACGACCTGCTGACAGACATAGTCATAATGGGCGGTTTGGCCTCGTATGACCGCACCGAGGCACAGGACGGCAACGTACTTGCCGCCGTCGGCGAGCCTCCTGCAAGCCTGGGTAATTTCACAGGCCCCGGGCACCCAGACGACGGATATCTGCTCATCGGCGGCGCCGTGACGCTGGAGGCAGTCTATCGCCCCGGCAAGCAGTTTGGAGGTGATGAATTCATTGAACCTGCTGACGACGATAGCGTACCTGCCCTTGCCGGCCGTTACCTGGCCTTTTATCTCTCTGATCATAGCTTCGCGTCCCCAAATAATTATGGTGTATAGCGTTCATTTCATGTTCGCTATCCGCTATTTTTTAGTCACAGATTATAAGACTATCAACGGCAACTTTCCAGAAAAACAGACCAGCGCCGCAGCGGCCTCGGCCTGCAACATCCTGGCGCGGAAAGCTAACGTTTGCCATTATAAGAGCTTACAAGTCGAAATTCCAGCGGAATTTTGCGGGGGCCAAAAAGCCGGTTGAAGCGCCGGGAAACTACTAAGGCCATCGCGTCGGGTGGGCGATAAAGCATTGGTGATTGTTTGCGTCAGGGCAACAGGCGAAATAAGGTGTGTTTATGATTTTCGAAGAGATGGAATTCGGCCCCTACGATAAGGCCGAGCAGAAGGCCCGCAGGGCCTTTGAGCTTTACGAAGACGGCCAAATGTCACAGGCTCTTGACGAGCTGGAGACGGCCCTCGATATCAATCCCGCCAGTAGCTCGCTGCATTTCAACAAAGCCCTTACTCTGGACGCCATCAGCCGCTTTGAGGACGCGATCGGCGAATACGAAACCGCTCTGCAGCTTGACCCGGATGATTCGGAGATACTGAACTCGCTGGCGGTCGATTACACGCGCACGGGTCAGTACGACCTGGCCATCGATACGTTTGAACATATTCAGCAATTGGATCCCGCCTTTGAGCCGTGCTACTGCAATCGCATCATAACTTACACCGAGATGGGCTTGCACGATTTGGCCGAGCAGATGTTCTATCTTGCTCAGCAGATCAAACCGGACTGCGCGCTTTGCTATTATAATGTCGGCAACAGTCTTTTCGCTCGGGGTGAGTATAAGAGGGCGATTCGCTGCTGGCTGAAGACGGCTGAGCTTGATCCGACTCACCCTCAAATCAACTACCGAATAGCCCAGGCCTATTGGTCGGATGGCGAGACCGAACGCAGCCGCGAGCATTTTCTCGTCGAGCTTCGCACCAATCCGGGTGATGTCGATGTGATCTTCGATTTTGGGCTGTTTCTGCTTGAGGCCGGGGACATCGAATCAGCCAAGGAGAAGTTCAACCGGATTCTTGAGTTGAACCCGGATTTTACAGCCGCCATGTTCTATCTTGGAGAGATTGCTTTCAACGGCGGCAACTACGAGCGGGCGGTGGAATTGTACAATCAGGCACTTGCGAAAGACAATACACTTCAAGGGCCGTGCTATAGACTGGCCCAGCATGCGCTGATGACAGGCGAAAAAATGCAGGCCCGGGCTTATCTGATGTCTGAGCTGAAGCTGGCTTTGGAGGATGCGGACACCTTGGTTTCCATGGGGTCGATGTTCTTGACAATCGGCGATCTCGGTTGTGCGACGCATTGCCTGCTGCGCGCCGTCGATATCGACTGTGCCAACGCGGATGCCTACTATTACCTCGGAGTTATTAGCGCCATCAAAGGCGATTTTGAGGATGCCGCGGAGCTTTTTGCCCACACGCTGGATATCAAAAGCGAACACATTCCCGCTCTGAGGGATTCCGCTTTCGTTTGCCTGGCAACGGGCAAGTTGACTGAGGCCGCGAACAGGATCAAGAAAGCACGCAGCCTGGACGGCGGCGATCCGCAGGTGAAGAAGCTTGCCCGCAGTCTGGCTGTGGCCCGCGCAAGACGGCGGATAACGGATGTTCTTGGCCGATTCGGGCCTCGATCTGCCTCCTGAAACCTTCTCTAATCATTTTTCACGCTCATTATTTGCAAACTGACGCCGAATGCGTTAAGCTGTTGTGTGCGGCCGAGTGGCGGAAAGGCAGACGCTGGGGATTTAAAATCCCCTGCCTGTAATGGGCGTGTGGGTTCGAATCCCACCTCGGCTACTGAATCGTGAACCGTGAGTGAGTCGATGCGTATATGAGGGACGCATTAACGCAAACACGCATCAACGGATCTGCCGGAGAAAATTGATGGTGAATAAGAATCCCAAGCTTGTAGATGTCGGTAAGCCGAATCTATATCGCGGGATGTTTCCATATACGGAGTTTCCATCGGTGGTCTTCGACGGCCAAAGAGTCGAGTATGAGATTCCGGAGAAAATCTGGATCACCGACACGACGTTCCGCGACGGCCAGCAGGCCCGGCCGCCTTTTAAACCCGAGCAAATCCTCAGAATTTATGACTTACTGCACGAGATAGACGGGGGCGCGGGCTTGATTCGCCAATGCGAGTTCTTCCTCTATTCACAGCGCGACAGAGAAGCGGTCGAGCTGTGTAAAGAGCGCGGTTACAAATTCCCCGAAATAACGGGATGGATACGAGCTGTCGAGGCCGATTTTAAGCTGGTCTGCCAAATGGGACTGGGCGAAACGGGCATTTTGGCCTCGGCGAGCGATTATCATATATTCCTGAAGCTGCGAAAAACGCGGGGCCAGGCGATGACGGCGTATCTCGACATTGCCAAGGCGGCTCTGGATAGCGGTGTTGTCCCACGCTGCCACTTTGAGGACATCACGCGAGCGGATTACGAAGGTTTCGTGCTGCCTTTTGCCGCCGAGCTGATGAGACTTGCCGAGGAATACGACAAGCCGGTTAAGATTCGTCTTTGCGATACCCTCGGGTTTGGTCTGCCGTGGGCCGGAGCTGCCCTGCCGCGAAGCGTTCCAAAACTTATCCACGGACTTCGACAGGTCGGAGTGCCGCCCGAATGGCTGGAATGGCACGGCCATAACGACTTCCATAAGGTCCAGGTAAACGCCGCGACGGCTTGGCTTTACGGCTGCAGCGCGGCCAACACCGCGATATTCGGCTGCGGCGAGCGAACGGGCAATCCGCCCCTGGAGGCGATGGTGGTCGAACACGCCCAGTTGAAAGGGATGACCAAAGGTGTGAACTACGCGGCGATCACCGAGCTGGCTGAGTACGCCAGGAAAGAGCTGGGTTTCGAGATCCCGCGGAACTATCCGCTGGTTGGACAGGATTTCAATGTGACGCGGGCCGGTATTCACGCGGACGGCCTGCTGAAAAACGAGGAAATATATAATTGTTTCGATACGCAGAAGCTGCTCAACCGTCCGGCCGGCGTGGCGATCACCGATAAGACCGGCGCGGCCGGTATAAAGCACTGGATAGAAGCCATGTACGAGATTGACATCCCTAAACATGACCCGCGTATAACTAAGATAAAGGACCAGATTGACGCCGAGTACGCTGCGGACAGAGTTTCGGCGATATCGGACGAGGAAATGTTCCAGTGGGTGCGAGATGCCTTTGGCGGCCACTTGCCGCCCGCAAGAAAGTGAATGAGTGAATGGGTGGATGAGTAAATGAGTGGCTGCATCCACGCATAAACGCATTCACGCATTTACGCATGTCCTGATGATGCCAGAGAAAAGACGCGAAATCAAGGCGGTCTTGTTCGACCTCGGTGAAACGTTGCTGACCTTCGGCAAGGTCAAAGCCACTGAGGTCTTTCGGCAGGGGGCGAGACTATCATACGATTTTCTAAAAAGCTACGGGCAGCCGGCGGGCAGCTTCGAATACTACTGCTGGCGAAACCTGATCGCGCTGCGCATTCGGCATCTAATTTCCAATATCACCGGGAATGATTTCAATTCAGCGGCTCTGCTGCGCGGCATCGGCACAAAAAGGGGTATCAGGCTCGACCGGCAGCAGTGGCAGGAATTCTCGTGGCTGTGGTACGAACCTTTGAGCAAAATGGGCGCGGTCGAACCGGACATAAAAGAGACTTTGGCCAAACTCCAAGAGCTGGGTCTCAAGCTCGGCATCGTGTCCAACACGTTTGTGAGCGGCCATTCCCTGGAGAAACACCTGGAACAATTGGGGCTGCTTGAGTTTTTTCCCGTGCGGGTTTATTCGTACGAGTTTGATTTTCGTAAGCCGGATGTCCGGCTTTTAAGAATCGCCTCCGAACGGATCGGCCAGGCGCCTGAGCACATCGCGTACGTCGGTGATCGCATCGACAAAGATATTATCCCCGCGCTGCGACTCGGCATGCAGCCCGTCCTTAAAGCCGCCTACACCAATGCCAGCAGGAAGGTGCCGGACGGCGCCTGGAAAGTAACGCACCTGTCCGAACTGCCGAGTCTCATAGAAAAAATCAACAATCACAAAATCATTGTAACCGAGAACGTCTAATTCTTGTCCGTTGGCTTCACCGACGGTCTGTCAGAAAAAAGCCGGGCTCCGTTATTGAGCCCGGCGAAAGAATTTGATACGTGCCTTGGCGATGGAGTCAGTTGCCTTGTCTGACGAAAGGCATCCCTGCAATCATCGTAACAAACCTATTATTCGTAGATAACTTCGGCAGCTTCGGGTATTTCAAAATCGAATAATCCCTGCGGTATCGGCACATTGTATTCGAAGCGATCCACGCGTTTGACCCCTTGGCCAGGTGCTGACTTGATTGCTTCGGTACTTATCGGCAATTTCGTCTTTGGATCAACGCGGATAAGAAATTCCTTTTCCCCAAAGTCTCCTTGAGAGGGAATATATCCGCGAACCCTGATGATTTTTTTCTGAAGGTCTTGGTCAAATTCAGATCGAAAATCAAGCTGGCCGTTGAGTTTTTGAATCAAGTCCGCCAAATCCTCAAAAAGTCTGGAAAATCGTACTTCGGCCGCAGGAACGTATTCGTTTCGAATTCTCACAAGGTTCTTATCTTTGTGGTAGTAGTAGGTTCTTCGGGGAGTTGCGACAATCAAAAGGTTGCCTTGGTCCGCGTAATAGTATTCTTCCTGTCCCGTCTCAGGATTGATCTGGACCCAGACTTCTCCCTTGCTGCCGTCCCAGTCGGTGCAATATGCGCGGACTGAACTGACGGAACGCATGGCTTGGATTGTCTGCTCTATGGCATAGGCTGGCGCTGCGGATCTGTCTAATAGAGTCACGCCAACGACAACTGATATAATCACCGCTGCTGCTGCGGCAATCTCTGTTATTCTACTTTTCATGATTGTTCTCCATATACTCGGCGGTTCGGCGGAATGTAAAGCCTTGCCGCCCGAGGTTTGTGATTTGAAAATTTCTATTTCTTTTTTGTGCGTTTGTTTCCACGTATCAAAATCGAACTGCGGTTTATCCCGGCCGACGGCGCCGGAAATCGGCTCGTCAAAATTTTCATTGTTCCTGTCCGCGTTCATAATCGGTTCTCCGGAAAACCATTTCTTCTCAAAAAGTCTGCCATTTTTCGTTTTGCCCTTGCGCGCCTGCCGTTGATCGCTGCTGCTGAAGTGCCCAATATCGAGGCAATGTGCTCGTACGACAGGTTGTTGTAATACCGCAACACGATCAACTCCTTTGTCCGGGCGGGCAATCGCTCAATGGCCCGGCGAATCAGCCTGCTGCTTTCACCATCGCTGTTGTTCTGGCCTACTTGTGAAAGATCCTCGATGCAGATCTGCTTGACTTTGGCTGCGACCGTGTCTTTGGCGACATTTCTGCATATCGCCGCGAGCCAGGGTGCGAATTTCGCTTTGTCTTTGAGGCTTCTGACCCCGACCAGGGCTCGTGCGAAGCTTTCCTGAGCGGCATCTTCTGCAAGCTGATGGTCGCTCAACACGGCGTACGCAACGGCAACCATCGCTGCGTAATACCGCCGGCACAGCTCGCCGAAGCTCTCAAGGTCGCCGCCAATGGCCGCCTCGACTAATTTTCTCTCCAGATCGTTCTGCACGTGCTACAGGTCAACCTCCAATTCTGCCGATCAGCGTTTGTTATATTGTCTGCTTCTCTGCCGAAAAATGAGCGCGAGAAATGCTCATCTTACCCCTTTTTTTATTCTACTTGACGCCGGAACCGCAAGCCCACGTGAACACAAACGTTTGTTTCATGAGCGTTATGAGAACTATCTGGCTTGCGGAGTCCAAGAAAAACAAGCCAATTCAGACCCGGATGGAGCCAATTTCCGTATCCATAGTTGCATTCGTCGTTTATAATTGCATTGCTGAACCAAAACGGTCGATACATGATTTGAAATCTTGAACTTGAAATTTCAAATTGGACTATGACTGATACAGCCTATCAGAAGTGCATAAACCCGGCTTGCGGGGCGGAGTTTGACTGCGGAGAGGCGATATTCAAATGCCCGGCCTGCGGCGAGCTGCTGGACATCCGCTATGACTGGGACAAAATCGAGGTTCCCGGCAAACTGAGCGAATTTGCCCGGCGATGGGCCAGCCGGGACAATCCGCTGGATTTCTCAGGCGTGTGGCGGTTCCGCGAGTTGCTGAGCTTCTGCGAGGATAGGTACAAGGTGACCATCGGCGAAGGCCAGACAATCCTGCAACAAAATGACGCCGTGGGCGGGTACGTGGATATGGCCGCCGGCCGCTTGTATCTGCAATACGAAGGTCTGAATCCATCCGGCTCTTTCAAAGACAACGGCATGGCGGCGGCCTTCAGCCATGCCAAAATGGTCGGTGCCACTTCCAGTGCGTGCGCCTCCACGGGCAATACGTCCGCCTCGGTGGCGCTGTACGCCCATAGCTGCGGCGTCAAATGCACGGTCTTTATCGGCTCCGGCCGCATCGCCTTCGGCAAGCTCAGCCAAGCGATGGACTACGGGGCGCAGACGATTCAAATCCTCGGCGATTTCGACGACTGCATGCGGCAGGTCCAGGCCGTCTGCGCGGAACTCGGGCTCTATCTGCTCAATTCGCTCAATCCGTTCCGGCTCGAAGGACAAAAGGCCATCATGTATCGGATCATCGAGGGCTTGGGCTGGGAGGTGCCGGACTGGATTGTGGTCCCCGGCGGAAATCTGGGCAACTCCAGCGCCTTCGGCAAGGCCTTCCGCGAATTGAAAGAGCTGGGCCTGATCGAGCGAATACCCCGCCTGGCGATCATCAACGCGACCGGCGCCGATACGCTGAACGACCTGGTGAATAACAAGAAGCTCTGCTGGAACGCTGGCAGCGTGGACCAGGCTGTCATCGACGATTACTACGCCGATCTGACGGCCCGTGACTTTTCGCCGCACACCTGTGCCTCGGCGATAGAAATCTCGCGCCCCGTCAATCTGAAAAAGTGCCTGCGCGCGATTGATGTCTGCGACGGCGTCGTGCGTGCGGTAACGGACGAAGAGATTATCGATGCCAAGGCGATCATCGGCAAATACGGGCTGGGCTGCGAGCCAGCCTCGGCGGCAACCATCGCCGGCTTGAAGCACCTGCGAACGGAAGGCCTGATCGGCGCCGACCAGCGCGTTGCATGTGTCCTGACCGGCCATCCGCTGAAAGACCCGAACGTGACGGTCAACTACCACAAGGAAAGCCAGGGCAAGTTCGCCAACCCGCCCATCGAGGCCCCGAATAACCTTGATGCGATCATTAAGCTGATAAGATAAGATTGAAATGTAAGAAGCACGATGCAAAGTCAAGGGAGTAATCATTGCGAAGCGATGATTCAGCAATTTTGACTTTTCATATTTGATATCTGATTTTTTTAGCGCTTTTTGTAGCCGGGTTGGGCGTGGAGGGTTTCGATGAAGGCTAACATATTCTCCAGCGGGACGTCCCCTTCGACGGCGTGGGCCGGAGCAAAGATATATCCGCCGTCGGCGCCGGCCTCCAACAACTTTCTGGTCGCATTCTTCACATCTTCGACCGAACCGTACGGCAGCGTCCTTTGTGTTGAGAGCCCTCCGTGAAATGCCAGCCGGCCCCGGTATCTTTTCATAATGTCAAAGACATCCATCACCTCCGGCTGAAAGGGGTTGAAGCAATTAAGCCCGATTCGAATCAAGTCATCAAAGAGCTCATCGACTTTCCCGCACGAGTGGATGAAGACGAGCTTGCCGGCGTCACGAACCACCGAGTACATGCGCTTGAGCTCCGGCAGAACGAACTGACGCCAGAGACGCGGTCCCATCTGCAGACCCCTCTGCTGGCCCCAGTCATCGCCGAAGTAAACGGCGTCTATATCGTATTTCAGCGCTTCGGTCGCCTGGGCGATGTTGTAGTCGGCTATCGCGCGCAACAGCCGCCGCACGAAATCGGGGTGGTCCAGGAAATCCATCATCAGGTTTTCCATCCCGCGCAGCGTCCAGGCCCGCTCATACAATGAAAAACCAATCTTGAAAACCCGAAAGCAGTCCCCGTATCTGGACAACTTCTCTGGAATATCTTCGAAGAAACGTCTATTGAGAGGATCGGGAAACTCGTAGCCCTGGAGCGTGGGTTCCGGCAGAAGACATCCCTCCACGATGCCGATGTCCTTATCCACGCTGCGATCCCAGACAACGGCGAACCCGTCGCGGAAACGGTCGTTGCCCAGATCCGTGAAGAACCCTGTGTCCCTGCCGAGCTTGACGAAATGGTTGTCTAAGACGTGCTCCAAATCCTCCCGCCCAAAATGCTCTCGCAGCGTCTGGGCCGCTTCGATGGTAAAATTGCAGTGCCACGGAACATAGGGGACCTTGCGTCCCTCTGTCGCAAGCTTGACAATCTGTCTCTTATTCATCGGCCGGCTCATCTGCGACGGACGGAACCGACTCCGTCAAAGCAGCGCTGGCGGCGACGGCTGGAAGGCCCGGGGCGGCTCTCTGGGGCGAGATTGAAATCTCGCCCAGAGCTTTCTCGGTCAAGCCGCTCAGGCGAACGTCATCGCCGAAACGCCCGACTTCGACGTAGTGCAGACCGATGGATTTGGACAGCTCAGCCATCGGCTTGATCAGCTCGACACCGCCCTGCGCTCCAAGTATTTTAGGTGCGACGTAAATGACAATCTCGTCGGCGAGGTTCTCCCTCAGGAATGAGGTCAGCACACTGGCTCCGCCTTCGACGAGCAATTGAGCGATGCCGCGACGACTCAATTCATCCAGCAGAAAATGCAGGTTGGAGCGGCCGTGCATGTCCGGGTAGGCAAGTATTTCGGCTCCGTTCCTGGCAATCTGCTCTGCAGCCCATGGGGTGGTCTCGACGGCGTGCTGGCTTGTGAAGACTATCACAGGGCTGTCCTTGGCCGTAGCAAGCAGTTGACAGCCCGGTGGGGTTCTCAGAAAGCTGTCCGCAACTATGCGGACGGTCTCTTTTCCTTTGTTCGGACGGGCTGTCAGCAGCGGGTCATCAGCGATCACCGTGTTGATACCCACTAATACAGCCTGAGCTCGCCGGCGCAGTTTGTGCGCATCTCGCCGGCTCAGCTCATTGGAAATCCACTTTCGTTCATCACTCTTTTCGGCCCAGGCAAGTTTACCGTCGATGCTCTGCGCCCATTTCAATGTCACCCAGCACCTGCCGGTGGCGGCGAATTTGACAAAAGGGGCATTGAGCAGCTTCGCCTCAGTCTCACAAATTCCGGTCTGCACCTCGATCCCCGCCTGGCGTAACTGTTCAATGCCTTTGCCATTGGCGTGGTCCGAGGGGTCAACCATAGCCACGCAGACTCTTGCCAGCCCGGCGGAGATAAGGGCGTTTGTGCATGGAGGCGTTTTCCCGTGATGGGGGCATGGTTCGAGCGTGACGTACATCGTGGCGCCATTGGGCTTGACGCCCAAACTCCGGCAGTCTTCCAGAGCGTTAATTTCCGCGTGGGGGCCGCCAAAGTTTTTGTGACAGCCTCTGCCGATAATCTGATTGGCTTTCACGATGATGGCCCCGACCGCAGGGTTCGGTTCCACCGAACTGATTCCCCGCCGGGCCAGCCTCAACGCCATCTGCATGTAACGCTGACTCTCACTGTCTTTAACACTGACTGTCACTGACTGCGGCTCCGTTTCCTTTTTCTGGCTGGAGGTGTTTCTTCTTGTCATTGGTATATTTGATATAATACCTCTTTGTGTCCCGGTCCATAGTTCTTCTTCACCTCGATTGCAGCACCACGAACTTCATAACTCAATTCTTTATATAACAAATTCACATGCTTCGTGTCCATATTATTGTCCGTGTCAGTCCGTGCTTCCGTCAGTGCAGGTCTGTGTCAATCATTTTCATAAACTGCTTTTCATCAATGACTTCGATACCCAGCTTCCCGGCTTTATCAAGCTTGCTCCCCGGGTCCTCACCGGCCAGCACGTAATCGGTTTTCTTGCTGACGCTGTTCGACGCCTTTGCTCCCGCCTGTCTGATGGCCTGCTCGGCCTTGTCGATCACGGCTCCGTCTCCTGGTACTGTGCGATTTTCGATACAAGCTGCATACGAACTTTTCATCTTGTGGGTCGACCAATTTTCCACAATTCTCTATTCTGAAATAATCTCCGGGTGTCCGTTTATTAAAAACTTTACAAATTCATCTTGTGTTAGAGTATAGGTGCCGACTTCTACTAGGGTGATAGCTTGCGCAGAAGGCGTAAGGATTGAAAACTCAACGGTGCCAGACTCTCGTTCTTTTTCATTCATTGCCGGTTCTGCATTTACTCCACTATGAATGGAGACGCAATACCTTATTTCGGTAATTGCATCACGCCACCTACGATATCCTTTCGGAGTGTCATAAAGACTGCATCCGCGATGAAAGGCAAAACGAGATCCCTGTGTCCACACCTTTCTAATTTCCGTTTCATCCTTCATTTTACCAGTTTTCTTATCCTTTATTCTCCGACTGGTTTTGACACGACGATATGTTTTTGCAATATCCAGGCAGTCATTAAAAAAAGATGGGACACACATGAACCAATCGTCCTTGTGAGCAAGACTGCGTTCCGGATTCTTTAAGAATTCAGTATATCTCTTCTCGTTTCTCGGATATCTTCTTTCTCCTACCAGGAACTTCGGGGTAATGAGTTTTCGTAGAAGTTCTAACGAGTCATCTTTTGAGTTCATCTTCGGACTATCGCTTTCTCAAGATTCTTCTTTGCTTTTTTGGCTTCACGCTGAGCCTTTTCCAAAAGCAATTCAGCTTGATTCAATTCGGACAACAGTAGGGAAATAGTTGTTTTTTGTAAGTAGGAGACAACTTGTTCCATAGCTGTTTTTTGGACCCTATCATAGAGAATTGAGTGGTCATTACATAGAAGACGCGTTATGTGTTTACATAGCATCCGGTGAACTCCGGCAGAGCAAGAACAGAAAGCGGATATCTTGTTTTCAAAAAGGTAAAATCTCACTGTGTATGGATCACCCGAAGAACTCTTTACAAGAACCTCAACATGATTGTCAGTATCCATGGAGCTCATTTTTTGTTTTCACTTTGGCGTGTATCCGATAAGCTGTATAAATTGATCTTCATCAATGATTTGAACACATAGTTCCTGCGCTTTTGTGAGTTTGCTGCCCGGATTCTTGCCAACTAAAACGAAGTCCGTTAGCTTGCTGACGTTCCCGGATGACTTCCCCCCGGCCTGACGAATTGCTTCCTCAGCCTGTTGACGGTCGAAGTTATCCAATGTGCCCGTAACGACGACAGTCTTGCCCGATAACTGCTCTGACCTTCCTACATTTATTGGTTTTTTAGGCGTTACCCCGAGTGTTACTAACTCCTGCAATATCGCTATATTCCCGGCATCCTGTATATAGTTACAAAAACTTGTCAGCATTTCGTCGCCAATATCCGGCAATCGAAGTTTCTCACATTCTCTCTTATATTCTTCTTCGCTAATCTCACGCCTACTGCGTTTCTTATTCAACAATTGCCTTTTATCTTTTTCCTGTTTTTTTATTTTTTGCAGTCTTCCCCTATTGATAGACAGGACTTTCTCTAAGGTTCCGAAATATTTTGCGAGAGTCTGCGCTGTCTGCCCACCAATATGCCTAATTCCCAATCCTGCTAATAATCTCCACAACGGCTTGTCTTTACTATCCTTGATGGCTTGAATCACATTATCTGCACTTTTTTCCCCCATTCCCTCAAAATCAACTATATCCCGGTGCCTCAATTTGTAAATGTCGGCAACATTCCTCAAAAGGCCCGCGTTAACCAGTTTTTCGATCAGTGCAGGTCCTAATGTATCGATATCCATTTGACCTTTTCCGACAAAATGCTCCAATCGCTCTTTCAGTTTAGCAACACAGTTTTGGTTATCACAGCGAAGATATATAGCGTTGTCGTCTTTCTTTACCTCATATCCGCATGCAGGACACTCTGAAGGAATCGCAAAGGTTTCACCGACGGAGTCTGTCCTTTCTCTTATCCTTACCTCCACCACTTGCGGGATGATTTCGCCGGCCTTCTCAATCACAACCGTGTCTCCTGCGCGGACGTCAAGGCGATTGACCTGGTCGAAATTGTGCAGGCTTGCCCGCTTGACGGTCGTGCCCGCCAGCAGCACCGGCGTCAGATTCGCCACGGGGGTCAACGTGCCGCTCTTGCCTACCTGAACGTCGATGGATTCGACGACGGTCTGTGCCTGCTCGGCGGCGAATTTGTAGGAGATGCACCAGCGCGGCGCCCGGCCCGTCGCGCCCAACGCGTCGCGCTGGTCAAAACGATTGACCTTGATCACCATTCCGTCAATCTGGTAATCCAGCGTCGAACGTTTTTCGCTCCAGCCGGAACAAATTTTGATTACCTCGTCTATATCTTTGGCTTGTTTGATGTGCGGGTTCACGGGCAAGCCGAGCTCTTTGAATCTCCGCAGGCTCTGATAATGATTTTCCGCCAACGGCTCGGAAACCTCACCCGTGGCGTACGCGAAAAACGACAGGTTTCGCGCTGCGGTGATTCTGGCGTCCAGCAGTTTCAGAGAGCCGGCGGCGGCGTTGCGCGGATTTGCAAAGAGCGCCTCGCCGGCTTCGGCGCGCAGCCGGTTCAGCTCGACGAAGGCGCTGGTGGGCATATAGACTTCCCCGCGAACTTCGAGGACGGCGGGAATTGTATCGGCCTCCAGCAGTCGCAGCGGGACAGCTTTGATGGTTCGCACGTTGGCAGTTACGTCGTCACCCACCTGCCCATTGCCTCGCGTTGCCGCCGTGACGAAGATCCCTCGTTCGTAACGAAGGCTTATCGCAAGCCCGTCGATTTTCAGCTCGACGACGTAATCATAATCTCTGCCGCCCAGCAGCTTCGCCACTCTCTCATCAAATGCCCTTAGCTCATCGGCGTTGTAGGTGTTGTCTATACTCAGCATGGGAACGGCGTGTCTGACGGTGCCAAAGCCCTCAAGGGGCCGCTCGGAAACGCGCTGAGTGGGCGAATCGGCTGTTATCAATTGCGGGTTCGCCTGCTCCAACGCCTTGAGCTCGGCAAACAGCTCATCGTATTGCCGGTCGCTGATCCTGGGCCGGTTGAGCACATAATAGAGGTAATCGTGCTCACGAATTGCACCCCGTAGCTGCTCAATTCGTTTCTTTGCATCGCGCGTCATGGCAGCTCAACTTATACGCTCTTTCGGCGCATTTTGCAATACTGTGGACTACGGTCAGGACATTTCACGGGCGGCCGATGCGCACAGCCGCGTCTCTATCGTTACGTGCACAAGGCCGATCTGCTTGGGAAGGAGTTTGTAGTAACCGTCGGCCTCCAGAGGCTCCGAAGAGATAATGGCGATTTCCGCCGCATATATCCCCGGGCCCACGGACCACACATGCAGGTCGGAAATCCGATTGTCACCCTCGGACTCGATTGCCTTCCTGATCCCGTCGCTTACTTCCTGAGGGGCCTGCATATCGAGCAGCACGCGGGCCGATGAATGGAGCAGCCCCCACGACCAGCCAACCACGAGTGCCGCGCCGACGATGCCCATGAATGGATCGAGCCAATTCTGTCCCAGGTACTTTCCTCCCAGGAGAGCGAAAATGGCCAAGAGCGAGGTCAAGGCATCGGCCAGTATATGGAGGTAGGCCGACCAGAGATTGTGGTCCGTGTGTCTGGCATGGGGATGATCGTGTGAGTGGGCTTTGTGCCTTTCGTCATGGTCGTGCTCGTGCCGGTGGCCGGGATCGTGCTCATCACGCGAGTGTGCGTGTCTGCCGAGGATGACCAGGCATACGCCGTTGACGATCAGGCCGATGACCGCCACGAAGATCGCCTGGTTGAATCCGATGGCGGCGGGAAATATAAGCCGTTCGGTGCTTTTCCAAGCCATGACCAGGGCGAAGAGAACGAGCGTCACTGCACTGGCGAAGGCCGCCAGCGAATTTACCTTGCCCGTGCCGAAGTTGAACCGTGTGTCCTTCGCGTGGCGGCGGGTGTAAAAGTAGGCGAATGCGGAAATGGCCAGCGCCGAGGCATGGCTGCCCATGTGGAGCCCGTCCGCCAGAAGCGCCATCGAGCGAAAGGCGATCCCCGCCGCGATCTCAACGGTCATCGTCAACGCCGTGATGACGATGACGATCAGCGTCCGGCGCTCAGCGGACTTTTTTCGGTCCTGGCCGAACGTATGGTCGTGCATCCATTGCTCGATGGATTGAGTGTGCAAATGATTTGTCCTCAAACAAATCGAGGGAATTCGGCGAGGCGCTGCTCCAAATCACTGGTCTGGCCCACGCAGCGGCGCTTGGTGGAAACGCTCTCGATTACATATATGCAAAACACCACAACTCCCCGAGTAGGACTCGAACCTACAACCTAGCGGTTAACAGCCGCTCGCTCT
>CAYWZW010000062.1:0-32741 GCA_964462945.1 uncultured Pirellulales bacterium
GTAAATTGGTGTTAATTCGTGGTTT
Source organism: uncultured Pirellulales bacterium (assembly GCA_964462945.1). Classification (GTDB taxonomy): domain Bacteria; phylum Planctomycetota; class Phycisphaerae; order Sedimentisphaerales; family Anaerobacaceae. Next base: position 26 of record CAYWZW010000062.1, read on the forward strand.
CATTGTGTTGCCCTTCCCTCCACGATTTTTATTTCTTCTTCGGTCAGGCCGTAGAAGTTATAGACGAGTTGGTCGATTTGTTTGTCGGTGGCGTCGATTTGACGCCGGATCCGCGTCTTTTCATCAGGGATTTTAGCGGCGGCCAACTCCTTGTGAAAATCCAACATCTGCTCGACGAGATTGACCATTCTGTCATGTTTGGCTTTGTCATCGCGATTGTCGAAATCGATTGTGCGGATGGGCAGTTGGGATATGAAACGAGATTCATAACTGAACCAACCGCCACGGAACGTTGAGCTGATCCGGTGAAGAAACCAATCCAAGAGCCGTGAATTGAGCAAGGCGAAAACGTAGAACCGGAGATCCTCGGATAGGATGATGCCGTATCCCCCCGCTGCGCCACCCGTGAAACAGACGTCCCCAATCGCATCAAAGCAGTAGTTGGCCGACGGATTCAGATCAGCGGTCAATAGCTTGGGTGAAGACATGACCTCAAGGGCCTGTGTACGGCTGTAGCAGTACCATCCGGGACCAGCCCAACGCCCGCCCTCTCTGGCTTCAAGTACCTTCTTGCATGCTTTGAGATATGCGGCTGTCTTGGGAGCCTGTTGCTGAATCTGCTCCCAGCCACGAAGTTTTGCCATTTGGTAAGGGAAGACAATACTGCGCTCTGCAGGGCGAAGGTTGTAGCGTTTTAACTGCCCCGATTTGGCAAGAGAGCGGAGGTACACAGGCTCAAGGTCTACTTCACCGCTCAGGCATTTGGAGAAGAATCTCCCGTTTGGAAGTGCCCGCAGAATGAAGACATTGTCGGCTCCAGTCTTGAAACCTTGGAAGATGCGATCCGCTACGTCTCCGAGCGTGGTCGGAAAGGCTGCCAGTTTCTCACAGAGTACACCTGCATGGCCGACCGAAAAATGCCACTGGTCAGCGCATGTGACGTGTGCTGGTAATTGGCCTTCCACAGCTCGACCGCCACCGCGCCAGTCCTGCAAGTCTGTAACATAGGTAAAGTCGAAGGAATCCGACGACTCCTTTGTTAGGAAGACAAGCGAGGTGTAGGTGGTGGCCCCCTCGAAGACCTGCTGGTGCCCAAAATGGACCGCGCGTGACAGGTGTTTGCCGTGGGCAATGAATTTGCGGAGTGGGTCCCCGTATTTAGCATTGAAGAATTTGTGGGGAAGGATGTAACCGAGAGTACCTTGTCCGTTGAGTAGATTAAGCCCTTTTTCTACAAAAACAACGTAGATGTCGTAATTACCTTTTGAAGCGGCGTGATAATGCGCAGAGAAGTACGGAATAGATTGGGGTTGGGTATCCTTGAGGCCCTGTATTCGGACATACGGCGGATTTCCGATGACAGCGTCGAAGCCGGGATTTGGGCGATTGAAGATTTCGGAAAATTCGGCGTGCCAGTTGAAGGCGTTGATTTTCTGTCGGAGTTCTTCGGTTATTGAGACGGGATCGAGGGTGTCGAAGAAGTCGGGGCCGATGAGGGAGTTGCCGCACTTGATGTTCGCGGCGAGGTCGGGCAGTGCTCGTTCGTGGAAGAGGCGATACTGATTCTCGATGGTTTCGGAGCTTTCACCTTCGAGCACCTTCAGCAGCAGCGAGAGTTTCGTGACTTCAACGGCCTGCGAATCGATATCGACGCCGAAGATACTGCTGAGCAGGATTCGCTTTTTCTCGGCGATGGTGAGACGGTAGTTTGAGATTGTGGCGCAAGCCATCCCGGCGACTTCGTCGCCCGGCTCCTCGCAATGACGAATGGAGTTAGCTTCATAGATTTTCGGGTCTCGGCCTTTTGCGTGTTTTTCAGGGTCGTTGCCCGTGTAGTATCTCAGGTGCCAATCGAGCAAATACTGATACACGCCGATTAAAAACGACCCTGAGCCGCAGGCCGGATCGAGGATTTTGATATTGGAGACTTGCGTTGGAGTTAGCGGTTTCAGATTGCTTCGTCGGCCTCCGGCCTCCTCGCAATGACATGCAGAGGCGTCGCCGAGAAGTCGGCCGACGGTATTCTTGACGATGTAATCGACAATATACGAAGGCGTGTAATAGACGCCGCCGGCTTTTTTCACTTCGGGCTTTTCCTCGACAACTGCACGATGACCGGATGTCAGCCGAATGACTTTGCCCAAAAATTGCTCATAGACGTTGCCTAAGATTTCCGCCGGCAGGACGGAAAATTCGTATGGGCTTTGCGGATAATAAAGATTATACAAAATCCATTTGAGATCTTTGTCATCGATAATGAGATTCAGGGTCAGATTGTCCGGCGGTTCTGGACGATCAGGCTCATCGGTAAAATGAAACAGGCCTGAGTTATATTTCTGGTCGGCCTTTTCGAATATTTCACAAAGTCTGGGATAGTTTCGGTCGCCGCTGCTTATTACTCTAAGCTGGCCATAAGTCTCGATGCCTCTGTCTTCGCACAATCGCAAAAAGAGGATTCTATCAATGGTTTGCTGAACAGCGAAATTTATCTCACGTATGGACAGCGAGCGATTCCTTAATGCGATGATTTTAGCAAGCATTTCGCGCCATTTTTCAATTTCGGCGAGGAATTCAGTGTCAACGGTCGTTGTGCCGCGTTTACTTTTTGTTGAGATGGCGTATTTGTCGAATGAGCCTTTTTGCACTGCGTCTTTGCTGAAGACATCGGCGATCTCGTTCCAGTTATCAATGTATTCCTTATAGGTAAGATTCATAATCCGTGTAGTGGTAGGCCTGTCGGTATGTTTGGGGCGGATTTGGCAATCATAAACTGCAAAGGTCTCAAAGTTAGTGAGAATTGACAGAGGCAGCTTAGCAGACCATGCATAACGCCTGAGTTGATAAGCCGGGTCTACGTCAGCATCGATGTTAACAAACGGTTTCTTGGCCTCAAGAAAGAATTTGCGGACACCCCCTATACGAAAACAGTAATCGGGGGCTTTTGTCTCACCAGCAATTTTTATGGCGTCCTCATGGATGACTTCCCTGTATTGAGGTGCAAAACCTTGCTTGTTAGTTACATCCCAGCCTAATTCCTCAAATAAAGGATCAATAAATTCTCTGCGGAGCTGGGTTTCATTATATTGCGGGGAGCGGTATGCCTCGATATTGCGGTCGAAGGTTTCTACAAGCTCCACGACTCTGGAGGGTACGTTGGCCATCTGCTATTTTCTCCCTCGAACCAAAAACCAGCAAAGAGACACAATTCTTAGAGCATAATACAAGGGTGACTTGGGAATGTCAATGAATGATACAACTACCGACTCTGAAGTCGGGATTGCCTCGTGGCGGCTCTGTTCAGCGTTTTTTGTGGCGCAAACGATGAATCAGGGCCAGGACTTCGGCTACGGCCACGTACAAGGTCTCGGGTATGGGGTGGCCGGGTTCGACCGTCGAATAGATTGTTCTGGCCAGCTCCGGCTTTCTTATGATGGGTACTCCGTAAGCGCGTGCAATTTCTCTAATCCGCTCGGCCAGCTCATCGGCTCCTTTGGCCACCATTACCGGTGCGTTCATCGTCTTGGCCTCATAACGCAGCGCCACGGCCACGTGCGTCGGGTTGACAAGAACCACACTTGCCTTGGGCACTTCCTGCAGCATCCGCCGTGCCGCCGTTTCATACTGGATTCTCCGGATTCGCCCTTTGATCTCCGGCGAACCTTCAAGGTCCTTATGTTCCTGTCTTACTTCCTGGCGAGTCATCTTCAGGTCTTCTTTGTACTTCCATTTCTGGTAGAAGACGTCGGCGACGGCTATGACCAGCAGCGCAGCGCCGACTCGCAACATAAGACCACGGATGATCTGTGCGGTCAGCGCAAGCATTTGCTCGGACCAGGTCCATCGAAGCGTGGCGAGCACCTCAAGCTTGTCCTGCAGGTACAACCAGGCGACCAGTGCAACAACAAGTAACTTGAGTATGGACGTCAAGAGTCTTACCATAGACCGAGCGTCCACCAGCCTGGCTAACCCTGATACCGGATTGAACTGATCGAATTTCCATTCTAAGGCGGACGGCGCGAAATTCCAGCCGCCGACGGCGATGGAAGCTGCGGCGGATCCGGCGCAAAGCGCTGCGAAAATGGGGCTGATGACGAGCAAAAGACTTATCGTCTTTCTGTGGAAGAAGTATAGAAACGTTTTCGCGTCGGCAAAAACGCCCTTCTGGCACGACATCCCCTCCTCCATCTCCATCTGCACCCATTCCATCAGGTTCGGACTGAGCAGAGCGACCATCGCCATCAATACCAGGAGTGTCACAACCGAGGTCAGCTCCTGGCTCTGCGGCACCTGCCCTTTGGCCCTGGCCTTCTCCAACCTCTTGGGGGTTGGCTGTTCTGTCCTTTCGGCGGCTGACTGCTCTGCCATGATCTATCCCCGATTCTACGCAGGAGGCAGGCCTTCTTCGGCCTTTCGTCCGGGGGCCCGCCCCCGGTTTCATACGGGCAGCAACTTTCCCATCAGGCCGGCAAATTCAGCCACAAAGGTGTTGATAAGTGGCAAGAATGCGATCACCATTAATAACCCCAGACCTATGCTCAGCGGCAAGCTGATAAATAAGATGTCCATTTCCGGAACTATGCGTGCCAGTACGGCTAACACCATCATCAACAACAAGAACGCCGCTAACATCGGTGCGGCCAGCCGCAGGCCGGCCATCAACATGGTCGAACCCGCAGTGACTATTGCGCCGGCCAAAACCGGTATGGTCGGGATACTGCCGGCGGGAAATGTTTCATAACTTTTCGACAACGTCAATAAAAACAAGTGATGGCCGTTGGCGTTGAGAAACAGAATGATGAACATCATTTCCAGCAAACTGGCCAGCGGCTGGGTCCCCTCGCCGGTCAACGGGTCCAGAATCTCGGCTATTGTCAAACCCATCTCCTGTTCAACAATGTGCGCGCCCAATTTTACCGCCGCGAACAGAACAGCCGCGACTATTCCCAGGGCCAGCCCGTATGTGCCTTCGTTGATGATCAGCAACACCGCCTCCAGGACAGAGGCCTGCCTGGCCGCGATCGGCACGGGCGTTATCATCGAAAAGAAAACCGCCAGCAGCAAAACCAGCGAAATCTTGACCCTCTCCGGAATGCTTGCCCACCCAAAAACGGGAATGACCATGAAAAACGCCGAGATTCTCGTCAGCACCATAACAAAGCCAAGCAGTTTTTCGCTCACGAGCGGCATACATCAGGGCCCAATGTTCGGGATATGGGCGAACATCTCATTGGTGAATTGCAGGACAACATCCAGAATCCAGCCGCCGCAAATCAACGTGACGACGCCCACGGCCAAGAGCTTGGGGACTATCGTCAAGGTCATATCTCGCATTGAAGTCACGGCCTGAAACAGCGTCACGATGACCCCGACGACAATGCATGTCAGCAAGATCGGAGCAGACAAGAGCAAAGTCGTCTCGAGTGTGTGCCGGCTCAGGTACAGAACAAAGCTGCTATCCATAATTCGTATCTCACATTGTCCGGACCGTATCTCCTGTTTCACTCCACGCTACCTGAAACCCAGACTGAGGCTTTTGGCCAGCAGCCCCCATCCGTCCACGAGGATGAACAGTATCAGCTTAAACGGCAGCGAAATCATCACCGGCGGCAGCATCATCATCCCGGCGCTCAGCAACACACTCGCGATGACCATATCCACCAGCAAGAACGGAATGAACAAGAGGCAGCCTATCTCGAATGCCGTACGGAACTCACTGATAATAAATGCCGGGATGACGATATGCATATCGATCGCCATGAGGCTTTGAGGAGGTTCTATCTTGGCCATCTGTACAAAGAGAGCCAAATCAGCCTGTCGGCTTTGCCGAAGCATGAATTCTTTGATGCAATCGCTGGCCCTGGTTCCGGCGGTTTGAAAATCAATCTCATCCGCAAGATAAGGCTGGATCGCGCTTGTGTTGACCTTCGCAAATGTCGGTGCCATTGTGAACAACGTCAGAAACAGGGCCAAACCGATTATGGCAATGGTAGGTGGAATGGTCTGAGTGGTCAGCGCGCGTCGGACAAAAGACAAGACAATGACTATTCTCGTGAAAGACGTCATCATCATCAGAAGGCTCGGCAAGATCGCCAGGCCCGTAAAGATGATGACAAGCTTGACCGGCGTGGACCAGTCTCTGTTTCGTTCCCCGCCGGCCGTTGCTTTATCTATGACGGTCACGAGATCTCCGATGCTCGGAACCCCATTTGCCGGAGTATTTGCCGCGGAAGCACCGGCGGGCTGTTTCAGAAGCTGCCGGGATGCGTTGAGATCCCGGCCAAAGGAAACCGGCATGGTCATGGAAACAACAAATACCAGGAAAAGCGTTTTAAGAAACCTGCTGGTCATAAATGTTCTCGGTCGGAGCTGGTGTCCTGCTCTGAGAAGTCCGTGAAGCCGCCGGACAGGTCGGCCAGTTTCGTGACATTTTCATTCGTGCTGCCTATGAGCAGCCGCCGATTGCCGATCTCGAGCACGTGTACCGCCTTGTGGGGCCCCAGGTACACTGTTTCGACGATGCGAACCTCTTTGCCCGGCAGCCTGGCAATCTTTGGCAGGAGTTTCTTGGAGACGTAAATCGCCGCGGCCCCCAGAACGATAACGAACACCACGGCAATCATCGTTCTAAAGAAGAACTCCTGGCGGCCTGAGTCGTAACTCGATTCTGAGGAGAAATTCGGATCCTTTGCGAACAGCGAGGCGGTTTCGGCTCCCGCTGCCAATAATTGTGCCCGGCGGTGCTTGAGTTCGGCTGCTTCTGACCCTGGCGCTTTTGTGGCCGATTGGATCGGGCAGACCACCAACACGCCGCTACACAAAGCAGCGGTTGCCAGGAAGATGACCATCTTTCTACTGTGTCCAGCCACGCTATAACACACACCTGAAAATCATTCTCAAGGCTCCATTCCAACGGCGTACTACGAGTACCCGTATGCAATGTGCAAATAGCGTGCCGAAATGCCGAAACCGGCTTTCCGACGCTCTTTGAAGTGATTTTGGCATGACAATCGCGCGTGTGAGCAGGCCAGTTGTCGAAAAACTTGACAAGGGTATAAATTAATCACCCGCTCTGAGCACCGCGATTAGTATCTGCGAGCTTTTCGAGATGGGGCTGTCAGGCCCTGTCCAATCGCCCCCCGCCCCACACCCCCACGAATAAACCTGGCATTGTAACTCAGAACGCAGAATACTCCGCAGAAAACCGGCAACGGCCTCGGCTCGTTTGGCTGAGAGAATCCATTGCTGTTCCTCGCCGTTTTCTTGACTTGCCAATCCAACAACGTACAATTTCAGCTTCTCATCCGGGCTGGACTTACGCAAATCAGCCATAAACCCAGTCAAAAACCGCTTTGCAGATTCATCCAGCAGCCATTGCCCCTGTGCGAATGCAACCGGCGTAACAACGAAATGGGGTCGCAGCCCCCGAATTTGAGAGTTGTATGTTTTGGAACGCCGTTCAAGGCTTTGGAATATCCGTCGACTCCTTTCTGCACGTGCGTCGATTGTTCTGCTGACGGTATCATTGCCGTCGCTTATGGGATAATAAGTTTTTGTACTATCAAAATAGAGAGCATCGTTTGGCGATCCGAATAGTCCGGCTACTCCTGCGAATAAACCGGGCACACCGAATCCTTCGATCGACCTTCGAAAGCCGGACAGCGTTTGATCAAAAATCCCCTCGCCTTCGTTGCATAACTTTCCGCTTCTTGCCGTGGACATTGTCAAAAGCATAACGAAGAACGCCATCAGCAATGATATCATGTCAGCGAATGAGATTATCCAGAGCGGAGCGCACTCACCCTTTTCTTCGGTCACGCTTGTTTGTTTTCGTTTCTTCACTTGTATGCGCTCTCATCAAGCAAAGCAATCTCCAACATTCGTTCGGTATTGGAATTCTCATCCGGCAGCATACCTTTTGCCCCAATACTGAAGCGGTCTTTTGAAACGCCTTTGCTGTTTAGATAGTGGATCACAGCAATAGCTCGGTAGATTCCAAGCTCGCCGTCCGACCCTGGACCCTTTTCACTGACGGCGATTCTGTCGGGCAGCGTGTTGATGAGCGAAGCGAATGTATCGAGGAAATCGCATCCATTTCTTGAGAGTGTTGTTCCGGCGGCCCAGAATACCTTCTGTGATTCAATCAAGAATATTTTGCGATTTCTAAAATCTGCAGGCTCAGTCTCGGCCAACAACCCGGTGCCCTGGGATTCTTCAAGCGTCGGTTTTTCGCTGCCTTTTTCTGACTGCCCCGTGGCGCGCACGTGGCGAACCATTGACGATAGCGGTGGGTCTCGATACCACCCGCCATAGTAATTCGCGGAAAGTGCTACTTTGGCCGCCCGACTGAGTTGCGCTTTTTCGTCGTCTCCGAAGCTCGAAAAGGTTGAAAGCATCACGAAAAACGCCATCAGCAGCGATATCATGTCGGCGAATGAGATAATCCACAGTGGCGCACCTTCACCACTTTCTTCTTCTTGCTGTTTCTGTTTGCGCGCCATTAGACTTTAGCTTTCAATTGTTCGCGTCGTTTTGCCGAAATGAAAACCTGCATTTTTTCACGCACCCCTGTAGGGGCTTCGCCTTTGGCAATGGCGCAAACGCCGGCTACAACCATTTCCATTGAGATCTTCTCTACCTTTGAGTATTGTCCTAACTTTCCACCCAGAGGCAGGAACACCAAGTTCGCCAGAAGTGCTCCGTAGAATGTGCAGACCAGCGCTACCGCCATTCCCGCGCCAATTTCGTCGGGGCTTTCCATGTTGCTCAGCATCGATATCAGGCCAATCAGCGTCCCCACCATCGCAAAAGAAGGACAGGATGCACCCATGAAATCCAGAATCTTTTTGCCCACCGCGTGCCTTTCCTCCAGATACTGTATCTCAAGGTCCATCAACTCACGTATCGCCTCTTCATCCTGGCCGTCTATCAGCATTTGGACGCCTTTGACTAAGAACGGGTTTTTGATTTTGCCTACCTCTTGTTCCAGAGCCAGCGCTCCATCGCGCCGGTTGATGGCGGCGTAACTGACCATCATCTGTATAAGCTCCTGCGGCGGTAGGGTTTTGTGCAGAAGCGTCTTCTTGATAACTGAGAAAATGCCCAGAAACTGTCCCATCGAAAAATGTATCATTGTTGCGCATGTCATCCCGCCACACACGATTGCCAGCGCGGGGATATTGAAGAAAATCGCGAGCTCTCCTTCATGGAGGATTGTTCCGATAATCACGACGAAGCCAAGAACTACGCCTAATATTGTTGCGAGATCCATAGGACTCCTCAATCTATTGTTTTTCTGCTATTTGTCTTAGCCTCCGGCTCAAAACCGCCGCAAGCTGGGGCTCAGAAGCAGCTAATTCAGCCAGCAGTTTGGCTTTGGTTCGTTCGGTCATGTAGTACAGAATCTTCACCGCGTCGTCGAAACTACCGTCTGCTTTACCGGCCACCGTGCTTTGCGCTTTGTCACCCCCCGCCGCACACATATTCGCCAGTATCTTGCCAGCGCTGCTGGCATCCATTTTGTCATAGGTGGCGGCGATTGATGCCAGATTGACTTTCTCCGCCTGATCGATCTCAAGCCTGCTCTTGAGCAGCTTATCTCGTTCACTCTTGAGGTTGGCAACGGTTGAAGCAAGTTCGACCCGGAGGTTGTTCAGATTGTTGATGTCCTCCTTGAGCACATCCTGGGCCACCTGCAACCGTTGTTCCCGCACGGTCAGAGCCTGCAGCCGGTTGTCATACTCGCGCATCTTCTCACGGATATCTTGAACAAGGTTCTTGAGCTGTTGTTCCGTCATGGCTTTTTTCATCGGGCTGGAAGCTGTGTCAACGGCCTCTGTCACAACGGGCTCCGGCTGCGGCGCCGTCCTCTGTTCAGATTGAGCGCCGGCCACGCCAGGGGCTGGCTCCTCTGACTTATCGGGAGGGCTTGCCGGGGATGGATGGGTGAGCCACCCAAAGACGAACGCTCCGGCAAAGCTCACTAATCCGGCTGCTGTCATGATTATTATTTTCTTAGTCATTGGTTCTCTCCTGACTTTGCGCTTTTCGGACATAGGAGACCCCGGCCTTCTCATCCATTTCTTTTTGCTCAAGCATCTCTTGTTCTCTAATGAATTGCTTCTTTGTCTCCACTCGCAATCGTTCCAAACCTTGTTTGAACCTTTTGAGCTTCAGGACTTCGACGATCTTCTCTCTTTGCTGTGTTTCCAGCATGTGCACTTTATCTTTGAGTTTCTTGATCTGCTCATTGCTCGTCGCGGAGTACCTCAGAAAGAACTCCTGCTGACCTAATCGCTCCTTGGGGCTCTTTTTAGTTAAGCCATTGACTATGTCCTCTAACATCTGCTGCCGTATCAGCAGCTCCCCCCGCGTCTCTGCCAACCTTTCCGTGAGCTCGAACAACTCTGCTCTGGCTCTCTGCTCCTCCTTCTCCTTAATGTCAAGGACACGCTGTAACCGCCATACAAAACGTTTCATCGAGTTTCCAATTTCTCGTTCTCAATACGTCGGTAACACGGCGCAAGTCATTTACTGTGCTCGTGGACCCAACAGCTCATCCCATGACTGGGTGATAAGAGTCAGACGTCTGACAGTCTCTGAAAAATTCGTTCGGTCACGGACGGGCTGAATGAGAAAGCTCCGTATCCTGTCGATCAAGGCCACGGCTCCGTCAATGCGCCGATTGCTGCCCGGTGAAAACGCGCCAATGTTTATCAGGTCTTCGGCGTCAATATAAATAGCGTATATTTCTTTGAGCTTCTGGGCCGCAAGCCTGTGCTCACTGCTTGTCACGGCGGGCATCAATCGGCTGACGCTCTGCAGAATGTCCACCGCGGGATAATGGCTCCTCTCGGCCAGTTTTCTCGACAGGACTATATGCCCATCCAGCAGACTCCTGGCACCATCAGCCACAGGATCGGCCAGGTCATCGTTCTCGACCAGGACGGTCAGAATACCTGTAATACTGCCGCTTTCGGAACACCCTAAACGCTCGATGAGCCGTGGCATCAGGGAGAACACGCTCGGGCAGTAGCCCTTGGTGGCCGGCGGTTCGCCCGCCGCAAGACCTATCTCACGCTGGGCCTGGGCAAAGCGTGTCAGCGAGTCCATCATAAACAGGACATTCTTGCCCTTGTCCCTGAAATATTCGGCGATTGTGACGGCCACGAATGCAGCCTTGACCCGCTGAATCGGGGGTGAATCCGACGCCGCCACCACGACGACGCTGCGTGCCAAACCCTTTGTGCCGAGGTCCGAATCGAGAAATTCCCGGACCTCGCGGCCGCGCTCGCCGATCAGGGCCACGACGTTGACGTCCGCCTCGCTCGAATTGGCAATATCGCCGAGCAGGACGCTTTTGCCCACGCCGCTGCCCGAGAAAATGCCCACTCTTTGCCCCCTGCCACAGGTTAATACACCATCTATCGACCTGATTCCCAAGGCCAAAGGACGGCTGATTCTTTCCCGGCTCAAGGGTTCCGGACTGTTCGCGTCCAATGCCTTCTTGTCCTGCCCGGCCAACGGCCCCTTTGCGTCTATGGGTTCTCCCAGCCCGTTGACCACCCTTCCCAGAATATTGTCACTCAGGATAATGTGGCGAGGCGTGGTCCGCGCAGTCACCGTATCGCCCGGCGATATCCCCTCGATATGCTCCAGGGGCAGCAGAATCAGGTGGTCATTCTGGAAGCCTACCACCTCGGCCAGAATCCGCCGACCATCACGAATCCGGATGCCGCACAGTTCTCCCAGACCCATCGCCGGCCCGCTGCTTTCAACTGTCTGACCGGAGACTCGCACCACGAAACCCTGACAATCCAAGAGTTTCACGCCCCGCAGCGCCGAGTGAAACTTCGCAAAATCGATCAACCCGTGATGAACCTCGCTTGTAGTCATGAGTTATTCTGCCTTCCTGAGCGCTTTGGCAATACGTTCCAGATTTTCATCGATCAAGGATTTGACAATCCCTTTGGGGCTCTCAACCACGCATTCGGCCCGCCCTACGTTCGGGTCGGGAACAAGCTTGATGCCGACAAGATCGCCGCCCTGCTCATTCTCTTGTTGCGCCCTCCGGCACCGGGCAAGGTCTTCAGGATTCAAATGCACTGTCACATCGTGACGGCTTGGTGCGTTCATCAGTGCTTCCTTGACGATCGATTCGACTTCATAATCCCCATTTTCCACCTTTTGCATTAGAATTTTTCTGGCGATTTCCACGGAGAGCCTGGCGATTTCTTCTCTATGTTCGACGAACAGTTTGCCGCAAGACTCATTCAGTTTGGCCACCACGCTGTTGAGCGTCCGGCACGCCTCTGAAAATGCAACTCTCTGAGATTCCGCATCCCGCATCGGAATGTGCTCGGTCTTTCCGGCGGAATTCGCTGCGCCATCATCGGACAACTGGCCCCTGGTGCGCTCGACGTAACCATCCAGCACTTCCGCTGAAACAATCGGCTTATCGAGACGGACTGTTGGCGCCTGTGACATTGTTCTATCGTCCCTTCAACCTGAGTTTACCTTGCTCATTGGCCTCCCGCAGAGGCTTGACGACCTCTTCTCTGGCGTCCTGAATCTCCTTTTCCAGCGGTTCCTGCATCAAGGAGATCTCTTCGTCAAGCGTTGCCACGGCCCGCTCGGACATGTTTGAACGTATTTTCTGCACGATATCTTCATCCCCCCCATGAAGCGCCACCGCCAATTTACTTGAGTTCACGGTCCGCAGTACTTCCTGCAGTGACCTCTCGGCTATTGACGGAATGTCTTCCCATGTTATCATCAAACGCCTCACCGTATTGGCCGTCTCCTCATCATGCTTGGCGATCTCGCCAAGCATCTGGTTTCGCAGGTCTTTCTCCAGACCACTGAGCACAATCGCCAGTTTTCGCAGATTCTGCTCCGGTCTTTCCACAAGAGTCTCTCCCTTAAGACTCTTCAGCCGTTTGCTGATCGTAGATGCGATTTGCTGTTTCACCCGGTTGCCCACCAGCTCGGGGTTCGTCATTTTACACACGGCTTTGAGCCGAACTTCCTCACTCAAGAGCGCCAAGACCTCCTGGCTCTTCTTCGGAACCAGCTCCGACAGCACTACGGCGATCGTCTGCGGGTGTTCACCCTCCATCGCAAGAACTAATTCGTCCGTGCTGGCCTGCCGGATGTCCACAAATAAATCCTTCTTTTCTATCGTATCTCGAATCTGAGATTGAATTTGCTCCGCCTTGTCTTTGTCCAGAACGGTTAAAAGCATTTCATTGAGAAAAGTTCTCACGCTGAATCTCTGGGTCTGTTTCTGCTGAAGCAAGCTGCAGAATTCTCGGGCAATCTTCGCTTGCTGTTTGACATCGTGATGCTCCGACGCATCGATTCGCGCAAGCTCTACAGCAATCTCCTGAATATCTTCGGATGCCAGCCCCCTGAGCAGCTCAGCGGCAGTCGCACTGTCCAGACTCATCAGCAACATTGCGGCTTTTTGTTTACCCGGCAATGTCATCTGCTTAGCCCCCCTTTTCTTCAAGCCAACTGGCAAAGAGCTGTTTGGCTCGCTCAGGGTCTTGTTCCAGGGCACTGGCTATCTGCCGGCGCAAGAGTAATGGTTCCGGGGCCACGGCCCCACCTGGAAGCAGACCGGCGAGGCCCTCAGCGCCGGGTAACTGCTGAGCCGCGGCCTCCAGCCCCGCCTTTCTCTTGGCGCCCCTGAACATCCGCAGAACGAGCAAGGCGCAAAGGGCCATAATCCCTAATGAAGCGTGGCGGGCGATAGCAAGATAATCCAGGCCGCCGGAATCCTCCTCGTCCAGCAGCGGTGCGGCGGGTTTTTGAAACTTGACGTCAACGACTTTGAGCGAGTCCACTCCTGCAAGGTCAAGGCCAAGCGCATTTTCAATAAGTTTTTCCACGTCGTTAGGATCCATGATTTTTGCAGCCTGTGCGCCGGCCTGCGTTCCATTCACATCCGCCGGTGACAGGTCAACGACGGCCGCTACCGACAGAGATTTTATTTCGCCCGGCAAGATAACCTGCTGCTCAACCGTCTTGCCGACCTCATATTCGGTGACGATCGTTTCATCCTTTTTTGTGCTGCCCGGCGTCGGTGAGCTGCCTGCAGCCGTCGCACTGCCGGATCCGGTTTCGGAGCCGGTTGTAATCTCTTCTTTGGTGGCGACCCCCTTGGGCTCATATTTTTCCGTGACGGTGCTGACGCTGTTCATATCAAGCACGGCATGAATCCTCACCTTTGCCCGTCCGGGTCCTAAAACGGTCGTGAGCATGTCCTCGACCTTGTCCTCCAGATTTTGCTCCACCCTTTCTCTGTAATCCTGAACCGTTCCGGCCCCACTGGCCATCGTCTGGTCCGATTCGCCGGAAAGAAGGCGTCCCTGACTATCGATCACGGTCACATTCTGTGAGCTGAGTCCCTCGACACTCCCGGAGACCAGGTGCGTGATCGCCGCGATGTTCAAAGCGCTTAGTCGATAGCCCGGTTTGAGACGAAGGACCACCGACGCCGTCGTCTTGCCGGCATCAGAAGTGAAAAGCGTTTGTTCTGACCGCACGATATGGACCCGTGCGTGCTCCACACCGTCGATTATTTGAATACTCTTGGCCAGTTCATCCTGGAGTGCTCGCTTCAGGTTGACGCTTTGAACAAACGGGCTGACGCCGATTTTTTCGTTGTCAAATATCTTGTATCCCCCCTGCTCGCCCGCCGGAAGCCCCTCTTTGGCCATATCCAGGCGAAGCTGATACACGTTTTCCTTCGGGACATAGATGCTTGTCCCGCCGTTTCGCAATTCGTAGGACGTGCCCTTTTCGCTGATTTTCTCGGTGATCTGGGCTGCTTCTTCGGGGGCGAGGTCCTGGTAGAGCATCCGCATATCGGGTCTTTGGGCCCAATGGACCAGCAGCCCGCCGACAATAAGGAATGTCAGCACAATGGCAGCAAGCAGGGCCCGCTGAACCAGACCTACCTTTTGCCAGACTGCCCGTATCTTCTGGAAAAAGCCCATGAAACCCCTTCTTCAGTCAACTGTTGGCGATATGAGGATATGCCAAATGACAGTCAACATGGAACAATCAATCACAATGGCATGTTCATAGTCTGCTTGTAAGCTTCAATTAGCTTGTTCCTGACACCTACGAGAAGCTTGAAGCTCATATCGGCTTTAGCCACCGCCGAAACCACCGAGGCAATATCCTCGCCCTTGCCGGACAACAAGTCCTGAATAGACACTTCTGATGACTGCTGGAGATCATCGACCTTGGAGACGTAGTTTCCGAGTGCCTTAACGGCGTCGGCGAATTCCGCTTTCTTGTCGTCGGAACCTGCCGCCTTCGGCATCCGGACAGAATCGAGGCTGCTCCCCGGCAGCGTGGAGCCGGGCCCCCAGACTCCTTTCAACGAGTTCAGTGACCCGCTTATGTGTGCGCTTGGGTTAACCATTTGTCATTCCTAAACTTATCGAAGTAATTCCAGTGTGGTTTCCACCATTTGCTGATAACGTTTCAAAACCGCGGCGTTGGCCTGATAGACCCGGGTCGCAATGTTGAGGTTCATCATCTCAACGGGCAGATTAACGTTCGGCATCGCTACATATCCTCCCTCATCCGCCAGGGGGTTCCCAGGATCCAAGACCTCGAGAAAGTCGCCCATATCCGTGACAATCTTGTCCAATTTGACGCCGCCCAAATCCCCGTCGGATTTGAACGCCGCTTCAAGCCTGCGATAAGGCTCGCCCGTGCCGGCATCAACTGTACGGGCATTGGCAACATTCGATGAAATCACTTCCATCTGCTTGCCCTGTGCCCGCAAGCCGGAAATCGCTATATCTATAGGACCGAAGCTATTGTTGACTTCCATCGGCTCGATTCCTTTCCCGCGTTTTGCCTTTTCTTGCTCTCATCTGGCTCATCAAACAGCGACAAGAAGAACAGGGGCACTATTTTGGCCCAATCGCCAAGTCAATTTGGTTATATTTCTTGTTGAGCAGGCGAACGAATGTTTTGTGGCGAATGGCGTTCTTGATCATTTGGCCCACCTCAGCTTCGAAGTTGACGTCGTTGCCGTTGGACTTTACGGGTGTCTGCCCGGGCCGGTAGATCTCCGGCTCGATCTTGCTCAAGTCAACGTCGCCCGACGAGTTCATGTGCTTGGCAAGCAACTCTTCAAAGCGGACATCGATCCTGCGGTACCCAGGCGTCTCAAGGTTGGCAACATTATTGGCAATCGCTTTCTGGCGGAGACTTTCCGCTCTTACGCCGGCCTCGATAAGGTCCACTATGTTGTTTGTTCTTGACATCCAACGGCCTCTCAATAACTGTGTACAAACATCATCTGCCCAAGTGGAAACAGCAAGAATCGTGCCAAATGCTTGCGGCCCCCTATTTTCGACGTGCCAGCCTTTGTCATACGATGAAAACCCGCTTGGAGCAAATGGCTGCCGGTTTGCATGCCCGCAGAGATGTCAGGATTTTATACAACCAGGCACGTTTTCTGACACGTTGACGCCGCTTCGAGGGATCGTTCGACGTGATCGAGCGACCGTTTTGCGCAGAACGAGCCTGCACGCGGTGATCTCGGCGTCAATCCCACCCGGAAGTTCTTTCCTGCGATTGGGAATGTTTCTCCGCCAGTGCGGCCAACAGCCGGATTATTCGCAACGCTCCTTATTCTTTTTGCGACGATAAGTGTTTTACTTGAAAGCACTTAGGTCTCTCTACGGCCCCGCAGCCAGATACTGGCATGACGGTTGCTAACGATTAGGTTGGTTTTACAGGGGCTGCTGTATGAACGTCAACTTATTGACAATTGACAACATCCTGGCTGGGCCAATCAGCCTGACACCGGCTGCACCGAGACCTGATGCAGGTGGGAAAGACAAGATCGCCCCGGTCGAGGATGATAGACCGCCCAAGGCGAATTCCTTCCAAACCAGAGGGACCGATAATGTTCTAACGGACACCGGGAAGGCAGTTAGTGACAAACCATCACAGGAATTTCGCCAGGTACTTCGTGACAAGACTACAAGCGAGGCCCCCGCGAAGGCTCAGAACGGCACCGAATCACAAGAACAGAGCACAGTCTCCAACCCGGTCAGGCCAAAGGACATAGTGCAGACTTGGCTGGCTGAGAGCTCCGTCCCCGTCCTGCAGAGCAGAGATGGAGCCGCCGCCAGAGTCGAGCCGAGAGCCGGGTGCCGGCTTGCCCAATTAATCGCCGGCATAGAAGCGGAGAAGCTGGCTCCTCCTACCGGACACGCCGCGAAATCGGCTGAAATCAAGCTTCTTCACACTACCGACAGGGGCCAATTGGGGATCAGAACTGTTTTGCCTGAGAAATCCAACGGTCAAAACGGACTCAAGACGGTTTCGCCTGATGCATCCAGGATTATGCCTGCTGCCAAGGGCCAGCCCGGAATGGATGCAAAAACTGATAAGACAAGCAAACCAAATGAAACAATTGTTGACACGGAAGCCCTGACGAACAAGGGGAATGTCAAGACATTGATGCCTAAAGCATCTGCCGACGCCGGCAGCAAGATGACCGCTGCCGAAAAGAAAGCGACGAGCGAGGACGCTTCGGTTGCTGTCGATGCTTCAAGACTACCCGCACGTAATGCTAAAAAAGAATTGATGCCTGATACTTCTCTTGGCGGCGGCAGCAAGACGGTTGCGGCCAGCGAAAAAACGGCATCCGTGAATGCCGGCATGCCGTCAGCTCAGGCCATACCCGCTGAAAAGCAACCTCAGCCGGTGGCCAGTGATCCGGGAAAACGCCGGCTGAGTGCAGAGGCGAATGCCAGAGCGAACGCTCCGCAGGCACTCTCAAAATCATCCGATCCGGACGCCCAAGAGTCCATGCAGAGGGGGAATGACATCTCCAATGCTCGTAGCTTCCAGAAGTTGAACGTGACAGATGTTCAGGTGTCCGCCGACCAGTCAAAAGGCCGGGGCCGCTCGGCCGCTGACAATAATCCTCGTCAAAGCTTCGAGCAGATGCTCCCGCACAACGGCCCGCAAATCCCAATTGCACAGCAGTCGGCCAACTCTGCGGCGAACGCCAGGACGGCGAATCTGCCGGGACAGACGTCGCCCGGCGATGTCCCTGCTGACATTGGCAAGCAGATTCTCGAATCCATTCACAGCCGGCTGCCCCAACAGGGCGCCGACCGGCAGATTACGATTCACCTCAATCCACCCGAACTGGGGAAGGTCTTCATAAAATTCCAGGAACAGAACGGCGAGCTCACCGGTTTCCTCGAAGTCAGTAAGGCACAAACCAGATTGGAGATCGAGCACGCCCTGCCGCAAATAATCCGAAACCTTGCCGATTGCGGCATCCAGATAAGACGGCTCGACGTTGCACTCTCCGATCAGGGGCGCTCAGAGCAAGATTCGCTCGGGGGCCAATCACTGCAGAACAGCGGGCCATACGAACAAGGCTCGGCGGATCAAGAAACCCGGGGAAACGGCCCGTATCTGGGCGAAACAAACGAGTGGGCACCAAACAACAAAAGCTACCAAAACGTCTCTGAATTGCAGGAGGCGCTGATCACCGACGGTTCGATCAATATGCTGATATGAAATGCAGTCGCGTCTGTTTTCGCCAAGACTCAGAACTGGAAAGTCGTACAAAGATGCCGGCGGCAGCCGAAATCATGGAACGCGATGGGCAAAACCTTCACGGCGTGTCCGTCGCGGACGTTGAGGGGTTCTATCGCCAGGTTCTGCAAAGTGATCCCAACGATTCGACCGCGTTGCATGCGTTGGGTGTCATCGCTCGCCAAGCAGGTAACCATCAGAAGGCTGTGGAGCTTGTTGAAAAAGCGATTGCGAATGACCCGCAGAAGCCGCAATTCCATAATACGCTTGGGCTTCTTCTTGAGGCCCTTGGGGAATTTGAACGGGCGGCGTGCGCCTATCAAAACGCGCTGTTGCTCAAGCCTGATTATGCCGAGGCTTATCACAACATGGCCATCCTGCTCCAGTCACAGCAGCAGTATGCCGCAGCGGTCGAAAATTGCAGACGGGCGGTGTCCCTTAAACCGGACTACGCCGAGGCATACAATACGATGGCTTTTTCCCTGGAAAAACAACAGCGGTACGCCGAGGCGATTGAAAACTACGAGCAGGCCGTATGGCTCAAGCCGGATTTCGCTGAGGCGCACAATCATTTGGGAGTTGTCTTATTAAATGAACAGGGTCGGTCTGCTGAGGCAATTGAAAGTTATAATCGCGCGCTTCAAGCCGACCCGGACTATGCCGAGGCCCACAACAACCTGGGCATTGCTCTGAAAGACCAGGGACAATTTGCCGAGGCGATCACCCGTTTCGAGCAGGCGCTTCGCCTTGACCCTGATTTTGCCGAGGCGCACTATAATCTGGCCAACAGTCTTTGGGACGAGGGACGATGCACCGAGGCGATCGACGGCTACAGGCGCGCCATTCGGCTCAGGCCGGACTACGCGGAAGCGCACTGGAATATGTCGCTTACCTTTTTGCTGAGCGGAAATTTTGCCGAAGGCTGGAAGGAATATGGGTGGCGGCGAAAGGCCGACCCGAAGACGCTTGGCCGTTGTGAGCGCTCCGGCACACCCCGCTGGGACGGTGAATCCTTTAGAGGCAAGCGACTCTTCGTGCACTGCGAGCAGGGATTGGGTGACAACATACAGTTCGTCAGGTACCTGCCTATGGTCAAAGCCCGAGGAGGGACAGTGGTGCTTGAGACGCCCAGGCCGCTCATCGGTCTTCTGCGGGATTTTCCGGGGATTGATGAATTGGTGGAGCACCGCCCCGATCAAGGGCCGGCTACACACTTCGACGTTTACGCGTCACTGCTCGACATGCCCTCTATATTCGGGACCACGCTGGAGACGATTCCCGCTGAGGTGCCGTACATTGGCGCCGACCCAGCCAAAGTGGAATACTGGCGCGACAAGCTGGCGGGGCCGGGCTTCAAGGTCGGCATCGTCTGGGCGGGGTCTCCCACGCACGGGAATGACCGCTATCGTTCCTGTAAATTGCAGTGTTTTGCGCCGTTGACTGAGATCGGTGGTGTGAGCTTGTACGGATTACAGAAGGGCAGCGCGGCCGCGGAGATCGACGAATTAGCTGGAACAATGCCAATCACAAGCCTCTCGCAGGAATTCGAGGACTTCACGGACACCGCCGCGGCCATCGAGAATCTCGACCTCGTCATCTCCGTCGATACATCCGTGCTCCATTTAGCCGGAGCGATGGGCAAAACGGTATGGGCGATTCTGCCCTATGCGCCGGAATGGCGATGGATGCTGAACCGCCGCGACAGCCCGTGGTATCCCACGATGAAGCTGTTTCGTCAGGATACGCGCAACGGATGGGGCGCGGTCCTTCATCGCGTCGCTGAGGAGCTGCGCGTCACGGTGAAGAAACAGCAGGTCAAAGCCCGTGACATGAAGAGCCATTGCGAGCATCAGAAATGATTCCAGCCATAATCCCCTATTACAAAAACAAGATTCAGCTTGAAAAATGCACGGCTCACCTGAAAGCGCAGACGGTCGAGGTGGAAATATTTGTCAGAGACAACGATAGAGACAACGTCTATTTCACCGCAGCCATAAACGAAGGGATCAAAAAGTATCTGAGCGAACCCTGCAAATACATTCTTGTATTGAATCAGGACATGTACCTGGAGCGCAGCGCGGCGGAGGAAATGGCGGCATTCATGGACTGCCATCCTAATTGTGGCATCGGTGCACCCCTGCAACTGCACAGCGAGGACCCCGATTACGTTATTTTTGCCGGAGGTTGTGAAGCTTTTCCCACCGGACAGCACCAGCACGGCCCGTTAAAGGAATTCACGGAGGATAAACAGATTCCTTGGGCCAATGGGGCCTGCATGATCCTGAGAAAAGAGATGATTCAGGAAATCGGGCTGCTGGACGAGAACTTCGTTTTCATCGGTAGTGACAGCGACTATTGCTTTACCGCCCGCTCGCGAGGCTGGCAGGTCTGGAGAATAGCCGGCGCGCGGGGCATCCACGAGCACGGGGCCTCCGGACGGCTCTGCGATCCGAACATTGAGCTGCTGAAGATCACAGACATGATTTACTTCGGCCAAAAGTGGTTGACCGGGGGACTATACCGGGAACTGTCCCGCGAAGGCCCAGAGCTTACGGCGGAAAAAATAGCCGGCGTGATGGGCGAATTGAGACGAACGCAGACCAAGCTGCACCCGGCCCGCGGCGATGCGGTTACGGCGAGCCGCATGTGAAATCCGGCGGAACTTGCATAAATCCGGGCGAACAGGTTGAAGTATATATGCGTCCTGGGAACTTCCGGGCGTGTTAATTGTTGATGGCCTTGAAGCCGAGAGGCGAGATGCAACTGACAAATATTAGTGATACCATGAGCGTTGCCGTCCGGGACTATGAGGCCGGACGCCTGAACCAGGCCGAGCAGTTGTGCCGCGAGGTCCTGTGCTGTGATGCTCATCACCCCGATGCACTGCACCTGTCAGGGGCGATAGCCTATAGGCGGGGGCAATACGACGAGGCCATCGAGCTGATCCGCGAAGCGATTGCACGAAACCGGCACGTGCCGCGGTTCCACAACACCTTCGGCGCTGTTCTGAAAGCCATGGGAAAATTTGAAGAGGCGATTGCGGCATACGAGCAGGCCGTATTGCTCAACGCCGAATACACCCAGGCGCATCACAATATGGGCAACGTATTCCTGCTGCAAGGGCGGTATGCCGCGGCGGTTGAAAAGTACGATCGAGTAGTATCGCTCGACCCCGAGTGCATTGAGGCGTATAACAGCATGGCTGTTGCACTTCAATACCAGGGCGAGTATGCCGCAGCAATCGAGAAGTGTAATCAGGCCTTGTCGCTCAAGCCCGACTATGCTGAGGCGTACAACACGGTAGCCTCCGTTCTGATGAAGAAGGGCTGCTGCGCCGAGGCGGTAGAGAATTACAGGCACGCATTGCAGCTCAAACCTGACTATGCCGAGGCTCACTGCAACCTGGGGATCACGCTTTTGCTCAGCGGCAGGTTTGAAGAGGGCTGGGCCGAATATGAATGGCGGCTCAGAACTGAGAAGGCCGCGTACCCCCGCCGGCATCAAACAGCGCACTGGGACGGTTCGTCATTTGCGGGCAAGAGACTTCTTGTCCACTACGAGCAGGGTTTCGGCGACAATATCCAGTTCATACGCTATCTCCCAATGGTCAAACGCCGCGGGGGAACGGTGATCTGCGAGATGCTGCAACCTCTTACCGGCCTTCTTCGCGGGTTTCCTGCGATTGATGAGCTGATCGAGGCTTCGTCCGACGGCGCGCCTGCCGTAAAGTTTGATTACTATGTGCCTCTCCTGGATCTGCCGAGAATATTCGGGACGGTCCTGGAGACGATCCCCGCCGACGTTCCGTATCTTCACGCCGATCCGGCCAGGGCGCGATATTGGCAGCAGAGGCTTGCCGGTACTACGTTCAAAGTGGGAATAGTCTGGGCGGGGAAACCCGTTCACCCCGAGGACAGGGCGCGCTCCTGTCATTTGCGACATTTTCTGGGGTTGTCGAAGATTCCGGGCGTGCGGTTGCTCGGACTGCAGAAAGGCATCGCCGCCGATCAGGTGAGGGACTTGGCGGCAGAGATGTCGCTGGTGAATCTTGGCGACGAACTCAATGACTTCACAGACACGGCTGCTGTGATCGAGAATCTGGATCTGGTTGTGTCAGTAGATACCGCCGTTCTGCACCTGGCGGGGGCGATGGGTAAGCCCGTTTGGGCGATTCTGCCTTCCACGCCGGACTGGCGATGGATGCTGGATCGGCAAGACAGTCCCTGGTACCCGACCATGAGGCTTTTCAGACAGAGAAGCTACGGTGACTGGGAGGATGTATTCCAGCGCGTGTCACGGAGACTGGAGATGCTTGCCAGCGGACAAGGGCCCATCCTTGGATCATCAAGACCCCGGCAGAGCAGACTATGAGGCCGGTCTGCGTACTACCCGCAGACGGCAACTCCGTTCATCCGATAATGTTGCATAGTCCTGAGACTGTCCCGAAGCTGGACTGCAATCGGTGCACAGCCGCAGCTTGTTTCCCTTGGGCGCCCGGCAAGGAGGCGGGAAGAGACACGGATTTCGTTTTTCAAAAGGCCGGTGGGGCCGTGATCGCCTAAAACGGTGTTCAGCATAACACATTGTAAATACGGGCCTTAAGCTCCTGCGTCTGCAATATTACAGGAATCTGAGAGATTTCTTGCCAATTCTTTTGGGCGCTCAAAGCATGGCGGTTGCGATATCGGTTTTGGTTTCATCCGGATTACCGGTCCACTGATCTTGCCGCTATTTCTCGCAAAGAAAGTCCTTAAGTCTCTTTCATTCCGCTCGATAATGAGCATTGAAAGCAGAGTTTGAGCGGCGTGCTTGTTGCACGTCCAGGATGTTATAGTGCTTCGGGGGCTTTTGACAAGGCCACAAGAACGTGTCTGGTACTATTTAAGGAGTCAAGAATATGTTAGCAATCAAGAACAACGTCATGGCTGCAAATGCGGCTCGACACCTGGGCCAGAGCTACGACAGCTTGGCCAAGTCGGTTGAAAGGCTGTCGTCGGGCATGCGCATCAACAGTGCCAAGGACGACGCAGCCGGCCTGGCGGTCCGAGAGCTGATGCGGGCCGACATCGCTGTGCTCCAGCAGGGTGCCCGTAACGCGTTGGACGGCATCAGTATGTTGCAGACGTTCGAAGGCGCCATGGGGACCATCGATGAGGTTCTCATTCGTCTGAAACAGTTGGCTGAGCAGGCCGCCACCGGTTCGTATTCCACGGCCCAGCGAGCCATCATGGACTCTGAGTTCGACGAGCTGGCCTTAGAAATCAACCGTATCGCAGGAGGAACCGCATTCAACGGCAACGCCCTGCTCAACAGCGCCACGGCCACGATAGCGATTCAATTCGGTGCGGCCTCGACCGACAAGATTGATGTCACCGGCAGTAATTTGACCAGCAGCGCTCTGAGCCTCACTACTGCGAGTATCGGCACGGTGGCCAGTGCCAATGCCGCTCTGCTGACCCTGTCCACGGCGATCACAAGCAAAGACGCCGCCCGTGCGAAGTTCGGTTACAAGATGAACCGTCTGGAAAGCACCATATCGGTTATCAACAATCAGGTTGAGAACCTGATCGCCGCCGAATCCCGTGTTTCGGATGTCGATGTGGCAACCGAAATGGCCACGATGACCCGGACGCAGGTCTTGGCACAAGCCGGCGTCGCCATGTTGGCACAGGCCAACTCCATGCCTCAGATGGCTCTGACCTTGCTGAGATAACAGGAGTATCGGCTTATTGAATGATTCGCGAGGGAGATGACTGATGTGCAGAGCGTCAGTCATCTCCCTATATGTTGAATACCAAAAGCTTACGACCCTCCCTCAGACATGTACGGAGCGATACCATGAACGGAATCAAAGCCTATCAGGACAGTGCGGTCACCACCCAGAGCCGAGGCCGCCTCATCGTCCTGCTTTACGAGGGCGCCATCAAGTTTATGAAGCTGGCCATCAGGGAGACGGAGGCGAACAACTACGAGGCAAAGGGTCGCTACATAAGCAAAGCCCAGGACATCATCAATGAGCTCAATGCCGTCCTGGATATGGACGCCGGCGGCGCCGTCGCTTCGAATCTTCGCAAGCTCTACCTGTTTATGAATAAACGTCTCTGTGAGGCTAATATAAAACGTGATCCTCAGATGATCCGCGAAGTGATCGGGCTCATGGAAGAGCTCAACGAAAGCTGGAAAGCCATATCCGGCTGATCAAATGGATGGGTGTAAAGGGGGCCCCTGCCATGCTCGAAGCAAGAGATATCATGACAAAGCAGGTCATTTGCATAAGGAAAGACACGCCTATATTCGAAGCCGTAAAACTCATGGTGCAAAACAACATTACCGGCGTGCCCGTGGTCGAGGATGACATGACCCTGGTTGGAATGCTCTCAGAACAGGATGTTCTGCGATTATTCCACACCTATGACGATGAAAAGGACAGGACGGTAAGTGATTTCATGACACAGCCGGCCATTCACTTTGAGGAAGACGAGCTTCTATTGGATGTTTGCTACTGCCTGAGAGACAACTCCATCCGAAGAGTCCCGGTCACGTCTAACGGCAAAGTGGCGGGCGTCATCAGCAGATCGGATATTCTCAAATACATTCTTGAGCTATCGGAGGCAAGCACCGCAAAAGCATCGGGTAAGCTGAGCTAATTCGTCCCCACAAATACGCCGCCCCTTGAATGGCAGGCGAATATCTGCCATCCCCCGCCGTGCCTGCCGAGGCACATGAGGTCCCTGGTTCCACATAGCCCCACTTCGGCTGCACGACTTCTGCCCTCAGCCAAGATAGTGAACGTCGTGGCTGCACGGATTGAACCTTTCAGCAACCTTCTTTGGTTTATTGCTTGCGTTTGCGTTTCCCTTTGGGGCGATACGGTTCTGCGGCATACTACCGGCCACCGGCGTCGCGCCGTTGGATCCCGGCGGGCGCGCTGCGCTGCTCGTCCGGGGTGATGGTCAGCGAGATGATCGCTTTAGTTACAGGCTCCGTCAGATTGATACCCAGGCGAGTGGGTACCCTGGGGGTGCTGAGGTCTTCTTGTATGGTCTCTGATCGGATTTTGAAATCCGCACCGCTGACCATTATATTCGCGAGAAGCGCCTCCTTCTGGTCGTGGATTCTCAGCGATGAAGCAGAAAGCTCCTGCCAGTCGTCGAACGTGACCAGGGCCGTGCCGAAATCACAAGGCCGTGAGAAAACGACTTCGTCCGTCACACTTAAGGAGCCGGAACCCAAGCGGGAATAGACGAACTTGCGTTCCAGCTTTTTGAGCTCCGGCACGTCGTAGGCGGATGAGATATCCAGGACCAGCGTGTCACTGTCGGCACTGAAGTCGTGATGAACCACGCGAGCGTGGGCCTGTTTGCCGGTTCGCTGCAGCTTGCCGGCGACGATGGGGACCGGATGCCCGAAGGAATTCAGAACGTTGCTCTCATACCGCCGGCTGCTGAACGTGCGGGCGGTATAGACTTCCCCACCCGGATCGAGCAGCAGAGGCTTGTCGCCTAACACCACCACGAAGGAGCCGACATCGTTGTGGTTGTGATGCTCGTCATTATGCCCGCCCTTGAGGACGACCCCGAGGCGCGAGGCCGAGTTTGGAGGCGGCCTGCAGATCAGGATGCCGGCCTGGTCAAACCAGGACCGGAGACCGGGGCCTTCGGAACCGCCTTGAGCCGGCGTCGTCCCCGAAGCGGAGCTGGGAAAGGAATACATCATACTCTCATAGAGCGAACCGCCGGCAGAGACGGGATCGATTTGCTCCCAGCGGCGCAAGCCCAGGCCGAGGCGACGGCTGACGAAATACATCAGCCGGGAGCTGGGCTCGGCGCGGATTGAACAATCGGCGAAAGCTGGATAGACATTGTTGATGATTTCGATTTTCGAACCGAAAGTCGCGGCCTGTCTGGCCTTGTTATCTTGGAGCAGGTCTATTTTGCCGCCGGTCGCTTGATAAATCATTTCACTGAGCATGACGTAATAGCCGAAGCCGTAATTCCAATAGCCGAGGCCTTCGGAGCAGTAGCCGTCGTCAGTGAAGCCTGCGAGGAAATTCTTCGAGTAGTCCTCTGCTGCTACCACAAAGAGTGCGCGAGAGTCCCGCGAGTCGATGACGGCCAGCGCCGAACCGGTCACCCCGGCAAGGCAGACGGCGTTCCAATTGTTCGTTCCGGTCAGCCACCAGTTCTGCTGGCGTTTGCCCAGCACCATGTCTCGGTAAGGCTGAAAGATGCGCCGGTCGAGGTTGTCGCGGATGAGACGGCGAATCTCCGGGTTCAGCTTGTCGGCCAGCAGGTAGTCCGCGGTGGCCAGCGACCATCCGAGCGCAGAGGAACCCAGGTCAATATCAACACTTTCGCCGCGGAAGTTGGTGAGCTTGGCGTCGTGGGCGGGCATGACCCAGGTCCGCTCGGAACACAGCACGCGGACCACCTCTTCAAACGCCGGCACGAAGCGCCCCTTGTTTTCCAAACATTCGGCCAAGACAAGCGTGGGGATTCTGCCCCGGCGCTGGCCGCTGACTCTCTGCCAACGAGTACGGTTCCCGGTGCGGGAGAAATCCAGGTAGAGATCATCGGGCTGTTCGGGAATTGGCTCCTGCAGGAGCTTCTCGGCATCTGAGATCGTCCTTGCGAAAGGACCATCCCCGGAAAGCTCCTTCCAGTGGCTGCGATCAACAGCGGGAAAGCCAAAACCTGCCGGCTTTTCGCGGAGCAAGGCCGCGACCTTGGCAAGACGACCCTCGTCAAACGCTCCGGCGTCTGCCGCAGCCGCACATTGGAGAAACACCCCACAGCCAAAGATGAACGTGAGGGTTGTTAGTGTGAAGAGCGATTGATGTGTTGTGTTCGGTTTCATCGTGGCAGTTCCTTTCTGTTTCCAAGCATTGGAGTTTAGAGAATACTGCCGAATATTATCAGACGCCGGATTAAGAGGCAAGTGTACGAAATTTTCGCAGGCAATCTCAGAGCGGCGCCCCCTCGGGCGTTTGTGAATGGGCTGCCCAAGAGAGCTTAGCCGGAATCCGGTCCTTCATTCTCTCTTTTTTTTCCTTGCAAATTCTGCCCGATTACAGCAATATCTGGCAAGACCTGATAATCATCGTCTGCCGGGTCAGAAGGAGGTAGTATTTGTGCTGAACAGGAGATATGGCTCACCGTGGATGTCGCAAATTAGAAGGGAGAAGTCATGAGAAGCATAGTGGCTGTCTGTGTACTGGTGGTGATGGCGACCGGCTTGCAGATCGTGTCGAACCTGTCTGCGGCTGAGGCGCCAAAACCTCGCAGCCGAACCGAAGTCGAAGCGGTCCTTGCCAAAGCTCCAAAACCGCCGGCAAGGCAGGAACTGCGGGAGCTTGACGTTGTTCTTGTTGCGTTCGAGAAGGACCACGGCCCCAACGAGCACGATTATCCTTTGTGGCAAAAGCGATGGGCGGTGCTGCTTGGCGGCAAAGAGGCTGGGCAAGAAAATCAGGTGAACCTCTATGGCTCCCCGCCGCAGGGCAACCGGAGAAGAGCGCTGGCCGGAGCGCCGAACGTGAGAGTCTCAACGGCCTACGGATGGCCGAGCAAAGAGCAGCTTGAGACGGCTGATTTGGTCGCTGTCTTCTGTTACGTCCAGTATGATGAACAGAAACTTAAGGACCTGGAAAGGTTCTTGTCTCGCGGCGGAGGCTTTGTCATCCTGCACCCGGCCGTGATCATTCCCAAGGGCATGAATATCACGGAGCAGATGACAAAGCTCATAGGATTGGCGTGGGAATACGATTACACGCGATGGCGTCACGGCTCGGTGGACCTGAAGATTGCTGCATCGGACCACCCGATTTGTTTAGGACTGCCTCAGTCAATTCGTTTGCTGGACGAAGCCTACTGGCCTTTGAAGGGAGACCGCACCAAAGTCACGGTATTAGCAACGTCCGACGAGACGATTAGCAAGGACTCCGACCAGACCGGACCCGAACCGATGTTCTACACCTACCAGTCCGGTAAAGGACGTGTTTTCAGTTGTATTCTTGGGCATTATACCTGGACGTTCGATGATCCGTACTTTCGCATCCTGCTGCTTCGGGGCATGGCCTGGGCGGCAAACGAGTCGCCGTATCGGTTTGACCGATTGGTGCTTCGGGGCGTCGAGCTGAGTGACTAATATCCGTAGTGATGGTTAACCAATTAGGAAAGGACAGATTATGGAATTTGTGGAAAGACGAATGGCACAGTTTAGTGTGACAATGACAAAAAAAACGCTCGGCGTCTGGTTGGCTGGTGCCTTATTGTTGCTTGCCTTCTCGACGACCGGATGCAGGCAGAACCTGAAATTTGACGGTTTGAAAATGAGCCTTGGGAATTTGCCTCGCCTGTCAGACGCCGAAACACGCTCGATCAGTCCGGAAAGTTTCACGGGTGAAAAGGGCAAGGCAGGCATGGCGACGGAAGGGACCGGAGCGAATGCGGCTCGTGAGTTGGGGCAGGGCTGGAAGATTTCCCCCTCCGTCAGGATCGAGGCCGGCCAGACCTTTGTGATGGCCGACGTTCAGGGCTCGGGCGCAATTCAGCACATTTGGATGACTCCGACCGGAAACAATCGGTTCAATATTCTGCGGATATACTGGGACGGCGAGGAGACTCCCTCCGTTGAATGTCCGGCGGGTGATTTCTTTGCGTGCGGCCTGGGACAATACACCACAGTCACGTCATCGGCGGTCTGCGTGAATCCCGGCAGTGGGTTCAACTGCTATTGGCAGATGCCCTTTCGCAAAGGTTACAAGATGACGATGACCAATATCGACGAAAAGGCGATGGTGCTGTACTACCAGATTGACTACACGTTGACTGGTATTCCGCAAGACATGGCTTACTTTCACGCGCAGTTCCGCCGTGTCAATCCGGTTCCCGCCAAAGAGGTTTACACGATTCTCGACGACGTGCGGGGGCAGGGACACTACATCGGAACGTATATGACGTGGGGTTCGAACAGCCCCGGGTGGTGGGGTGAAGGCGAGATTAAGTTTTACATAGATGGTGACAAGGAATTTCCGACGATTTGCGGGACCGGAACGGAAGATTATTTTTGCGGCTCCTATGGCTTTGAGAAACCGGGAACGCGTGAATATCAGGAATTTAACGCGCCTTACACCGGTATGCCGCAGGTGATAAAGTCGGAAAAACAGCCGCGCTTTAGCCTGTACCGCTGGCACATTATGGACCCGATCAGATTTGAGAAGGACCTGAGAGTTACGATGCAGGCTCTGGGATGGAAGAGCGAAGGAAGATATTTGCCGTTGGAGGACGACCTTTCTTCCGTTGCGTTCTGGTATCAAGCCGAGCCCCATGCGTCCTTTCCAAAACTGCCCGATAAGGATTCACTGAGAATCAAGTAAGGCGAGGCGGCCGGTTTCTTCGCCGGCCCGACGATATTTCCGTTGACACGCTCGTTGACAGATGACTATAGTGTAAACGCTTAAATGTCTCTGCGCCTGTAGCTCAATTGGATAGAGCGTCGGTCTACGGAACCGGAGGTCACAGGTTCGAACCCTGTCAGGCGCACTTGATAACCTTCGAGAAATCAGGAAGTTAGGCTCGGTGGTCGCTTCTGGGCATGTAACTCTGAATGTGCCGCAGTGCAACGATGGCAACCACCACCAGGAGGTCGATCAGTGTGAATTCCCTTCGCTTATCCACGATGACACCGCAATTCGCCTGCAGATAGAACCGAGAGCCACCGTGGCCGCTTCATTCTGGAGAGTCCCCGTCAGCTTTACCAATTCTATGCCCGTGCCCGTTCCTAAATTGCGGGAATATTGCTTATCCGTCGGATTGTTCCAGTGCTCGTAAGCCCCCAGGCTTGCCAGACGAGTAACACCCCCCTTGTGGTCAGGGTCATAGAATGTGCCCGAAGGCGGATTGTCCGCCAATGCGGCCTCGATGAGGTAATCGTTTGTGCCGGACTGGTGGGGAGCATCGTCCCACTCGGCCCACAGAAAATCGAAGCCGACCGCATCAATCGCCACCGGGTCCTGCGAGGCAAACAGACTTGAACTCCAGTCTCCGTCAAACGGCTGGCTGTTCCATCTCCTCGGCGCTCTTTCCTTTGCATGTTTGCCGGCATAGAGCCCGTCGATCAAGTAGAGCAATGTCTTGCCGCCAAGGTGCTTGTGCCCCATGAGGTCCACCAAGGGCCTATAATGTCCCATCCCCGGCGTGGTAAACGGCAGATCTTTGTGCAAATCGTAGTAACCCGGCGCGCGAGCGGGCTTCCTGACCAGCGAACCGTAATGGTTCTTCGCGCAGAGCGTGACGCCGGCCGCGTCGTTGTGGCTTTTGAGATTCGCCAGGTTGATCAGGTATTCGGCCTCTACGTAGGACGCAGGCACATAGTCTGTTGCCGTTCCCGCCGCATCCGGTGTGCTCCAGTAGAGGGGAACCGATGACGACTTTGCAGCAGTTCGGCCGAACCGGCCCAAGTATTCCATGTACCGAACATTTGGGAACTCCTGGTAGCATACATTGTAGAACTCGTTCGGAAAGTAGCACAGAGTGTCACCGACCGTGATGTCGGTCTCGTTGGCACCGGCTTCATTCACAAGCTGCCGCAGCAAGGCAATGATCATTTGCGGCGAGGTGTTCATATAATCAGGGGTCCCCAGGTTATAGTCCTCAATATTTGCGACTGCGCTGCTGTTCCAAATTCTTATGCAACCTACGAAATTCACCTTGATGACGATCTTCTCGCCTGATTTGTATCCGACCTCCGGCTTGCCGTGCATCTTGTTGAAATGCTTGAAGAGCTTGTCCCATGCGGCTGCATCGCTTTGTTCGCCGCTGAGCGCCTGTACAGCCCTGCTCATCATCTTGTCCACCACCGCCTGACTCGTGTGGTCGCTTTCCCACCAGTGGCCATCTCCAGGGCCGTCCCAATCCGTGGCATTTGGGTCGTGCACCCACACAACGCGTCCGGGATAAATCCCTTTGGCCATTCCCATCGGAGCATTGGCAATTGGCTCATCGGCAAGGACCGTTTCTTCCGTCGTAATGCTCTGAGCGAACCATATCGATCCGATGCTGACGGCCACGAGCACTGCACATAGTATGTAGCGCGAATGTGCCAGGCAGCTTTTTGCCCTGCGAATGGCCGTGATCGAGCCGATCGCGCCGGCCAGCCAAACGATGAAGCCGGATGCCAGCGGAAAAGCCGCCCGCTGACATGGATACGTGGCCCGTGATGGTTTCGGGATCACCCGAACCAGGAACCATATCAGCGCCAACAGTCCCCCTGCCGGGAATATCCACGTAAACCAGCCCGCCAGACGTTGGGCGAGCCAGCGACATCTGCTTTGGTTCTTTAGCGGGTTGCTCTTCTCTGGGCATGCCAACCGTGTGTGTTCTTTTCTTGGCGATAGCATTTCTTGACCTTCCTCAAACTCTGGTTGCTTCAAACCGCGTTTCTTCCAATTCTCAGAACGACATCATATCTTGAATATTCTAACAACTTTCCCATATCAAAGGCCAGGACAATCGCATCCGAATATGGAGTACTTTGAGCAGACACACTGTCATCTGTCAAAATTCTCTCGAAACTCATTGAACACAGGAAGCTCAGAAGATACGATAAGGCGGATTGGGCAAAAAGCAGGACGCAGTGCTTTTTACTTCGATATTCGGTATTCGTTATTCGACATTCATCATTAAGGAACGAGCTCTGAATTGAATATCGAATATCGAACGGCGAATGTCCAATGATGAAGGTAAACTGAAGGAGATACACCTCATGACCATGAATTTGTCGCGACGAAGAATAATGCAGGCGGCGGGGGCAATGGCTCTGGGCCCTTCCGTGGTAGCAGCGCAACCGGTTGTCAAACAGTGGCCGATTATCGAAAGTCCAGATACGCCAAAGCTTTGCCTGGGCTTGGGGGATGGCGGGCGGGCCCCTGAAGGCCAGGAGGAGGACGGCGTCCGGCGGATCAAACAGCTCGGTGTGGACTACGTGCTGGGCGGAGGGCCGCGCATTCCCTGGGAAGAGGCCGACCTGCGCGCCCGTACTGATCGCCTTAAAGCTGAGGGCCTGACTTTATACAACCTGATGATCGGCGGATTCCGGAACACCATTTACGGCAGGCCGGGCCGCG